>JBGXSA010000045.1:0-116401 GCA_041811915.1 Moraxella sp. | reverse complement strand
TTTTGGTGAAAAATAAGCTAAATCTTGCCTTTTGTCGTTAATAAATTTGCCAATATTATCATATTGGCTGCATTTATTGCCTAAAAAGGCTTGCGATTTATCTAAATTTTTCACTCAAATTGAAATGTCAACACGCCCTAGCATTGCGATTAATTTTTAGGCAAAAACGCTATGAATGCAGGTTTTAAGCATAATTGCATTATGCCAAGATAATGCTTAAAGACAATACTTAAACACAATATGCTAAGCATAATTAAGGATACGTCATGAATTTGGTTGGATTTTTGGTGATATTCCTTTGCCTATTTGTTGGGCAGATGATTGTGCAATTTTTTAATTTGCCACTACCACCAAGCATTATTGGCTTGATATTGTTATTTTTGCTGTTGCAATTTAAGGTGGTACCTTTAAAGGCGGTACAGCCCATTTCTGCAGTGTTGCTGGGTTATTTGGCGTTTTTGGTGGTGCCAGCGACCATTTCGGTGATGTTGTATTTGGATGTCGTCAAGCAAGACTGGTTTGCACTCACTGCTGGTACGGCGCTCAGCACCTTGTTGGTGCTATTGAGCGTGGGTTTGTCGCACAAGCTTGTGCTGACTTTGGTCAAACGAACAAAGGATGAATCATGACAGACAGTATTTATTGGTTGATTTTTTTGTTGATTGCCTTGTATGGCGTCAGCGTTTGGCTCAAAAACAAAATCACTCATCCGCTCATCAATCCTTTTATCAACCCTACCGCCATCACAACTGTGGGCGTCATTACTTATTTGCTTGCCACCGATACGCCTTATCAGAGCTTTGAAAACGCGGTGAGTCCGATTGTGTTTTGGCTACAAGCAGCGGTAGTTGGGCTTGCAGTGCCTTTGTACATCCAATGGCAAAAAATCAAATCGCAATGGCTTGCCATCATCATCTCGCAGCTTGTGGGCAGTATTGTGGGGATTGTCTCTGGCGTTTGGCTTGTCAAATTGTTTGGCGGCAGCACTACCAGTGTTTTGTCGGCTTCTGCCAAATCTGTGACGACGCCGATTGCCATTGAAGTGGTCAAAACAGTGGATGGCGCTATGGGCATTACGGCATTTACGGTGATTGTGGCAGGCGTGGTGGGTCAGATGGTAGGCTTGTCTTTTATGTATGCACTCAAAATTCGCCGCCCAATGAGCCAAAGCCTTGCCATGGGTTCAGCCTCGCACGCGCTGGGTATTGCCAGCATCACGCCGCTGGGCAATCGCTATGTGGCGTATGGTACGGTTGGGCTTATTATGAATGGCATTATGACGGCGTTTTTTTTACCGTGGATTGTACCGCATATTGTGTGATGTCGCCTTTGAGCATTTGATAAGGCTGCTGTTGGTGTTCTTAAGGTATTTTGACAAAAGATTGTCCAAAATGCACAAGCGGTCAATTTACAAGATAAAATACTAGCGACTTTTTGGCAAAAATTTGTTATGATAATACTATTTTTTAGTAGGTTGGGTTTTGTATGCAATGGATGAAAATGGCAAAAAATAGGCACAATCGTAAGTTGTTGGCGTTTGCGATGCTTGTTGTTGCGTCTGAGTCTGTTCAGGCAGAGGTCAATCCCATGGATTTAAATGCGCTCATTGGACAGGCGGTTTTGACGCATCCGCTTGTGGGTTCGGCTGTGGCTGAAGAGCGCGCTGCTGCTGAGGGTGTGACGGCTGCCAAGCTTGGATTGCTGCCCACACCAAGCATTACAACAGGCGATGATATTGATAATGGCTTGGTCAGTCAGGCGCGCATTCGCCAGCCGATTTGGACAGGCGGACAATTGACCGCCAACATCAATCAAGCGATTTATGATAACAAAGCGGCAACGGCTTATATTTTTGAGCAACAAAACACAGTCGCCAAAAACACGATTGACATCTGGCAAAGCTATATTTACGCGGTTGCCTTGCAAGATTTGTATCTGGAAAATCTGGAGCGCCTAAAGGAATTTGAGCAGATGATGCAGCGCCGTGTTGAACAAGGTGTCTCAGCGCGCATTGAGCTTGATTTGGTAACCAACAGAATTTTGCAAGACCAAAATGCCCTACAAGGCGCCATTGAACAACAACGCATCGCCGAGGCGCGCTTGGCGCAAATGGTGGGCGATCAGGTGTCAGCGCGCAGTGGTCAGGTGCCCATACATCTGTTGGTGCAATACGCCAAAGAGCAGTCGCGTGGCTTTGGCGAATTGGCATTTTCTGATGTCAGTCAAAAAAATCCCAGTGTCGTACGCCAACAATATCAAGTAGAAGCGGCGCGCCAAGAGGTCAAGGCTCAACGTGCAAGCCGATATCCAAGCTTATATGTCCAATATGAGCACACTTATTATCATGATCGCGACAGAGACAATCAAAAAAAGGATTTTACTTGGGGTTTAAGTTATGATCCTGGCGCAGGTTTTTCTAATATTGCGCTTGCGCGTGCGTCCGAGGCGCGTGTGCAAAGCCTCATTCAAAACCAAGAGGCTGCACGCCGTACCGCGATAGAGGATATTCAAACGCAATATCAGCAGTTTATAGGCAGTCGGGACAAAGAGTTGTCTTTGACGGCAGCTGTGGCGGGGGCACAGATTGTGACCAATTCTTATCGCCGTCAATTCATTGCAGGGCGCAAGTCATGGCTTGAGGTTTTAAATGCGGTGCGTGAGCATTCTCAATATCAGCAATCATTGCTTGAGGTGCAGGCGCAGATGGTGGCAAGTTTTTATAAACTGCAAGTTGATTTTGGTATGATGCCGTGGCAGGCGGGCAGTACATTGGGTGAGCCTGTGACGGAATTTCGTCCTTATGTGGCGCTGACAGATTGGCTTGGCTCTGTCAATACCGATGTATTTTCCAAACCAACCGCAGATGAAGAGTATCTGCTAAACGGTGATGGTTTGGCGCAAGAAGATGTTGATTATGAGTTGATTCAAAATGAGTTAATTCAAAATGAGCCACAAACCGAATTGGTTACAGATAAGTTGATTGAAGATAAGGTTTATGACAACAGCATTGAAGATGTATTTACTGAAGATACATCTATTGAAGCTACATCTGTTGATTTGATGGACAAATCCCAACAGTCGGTTAGTAAATCTGGACAATCTGTTGCTAAAGATACCACCACAGCCAAGCTTGTAAGCGAAGAGGCATCATCTGTGGTATCACAGCCTGTCGTACAATCGGTTGTAACCACCTCTTATAAGCTTGCCAAAACAGATGAAGCAAAATTGGCTGAATCAATCAATAAGGTTTTGCCAAGCGTCAATACAGAATCCATTACCAATGAGGCTACAACAGATTGAACTCATCAAAAACAAATTGCGTTATTTTGGGCAAATGATTGAGCAATCCTTGCCAATTTATCATAACTACATCCACAATCATCATAAGGCTTAGCATATTGAATGGCTGACAATACATTTAAAAAACCCAATCTCAATCAATACAATGAGTATAATAATAAAGCATTGGCGCCTGAGCACGCGGTTCATCATTTGGGCTATGCGCTGTCTGTAACTCTAAAAGAGCAAGGCTTTGCGGTGGACAAAAATCGCCTACAAAGTGCGATGGATGCTACCGCTGCCATTACTGATGGCTATTCAAAGCTTGCCATGATGCTCCAAGTGCTTGGCGTGACGGATATGCCAGAGGTGCTGGATGCGCCTGATGCTGCCTATATGCCGCTCATTGCTTGCCACAAGGTACATGGCTATGGGCGCATTGTTCAGCAGCTGCAATCCAATCAGTGGCTATTGCAGCAAGAGGGTGAAGAGCATCGTTGCCGCACTGAAGACTTTGAATTTATTGCCAAAGTTACCCTAACCGATGAACATTTGGCCCAAAAAAACATCAGCTTTAAAGAGTTGGTGCGCCAAAATGTGCTGCGCCACAAATCGGTGATTATTGAGGCGGTGATGGCGTCCTTTATCATCAACTTTTTGGCATTGGCGGTGTCTTTATTTTCCATGCAGGTTTATGATAGAGTCATTCCCACAGGCAGCAGACCGACGCTCATTATTTTGGCGACTGGGGTGGGGCTTGTCATTATTTTTGAGGCGATTATGAAGTTTTCGCGCTCTAAAGTGATGGACAGAATGGTGGTTGGACTTGACCAAAATTTGTCGCGCGATATTTTTGAGCGCTTATTAAAAGTGCGTGTGGATCAAATGCCAGGCTCTGTGGGTTCTTTGGCAGGTCAATTGCGTGGCTATGAGCAGGTGCGCAGCTTTTTTACCGCCAGCACGCTGTTTACTTTGGTGGACTTGCCAATGAGCATTTTGTTCATCATCATCATCGCCTTTATTGGCACGCCGTTTGTGGCTGCCGTCCCCGTCATAGCTGCTGTCATCGGTGTGTTTTTGGGCATTCACAGCCGCAAAAAAATTGATGCCATTGCAGCCGAGGGCGCGGCGGCATCTTATCAAAAGACAGGTATTTTGGTGGAGGCGGTTGAGGGGATTGAAACCATCAAGGCAGGTGCGGGCAACTGGAAATTTTTGAGTCGTTGGCTCAATGTGATGAACACCACCACAAACAACGATTTAAAAATGCGCCACGCCAATGACAATCTCAATTACAGCATACAAATGTTGCAACAAGTCAGCTATATTGGCATTGTCATTGTGGGCGCATTTGCAGTCATGAATCAAGACAGAACGATGGGTGGACTTATTGCGTGTACGATTTTGGGTGGGCGAGTGCTTGCGCCCATTATGAACTTACCCAACATCTTGGTGCAATATTCTCATGCCAAAGCTGCGCAAGCCAATATTGAAAAATTGTTCACATTAGCCCAAGACAATCAAGACGTCAGCTACCCTTTGTCACCAAGCAAAATCTATGGCAACTATCAATGTGAAAATTTGAAGTTCAATTATGCTGACAACGACCGACCTGCTTTACAGGTGCCTAATTTGACCATTCGTGCTGGCGAAAGAATTGCGATTTTGGGCTCCATTGGCTCTGGCAAATCCACCCTGTTGAAGCTGCTGTCAGGCTTGTATGCGCCAACGCAAGGGCATATTTTGCTGGATGGTTTGGATATTGGGCAAATCAGTCGCGAAAGCTTGGCAGATGAGCTTGGTTATCTGCAGCAAGACCATCGTCTGTTTCAAGGCACGTTGCGTGAAAATTTGCTCATTGGTATGCCAACCCCGCCTGATGATGTACTGAATATGGCGTTGCGCCGCACAGGGTTGATTCGTTTGGTGTCTGGTCATTCCAGTGGTTTGGATTTGCCAATCAGTGAGGGCGGCAAGGGTCTGTCTGGCGGTCAAAAACAATTGGTTGCCTTTACAAGACTTGTCTTGACCAATCCTTCGGTGTGGCTGCTTGATGAACCCACCGCATCCATGGACAATATGCAAGAACAGCAGTGCTTGCAGGTCATCGCACAAGAACTGAAAGACCCGAGCAAAACGTTGATTGTTTCAACGCACAAAATGCCACTTTTGCAATTGGTGGACAGAATCATCATCATGGCAAACAGTCAGATTGTGATGGATGGACCAAAGCAAGCGGTGCTGGATCAGTTGATGAAAAACGAACAAATGGCAAATGAGCGCGCCAAACTGGCAAAAGAGCAACAGGCGAAATTGGCACAGCAAGCTCAACAACAATGATGTCAAGTCCAATTTAATTAATTATTAAGACAATATTATGAGCGACACTTATCATTATCAACCAAACAAACCAAACACCAGCAAGGCGCGCCTTATTATTTGGGTTGCGCTCATCACCATCATTGTGCTTGTAACGTGGGCGGCGTTTGCCAAAATAGATCAGGTGACCAGAGCGACAGCAACCGTCATCGCTTCTGCCAGAACGCAAGACATTCAAGCCTCTGAGGGCGGTGTATTGACTGAATTATTGGTCAAAGAAGGGCAAGAGGTCAAAAAGGATCAGCTGCTGTTGGTGTTGGAAGAAGAGCGCGCCAAGGCATCGGTGGATAACTCAGCTTCCAAAGTGGCAGCTTTGCAAGCCAAAATATCGCGCCTTGAGGCGGAGATTTTTGATAAGCCGTTGACTTTTAGCGACAGCGCCAAAAAATACCCAGAGTATATTGAAAACCAAACCGAGCTTTATAACCGCCGTAAGCTTGCCATCAATCAAGATGTTGCCAGTTTACAAAATATGCTGTCACTTGCCAAGCAGGAATTGAGCCTAAACGAACCGTTGCTGCAGCATGGTGATGTCAGTCAGGCTGATGTGATTAAGCTGCGCCGTCAAGTGGCGGATATTGAGGCACAAATCAACAACAAGCGCAACAAGTATTTTGAAGAGGCGCAAGCGGAGATGACCAAGGCGCAAGAGGATTTGCAAGCAGAACAAGAGCAGCTGCGCGACCGCAGTCAAGTGCTGCAAGAAAAACGTCTGTACGCGCCAACCGATGGTAAGGTCAATAACATCAATGTGACCACGATTGGTGGGGTGGTCAAGCCAGGCGAAATCATCATGGAATTGCTGCCAACAGGCGGTGATTTGGTGGTGGAAGCCAAAGTGCGCCCTGCGGATATCGCCTATGTCAAAGAAGGGCAAAAAGCCAGTGTCAAACTGGATGCTTATGACTATTCTATTTTTGGCGCAATGCAAGGCGAGGTGATTTATATCAGTCCAGATACTCTCAAAGAGCAAACTCAAAAAGGCGAAGAGAGTTATTATCGTGTGCAAATTCGCATTGGCGATGCAGAGTATGCCGACCGCGCCAAAGAAATCGTCATTCGCCCTGGTATGACAGCAACGGTTGATATCAAAGCACAAGAGCGTACTGTCTTGTCGTATCTGACAAAACCAATCACCAAAACATTGTCCGAAGGTCTGGGCGAACGTTAAGCCGATATTCAATCGGATTATCGCAATCTGAACACACCATTGTTTTTGAGGCGTGGTGATGATTTGGATTGCGATATTTTTTTGGCAAAATGCTTTTTATTTCCAAATTATTACTAAATTATAAAATATGTTATTATATATTAATATATTGTAACCAATGATGAATTGATTGAATTTGATGAATAATTTGATGAATAAGCTAAGCTTAATGGATGGATGATGTAAACAATGAAATTTGCACAATCATCATTGATTTTATTAAAAATGTAACGAAAAATTGCCATTTATCTGCTGGGATAAATTCAATCTACAAAATATGCTATGATAATATGTTGTGTTGTCTGATGATGCATGAAAATGTCAGGATGGGCAACTGATTTGCTGTCATTTAAATGGGTGGATTGTGAACATACGTTATTTTATTACAAAAAATATTGCCAAAAGCATACTGATAAGCGCATTGGGAATCGGCAGTTTTGTTGCAATGCCAAGCCATGCCACCGATTTATCACAAATTTTTGGACAATCCAAAGGACAGGTGAATAAGGCGGATGTGTCAGCTGCCATTAATGGCAAGGAGCAAAAGCCAAAATTTTTACCAGTGCATGAGGCGTTTGGCGTCACTGCAAAACAGTCCGGCAATCAGCTGACTGTGAATTTTTCGGTTACGCCCAAGCATTATATCTATAAAGATAAGCTTGTATTGATATTGCCCAAGGGCGTGACGATGGGTGAGTGGCAATTTAGTCAGCCCTCTGTCATGATAGATGATCCAGATTTTGGTCGTGTGCCTGTTTTTAAAACAAATTTTTCTGCCACTACTAATTTGTCTGCCGACACAGCCATCAATCAGCCCATTCACATTCGCTGGCAGGGCTGTGCTGAGGCAGGCTTGTGTTATCCACCTGAAAAAACAGCGGTCAATGTTCACCTAAGTGCCAATGCTCCACAAATCAACACTCAAAAAGCCAACGTCTCACAAACCAACAGTCAAAAAACCAATGCCGACAAAGCGCTTATTGATAAGCTGTCTTCTGATGAGCCTGTAAACAATAAAAACAATACGCCAGATGACAACAGTCGCACCAAAAGTGCTTTGGATACCACCACAGACACAGCATCTGATGGGGTAACACCAAGCGTTGAAGCTGCATCACAGCAAATCAATGACAGCGATACAAGTGGCAAAGATGTTGATATGCCCGATGTTGATGTGTTGAGTGCTAATCAATCAGCAACAGCGCGTTATGAGCTGTCGCATACTTTGCAAGCAACCACCAACGACCCATTTGGCTTTAGCAAAAATCCATGGATGGCGGTGGTTTTGTTGTTTTTGGCAGGGCTTGTGCTTGCCTTTAGCGCTTGCGTTTATCCCATGATTCCGATTGTTGCCAATATCGTTGCGCGCAGTCACAACCCCACACCCTTGCGTGGATTTTTATTGACATTAAGCTATGCGCTGGGTGTGGCAACCAGTTATGGACTGCTTGGCGTGGTGGTGGCGTGGTTTGGTCGTTCGCTTGGGATTATTGGTTGGTTGCAAAATCCTATTATTTTGATTGGTTTTGCCATCATTTTTGTGTTGCTGGCCTTGAATATGATGGAGCTTATTCATCTGCGCTTGCCAAGCGCGGTACGCAATTATTTAAATCAAGTCTCCCAAAAGGCAGATCATAAGCTTGGCAGCTTGGGAGGCTCGTATTTGGTGGGTGTATTGTCTGCGCTTGTTGTGTCGCCTTGTGTGTCAGCGCCGCTTGGCGGTGCGCTCGTTGCCATTTCAATCATTGGTAATGTTGCGCTTGGCTTTGTGGCTTTGTTTGCGCTTGGTATGGGGGTTACTTTGCCGCTCATCATCATGGGTACAACGCAATCGCATTTTATGCCCAAATCTGGGGCATGGATGATACACATCAAGCATTTTGGTGGATTGATGTTGTTTGGTGTTGCCATTATGTTGTTGAATCGTGTGTATTTGCAGCCTTTTATGATGATGGTGTGGGCGATTTGGTTTATGATGTCGGCGGTGTTTTTGTACCGCTTGGCGCGTTTGCCCTTGCAGGCGATGGGTTTTTTGATGGCGATATGGTCAGCAGTGCTATTGACAGGCTTTGCGATGGGCAAATCCGATCCGTGGCAGCCTTTGGCGCGCGCAGAGGCGACTGCCAAAAACGACATTCGTATCAACAGTTTGCATAAGCTTGATTTGATTTTGGCAAGCGAACCAAAAGTGTTGGTTGATGTGACGGCTGATTGGTGTATTGAATGTCGGATTATGGAGCGCACCTTGTTCAATCAGCCACCCAGCGAGCTTGATTCTTGGCAGGTTGTCAAATTGGACATCACACAGACCACTGACGACAGCCGTGCAATTTTAGCGCGCTATGATTTGTTTGGGCCGCCAAGCTTGTTGTTTTATCAAGAAGGTAGGCTTGTCAGTAAGCAAATCGGCGAGGTGAAGCGTGGTGATTTTGAGCAAATTTTACAAACACTCAATGCCAATAATCTCAAATAGAGCAGTTTAACATTTTGTTTGTGCTTGTTTTTTTAATGCAAAACCGCTGTTTGTTGCTAAATAATTGCTGAATTGTTAAATTAATAAATGCCCTAATCAACTTTGGAATATTAAAATGATAAAATCCATCGCAGTTTCATTGTTTACGATTGTACCGACTTTGTTATTGACTGCTTGTCCTACAAACGAGCCCAATCAGCCCTCATCTCAAGCGCAAAGTCTGCAAGGTAGTCTTGATACTTCGCCAAATGACACAGCCGCCAAACAGACTGTGTGTGACAACAAAATACTCATGAAAAGCATTGCTGCCAAGCAAAGCAATGTGCAAGTGTTGGGCTGTGGGACTGTGCTCAAGGTGTTGCCTGACGACAACAAAGGTTCACGTCATCAAAAAATGATTGTTCAATTGCACGACAGTCAATACAGTGTTTTGATTGCGCACAACATTGATTTGGCGCCACGCGTCAGTGACTTAAAAAAAGGCGATGTCATTGATTTTTATGGCGAATACGAATATACCGAAAAAGGCGGCGTGGTGCATTGGACGCATCACGACCCAGCAGGACGGCACCAAGGCGGTTATATTATAAAAAATGGACAAAAGTTTGAATGACAATGCAGCGTGGCTTTTTATTAAAACATCATTTTATAAGTAAATTTAGCAAAAACAGCAGTAATAACAACGGCGGTCAGCGCAGTGGTCAAATAAAGCCAAAGCTTGCTACCTAGACATTAATTTACTGTATAGACATCAACTGGATGTCAAGAGCAAACCGTGATTTGTTCATTTTCAATCTTAAAATAAGGTGACAATTATTGTCAATTGTCATAGAGTATGTTGCTAAAAATGATGAATTATGACAATAATTGACAGTTTTAACCATTTGATTACCATTTAACTACTAAATATTTATTTTTAAGATAAAAATGATTTCAAAATAGATATTTTTCATTTAAAATAACGTGTTTATTTTTAATTTTTTGGTTGAGTGTATGCAAAAATTGACTGCGCTGATGTTGCTCAAAAAGCCTTTGCCGATGACGATTGCTTTGGTGATGAGCACACAAGCTGTGGCTTTTGAGTCTTATGAGTCTCAAAATACAGACGGCTTTTTGAATAATGGCTTTTATGAATGTGTCAGTATTATTGATAATGCTGCACGTTTGGCGTGCTATGATGGACTGTCCACAAAACAAACGGACAATAAACAAGCCATTCATTTGGGCAGCACCCTCAAAAGCGCACTAAAAGGCGACCCTGAGATTGTCTTGACGGACGACAAAACAACCGTTTATAGCGACCAGTTGCAGCCCACCACCAAAAATGACACGGTATTGACCGAAATTGGTGTATCCAAACAAGCGCTTGAGCGCTATACGCCGCTTAGCTTGGCTTTTGATTTGGATACCAACAGTGAAAGGGGGTTGTGGTCGGCGCGTCCGCACAATGCCAACTATATTTTGCCTTTGTATTTAAATGCCAAACCCAACCGCCATCCAAGCACGCCAACTCAAGATCAAGTGGATTTTACACCCAATGAAATGCGCGCACCTGAGCTGAAATTTCAGCTGTCCTTAAAAACCAAAGCGGCGCAAAATTTGTTTGGTACCGATGCTGATTTGTGGCTTGGTTATACGCAAGTCTCGCATTGGCAGGTATATAACGAAGATCAATCGCGCCCGTTTCGCGCGCATGATTATGAGCCAGAGATTTTTTTGACACAACCTGTGGCGGCAGACTTGCCATTTAATGGGCGCCTTAGAATGCTCGGCGTGGGTGCGGTACATCACTCCAATGGGGAGTCAGATCCCTTGTCGCGCTCGTGGAATCGTGCTTATTTGATGAGTGGTGCTGAATGGGGTAATTTGACTGTATTGCCACGCATTTGGGGGCGCGTTCTAAAAGACAACAGCTCAAAGCCAGATGACAATCCGGACATCTTGGATTATTATGGTTATGGCGATGTCAGATTTTTATATCAATTAAATCAAGGCAATAACATTTCAGGACTGGTGCGCTACAACCCAAAAACAGGCAAGGGTGCGTTGCAGTTGGATTATGTTCATCCCATCAAAGATGGTGTGAGTGGCTATGT
Organism: Moraxella sp.; assembly: GCA_041811915.1. Lineage (GTDB taxonomy): Bacteria > Pseudomonadota > Gammaproteobacteria > Pseudomonadales > Moraxellaceae > Moraxella. The sequence goes on along the minus strand of JBGXSA010000045.1, from coordinate 104,964 downwards.
ACAGCTGTTTCAAGGCTATGGTGAGTCCATCATTGATTACAACCACGAATCTACCTCCATTGGTGTGGGCATCATGTTAAATGATTGGATGGGGCTGTAGGTGTTGCCCTATCAGCTTGGATTAAGTCTTGTGTCACATCAAGGCATTTGCCAAGCTTGCCACATCAATCCAAGCGATGAAGTGTTTTTGTGCGCAGATTGCCAATCGGATATGGTGTGGCTACCACCGTCTTTTGCAGTCAATGTCTCTGTTGGGGACGATATAAAACAGTTGCATGTACAAGCTGCCACGCATTATATGCCGCCCATGAATCATGCGATTGCTGGCTTTAAAGATCGTGAAGATGTGTTTGGTTTGCCATATTTGATTCATGGTTTGGCGCATTTGAGTGATTATTTGCAAGCGCTGCCTGATGATGCGGTGATTTTACCTGTACCAACTACCAACCGTCGTCTTGTGGATAGGGGGTTTTCGCCAGTGCATTTGTTGGCGCGGTATTTGTCAGTGATGACCGGCTTTGCGCTGTATGAGGGTGTGGCAAGATTGGTGGATGGCGTCAATCAGCGTAAATTGGATAGACAGGCAAGAATGCAAAATGTCAAAGGTGCGTTTGGTGTCAACAATCAAACACAGGCAAGTCATATCGTGCTGTTTGACGATGTATCAACAACAGGCTCTACATTTGCAAGCATTGCCGAGTGTTTGTGGTATAATGACAGCACCAAGCAAATCAGCGCGGTATGCTTGGCGCATGGCAAAGCCTATTGATGGTTTTTGATGGCATAGAGTGCGCTGAGAGTTTATACACTTTAAAAATGCTTGAGTATTTAAAATCACAGACGTGTGTAGGTGAAAAATAAGCCAAATTTTACCTTTGTTGTTAATCGCTGTGATTAAAAGCCTTTGTTAAATTATCATATTGTTTTTAAGCTCATTGCCCAAAAGACTTGCGATTTGTCTTAAATTTTCACTCAAATTGAAATGCCAATACGATCTAAACTTGGAATAAAACTTGCAACATAACTTATATTAATTTATATGCCACTGACAGATTACCGTATGATCCGTATGGCTTGCCATAGGGCTGGAGGGGTTTGATGGCATTTATCAAAAAATATTTGCATTAAGGAATTATTCATGCCTGTCTTATCTACACGCATGTCCTCAGGCTTATCTAAGTGCTCAAAATCAGCTCAGCAAGGCTTTACTTTGATTGAGATGATGGTTGTTATTGCAATTATTGCAATCATGGCGTTAATCGCACTTCCTAATCTAGAGAGATCTATTCAAGGTCAAAGAGTTAATCAAGATACTCAAACTTTGATGGCGGCATTGCGAGACGCTCGCACTGAAAGTCAGTTGCTGCAAAAAAATGTAACTTTGTCTTATAATGATACAAGTAAGACAGTTGCCTTAACAACACCTGCAATCGGTTCTAGTAATGATGACGTTACGTTGCGTTTATATAATTTGAATAAAAAATCTGGCATTACTGCCAGTGATGATGTTGTATTTCGTGCCAACAAAACCACCGATAAAGCCATCACTTTTGATATTTATTGTGATGCTTATAAAATCAAAAAAAAACACCAAGTGAATGTTGATGTGAATGGCAATGTCAGTATCAATGGGGAGGGTACTCAATGCTAAATGTTTATCAATATCAACGGGGCGTTGGGCTACTTGAAGTGTTAATCGCAGTTTTATTATTGGCAGTGGCTATTCTTGGTTTTAGTGCCATGCAAATGCAGGCGGTTAAGGCGACTGATGAGACCTTGATGCGTAGTGATGCGATGGTGGCAGTGCGTAATATCTCAGAAGATCTGCGTTTATTACCAACGCAAGATCAAAAAGACAATTATCTTGATGAGATTTCAAGTATTTATAGCAGTAAATTAGCCAATGATACTGCACCCACTGCGCCAGCGGTTAATTGCGCTACAACAGCATGTAATCCTGAACAGCAGATGAAATACAATGCTTTTCAATCATTGTCCTTGGCATTTGATAGTCAAGTCAAGATTAACGCCATGGAGTGTCCAGGCAGTGCCAATAATGAATTGCAAAAAATTTGTTTGATTGCAGCTTGGGGAAGTACCACACCTACCCAAGGCGGTACTAGTACTGATTGTATTACAGCATCCGCTGCTTATAGAGCTGGTGCAACCTGCTTTGTGATGGAGACGTATTGATGAGATATAATAGACAGTCTGAACAAGGCTTTACTATGGTGGAATTGATGATTGCTATGCTGATTGGCTTAATTGTCAGCGCAGCGGCAGCTCAAATATACGTCACCTCTATTCGTACCAGCACCACTCAAAAAGCAGCTGCTGGTATTTTGGATGCCAATGTCTATGGACTTCAACACATAGAAAACAGTCTGCGTATGGCGGGTTTGGGATTAAATGGTGCTACAACCATTAATTCGGCATGTAGTGGTATATTGATTGCCAACCCAACATCAATCAGTGCGCCAGAAGTTATGCAATGCCTTATTGATCAAGGTGCGATGGATGTTCCTTTGACACAAGATGCGACTTGGTGGTCATGGCCTCAGCCTTTATCGGGCGCGGTTGCACCCAATACAGATAATGCCTCTACACCTCAGCTGACCATTCAATATCGTGCACCAATACATATGCGCGATTGTGAGGGTAATGTGGCTTTGGGTCCTCGTCGTATTAGAGGGGTGACTCGTGATACGGGCATTCTTCAGGAAATGGATGTGGATGGGCAGGTGATTGTAGAGCGTTATTTTGTACGCCGTAACAATGATGGCGCATTGGAACTGCGCTGTGATGCTGGTCGTTATTTGGTCGAGGCGGTGGAGGCAGAATTGTCTGATGAAGTGCTGTCTAATAAACATTTAAGAGATGCTGCCATTATTGGGTTTGATGCTGTGTCACAGATCAGTAATTTTGATGATGAGGGTGCTTTGGTGATTTCAGGCATTGATGATTTTCAAGTGAAATTTGGGGTAAAAACCGCTGGTGGTATTATTTATCAAACCATGGCCGAGTATCTTAATCCCAGTAATACAGGCACGCGAGAAATTGTCGCGGTCAAAATGGCAATCTTGGCAAAGGGCTTGGTGGCAGCATCTGAACGAGATGTGCCATTAACTAATCCAACTTATATCATGTTGGGCGATGAGGTTGAAATGGCGGCAGGTCAGCCCACTAACTTCATTCGCCGAGTTTATGAAACCAACACCATGTTAAGAAATGCACGAGGTGGCGAATGAGTCCTAATTCATTACAGATGATGGGTCAAAAACAACAAGGATTTGCACTGATTGCAGTATTATTGATGCTGATTCTCATCATGATTGTTGGTGCGGTTGCGGTGCGTCAAAGTCGTGTGGATTTGGCGGTGGCTACCAGCGATCAAATCAATGGATTGACACTGAATGCTGCAGACAGTTCACTGGCTTATATTGAACAAGTGGCTGGTGATGCAACACATCCACAACATGTGCAAGCATTGTCGGGAGATGGTGTGTTTGGTTATTTTTTGGTGGACTCAGATTCTAAAATTAATCATCAAGTGTCTTCGTGCTATATGCCAAGCAATACCCAATTTTTTAATCGCAGACAGGGTAGAACATTGTTGCCATCAGGTGGTACACAAGGTAGTGGTGGTATTTGCGATCCTGATGAAGCGAGCAATTACATCTCTGGGCGCAATACGGTGATGAATCAGATTATTGTTGTTGGCAAAGAAGACTTACTTTCTGATAATTTTGAAGCGACACCAGAGGGGCAATCTTTGGAGGGCGGTACCAAAATTGCAGATCCTTACGTTCAGGTTACGAGCGTCGCTGTTTTACCCAGTATGTCAAAAGTCTCAGCGGCAGAGATTACTGACTGTCTTGGTAGACCTGTCGGCGATGCAAGCTTGTACAAGGTGAATGATGGCAATATGAATGACTGCTTAAGACAAAATGCTGTGCCAAATCGTGGCTTGGTTGAAGAAGGTCGTCTGACAGATAAATCAGAAGGTGGTTACAATGAAAATGCAGACAGTCTGACTAATGCTTGCTTGAGTGCGGAGTGTCGCGCTGCCAGTGGTTTAAATTAATAAGATTTTTTGTGAATACAGATTGAGGGGATGATGGTATGAAAATGAATAAAAAAACGACACACCAAATGCGCGTACCAACTGTTAAAAAATTATATAGTGCAGTAGCGATTGGTTTGATGGCAGCAGTCAGCTCTTATGCACAAGCGGCAGATGACTACAAAACCATTGGCGACTTGGAGATTTATCAGGCTGCCAAACAAGGTTCAGCAACGATTGCGATGATGCTTGACGTATCTGGTAGTATGGGTATGGTAGATTTTACAGCGTCTAGTGACGCTACTGTGCGTATGGTTGGGCCTTATAGTCGTATGCAATATGATGGTAATATAAACGATTATACTTGTGCGTATCGTGCGACACCACAAATGGCCGGCAGTGTGTGGAGTCAAGATTTAAACACCTTTAACCAGGCGATGTTCTCTCCTGCATTAAGTAGTCTAAGAGCTCAGACAAGTTATGGTGTCACCAACTATTATAATGGCAATACACTTGTATATACCAAGCGCCCGTTTACAGGTGGTAATTTTTATTATAATGCTGCTGGTAATTTAATTGCAGTGGAAAGAGGTAATATTGCAACCAGAGGGTATATACTAAATCGTAAGCTGACAAGACAAGTTTCTTTTGATATCACAGATGCCGATGGCAAAAAAGACAGCACTGTCACATTTACCGTACAAGGTTGTGGTGGACAAAATGGGCTGTTGGAGCTTGACAAATCAGGCAATGTAATACAAAGCTTTGATAGCAATAATAGACCAACCCATGGTTATTTGGATCGTTTGTCTAGCCTTAAGATTGGTCTGATTGGACTATTGGCAGATGGTACTCGTCTGGCTGAAAGTAATAAAATCGCCATTGGTACCTTTCCTTATGGCGATACAGCCAAAATGGATAAATCAGCACAGCCTTTGACCTTGGCGCGTAGAAAAGAGCTTATCAGTTATATTTTTAATCTACAAGCGTCAGGCGGTACGCCTTCTGCGCAAGCTTATGCCACAGCAGGTGCTTATCTGATGGGCAGCACTCCTGGTAATGTCAATAATGGCGATCCGTTTTATTGGTCAGCCAGTGAGACTAAACAGGGTAGTGTTTATAAAAGTCCGATTGATAACGCCAGCTGCGACGGTTATGGTGTCTATTTTATGACCGATGGTGAGCCTAACCTAAACAATGACCGCGCTCAGACAATGATGAGAAACAGCTTAAGTAATCGCTTTAATAGCTATATGACCTGTGGTAGCACAATCATTAGCTCGTCTCAGGCAGGTGTACGCACTTTGTCCGATCTAGGTACAGCATACGAAAAGCCAGCGCAAGGTGGTGCATTGAATACAGGTCGTTGGGATTGCTTGGGTACCTACAGTCAGCTACTTTATGATGCTAATTACAATACAACAGGCAAACGCTTAAAGACGGCAACAGTCGGCTTTGGCGGTATTTTTAATGGATTTAGCAACAAAACCTATAAGTATATTGATGGTATCGGTCAAAATAGATCATTGTCAATTCCTGATTGTGATACAGCACCCAACCAAGACGCCAAAAACTTGTGTTTATTAGGGTCTTTGGATGCTAATTTTGGTCGTGGTGGATTTACCAGTACAGGTGATCCTGCTGTATTGGCGGAAAGTGTAGTGAAGTTTTTTGAGCAATTAGGCTCTATTATTCCTACAGCGCCAGCAGGTACGATTAGTATTCCTAGCGATCCTTTGAGCGCTAGCAACCTTCAGCCTTATGCTTATCTGCCAATGATCCAGCCTGAGGTGGATGCAACCTTGACGACATGGGATGGTAATCTTAAAAAGTATCATACCCTACAAGGTACTTTGTTTGGACAAGACAAAAAGCGTCTTTATCAAAAAGCAACAAATGCAACAACAGGTAATGTTAATTTCCCATCCAAATTAAATCCTGAGACGCGCGATATTTGGCAAGAAGCCGACTACAACATCGATAACAAGGTGGCTAATGATAAAGTCGCAGCAGGCGGCAGTAAGAATAAATTGCTGGCTCCAACTTCAAAAAATGACAATAATATACGTACCGTATATTTAGAGACCACCAAAAATAACCAACGCGTACTACAAAAAGTGGGTGTATCTGGTGGTCAATTGACAGGCTTTAATCAGCTTGGAGGGGAATACAATATTGTAGATATGGCGTATGTGCTTAATCTGCTTGGTTTTGCCGTGCCTGTAGATGAGAAAATCTACAAGCCCAATGGCAGCGAGACAATGGCGACGCAACTAACCAACTTACAAAATCAGCTTGATAATGCGGCTACAACTGGCATTAAAGCCTTGGGTGGTGTGGCACACTCAGTACCTGTGTTGGTTGCTTATTCGGGTGAATTTGATAGTAATGGTAACGTTGTCAGTGATGAATCTAAGCGTAATGATCGCTTGCTCTATGGTTCTATGGATGGCGTTGTCCATATGATACAAGCGCGCACAGGCGAGGAGAGTTTTAGCTTTATCCCACGCGCAACCTTTGATGATACAGAGCAGCGTCATGCTTTATTGCCTGGCAGTAACTATAGTCAGATTGGCGGTATTGATGGTAAAAAAGGTCAGCCTAAATTTGGTGTGGATGGTCCATGGTCGGTCAATGCTGAATATGGTTATAACGACAACGATATAACTGCCAAAAAAATGTATGTTTATGGCGGTATGCGTATGGGTGGTGTGGGTCTTTATGGTTTAAATGTCAGCAATCCAAATGCGCCAGAACTTGCTTTCTCTATCAACGATAAGACGCCTGGCTTTGGACGTTTGGGACAAACTTGGGCAAAACCGCTCGTTGCTACTATTAAAACTGGCTCAAAATCCACAGACACCAAAAAAGTGTTGATTGTTGGTGGTGGTTATGACATGTGTTATGAAAATCCATTGTTTAAGTTAAATGATGCCAATAGTGCGGATCCTAATTGCCGAAGCTTAACTCAAACCAAGGGTAATGCGGTGTATATGTTGGATGCTCAAACTGGTGCGCTACTAAATTCATGGACATCAACCAGTGGTGGCGATGCACAATACATGAAACACAGTATTGTCAGTGAAATTGTGCCAGCTGACCGCAACAGTAACGGTGCTGTGGATCATTTGTATTTTTCCGATTTGGGTGGGCAAGTTTTCCGTATTGATTTAAAAGAAGGGGTGTCTGCAGGCTCTATGAGTCGTCGTGTGGTGCGTATTTTTGATGCCAATGAAGGTGTGACCACAGCAAATCATATTCCATATCGTTTTTATGAAAAACCATCTGTCAGTATTTATAATATGGGCAACTCACGCGTGGCGATGATTGCGATTTCATCTGGCGATAGAAGCTCGCCTACGCACAAACGCCGTGACTTGGCAGATGCCAACCGTATTTATGGCATTGTGGACCGTGATGTGGCAACCAGTCGTGCAGCTACAGGACAAGGCTTGATTAGCCAAAACCTAAAAACTTCTAATTTGCAGTTCTATGATACCGCTACATTGGAAAAAGCTACCAATGCACAGCGTTTGGAGTATATTAATAAATTGAAGACAGGTCAAGTGCAAGGTTGGTATTATACCATGACGCGCTTTGATAAATACGAAGGGGTTAAGAATCTAAAAGGCATTGGATCCAACATGACGATGGGCAGTATTTATTATACCAGTGTCTATAATCCAGAATATCGTTATACCACACTTGGTAATACTTGCGAGGCTGAAATTTTGGGTGGCACTGAGCGTCAAATGTTCTGTATGCCTTGGGGTATTTGTGCCAATATCAATACAGGTGCACTCATTAAGGAATCTAAAAATGGAACCTTGGGTTATTCTAAAGCAGGCCCAGGCATTCAAGAGATAGGCGTAGGGACAGTAACCAATACAGAGGGTAAGTCTACCAATATTACAACTATTGTTGGGGCGGCAAGTATTGCTGAGAACAATGACCAGTCTCAAGATGATAGTACTGATGGACAGGGTGCATTTACTGGTGAGAATGGTGGTGGACAATTATCAACCTCAGGCGGCAATAAGCCACCTTCGGCAATTTTAAAGGCTGAAAACACTGTCTTTAAAGTGAAGCGTTGGTATGACCTTCAAAATGCAGAGGATACTAACTGATGAAATTGATAAGTGGACAGCAAGGTTTTACTTTGATTGAAATGATGGTAACAGTCGTTATTATTGCAATTTTAGCAGCAATCGCTCTACCATCATATCAAAGGTTTGTTATCCTAAATGCAGAAGATTCTACCAAGTCTCAAATGGGTCAGCTTGAGCTACAGCTTGAGCGATGGAAAGCCTCCTCGCTCAGCTATCGTGGTTTTATTCCTTCTGTTGGTGTAGACAATAATAATGTATCTATTTTTCGCTATGATAATAGGGCAAATACACAGGTTTATATACCTTTGGGCAGCAATGCTAATAATTATCGTTATCAAATCAATATTTTTGATGGTGGTACCAATAATACAAGCCTTGTATCGGGTAATGGCATTGATATCAGTGCGGGCAGATCATGGGTGATGGTTGCTACGCCTAATCCAGATGGTGTTGCGGGCGATCGAGGCAAAGTGTTTGTGCAGCGCAGTACGGGTATGAAATGCTTAACATCGGTCAGTGATACAGCAATTGCAACAGCGGCAGCCATTACAGATTGTACTGGTGCAAATTGGGAGGCGTGGTGATGCTATACAATAATTATCAAAAAGGCTTTAGTTTGTTGGAGGTAATCGTTGTAGTTGCAATTATTGGCATACTTGCTGCTATTGCCTATCCTAATTATCAAGATTATATCATACGTACCAACCGGGCTGACATGATGAGCGAGCTACAAAATATGGGCGGTGTGTTGGAATCGCGCAAGCTTGCGGCAGGGCGTGGTGGTTATAGAAATGTCAGCACCAATGGATTGGCAACAACTTACCCTCAATCTGGCACTGCTTTGTATAATATAAGCATTAATGATTTACAAACAGGGCGCTGGACAATTGAAGCTGTACCCGTTGCTGGCACCACACAAGCATATGATGGTAGATTATCTTTGCGCTTTGATGGTCAAAAATGTCGCGGTACAAAATGTGGCATGGGCGATGAATGGAAGGAAGAATGATGGTAAGGCTGCGATATGAGTCTGCTGTCATTCGGCTTTTATGAGTTTAACTTATAAGTATAGATAAACTTGTGAAAGTTTACTAAAAAGTTAAATCAGATAAATAACACCAATTTTAATTTGGTGTTATTTTTTATGATTAGACTTATGTGGATGATGTTGGTGGTAAATGCACCCAAAAAACTTGAAAATTACCACAAGATTGGTTTTTATATTAGGTGTGTGTGGCGCATGGTTAAAGTGCTTTGATGTAAATGCCAAGTAATACGCACTTGACATCTTGTGGTAAGTTTAGATTGTGGATATGGATTTAAACCAAGCCATTTAGTAAGCTGCCCAGCAAAAACCCCACCATACCAATAATCACGCTCACCCCCGTATTGACGCCACGAGCGGTGGCGATGATGGTGGCAATAATGCCAAAAACTGTCGCAATAATGGGGCTGTGTTCACTTGGTGTGATAAAAAACGGCAAAGCCAGTACCATCGTCATGGCGATGATGATAGCCCCACCTAGCGGAGCAAGGGGCGAGTTTTCGGCGGTAAAAAAGCGGATAATGGGCGAATTATCAGGCAATAAAAATGGCAACGCCCGAGACAAAGCGGTCAAAATCGCCATGGCAATCACCGCAATAATCAAGGTTGAAAAATTGGCTTGGCTAAACATGATTATCCTTTTTAACGACGAAATTTACCGAGTATTAACTGCACAATCACCCCTGTAAAGCCAGCGACCAACAAGGCAACTTCGCCATGCCCTAGTTGAGTACAGATAATAGCAACGATGGCGGAGATGATTAAGGCAGGGCGAAACTTAGGTTCGCTCATAAACGCATGGGTGGAGAGTGATGCGAACAATGCCACAAACGCAAAATTCATGACCGCACTCATGGTAGGGAAGTTGGCAAGTAGTTTACCGCCATAAATGCCCAAAATCGTCCCACCCCACCATGACACCCATGATACCAGGGATAAACCAATTAGCCACGGTTTTTGATGGTGGATTTCTTTTAACTTTGCCATGGCGGTGGCAAAGACTTCATCGGTGATAAGCGGAGCAACCCAAATCATGCCATCGCTGGATTTAAGGTGGCGTTTCATCAATGGGGCGTAGAGTAGATGGCGAGAGTCAAGCAAAGCACATAGCCCAACCACCGCCAGTACGCTAGCACCACTCATGATGGATGCAAATAACAAAAACTGACTTGCCCCTGCATAAATAAACAAGCTCATCGCCACAATCACCCAAGTGGGAAACCCTGCCGACGTGGTCGCCATACCAAAGGCAATCGCCACAGGAATATAGCCTAGGGCGATGGGTAGGGCGGATTGACAGCCTTGTATAAAAGCAGAGCGAGTGGATTGGGTCATGGTGTTCCCTTAAATTTCAGCCCATTTTTGTTTATCTTTAAACATACATTCATCAAAGACCACACAAGCACCGCATTTGGGGCTACGAGCCATACAAGTATAACGCCCATGCAAAATCAAATAATGATGAGCGTCCACCAGATATTGAGCGGGGATGCGTGCCATCAATGCCTTTTCAACTGCCAAGACGGTTTTGCCAGTGGCAAGCCCTGTGCGATTACCCACCCGAAAAATATGCGTATCCACCGCCATGACAGGCTCACCAAAGGCGGTATTTAGCACGACATTAGCAGTTTTGCGACCCACGCCTGCCAAAGCTTCCAATTCGCCTCGAGTGCGTGGCACTTGCCCGTTGTGCTTGTCTATCAACTCTTGGCAAGTTTTGATGACATTGGCGGCTTTGGAATTATAAAGCCCAATGGAGCTGATATAGGACTTTAGACCATCTAGACCCAAATCCAAGATGGCTTTTGGGGTATTGGCGACTTTAAATAATTTATCGGTGGCGATATTGACACTTTTGTCGGTAGCTTGAGCAGAGAGCATAACGGCAATCAATAATTCAAAATCACTGGAATAATTCAATTCAGTGACAGGCTCTTTGATGTGCTGGCTTAATTTTTCAAAAAACGCCAATCGCTTAGCTTGGCTCATGGGGCGCGATGGCGGCGTATGAGCGGTTTTGGCGGTGCTGGGTTTTTTGGTATTTTTAACAATGGGCTGTTTTGTCATGATGAGCAGGTGTTGTCGGTTTGATTTACATTTTGTTTGGGTTTGTCGTTTTTGTTTTTGCGTTTTTTACGCTTTTTGGCAGGTTTTTCATCAAATTGCTTCAAACGCTTGCCCACTTTGCCAAACAAACTGTCTTTGTGATACAGCTGATTTTTGTTTTTGTCATCAATGGGCAGTCCGCTCAATAATTGCAAAGCGTCATTGACGTGAGAGATGGCATATAGATGAAATTGCCCCTTGGCAACAGCTTGAATAATTTCGTCTTTGAGCATGAGGTTGTGCACATTGGCAAGCGGCAAAATCACACCTTGTGTGCCTGTCAGACCGCGACTGTGGCACACATCAAAAAATCCCTCAATCTTGGCATTGATGCCACCCACCGCTTGCACTTGTCCCAGTTGGTTCATAGAACCTGTGATTGCCAAATCCTGACGCATGGGCAATCCGCTCAAAGCAGATAATAACGCGCACGCCTCGGCAAGCGTTGCGCTGTCACCATCAATTTGCCCATAGCTTTGCTCAAATGCCAAAGATGCGCTAAAATTCATGGGATAAAATTCGCTGAACAATCCGCGCAGATAGCTTGTCATGATGAGCATGCCTTTGGCGTGCAAGCTGCCGCCCAATTCCACATCACGCTCAATGTCCAAAATATCGCCGTGCCCAAAATTGGGTGCGATGGCGGCGGTGAGGCGCGCTGGCAGACCAAATTCGCTGTCGGCATAGCTGATGACTGTCAAGGCGTTGATTTGACCTGTTGCGCGCCCTTGTGTGCTGATGAGTTGTTGTCCGTTGTTCAGCTCTTGCCAATACAGCTCTTTAAGATAGCCTCGTCTGTGGTTGCGCGCTTGTAAAGTGCGGGCGATGTGCTCGGCATTCACTGTTTTGGCGCCCAAAACAAGGGCGGTGCGATTGGCTTCAAGTAAGATTTGCGCCAAGCGGTCGCTGTGCAAATCAAGCTTGTGCTTATCATCGCTAAGCGCACTTAAATGATCAATGATGAGCGCGCAAGCCTTGTTATTAAAGGGCAGCAGCTGATAAGATTTGACCATATCGGCAATTTTGTGTGCCAGGCAAATTTCGTTGGTTTGGTTTCTGGGCGCAGTGTCATGAAAATCAGCGCGCACTTTGAATACCGCATCAAATTCTGGTTCAAACTCCAAAAGCTCATAATACAAATCAGGCTCACCAAGCAAAATGACCTTGAGTGACAAATCCGCCGCTTGTGGCTCAAGCGATAAACTGCCTGTCAATGTCAGCATTTGCTCAAGGCTTGAGATTTTTATCTGCGAGGATTGTAGGGCGCGTTTGAGCCCTTGCCAAGCGTAAGGGTGCTCAAGTAGACTTTGCGCCTCAAGCAGCAAATAGCCACCGTTGGCGCGGTGCAATGCGCCCGCTCTTATCATGCTGACATCGGAATACACCGAGCCAAGCTCTGTGATGTGTTCAATGTGTCCCAATAGATTTAGGTGGGTTGGCATGTCCTCAAAAACAATGGGCGCGCCCATATTGGGCGTATGACTGACCAAAACATTGACGCTGTAGCGAGCGGGGATGTTGGTGTGCGAGGATACAAATTCATCTTCATTGTCCACAATGCGCACGGCGTTATTCACCATATCCGCCATGCAATTGAGCAGATATTGATGCAATTTGGGGTGTTGTTTTTGGGGGTATTTTTTGAGCAAAGGGCGAAACAAAGCCTCAAGCGCACGCGTTGCCAATGAGTCATGCAAATCGTCAATTTTGGCGTTTGCCAAATCCTCAAGTTCATCCAATGCAAAATTGAGCTCCACCAGCTTTTTTTGCAAATCGCCAAGCGCTTTTTCGTCCACAGGCTGTTTGTTATCCAACACACCAAAGCTATAAAAACCATCCAAATCATCTGTTTGCGCCTGAGCGATGGTGCTTTGATTTAAAATCAGATTGTGCGCTTTGGCGTCACGATTGATGGCGGCAATGAGTGTGGTCTGTTTGTTGTGGGTGAATTTTTTGATGCTGCCAAGCTGATTTTGATAACGCAAATTAGAAAACTTTTGTACCAAATTTTTGTGCGCCATTTGCCATAATTTTTGCATGTCTTCGGCAAAAATTTTGCCCATACCTGCAGGTAGGCTCAATGCCAAAGGGCAACGCGGATTGTCAAAATTATGCACATAAATCAAATCGGGCGGTGTCGGCTCGTGCAAGGCGCGCTGTTTTAATAGATGCTTGATGATGGTGCGTTTGCCAAGCCCATTTTCGCCCACTGCAAAAATATTATAACCGTTTGCTTTGATGTCAAGCGCGGTCAAAATCGCCTCAACGGCGCGCGTTTGCCCAAAGCTTGGGTCAAATGCTTTGGCGGATTTGGTGGTTTTGGGTAAGATGGCAGGGTTGGTTTTTTGGCTTAAATCATCGCAAGACAGAGCAAATTTGCTCACATCGGTGTGATTGATGCGCCAAAGGTTGTTTGTATCGGTATCGTGTGTATCGGTATTGTGTGTGTCGGACATAAATGGTATCAATCAAATAAAATGACTAATTTTACCGTAAAAACGCGGACAATGCTATGTGAATCTTTTATTGTGAATACACCAAATTTTTGTAAATGCGCCAAGCTGATTGGGGTGGCGGTGGTTTGCGTTGTATTTTAAATGCTTGGTGCGTCAGTTTTGTGTTGAATTTTTATGATTGACAAAAAAGATGGTTCTCTAGTTTTGGTTGATTTAAAAATATGATAAAATAATTCATTTTCATATCATCAATCATCATTGCCATGACGCATTCATCTTCTGACGCCGCGCCAAGCCAAAACCTCACCATTCCAAACAAGCCCATCATGCCTGAGGATTGGGAGTGTTGCCAAAGTGAGTGTGGTGAGGCGTGTGTTTATGAAATCTATCGCCAACAAAAAATGGACTATGACGCCAAAATCGCCCAATTAAAGGCTTTGGGTGTTGTTGAGTGATTGCTGTTGAGCGATGTATTTTGCGAATAATTTTAATAACTCATTGAATAATCTATGAATTTACCCTCTGTATTAGCCGCCCAAAAGTTTCATAAGCTAAGCGATGTGGACAAGCTTTATAAACAGCTGATGGACGCGTATCAGACGCTTGGCTTGGGCGCGGATTTGGCGCTGACAGACAGTCAGGCGCATAAGCTTTTGGTGTATTTGGACAATCTTTTGCTGTGGAACAAGGCTTATAATCTAACCGCCATCAAATCCCCCAAAGAAGCTTTGATTAAGCACATTGTGGACTGCTTGAGCATTGTGCCAGATTTTGATTGCCATCATTCGTCCATCAAAACGGTGTTGGATATTGGTACAGGTGCGGGGCTACCTGCGGTGATTTTGGCGATTGTGCGCCCAGAATATGAGGTGGTCGCACTGGATTCAAACGGTAAAAAAATTCGCTTTATCCGCCAGATGATTGCTGAGCTTGATTTGCCAAATTTGAGCGCTGTTGCGTCACGCATTGAGGATTTTTCAGGGCAGTTTGATGTCATCACCTCGCGCGCGTTTGCCAGCTTGGTGGATTTTGTGAATTTGGGCGCGCCTTATTTGGCAGATGAGCCAAAAGGTGTGTTTGTCGCCATGAAAGGTCGCACACCTGCTGCCGATGAGCTGGATTGGCTGACTGCTCATGGCTGGCACTATGATGTCAAGCGCTTGCTTGTGCCTGATTTGAGCGATGAGCGCTGTTTGGTTTATGTGTATCAATAATGAACTGGTGAGTCAATGAATCTAAATTCTTCTAAAAAAACTGCCTGCGAAATCATAGCCATTGCCAACCAAAAAGGCGGTGTTGGCAAAACCACAACAGCGGTCAATTTGTCCGCCGCTTTAAGTTTGATTTATCACAAAAAAGTACTGCTGATTGATATGGACGCTCAAGGCAACGCCACAACAAGCTCGGGGCTCTTCAAAAATGATTTGAAATACACGATTGCTGATGTGCTCATTGATGAGTTGCCGCTGCAAAATGCGATTGTCAAAGCACCAGCGGGATTTGATGTGATTGGCGCCAACAAAGAATTGGCAGGTCTTGACATCACGATGAGTACAATGGATAACGCGCCTTTGCTGCTCAAGCACGCGTTTGATGTGGCAAGATTTGCTGGCGCGATGAATTATGATTACATCATCATTGATTGCGCGCCAAGCTTAAGCTTGCTTACAGTCAATGCCATGGCGGCAACCGATGACGTCATTATCCCCATGCAATGCGAATATTATGCTTTGGAGGGTGTGGCTGATTTGACTTATACCATTGAAAAGCTAAAAAACATCAATCCAAATCTGACCGTGCGTGGCGTGGTAAGAACCTTGTATGATGCCAGAAATACCTTGGCGGCGGATGTTTCGGCAGAGTTGTCGCAGTATTTTGGCGAAAAATTGTACAAAACGACCATTCCGCGCAACGTGCGTTTGGCAGAAGCGCCAAGTTTTGGGCAGTCTATTTTTGGTCATCAAAAGTCCTCCAAAGGCGCAATCGCTTATCAAAAGCTTGCCTCTGAGGTGATTACACAAAGCGAGCAGCCGTCTTTGTATGCTTGATTTGTATGCTTGATTTGGTGCTTTTAATTGACTGCTTGCGATTTGCTTTTGTGATGTTGGTTTTATAAGCTGTCGGTGTTGGCTATATTTGTGCTTAAAATTTGTGTCTACAATCAAAGCATTTGGTTTGATGTTTGAGCAGTGCTTGTTGGGTAAAGATTCGTGTTTTGCTGGCGCAAATCAAAGCTTACGCACCCCAAAAAATTATGCTAAAATAATGCGTTTTACTCAATATAAATTAAGTTTACCCAAATACCAATTATTTACCCAAATATAAGATATGTTATGACAAAAAAGCGTGGACTTAGTCGCCATCGAGGCTTGGATGTGTTGATGGGCGACATCAAAAAAGAGCGACACATTGCAGGCATTGTGCCAGATGAGTCTGGCAAGACTGAGGGTGCTGCTCATGAAGACGGCATGGCGCTTGTGCAAATGGCGGTATCGCGCCTACAATCAGGGCGTTATCAGCCACGTCAAGAGATGGATGAGACGGCGCTTGCGGAGCTGTCGGCATCCATTGCCAAACATGGCGTCATGCAACCGATTGTGGTGCGTCCATTGCTTGCTAGTGAATTGACCGACAATGGCATTACCCATGAGATTATTGCAGGTGAGCGGCGCTGGCGAGCTGCCAAATTGGCAGGATTGAGCCAAGTGCCTGCCATTGAGCGCGTACTGTCCGATGAGCTTGCCATTGCGCTGGCGCTGATTGAGAATATTCAGCGTGAGGATTTAAATGCCCTTGAGCAAGCCGCTGCCTTGCAGAGATTTCATACCGAATTTGGCATGAGTCATGCGATGATTGCTGATGTGGTGGGCAAGGCGCGCGCGACCGTTTCTAATTTATTGCGCCTGAATGCTTTGCATGATACCGTCAAAGAGTACATGATGGCAGGCAAGCTTGACATGGGACATGCGCGCTCTTTATTGTCTTTGCCTACAGACAGTCAGCCGCTGATTGCCCAAAAAATCATTGATGGCAATATGACCGTGCGCGATGCCGAAAAACTTGTCAAATCCATCGTCAATCCCACGCCAAAAGCCCAAAAAACAAGCGACCATGAGCTGCAGGCGCTAAACCGCCAATTGTCAGACAAAATGGGCGCGGTGGTCAAATGCAAAAAAGGACAAGACGGCAAGGGCAGCATGGAGATATTTTTTCAAAGCGATGAGCAGTTGCAGGCGATTTTGGAGCAGCTTGGTGTGCGTTTATAGGGTTTGATTGATGTCAAGCTGATTCATTTAAGCTTGTTGGCGTGATTTTAAGTTTGTGTAACATTTTAGAGTTATGTATCATTAAGAGATGAAGCGATTATGTGGGAACTAATTAAAGCAGGTGGCTGGCTTATGCTGCCGATTGTACTGTGTTCGGTTGTGGCGCTCGTGATTATTATTGAACGTGGCAAAAAATTGCGCTTTGATGAAATCGCACCCAAGCATCTGCGTGAACAGCTCATCACAAGATTGCGCGAAACGGGCGATATTGACCGCAGTCAATTGCTTAATGTCAAAGATAAAACGCCGCTAGGCGATATTTTGGCAACGGGTCTTTTGTATCGCCAATATGGGCTTGAGTCTATGACCATGCATATGCAAAACCGAGCCAGTGTACAAATCGCCGCGCTTGAAAAAAATATCAATATGCTGGGTACGATTGGGGCGATTGCACCATTGCTGGGTTTGTTGGGTACGGTGCTTGGGATTATCTCATCGTTTTTGGCGGTGACAGACGCGATGAAAGACCCTGCTTTGCTGGCAGCTGGAGTATCGCAAGCGCTCATTACAACAGCAGGCGGTATGATTGTGGCGATTCCTGCGCTTGTGGCATACCGCTTTTTTCAAAGACGGATTGTGGATATTAATTCGCGCTTTGAGACTGAGGCAGGCTTGATGTTGCAAGAGCTTTATGATTATAAATTGTTTGATGTGGCTGCCAAATCGCAACCGAATCTTGCCAATCAATCAGTAACAACCGATAAAGCACAGGCAACACAATGAATAAGCTGGCAAAATAAGGATGTCTTATGAGATTTAGAAAGCCTGTGGTTGAGCCTTTGGAAATCAATCTAACACCGATGATTGACTGCTTGTTGTTTTTGATTGTGTTTTTGTTGTTGGCGACATCATTCAATCACTTTAGTCGCATTAATATCGTATTGCCAGAGGCAGAAGGCGTCGCCATCACCGAAGAAACCAAGCAAATTGAGGTGGCTGTTCAAGAAGATGGCAGTTATTTGGTTAATGGCATTGCGCTTGGCAGCAGCAGCGAGGCGGAGCTTATTAACATCATACAACAAGAAGCAGGACAAAATCGCGAGCTGTTGTTTGTGATTGCAGCAGATGCCAACGCCACGCATCAAGCGGTGGTGCGCGCCATGGATGTGGCAGGCAAGCTTGGTTTTGTGAATTTAAACATCAGCACCGTCATGCCAGCAGGCACGCACAACGCAGCTGCCAGTCCCACACCTTAATGTCATCACAAAACTATGTCGGTGCAACTGTTTATTCAAAACGCTTGGCAAAACAACAGCAAATGGCTCACGGCATTAGCGCCATTGTCGCATCTGTATGGCGCAGTCAGCGCCCATCAAAAGCGCGCTTATGAGGCGGGCAAAAAGCATGGCTATCGTGCGCCTGTTGCGGTGCTTGTGATAGGTAACATCACCGTTGGTGGCGCTGGCAAAACGCCGTTTATCATTGCCCTTGTGCGCTATTGGCAGACACAAGGTGTGCGTGTTGGGGTTATCAGTCGTGGTTATGGCGGCGATGAAAGCAAAATGCCAGCATTGGTTTGTGCTGACAGTTTGCCGTCTGAGGTTGGCGATGAGCCCTGCTTGATTGTGCAAAAAACTGGGGTAAAAATGGCGGTCTGTCCAAACAGAGCGCTTGCCATACAAACACTGCTGCAAGATTGCCACGCGCGTAATGAAACGTTGGATGTCATTGTGAGTGATGATGGCTTGCAGCATTATGCTTTGGCGCGTGATGATGAATGGATTATTGTAGACAGCGAGCGCGGTTTTGGTAATGGCAAGCTGTTGCCACAAGGCTTTTTGCGTGAGCCGATTACACGATTGCTTGGCGCTAAGGTGATTTTTCACAGTCAAAACACTCAATTAAATTTGGACAAATTAAGCGTGCATAAAGAGTTTGTGGCAGTTTTGCCAACGCTCAATTATGGGCACATGTATCTTAAAATAGATGCGCCGATGTCCTATCAAAACTACATCAATACAAGCGATGATTCTAAGCAGAGCGATGATTCTAAGCAGACCGCTTTTAGCGAACTGCCCAAACAGCGCGTTCACGCCATTTCTGGCATTGGTTATCCAAAAAGATTTTTTGACAGTTTAAGACAACTGGGCTTTGATGTGGTGGAGCACGCCTTTGCCGATCATCATGACTTTCAATCTGTGGATTTTGAGGGTTTTGATGATGATTTGCCGATGATTGTTACCGAAAAAGACATGATAAAAATCAAGCACTTAGATTTGCCTTATGCCATTATAAACAAGCTTTGGGTGCTGCCTGTCAATGCTGTATTGTCAAGCGCGGTGATTGATATGGCAGATCAGTTTGTAGAGCAAATCATTCAAAAACCTTTGACCACCGAATCAACCTAAGGACAATTATGAGCGCACCCAAAACCCATCTCATCATTCCTGCACGACTCAAATCCACGCGCTTGCCCAATAAGCCTTTGTTGCCCATTCATGGCAAGCCCATGATTTTGTGGACGGCACAAAAAGCAGCGCGCGCCACTCAAGCAGGCATTGCCGATGATTATTATGTGGCAACCGACCATGCCGATATTTTTGAGCTGTGCTGTGAACATAAGGTGCCTGTTGTTATGACGGCAAATCATCATCCTTCTGGTACGGACAGACTGGCGGAGGTTGCCCGGCAGCTGGATTTTGCTGACCATGACATCATTTTGAATTTGCAGGGCGATGAGCCTTTGGTGCCAAGTGCGATTTTGGCGCAATTAAAGCAGTTGTTGATAGATAAATCCGACTGCGCGATGGCGACTTTGTGTGAGCCAATTGACAGCTATGAAGATTTTGTGGCAAGCTCGGTGGTCAAGGTGGTGATGGCAAATCATGAGGCGCTTTATTTTAGTCGCAGTCCAATTCCGCATTATCGCGACAATCCAACCGCGTTTGCGCATGCTTATCGCCATTTGGGATTGTATGCCTATCGGGTGTTTGCGCTAAAAGCGTTTGCAAGTTGGCAAATGGGCGCGCTTGAGCGCTTGGAGAGTCTAGAGCAGCTTAGAATTTTGGAAAATCATCACAAAATTGCCATTGATGTGATTGGTGTACAGTTGCCGCTGGGTGTGGACACGCAGGCAGATTTGGATAGGCTGAATGCGATGAGCCTTAGCCAGTTGGCAGAATATGACGGCTAGACGCCTTAAGCTAAAAGACATTAAGCTAAAAGACATTTTATGGCAAAAGTAAATACAGCCCAAGATGGTGAACACAGCCCAAATCTGCGCTATTTTGAGCCGCTTTATTTGTGGCAAATTAAGCCGTGGCAACAGTTTGTTGCGCAATATCGCGGTAGTCATTTACCACACGCTTTGATTGCGCAAGGCATGGCAGGTGTGGCTAAACGTACTTTTGTGTGGCGGATGGTTGGCTTTTTGTTGTGTGATGACAAAGCTTATGATGAGGCGTGCGGACAATGTGAATCTTGTCGTTGGCTCATGGCGGACACGCACCCCAATCTGCACGTTTTGCCCAAAGAAGACGGCAGTATTAAAATTGATGACATTCGTGAATTGCAAGATTTTATTCACACCAAAAGCGACCATGCGCGCATTATTGTGCTGGATTATGCCGATAATATGACGCTTGCAGCTGCCAATGCGCTGTTAAAAAGCCTTGAAGAATCAGGCGAGGGCGTGTATTGGCTGCTCATTAGTGATGAGCCAAGTAGGCTTTTGCCCACCATTCAAAGTCGTGTGCAAAGCTTGCCTTTGCTGCCGATTGATGAAAATCTGGCGTGCCAATATTTAATGGACAAAGGTTTTGACAAAAAACAAGCGCATCATTTGTTGCAGCTGTCTGATTTTGCGCCTTTGATTGCCGAGCAGTTGCCACAATGTGCATGGTATGACAAGCGCAAAGCTTGGGTGCAGACATTGACCGCTCTGCAAACAGGCAAGCGCAGCGTCACACAGGCGTCTGAATATTGGCAAGGCGTGCTGACGCTCAAAGAATTCATGGAGCTGTCGCGCCGAATGGTGCTGGATGTGTGGCGTGTTAGTTTGGGGCTTGACAGTTTGCATACTGATATTGAAATCAAAGCGCTGTTGCAATCGCTGATTATAAGTGAACAATCGCTCACAAACATATTATCCACATTAAATGACGTCAATCAATCCATTCAGCAAAATGTACAAGACAAGCTTGCTTTTGATAAAATCTTACTTGTCATGTCGCAGTCTTAATCTTACGGCGTAAGCATACAATGATTTAAATCAGCGCTTATCTTAAGAGTGTTGCTTGCTTGCTTTAATTTATTGAAGATATCCCCATTAATTTAGTCATCTTGATTTGGGCGTGTGAAATGTCAATACGCCCTGCTTATTTGACCGATAATTATTCACTTTTAGGACAGTTAATTGGCATCAGTCATACCAAGCTGTCTTATCACATATTTATCACGCATTGATTACACATAAAGACAACTTATGAGACCACCTAAAAAAAACCGTTCTGAAATACATCTAAACCAACTTGCCAAACAACTTCAGGAACAAGCCCAATTAACAGGCGTCAATGCCTCAGGCACGCAAATCAGCAGTCAAGCCTTTGATATGGTGACAGAATTTGAGCCATCGGGCGACCAGCCGACCGCCATTGCTAGCCTTGTCAAGGGCGTAGAATCAGGCATGACAGGGCAGCTACTACTTGGTGTGACAGGCTCTGGCAAGACCTATACGATGGCAAAGGTCATCGCCGAGTGCGGGCGACCTGCGATTATCATGGCACATAATAAGACTTTGGCAGCACAACTATATGGTGAGTTTAAGGCGTTTTTTCCGCACAATGCGGTGGAGTATTTTGTCAGCTATTATGACTATTATCAGCCCGAAGCCTATGTGCCGGCAAGTGATACTTTTATTGAAAAAGACAGTGCGATTAATGACCACATTGACCAGATGCGACTGTCTGCCACACGAGCACTGCTTGAGCGGCGTGATGCGATTATCATTGCATCGGTGTCTGCCATTTATGGCTTGGGCGACCCTGAAAGCTACCTAAAAATGCTCTTGCACATCGTCGTGGGCGATCGTGTGGATCGCAATGCCATCATCAAGCGACTTGTTGAGCTACAATACGAGCGTAATGAGCTGGACTTTGGGCGGGGTACTTATCGCATTCGTGGTGAGACTTTGGATATTTATCCTGCCGAAAGTGAGTCGTTGGCGGTGCGTATTGCGATGTTTGACGACGAAGTGGAAAAAATTTCATGGTTTGACCCCTTGACAGGCAAGGCAATCAAGTCCGTGCCACGCATTACCATTTATCCAAAATCACACTATGTCACGCCCAAAGACAAGCTTATGGCAGCGTCCGAGACCATCAAAGCTGAGCTTGCTGAGCGATTGGAATATTTTCGAGCCAATGATAAGCTGATAGAAGCACAGCGTATCAAAGAGCGGACGCAGTATGACCTTGAGATGATTCAGCAGCTTGGCTATTGTAATGGCATTGAGAACTATTCTCGTCATCTATCAGGCAGACCCGCAGGCGAAGCACCGCCGACACTCTTTGACTATATTCCGCCTGATGCACTGCTATTTATTGACGAAAGCCATGTCACCGTACCGCAGATTGGGGCGATGTATAAGGGCGATAGAAGTCGCAAAGAAACGCTGGTGCAGTATGGTTTTCGCCTGCCCAGTGCGATGGATAATCGCCCGATGAAGTTTGAAGAATGGGAGCGTATTGCCCCATCAACCATCTATGTGTCCGCCACGCCTGCCCAGTACGAGCTTGAAAAATCCGAACAAATCGTCGAGCAAGTGGTACGCCCGACAGGACTGGTTGACCCTGTACTAGAAATACGCCCTGTACTGACACAGGTGGATGATGTGCTGGGTGAGATTAACCTACGCAAGGCGGTGGATGAGCGGGTGCTGATTACCGTGCTGACCAAACGCATGGCGGAAGATTTGACAAGCTACTTAAAAGAATACGGCATCAAGGTCGCCTATCTGCATTCGGATATTGACACCGTCGAGCGGATGAAAATCATCCACGAGCTACGCACAGGCGTGCATGATGTACTGGTGGGGATTAACCTGCTGCGTGAGGGGCTTGATATGCCTGAAGTGAGCTTGGTGGCGATTTTTGATGCCGATAAGGAAGGTTTTTTACGTTCGGAGCGTTCGCTCATTCAGACCATTGGGCGTGCCGCTCGCCATGTCAATGGCAAGGCTATCCTATATGCCGACAGCATCACGCCAAGTATGCAGCGAGCGATGGAAGAAACCGAACGCCGCCGTGCTAAGCAAATCGCCTACAACACCGAGCATGGCATTACCCCAAAATCCGCCACTCGCCAAATCACCGATAAGATTGATACAGGTGAAGAAGAGGCGATTGTCAAAGTGATTTTGCACGATGCGTTAAAAACGGTGGAGCCTGAGATTTTGCAATCACCCAAGCTTATCGCCAAAGAAATCACTCGCCAAGAAAAGCTGATGCAAAGCTTGTCGCGTGAGCTGAAGTTTGAAGAGGCTGCCAAGGTGCGTGATACGGTGCTTGCGTTGAAAGAGTTGATGGTGAAATAGAATGAACTTTAAACTTGATGCTATTTTAGCTGTCGCAATTGGCTTGATAAATTTTTTGTATCAAAGCATGGATGGGATTTCTAGTTTTAGAAAGAAAGATTTTGAAGAGTGGGAAAGGTTTAATGAGTGTTCTAAAAATTTTGATGATACTACATTAAGACTTGAAAAAGATGCATTATTAAGAACGGTGGGATTTTTGCAATCTTTTACTTGGAAAGAGTATGAATATCTAAGACAAAAAAATATTAGTTTAAATTTGTTAAAATCATTGCATGATTTAAAGTATAATAAATTTTTATATTTTGAAAATGATTGTTTTTTTATCGTGAGTAAAAAATATGCTTATTTTTCTTTAATAACTATAAGCAATATTTTAGTATTATTATCATTTTTATATTCTTTTGGTATTTTTGTTTCGGAGGTCATTCTGAGAAAAAACAATCAATTGGGATTGTTAGCAATGTTTTATTTTATAATATTTATTTTGGCAATTTTTGGATTTTTTAATCGTCATATTCGCAGTTATTATGTGGTAATTAATCAATTACAAACAGGTGAATACACTGACTGGATAAAGATTGATGAAAATTTTAATAAAAGTAAATTAAATCAATGAGAAATTTTGATATAATAAAAAATAGCTAAAGCTTATTAATAATAAGCAATTATTCATAATTACAATGGCTGGCATAACATGAATCTCACCGAAACCCACCCATTTGCCCCATTTACTCCGCCAAATAGCCAAGTGCTGATTTTGGGGAGTTTTCCACCGCCGCAAGTACGCTGGAAAATGCCATTTTATTATCCCAATTTTAATAATGATTTTTGGCGGATTATGGGTTTGGTGTTTTTTGATAATAAAGATAAATTTATCAATACCGCGGACAAAAGCTTTTATCAAGATAAAATTGAGCAGTTTCTTAACCGTACAGGCATCGCCATCAGCGATACCGCCTATCAAGTCAAACGCCTACAAAATAACGCATCCGATAAATTCTTAGAAGTCATCACACCGATGGATGTTGCAGGTATTTTGGATAAATTGCCTAATTGCACAAGCATCACCACCACAGGCGAAAAAGCCACGCAAATTTTATGCGATGGTTATTTAAATCCCAATCAAGCATTGCCAAAAGTTGGACAATCGGTGGATTTGATGATTAATGATAAGTCCATTACCCTGTACCGCCTACCGTCATCATCACGGGCGTATCCGATGAGTTTGGATAAAAAATCAGAAGTTTATCGGCAGATTTTGCTTGATTTGTTATAATACCGCGCGACACAATGCCGATGTCGGTTGGGTTAATTGCCCAAAGTGATGTTTTTAATTGGCGTATTTTTTATCAATCATTTTTTTATCAATCATTTACTTTATAAATTACTTATGATGACTCATTCAATCAAGCCTTTAATTTTATCTCAAAAAACGCATTTTAAGACATTCGTGCGCGCCAATCTTGGCTTTGACATCAGTTTTTGGTTGGCTCAGATGGCAAAGATGGAAGACAGGCTGTTTGTTTATGTTTGTCGCGACATTGCCGAATTGACCCAAATGGAGACAGAGCTTGCTTTTTTTGGGGTGACGGCGCACGTTTTTGCAGATTATGAGACTTTGGTGTATGACAGATTGTCGCCCCATCAAGACATCATCAGCGAGCGCATTCATTTGTTGAGCGATATGCCGCAACAGGGTGTGCTGCTTGTTGCCTTGCAAACACTCATGCAGCGCATCTCACCGCCCAGCTTTTTATTGGGACGGCATTTTGATTTGCGTGTTGGCGGCGTGTTTGATGTGGAAAAACAGCGCCAACTGCTCGTCAGTGCAGGCTATCGCTTGGTGGACAATGTTTATGGCGCAGGTGAATTTGCGCTGCGCGGCGGTTTGGTGGATATTTTTGCGATGGGGCAAGCACTGCCTTTTCGCTTGGATTTGTTTGATGATGAGATTGAGTCCATTCGTTTTTTTAATCCAGAAACTCAGCGCACATTAAGCGATGATGAGCTTAAAAAAAATGCAAGCCGATGCGCAGTTTGACAGCGACAGCATTGCTTTGCATGAGCTGCCAAAGCGCGCCAATGTGGACAGTTTTGTTGTGTTGCCTGCCAAAGAATTTCCGTTTGATGATGCAAAAGATGTCTTTAGAAATAATTTTGCGGCGGCTTTCCCCAATGTTTCTCACCGCAAATTCAGCATTTATCAAGATGTGATGAATGGCATAGCCAGTGCAGGGGTTGAGTATTATGCACCTTTGTTTTTTGGTGAAGCGTGGCACAAAGACGGCAATTTATTTCGCTATCTGCCCAAAACAGCAATGATGGTGATGGCAGAAGGGGTGGATGGGCTCTATGATAAGCTTTGGGCGCAGATCATGGCGCGCTATGACAATTTGCGCCACGACAAAGATTACCCGATTTTGCCCCCAGATTGGTTGTATTTGCCCATCAATGAATTGTTTTTTGAGATGAAACAATTTGGGCAAATGATTATTACAACCGATGATACAGCACAAGACAAGGCTTTGCCAAGCTTGTTTGAGGCAACGGTGCTGGACAGCGTGCCATTACCGATAGATCATCATTTGGATGAGCCTTTGCTAAATTTGCTGACGTTTATAAAAAATTGTCAAGAGCCGATTTTGCTTGTGGCAGAAAGCGCCTCACGCCGAGAGATTTTGCTGGAATTATTAAAAGGCAAAATTGATGTGGCGGTGGTGAGTGATTTTGAGGCGTTTGTGGCGAATTTGTCGGCTTATCACAGCAACAAAGTTGCGCTGACAGTTGCGCCGATTGAGCGCGGATTGCATTTGGCGCGCTATTTTTGTGTCATCAGCGAAACGCAGATTTTTGGTCGGCAAGTACTGCAAACTCGCCGCAAAAAAAGCATGGGACTGTCGCAAGCGGTGCTCATCAAATCGGTAACCGAGCTCAATGAAGGCGCGCTTGTGGTGCATATTGAGCATGGCATTGGGCGCTATTGCGGTCTTGTGGTGATGGATGTCGGTGCAGGTGAGCAAGAATTTATTCATCTAAAGTATGCCGATGACGCCAGCATTTATGTGCCGATTACCCACATCAGTTTGATTGGCAAATACAGCGGCGTGGACTCGGAGGCGGTGCCTTTATCCAAAATTGGCAGCGGCAAATGGGACAAGGCGCGCCAAAAGGCATTGACACAGATTTATGATGTGGCAGCGGAGCTGTTGAATGTGCAAGCTCGTCGCCAAGCGCGCCAAGGCATCAGCTTTAATGTGGATGCCATTAACTATGAGCTGTTTGCCAGTCAGTTTATGTTTGAAGAAACTTTGGATCAAAAAAACGCCATTGACGCTGTTGTGTTTGATATGAAGCAAACCAAGCCTATGGATCGGCTGATTTGTGGCGATGTGGGTTTTGGCAAGACCGAGGTGGCTATGCGTGCGGCGTTTATTGCGGTGTCGGCAGGTTATCAAGTGGCGCTTTTGGTGCCGACCACGTTACTTGCACATCAACATGAGGATAGCTTCAAAAACCGTTTTGCAGATTGGGCGGTGAATATTCAAAGCTTATCGCGCTTTGGCAGCAAAAAACATCACGAGCAAGTGCTGCAAGATTTGCAAGCAGGCAAGGTGGATATTGTGATTGGTACGCACCGATTGTTGCAAGAGGATGTTAAATTTGCCAAGCTTGGGCTTATGATTATTGATGAAGAACATCGTTTTGGGGTGCGCCACAAAGAAAAAATCAAGCAAATGCAAGCTTGTGTTGACAGCTTGTCCATGACTGCCACGCCCATTCCGCGTACGCTTAATATGGCGCTGTCTGGTATGCAAGACATTTCGGTCATTGCTACACCGCCAGCCAGACGGCTTGCCATCAAAACGTTTGTGGTTGAAAAAAACAATCAAACCATCAAAGACGCCATTTTGCGCGAGATTTTAAGAGGTGGACAGGTGTACTATTTGCACAATGATGTTGCCAGTATGCCAAGCGTTGCCGAAAGTCTAAGCGAGCTTATCCCAGAGGCAAGCTTTGATATGGCGCATGGGCAGATGAATGAAAAAGAGCTGTCGCGCGTCATGAGTGATTTTTATCACAAAAAATTTAATGTGCTCATCGCCAGCACCATCATTGAAACAGGCATTGACATTGCCAGCGCCAATACCATCATCATCAATCGCGCCGACAAATTTGGACTAGCCCAGCTGCACCAACTGCGCGGACGCGTGGGACGCAGTCATCACCAAGCTTATTGTTATCTGTTGGTGCCATCTTTAAAAGGACTCACCACCGATGCTGCCAAGCGTCTTGATGCCATCAGCCGCGCCAACACCTTGGGTGCAGGCTTTATGCTGGCTTCTGAGGATTTGGAGATTCGTGGCGCAGGCGAGATTTTGGGCAGAGAGCAGTCGGGCAATATGCAGACGATTGGTTTTGGTTTGTATATGGATATGTTAAATCGCGCCACGCGTGCCATCAAAGAGGGGCGGCAGCCTAAGCTTGATACGCCTTTGGATTTGGTGAGCGACATCAATATGCACACCTCAGCACTGATTCCAAGTGATTATTTAGGCGATGTGCATGAGCGTTTACTGTTTTATAAGCGCATTGCCAGTACCGATGATGTGAATGAGCTGACGGACATCAAATCTGAGATGATTGATCGGTTTGGCACATTGCCAACACCGCTTGTGCATTTGTTTTTGATTCATAAAATTCGCATATTGAGTAAGGCGCTGGGGATTGTCAAGGTGGATGTCACGAACAAAGCGTTGAATTTTGAATTTAGTCCCGATACGCCTGTGGATGGTTTGGATATTATTAAGCTGATTCAATCGGGCAACAACTACCGCATGACAGGTGCGACAGGTTTTCGTCATCAATTTAAGCAAGAAAAAAATATAGAAGAGCGTTTTGATGCGGTGTTTGAACTGATGAGCTATTTTCAAAAAAGACTGAATCAATCTGATGTGACATCATCTAAAGCTTAGTGCAATTTGAATGACGCAATCATAAAATCAAAAAGCACAAAGTGGGTGAATCTGGTAATATCAAGTGCTATCAATTCACCCTTAAATTTGCTAAAATAGGCAAGATTTTTTATAACAAAAAGAGAATAATATGTTTCAATTACATCCCACGCTTGCTCGTGATACATTTTTGGTGGGTGATTTTCCCTTATCAACCTGCCGATTGATGAATGATTGTCAGTTTCCTTGGCTGATTTTGGTGCCCAGAGTGTCTGGTATCAAAGAAATCTATGAATTGAGTGCGGCTGACCAAGTGCAGTTTTTGCGCGAATCAAGTTGGTTATCCAGTCAGCTTGCCAAAACATTTGGCGCCGACAAAATGAATGTGGCTGCGCTTGGCAATCAAGTACCACAGCTGCATTTTCATCACATTGTGCGCTATCAAAACGACATTCAATGGCCAAAACCTGTGTGGGGCGTACCTGCCGTGCCTTATACCAAAGAGGTGCTCAATCACATGAGTCAGACTTTGATGATGGCGCTGCGCGGACACCATCAAATGCCATTTGACTGGCAGATGGATGTTTGATGAATGATGGTTTGGTAGAGCTACTGCCAAGACAAACCAAACAAGCAGAATAGTTTGGTAAATCATGGACAAATGCAATGTGATGGAGCATTTATCATTTGCAATTTTTATTAAACTTCCTGTAAAACCGTAATTGTAATTTTTGAAAGTACTTGATTGTAGCGCTTATCTAAATTCTAAAAATCAATAAATTGTTTTGCAGGATATCTATTTCAATTTGTTATTGATGGTTTGGATATAAAAATAGCCCATAAAAAAGCACCAAAAGGTGCTTTTTTGTTTGAGTGCCAAATTAGGCTTTGTGCGGGTTGTATTTTTGCAATGCAGCAATGCGGTCGTCCAAGGTTGGGTGCGAACGAAATAGATTGGCAATGCTAAAGCCTTGTGATTGACCAGATGAGATGGCAAATGCTTTCATGCTTTCAGGCATGACCTCGGGGCGCTGCTCAGCAGGGCGCAAGGCGTTCAGCGCGCTGATCATTTTTTCACGACTGGCAAGCTTAGCGCCCATTTCATCGGCACGATATTCGCGCAGACGTGAGAACCACATG
This sequence comes from Moraxella sp., assembly GCA_041811915.1. Lineage (GTDB taxonomy): Bacteria > Pseudomonadota > Gammaproteobacteria > Pseudomonadales > Moraxellaceae > Moraxella. The sequence goes on along the minus strand of JBGXSA010000045.1, from coordinate 75,235 downwards.
ACAATCGCTGATGCCAAGATGCCAAGCAAAATATCCATGACAATGCTTGTAACAAAGTAGCCAATACCTGGGGCATCATCTTCGTTTTTGAAGACCACTCTGTCCACAAAGTTACCGATAATGCGTGCAAAGAACATCACAAAGGCATTGACAACGCCTTGAATGAGTGCCAACGTTACCATATCGCCATTGGCAACGTGACCAATCTCATGCGCCAACACCGCCTCAACTTCATCAGGTGTCATGGTTTCCAACAAACCTGTGGAGACTGCCACCAAGGCTTTGTTTTTGTTCCAACCAGTGGCAAAAGCGTTGGGTTCAGCGGTGTGAAAGATGCCCACCTCTGGCATATCAATCTTGACTGCGCGCGCTTGTTTGGCGACGGTGTCAAGCAGCCATTGCTCTGTGGCATTTTTTGGCGACTCAATGACGACAGTGCCTGTGGAGCGTTTCGCCATCCATTTGGACAAAAACAGCGAAATCATAGAGCCGACCATGCCGTACACAAAGCACATGACAGCAAGGCTGGCATAATTCAAACCGCCTGCACCATGCACGCTGCCCAAGCCAAAAACTTTGGATAAAATGGTGAAAACGATGCTAAATACCACAAGCACCGCTAAGTTGGTTAATAAAAATAAACCAATTCTCATCATAGCGAGTATTTTCCTAAATAAATATAAATGATAAATAAAATAAATGGCAATCCAAAATAAAACAGATGATTCTAAAATTATTTTAAAATCATACCGTTATTTGAATTCAACAGATTTTAAATATAGCAAATAAACCAAACATTGTCTATATATTTTGATGAATAATTGGTGATGGATTGTAATTTTTCAAGGGGGCGCAAGTGCTTAATAATAAGCGTTTTTAATGTTGGGTGTTTTTAACTGAAGTATTTTTAACTTAGGTGTTTTTAATTATGAGGCGGTTTGATGAATAAAATATGCCTTGGATGTGATTATATAAAAGCTTGCCTAGCAAAAGATGATTATCATAACAAGCGATTTTGCCACATTTGTAAAATCGCTTGAACTTGATTATCAAAAATTAATGACCAAAAATGACACATCACGTTCATCGTTTATGATTGAGTCTTTGTGATTAAATCTGGTTTTGATTGTTTTGATAAATGGCGGCTTGTAGCCAAATATTGGCTTGAATGTAGTCGTGTACGGCGATGGCTTCTGTGGTGGCGTTTGTACAAGTGGCAATGCGAATGACAAAAGGCTTTGCCTCGTGCTCACGCAAAACCACCACATCAAACAGCGTGATGTCAATGTCAAAAAACTGACTGTAGGATTTGCCAAGCACTTGTCCTTGCACCCACGCGTCATCTTCTTGACCAAAAGTTTCGCCAAACAAATAAATACAGCTGTGCCCAAGGTTGATTTCAACAGGCGCTAATGGCTCGGTGGTGTCAGGTTGCCATGCTTTGATTTGTTCGTCAATATCAGCTGGAATGTCGCCGTTGTTTTTGGCGACAATGTCATTAAAGGCGCGGTGATAGCGAATGGCTTTTGGGTCATCCACCAAAATCGTCTCATCTTCGCGCGATTTGTTAAAATCATACGCCCATGCCGAAAAGTTGACATAATACAAAGTGTTGGTTTGATAGCAGCCATTGTTGATGGCATAAAGCGTATCAAAGGCATAAATGCTTGTACCATCGGCAGTATTTAGGCGCAAAACAGCGTCTTGACTGTCTTGACAAACAGTCACCTCTTGTATGCTGCAAGGCAGTCCATAGGGGCTGTTTACCGCAGGAAACATATTGACAATCTTGTGAGGGCGCCCTTCATTGAGCTCAAAAATCTGCTTGATGTGGCAGGTGTGGGGCGTTTCTATCAGCAAAAAATCACCATCGGATTTGCAGCTTGAAAGGGCGTGGGGTATAGCAGCGTGTTCAAGCGTTTGCGACAACCAACTGGGCAATTTATCGGCAATATCAGTTGCTAAAATCGCCCAATGATCGGCGTGACCTGCATTGTCTGTAGCGGCAAGCTGTGCTGTCGGCACGCTGTTTGAGTGCTTGCCAAAGCTTGGATGTTGATGGTTATAAGTGTAATGTATGCTCATAAGTGTCAATAATTGCCAATGATTGGTTAATTTATAAGGATTTGTGCCAAAAAATCAAGTGTGTTTGCTGACTTTTTGTTACAGGTGGCTGTGAGTGATAAATTTAGGTTAAATCACCAAAACCTATGCACACTTGGCAAAAATGGTGTAAACTATGCTGCTTTATGGATTTTGTCAATTTAAAACCCTTATATAAATTTGAGAGCATTATGTTTCGTCCTTTGGCATTATTTATCGGCTTTAGATATACAAAAGCTGAGCGCAAAAATGGCTTCATTTCTTTTATTTCATTCATATCTATGTTGGGACTGACACTTGGGGTGGCAGTTTTGATTACGGTGTTGTCGGTGATGAATGGTTTTGATAAGGAAATCAAAGGGCGTATTTTGGGGATGGTGCCACAAGCGACGGTCAGTTCGTACGAAATCATTGAAGATTGGCAATCGCTTGTCAAAAAAATTGAAGAAGATAAGCGCGTCAGTGCTGCAGCGCCTTTTATTCAGCTGCAAGGCATGGTTACTGCCAATGGTCAGGTGTCGGGCGTGATGGTGTCTGGGATTGACCCAAATTATGAAAAAAACGTCTCCATTGTGCATGAGCATATGGTTGATGGCAATATGGAAAATTTAAAAGCAGGTGAGTTTGGCATTGTGCTTGGTAAGGATTTGGCAGAATCCATGGGCGTTGTCATGGGTGATAAGGTAACGCTGGTGTTGCCTGAGGCAAGCCCTTCGCCTGCAGGGGTCATTCCGCGCTTTAAGCGCTTTACGGTTGTGGGTATTTATGACATCAGCTCTGACATTAATGGGGTGATGAGCTTTGTATCCATGCGCGATGCGGGCGTGCTGCTGCGCTTGCCAGAAGGGGCTCAAGGGGTGCGCATGAAGCTTAATGATATTTTTATGGCGCCCCAAGTGGCAAGCGATGCTGCGGCGCTGTCGCCCAATCAGCTGATGGGCGACAACTGGACGCGCACGCACGGCAATTTATTTAGCGCCATCCAAATGGAAAAGGCAATGATTGGGCTTTTGCTGTTTTTGATTGTGATTGTCGCGGCGTTTAACATTGTGTCAAGCCTTGTCATGCTTGTGACCGACAAAAAACCTGACATTGCCATATTAAAGACATTTGGTGCATCACCGCGTTTGATTATGCAGGTGTTTATGGTACAAGGCATGATTATCGGTGTGATTGGGACAGTGGCAGGTACGGTGCTTGGCGTTACTTTGGCTTTGACCATCAGTGATATTTTTGCCATGATCAGTCAAGCATTTGGACTGCATATGTTGGATGCTTATCCTGTGAATTATTTGCCAAGCCAAATCAAAGTGCTGGATGTGGCGGTGATTGTGGTGGCGTCGTTTTTGCTTAGCTTTTTGATGACGATTTATCCTGCGCTGCGTGCCTCAAAAATTGCACCTGCCCAAACTTTGCGTTATGAATAATTGAAATTAAGACACTTGTTATGAATGATTCAACCAAACCAATTTTAGTTGCCAAAAACATCAGCAAAACCTACCAAGATGGCAAAATAAGCACAACGGTGCTGCATCATTTGGATTTGACAATTGAGGCGGGGCAAAAAGTGGCGATTGTGGGCACGAGTGGCTCTGGCAAATCCACATTGCTGCATATTTTGGGTGGGCTTGATGTGCCAACCACAGGCGAGGTGCTGCTGCATGGCACGGCATTTCATCAGCTGAACGAAACCGAGCGCGGCGCACTTAGAAATCAGCATTTGGGCTTTATTTATCAATTTCATCATCTGTTGGCGGAATTTAGCGCGACCGAAAATGTCGCCATGCCGCTGCTCATGCGTGCGGATGTGTCGGTCAAAGAAGCGCGCTTGCGTGCTGATGAGCTGTTGGCGCAGGTGGGTTTGGCGCATCGTACGCACCATCGCCCAAGCGAGCTGTCTGGTGGTGAGCGCCAACGCGTCGCCATTGCGCGTGCGCTTGTGACCAAGCCGTCTTTGATATTGGCGGATGAGCCAACGGGCAATTTAGATGAAGAAAATGCAGCTGCGGTGTTTGATTTATTGACTCAAATGCAAACAATCAACAAGACAGCGCTACTCATGGTGACGCATGACAAATCCTTGGCACATCGCGCCGATAAAGTTTTGACCATGCGCAGTGGGCAATGGGCGCAAAGCTGATTTATGCCCAAAAAACCAGCCAAAAAAGTGAACCGCACCCCAAAAGTTAGACAATTTTTGGAGGCGATTTATTTTTCAGATGTTGCTTTTTTTATGCTCTTAAATTCAACCAAGAACCGCAACGCTTAAAACATCGGACTAGACAGCAAACTTAGTTTCGGCTATAGTGGATAGTCATTATTTTCCCAAATTGATTATTTGCCGATTATGTCAAAATCCATCACGACGCTTGCCAATTTATTAACGCATTTTAACAGCCAAACCATCAGTCGTAGCCTGCAATATGTCAGTAAAATTGACCAAAACAGCCTAAAACGTGTAGAAGATACCGACACAATTGGGTTAACAGCGAATATTGCAGGCAGGCACACTTACCGCACGTCGATTACCTTTGACAAACACACCAAACGCATCACCGCCAGTCATTGTAGTTGCCCTGTACGCTCGTTTTGTAAGCATGGGGCGAGTTTGGCACGATTGCTTCGTGAACAAGAAGATGAAACAGTCAACAGTTCGGATAATTTTTTGATTCAAAATCATGACTTTATCAAAAATTTGTTGCAACAAATCGCCGAAGTATCAAACCCAAAAGATTACCAAGCCCTAACCGATGCCTTAAACAACAGTTTAACTTCGCCAAAAAATGATAATTTAAAGCAGAGCAAACAGCATGAGCAAGCCAAGCTTTGGTTAAAAAATTTACGCCAAGATTTAGCCGAGTTAAAACAACCAGCAAAACTGAGCGATAATAACCGAAATCAATCTGCTTTTGTATATTTGATTGAACAAAAATTTGGACAATTACAACTGGAATTAAAAAAAGTTCGGCGTATCAAATCAGGCGAAATCCGTGATGCCAAAACTTATACCAATTACAACAACATTTATTACGATTATTCGCAGTTTTCGTTGGTTGATAAAAGTTTGTTCACCCAAGTTTATGAGCATGTCAAAGCCCAAGACCGTTCGGCATATTATCAACATTTTATGATTGCCAATGAGCTATCGTTAGAATTAATCAAACAATTAATAGACGAAAAAATTTTATACAACCAACAAAATTGGGATAAAGATTGGCAAAATGAACAATATTATCCCATGACATGGACAGATGATGTTTTGACTTTGCAAACCAATTGGCAAGATGATGACAAGCAATCAGGTGAAAAACTTAACTTTAGTCTGCTTGATAGCGACAATCGCTCACATCAATTTGGGCAAACGCAAAATTTAGACGTGCTGTTTACCAAGCCGTTGAGTTTTATCAATCGTACAAAACGTGCAATCGGGCAAGTCAATACTGATGCAATTGGTGACATGCCAAGCGATGTGCTGTATCGGTTTATCAGCATGCCAAGCATTCCTAAAGACTTACTCACCGACGTACAAGAGGTGCTATCAAGTCATCATACCACCGAAAAACTGCCAAAATCTGCCCATGCCAAACCCGTTGAAGAAATCCATGGTACACCAGAGCCGATTATCCGTTTTGGCAGTATTGACAAACGTCAGCTACCGTTTGATATGAAAAAAGACTATTGGCAAGGACAATGGATTGATAAGCATTATGTCAAAGCGGAACTGGTGTTCGCTTATGAAACAGGCGAAATCACTGCCAGAATGGATGCTGATACGCCATTTTTTGCCACACACAAAGACGGAAAACGTTATCGCCAATACCGAGATATCAAGGCAGAAAACCAAGCCATTCGGGCATTAAAAAAATGTTTGACATCATTAAAATGGTTAAAAATTGATACAAAAATCAGCAAACACCAAGCCACCATTGAGCTTGGTGAAGCATTAAACGCCTTGTTACCTGTGGATAAACTTGGCGAAATCGGTTGGCACGTGGAACATTTGGCTGACAGTCCAATTAACGCCGAGCGGTCAGGTCAAGCTGAATTTCTCATTGAACCTATTAGTGAAAACGGTAGCAAAAACGATGATGACGGCAATCATTGGTTTGAAGTGGGAGCAACAGTCGCTGACAGTGACGGTCAACGCTATGATTTGTTAAATATCGTGGCGTATTTGCTTGAGCAATATCCGCATTTGATGCACCAAGATATTGAACAATTATTTGATAAAAATCATCTGTTTGCGGTGGATATTGGTGGCGGTCGTAGGCTTGCACTGGCGTTTGGTGATATTTTGCCGATTTTACAAAATTTACAACATTTATTGTCAAGCGACGCTCGCAAAATTGACCGTTACGATGCCCAAGGGTTATTTGAGCTAGAACATACGTTGGGTATGGCGTGGCAAATGCCTGAAAAACTCAAGCAATTTAGCGAAAAACTCAAAGCAGGTTATCAGTCTAATTTGCCCACACCGCAAGGGTTTAATGGTGAATTACGACCTTATCAACAGCAGGGCTTGGCATGGTTACAGTTTTTGGCAGACACCGAACACAGTGGAATTTTGGCAGATGACATGGGGCTTGGCAAAACCGCCCAAACCCTTGCCCATACTTTGATGCAAAAACAAGCAGGACATTTGACCGATACGCCTGTGCTCATCGTCGCCCCAACATCGCTGATGCATAATTGGCAAAAAGAAGCTGAAAAATTCACCCCTGACTTATCGGTGTTGTTGCTACATGGAGCAAATCGTCATGATGATTTTGCCAAAATCACCGAGCATGACATCGTACTGACCAGCTATCCGCTGGTGGTGCGTGATGAAGCCACGCTAAAAGCCCAACAATTTCATCAAATTATTCTAGATGAAGCCCAAAACATCAAAAATCCACACAGCAAATCCGCCCAAGTGTTACGCTCACTCAATGCCAAGCATCGCTTGTGTTTGACAGGCACACCGATGGAAAATCATTTGGGTGAATTATGGTCGCTGTTTTATTTTCTGATGCCGGGATTTTTGGGCAGTCAGGACGTGTTTAACAAAAATTACCGTCATCCGATTGAGAAAAAAGGCGACAACACCCAACGCCAAAGACTCATCAATCGGATCAAACCCTTTATTTTACGCCGTCTAAAAACCGACGTTGCCACAGAATTACCGCCAAAGACCACCATTGAAGTCAATATTGACATGACCGATGAGCAGTCCAAGCTGTACGAAGCGGTGCGGGCGACCATGCAAGAGAACATCAAAAAAATCATTGCTGAACAAGGTTTTAAACGCAGTCAAATTCAGATTTTAGAAGCCTTGTTAAAACTGCGTCAAGTCTGCTGTCACCCAAGTTTGTTAAATCTAGATGATGTGCGGTTAAAAGGCAACACCAGCAAAAAAGCCGTCAACTCTGCCAAACTTGATTATTTGCTTGAGACAGTCGCCGACATGGTAACAGAAGGGCGAAAAATTCTGATTTTTTCACAGTTTACCAGTATGCTTGCCTTGATTGAAGACGGCTTACACGCCCAAAATATTAGCTTTAGCAAACTTACTGGCAAAACCAAAAAACGCAGTGAAGCGATAGAAGCTTTTCAATCTGGGCAAGTGCCTGTGTTTTTGATTAGCCTAAAAGCAGGTGGTGTTGGGCTCAACTTGACCACTGCCGATACCGTTATTCACTATGACCCGTGGTGGAACCCTGCCGCCGAAGACCAAGCATCTGACAGAGCGTGGCGGATTGGTCAGGACAAGCCTGTGTTTGTCTATAAACTCATCACCAATCAAAGCATTGAAGAAAAAATCTTGGAAATGCAAAAAAACAAAGCATCACTTGCCAAATCGGTGCTAAGCACCGACCACGAAGGTGATGTTAAACTCAGTGAAGAACAACTGCTTGGTTTGTTTGATAAATTTGTTTAGTAGATTGTCAAAACTTTATTAGCGGAAAAAAATATCTACTTTCGTTCACTAAATCCGTCAGGCTAAACCCTTGACTTAAATAAATCTGTCTTTGATAAAGTTAGGATGATTTAGGTATCTTGACGCAGTTGTTCTAAATCTATTTTACGAGGCACCTAAAAAACTTGAAAATTACCATAAGATTAGTTTTTAACATCAAGTGTGTTACGCATGATTAAAGAGATTTGATTTAAAAAAAGGTGCGTAATACGCACCTTGCATCTTTGTTTGATGATTATCATTTATAACAAATATCATAAGATTCGTATTTGTCACAAAATAATAATGGCGTGCTGTTTGTGATTTGTTGTTGTGATAATGCTTTTAGGGTTTTTGCGTGCCTTGCATAGCCTTGATTTTCATCATCATGACTGTATTCAAAGCTATGCTCTCTACCTTTAAAATGAATGTTTGTCCAATAACCACCGGCACCGCTACCGCTTTCAACCGTACACTTACCTGCACTCATTACTTTGGCGCTTTTTTTGCTAGAAAAAGTGTAGCATTTTGTTGTTTGAGTGGGATTGTCATGAGCCAAAGCCAATGATGATAAAGTGAAAATACTTAATACAATAAGACTTTTTAGCTTGGTATTTTGCAGTTTCATAAAATATTCCTTAATAAAATTAATCAAATTCACATTTCATTTGATGGTGCTGTTTTTATAAAACAAAATTTAGTGCTGCCGTACCATCACTTTGAATGCAAATTTATCAGTCAGATAAACCATGCAGGCATAACTCATTGGCATTTTGATGACAATCAATCAAGCTGGTCATTTACAATAAATGTTTAAGCTTAAAATTGTCTTTGTAACAAATAGACAATAAAACATCTATTCACACACATGATATTATAAATGTTCGGGGGGGGGTAAAGACTGGTTGATTGTTTATATTGTATTTTTTTGTAAAAATATGTTTTTTAGTGTAATTTTAAGAGCAAAAGTTGTGGCGCATTGGTTGCTTTGACATCGTTTGTTTTGATTGCATCACAATCGCGCTTAAATTTAGCCCCGCTGTAGCGCAACATGGTTTTTTGGGTTAAAATGCTGTTTATTTGATTGTGATTAAGGATGGCGATGACACGGTCTTTGTCAAGCATGCACACAACCAAGACGCCAAAAGCACCCACGCCCAACCGTGAGGTTTGGCTCAATGTGCTTGCGGTGATTGCAGCTTTGGCGGTGGTGCATATTTTGGGCAGGTTTATTTTTACGCCTTTGATGCCTTATTTTATCAACGATGGGTTGTTTGATTTGACGCAAGCCACCGACCTTGCCAGCATGAATTATTTGGGCTATTTGGTGGGGGCGTGGCTTGCGATTTTTGCGGCAACGCCCAAATTTATCAAAAAAATCCTTATTTTTAACATCATCATCAATATCCTAAGCACGCTGTGGCAGGCGACGGCAACGGACTTTCACTGGCTGTTGGCATTGCGACTTATTAATGGCGTCAGCAATGGCGTGGTGTTTGTGCTTGCCCCTGCGTTTATGCTTGAGTGGTTGTATGCTCAAGGCAAGGCTCATCTGAGTGGGCTGATGTATTTTGGGGTGTCGGCAGGGCTTGTGTTGAGTGGGCTTTTGGTGCATTTGACTGCCCCTTATTTTGATGGGGCGGACAGATGGCTGCCTGTGGCGGTGTTGTCGGTGATTTTTGGGCTGTTTTGTGTTTATCGCTTGGCGACAGTGCAGGTGCATTTACCACAAGTAATTGATAATAAACAAAAACCACCGCTGTTTGATGGGCAAAGCACGTTTTTGTTTTTGGCATATTTGGGGGCGGGTTTTGGGTATATTTTGCCCATGACGTTTTTGCCGACCTTGACGTATCAGCTTCATGCCGATGGCTCAATCAACACCTATCTTTGGACGCTTGTGGCGATGACTTGCCTTGTGAGCACTTCGCTTTGGAATAAATTGGGCGTGCGCATTGGTGATTATTGGGCGATTGTCATTAGTCTTGTCTTGCAGGGGCTTGGGGTGTTTGCTGTGCTTATTATGCCCAATGCTTGGGGGCTGTTGGCGTGTGCACTTGGTGTCGGCGGCGGCTTTTTGGGCACGGTGATGTGTACGCAAAGATACGCCAGAAGCCTACAGCCCAGCCAAGGCGTTAAGCTGTCGGCAGTACTCATCACTGTTTATGCTGGTGCACAGCTGATTGCACCGATGATGGCAAAGTGGTGGATTGCTCACGGCACCAGTCTTTTGACGACGTTTTGGCTTGGATTTGCGGCGTTTGTGTGGTCGCTTGTAATGATGGCATTAATAAAAAAATCGCCCAATAGAGCGATTTGATGTTTGCCTGTTTACAATGAATGACGCTTGCGTGTTTTTGTCATTTTTGCCCAAAAAATTCATCATGAGCAGGTTTATGATTTTTTGTCCTTAGGTCTTAATAGGTGATTTTCTAAATAATGAATGTTTTGAGCTTCATTATAAAAGGCGTCATCTTTTAAAATCACATCACGGTGCAGTGGAATGTTGGTTTTAATGCCCTCAATCACCAATTCATCCAAAGCGTGCAGACTTTTGACAATCGCTTGTTTGCGAGTTTGTCCATGACAAATCAGCTTGCCAATCAATGAATCATAATAGCTTGGAATGGTGTAGCCTTGATACAGATGACTGTCAAAACGCACGCCTGAGCCATTGGGGGTAAATAAACGCGTAATCGTACCAGGCGAGGGCATAAAAGTCGCTGGGTCTTCGGCATTGATACGGCATTCAATGGCATGACCGCGAATGGTAATCTCATCTTGATGATACGACAGCCCATAGCCTGCGGCGATTTTGAGCTGTTCTACTACAATGTCAATCCCTGTAATCATTTCGGTGACAGGGTGCTCCACTTGTACACGAGTGTTCATTTCAATAAAATAAAATTTACCATCTTCGTACAAAAATTCAAACGTGCCCGCACCGCGATATTTGATTTGTTCGCACGCACGTACGCATGCCTCCAAAATCGGCGTACGCACATCATCAGGAATGTCAGGGGCGGGGGCTTCTTCCAGTACCTTTTGATGGCGGCGTTGCAATGAGCAATCGCGGTCAAACAAATGCAAAGCATTGCCATCGCCATCACCGATAACTTGCACTTCAACGTGGCGTGGATTTTTTAAAAACCGTTCCATATAAACGGTATCATCACCAAAGGCACTGGCAGCCTCGGATTTGGCGGCGGTAACCTGCGGCATAAGCTCCTCAAAGCGTTCTACCACACGCATACCACGCCCACCGCCACCAGCAGCGGCCTTGACAATCAAAGGAAAGCCGATTTTTTTGGCTTCGCTTTCGGCATTGTGAATGGTGATGGCACCCACAGAGCCTGGGACGGTCGGTACGCCAGCAGCTTTCATGGCTTCAATGGCGGATACTTTGTTGCCCATCAGACGAATGTGGTCGGCGTGCGGCCCCACAAAGACAAGCCCCGCCTCTTCAATGGCTTCGGCAAAATCGGCATTTTCGCTCAAAAAACCATAGCCAGGGTGTACAGCGTCCGCCCCTGTAATTTCAGCAGCGGCGATAATGCGCGAGATGTCAAGATAGCTTTGGGTGGAGGGGGCATTGCCAATACACACCGCCTCATCCACAAAGCGTAAGTGCATAAGCTCTGTATCGGCAGTGGAATAAACGCCCACAGTCTGTATGCCAAGCTGTTTGCACGCACGCACGATACGCAGGGCAATCTCACCACGATTTGCAATCAGTAATTTTCTTATCATGGCACACCTTAGGATTTGTAGCGAATGATGGGCTGTCCAAACTGCACGACATCACCATTTTTGACCAAAATTTCTTCAATAATCCCATCTTGGCTGGCCTCCAAAGGATTCATGATTTTCATCGCCTCAATAATGCCCAGCTGATCGCCTTTTTGCACGCTCATGCCAATACGCACAAAGGGCGGGTCGTTGGGGCTTGGTGCAGAATAAAACACACCGACCATCGGCGAGTCTTCGGTTTTGCCGTGTGGTATGGCAGGTGAGGTGGCAACAGGGGCGAGTGCAGCGGCGGCAGGTTGTACGGCGAGTGCTTGTTGGACGGTGTTGCGAGTTAGGCTAACGTGATTGTCTTTGGAGCCAATCTCAAGCGTGACCAAGTCTTTTTCTTCCATTAATTCAATGAGTTCGCGAATTTTTTTGATGTCCATACTGCACCTTTGAGGTCAAATGATTTGAGGTCAAATAAAATGATGATTGGCATTGTAACAAATTTTTTCAAAATTCGTCAATTTTTCAAAAATGATTTGAGGTAAAAAGCATTGAAAAAATGATTGATACACCAAAATCAACCAACATAGTTTACATACGTTTTATTTTATTGCAAGTGTTTTGTATAAATTTTTGTAAAATACGCTCAAAATATTGGGTTAAAGCTGATGGGTTGGTGAAAATGATTCTATTATTTTTCTTATTTGTATCATCTTGTAAGCAAGTTTTAATTATAAGTTTTGGTTATAAAATGCTGGTTATAAATCAAAACTGGTTATAAATCAAAAGCAAACAAACTGATGATAATAAACCGATGACAGCACAAGTTGATTGCCAGATGGATTTAAGTCTGCCATGGCTTTTTTGCGTGTTGGGTTGGTGCATTTACATGATTGGTGTATTTACATTAAATGAATGGGCTGAATGAATTCTTAAGTGGATTAGTAAAATGTCAAATTTTTAGGTATAATAGACGGTTTGGTGATGCGGCAAGATGGGTTTTGCTTACAAAAACGACGTTACCAACAGACGTTACCAACAAGAGCTCATTAAATCACCCATTGTTAAATCACCCCATTGTTGAAATGATACAAAAAGTTGAAATGATACAAATAAACTGTTAAACCACGCAAATAAACCGCACAAATCGCTTTAATCACCTATCGGTGATAACATAGCGATTGCGATTGATGACATAAAATTGATGACAAACCAAATGACAACAACACCGACAGCTACGCCGACCATTGCAGCAGACAGCCATTCTGCTGCACCACTGGTTGGCGGTCAATCAGCCAAAATCACCACCATCAATCCAGATGACAGCAATCTTTTGGATGAAGGGCTTTTGGGCAGACAAAATGACAAAACCAATCTGTTGGGCTTGTCAAAATCGCAGCTGGAGCAGTTTTTTGTTGCTTTGGGTGAAAAGCCGTTTCGTGCCACCCAAGTGATGAAGTGGATTTATCAGTTTGGCGTAACTGATTTTTTTGAGATGACCAATTTATCCAAAAAATTACAAGAAAAACTCACCCAAATCGCTTGCGTTGTGCCACCGACGGTGCGTTATAAGGAATTTAGTAATGACGGCACCAGAAAATGGGTGTTTGAGGTGGCAGGCGGGTCGCTCGTGGAGACGGTGCTCATCCCTGCCGAAGATGGCAAGCAATATGGACGCAAGACGTTGTGTATTTCATCTCAGGTGGGCTGTGCCTTGGATTGTTCATTTTGTAGTACAGGCAAGCAAGGCTTTGAGCGTGATTTGACGCCAAGCGAGATTATCGGACAGCTGTGGGTTGCCAATCAATCCTATATGCAAGATGTACCCATCACCGAGCGTGAAAACCGTGTGACCAATGTGGTCATGATGGGCATGGGTGAGCCGCTTTTAAATTATGAGCCTGTGGTGGCAAGCATGAGCTTGATGCTGGATGACAATGCGTATGGGCTCTCCAAACGCCGTGTGACGCTATCTACTTCAGGCATTGTGCCAAAGATGTATGAGCTTGCCAAAGACATTGATGTGTCCTTGGCGATTAGTTTGCACGCTCCCAATGATGAGCTTCGTAATGAACTTGTGCCGATTAACAAAAAATACCCGCTTGCCGATTTAATAAAAGCTGCTAAAGCCTATGTCTATGATGAAAATCCACGACACAAAAAACACGTCACCATTGAATACGTCATGCTGGGCGGTGTCAATGACAGCGACAAACACGCTTATGAATTGGTAGAATTGCTAAAAGATTTGCCAAGTAAAATTAATCTTATTCCTTTTAACCCATTTCCGCACGCCCCGTATGCGCGTTCTAGTAACAATCGCATTCATGCTTTTAGTAATATTTTAAATCAAGCAGGCTTTGTGTGTACGGTACGTCAGACGCGCGGTGATGACATTGATGCAGCGTGCGGACAGCTGGTGGGGCAGGTGGCGGATAAAACCAGACGCGCGCAAAAATGGCAACAAAAAATCGCTCAAAACTAAAGGTTATTTATTTAAGGGTTATTTTGGGCATATCATTTGGGTGTTTGACCAAAATATATTTAGTTAGGATAACCGACTGCGCCAAACTTGCGCGATAAAACGTTTGGCAAATGTGTTGATAATTGTTAGAATAAGAATTTTATTTGCAATATTTGTACAAATAAGGAATATGAATGCGTCTATCAAACTTTCCACACACATCAATGCGCCAATTGGCTGCGTCTGTGTTGTTGGCTGCAGCGGTAGTAGGATTATCGGCATGTCAAAGTACAAACAGCACAAGCAGTACTTATCAAGGCGGCGCGTCTAGAAATTATGACCGCACAGAAGCTGCCAAAGTGCGCACCAATTTGGCGGCGCAATACATTCGTGAACGCAAATTGGATGCGGCGCGCCAGCAATTGGAGCTTGCTTTGCAGGCGGACAGCCGTTATGCGCCAGCATACGATATGATGGGCGTTTTGTTGCAGACAGAGGGCAGTCCATCCAACATGAAAAAAGCCGATGAGTATTTTCGTCGTGCGCTGAGCTTGGATAGCAATTTTGTGCAAGCGCGCAACAATTATGGCGTATATTTGGCAGCGATTGGGCGCGACAACGAGGCGGTGCAACATTTTGAAATTGCAGGGGCGACGCTTGGTTATGATGGGCGCGCATTGGCGCTTGAAAATTTGGGTTTGGTATATGCCCGTTTAAATCAGCCTGTCAAGGCAAAAGAAGCATTCATTCGCTCTATTGAGGCGAATCTTAACAGCATTTCTGCGCGCATGGAATTGGTGGATGTTTTGCTTAGTGAAAACAATCCCATGCTTGCCAAGCGGATTTATGATGAGATGATGGCGTTGATGGGCGATCGACAATTGCCGCCGCGTATGTTGTTACAAGGCATTAAATTGGCAATCAGCCAGCACAATCAAGTCACCCAACAAAAACTATCTCAACAATTATTGGCAATGTATCCGTTGAGTGATGAGGCTAAGCGACTTAAAGCGTGGATTTCCAACCCAAGCCGACCTTTAAAATAATACATCAAATCAATGCCAATAAGGCGATTTGATGTTTGTATGTTGGCATTATATTTTATTCTACTGTATTTTATATTCTACAAAGACAAAGTGAGATCATCGTGAGTAATGAGACACAACAAACCGACGCACTCGCCAAAACACCTGCCACAACAACTGTGCAAGGTTTTGGTGCGGCTTTAATGCAAGCACGCAAAAAACGTGTGATGTCTATAGAAGACGCAGCAGCCGAGCTTAATATTCTAAAACGACACGTGGAAGCGCTTGAAAATGAAAATTATGCCGCTTTGCCACAGTATGCATTTGCGCGTGGATTTGTGGGTAATTATGCCAAGCTGTTGGGGCTTGATAGCGATGAGATTATGCGCCAATTTGAAGCAGGTTATCCAAGCGACTTGCGCGCGGATAGCCCACAAAACATCAAAGCGCCTGTGCAGCCGATGGGTACGTTACACCGTGGTCGTGGGCAAATGAAAGTGAATTTTGGGCTGATTGCAGGTATTTTGGCGGTGCTTGTTTTTGGTGCGCTCATTTTGAAGATGATAAGCTCTGCCAAGGACAGCCAAAGCGAAGAGGCAACCACGCAAACGATTATTGATAATAACAATCCGTTGTCTGCAAGCGAACAAGCGCAAGGCGCGGCCATTGGCAATGCAGGTTCTGCTTTGAATGTCGCAACAGAGCCGCAGCCAGCAACCAATGCTTTGCCTGCGGTGAGTGGTGAGACTTTGCTTGATTTTTGGGTGAAACAGTCCACAACCATTGAGGTCACCGATGGTTCAGGCAACAAGGTGATGACTGGCACAAAAAATCGTGGCGGCTACCAAGTTAAGGCATTGCCACCCATCACGATTGAAATCACTAATCCTGATTTGGTTGATTTGAATATCAATCAGCAGCCAACCAAACTTGCAGAGCATACCGTTGGCGACAAAGCGGTTTTGCGTTTGCAGTAAATCAATGATTGGGGTTTTGGTGCTGTCAAGACAACAGGCAATAGTCAATTAAGCAATAGCAAATTAAGCAATGATAAATCAAGCAATAACAAATCAAGCAATGATTATAAACCATGCAAATTAGACACTTGTTTTGCAGGGTTTGATTAAAACCATCAGGGTGTATCCGATGAATGGTTGCCAAAATAACAATTATTCATGAATTGCTTAAGACATGATTGCTTAAGACACGATTATTTAAGACATGAGCTGCTTAAAATTAATTGCTTAAATAAAAAATTGCTTAAGATAATATAAGCGCCAACCCTTCATTCAGTCGGGCTTAAATTTTTGGAACATTATGTCAAATCATCACACTCCCATCAAGCGTAGACTCACCAAAAAAATCCACGTCGGCAAGGTTGCCATCGGCGGCGATGCACCCATCAGCGTGCAAAGCATGACCAATACCAACACCTGCGATGTGGACGCAACCGTCGCCCAGATTGAACGCTGTGTGGCGGCAGGGGCGGATTTGATGCGTGTGTCCACGCCAACGATGGAAAGCGTGGCGGCATTTGGTGAAATCAAAAAACGGGTCAGCGTGCCGCTTATTGCTGACATTCATTTTGATTACAAAATCGCCTTGGCGGTGGCGGATGTGGGGGCGGATTGTCTGCGGATTAATCCTGGCAATATCGGCAACGACCAAAAAGTGCGTGAGGTGGTGGCGGCAGCTCGTCATCACAATGTGCCGATTCGTATTGGGGTCAATGCAGGCTCGCTTGAAAAAGACTTACAAAAAAAATACCGCGAGCCGACAGGCGAGGCAATGCTTGAGTCGGCACTGCGTCATATTGATATTTTGGAGCGGCTTAATTTTCAAAATTACAAAATCTCGGTCAAGGCAAGCAATGTATTTTTGACCTTGGATGCGTATCGCTTGATTTCAGCTCAAATTGACAATCCTTTGCATCTAGGGGTGACTGAGGCAGGCGTGTATCGCACAGGGGCGGTCAAATCTGCCATTGCTTTGGGTGGGCTGCTGCTTGATGGCATTGGCGATACCTTGCGAATTTCGCTCGCTGCTGAGCCTGAAGAAGAGATTAAAATCGGCTTTGATATTTTAAAGTCGCTGGGCATTCGCTCCAACGGTGTCAATTTTATTGCTTGCCCCAGCTGTAGTCGCCAAGAATTTGACGTGATTAAGGTCATGACCGCCCTAGAGGCTCGCCTTGAGGACATTCGTGAGCCAATGGATGTGTCGGTGATTGGCTGTAAAGTGAATGGCCCAGGCGAAGCCAAAGAAGCCGACATTGGTGTGGTCGGGGCTAACCCTAATAGCTTGGTGTATCAAAATGGCGAAAAAAGCCATTTGATTGATACCAATGCTTTGATTGATGAGATTGAGCAAATGGTGCGAGCCAAAGCCCGTGCCTTGGCGGACAAACGAGCCAATGAGATTTTGAGGGTGGGGCAATGACTGTCTCAACAGAGGATAAGCTTAGTTTTACACAATTGGCAATATTAGCCATGAAGCAGGTCAATCGCCCTGTGACAACGTCTGAGTTGTGGCAATTCGTGTTGCAAAACAATCTGCACAAACGCTTAAAGACATTTGATGAAGCTACGCAGTCATTTTCGGGTCAAACACCCCATGCGTCTTTTGGAATGCACGTTTATACAGACACACAATATTTTGAAGTGGTAGAAAACACCAAACCTAAACAATTTAGATTAAAAAATCATGATTATGATGATAAACAAAATGCTAATATTGTAGCAAACAATCATGAAAAAGAATTGTTGAAATCAGCTAAAAAGGCAAAAGCAAAAATACATTTTCATGAAAGAAAAATACATGATTTATTGGCTTATTTTTTGAAAAATCATGAATATTTTGAAGCTTATGCAAAAACAGTTTTTCATGAAGAAAGCTTAAAAGGTCAAAAAGGCGAGGACAAGTGGCTTTATCCTGATATGGTGGCGGTTAATTTTGAGTACGCCAATTATCAACAAAATAATTTATTTCAATTTATTAATAAATTTGATATTTTGCCAATCAAAATTTACTCTTTTGAAATCAAAAAAGAATTGAGTTTTGGTAACTATAAAGAATATTTCTTTCAGGCGGTGAGTAATTCCAGCTGGGCAAATGAGGGTTATTTGGTTGCACTAGAGATAGATACCGATGACCGTTTTATAGAGGCTCTGCAAAAGTTAAGCTTAAGTTTTGGCATTGGTATTATACATTTAAAGCTGGATAGTATTTTACAAAGCCGTATTATTTCTCCTGCACGATATAAGGATAAGATGGACTATTCTGTCATTGATGAATTGGCAAGAAAAAATAAAAATTTTGCTAAATTTTTAAAAACCGTAACGGATTTTGACATACAAAATACCAGTCGCTATTTAAATGAATTTGATAAAATTTTATCTGATGATGAATTAAATGATTATCTACAAGAGTTACAATTAAATTAAAGAGAATTTTATGACAACCATTCAAGCAGTCAAAGGATTTAATGATGTACTTCCTAGTCAAAGCCACAAATGGCAAAAAATGGAAGCGACATTGATTGATATTTTAAACCGCTATGGCTATAGCCAAATCCGCTTGCCCCTAGTAGAAGAAACCCAGCTGTTTGCTCGAGGTGTGGGTGAGGCGACCGATATTGTTGAAAAAGAAATGTTTATGGTGTCGTATCACGGCAGCAAAGCAGATTCTACCGCTGCAACGACACTATTGTCCTTGCGTCCTGAAGGCACGGCAGGAACAGTGCGTGCCATGATTGAACATAATCTTTTGCGTGGTGATACTCCCAAGCTGTGGTATATGGGGGCGATGTTTCGCTACGAGAAACCACAAAAAGGGCGTTATCGTCAGTTTCATCAGCTGGGCGTAGAAAGCTTTGGATCTGTATTGCCTGATGCCGATGCCGAAATCATTGCCATGACCGCTCATTTTTGGCAAGCGTTGGGCGTGAGCGAGCATGTTACCCTACAACTCAATAGCCTAGGCGAGGCTCATGAACGCAAGGCCTACAAAGAGGCGTTGGTGGCTTATTTGACCGCTCATTTTGATGGGCTGGACGATGACAGCCAAAGACGCTTGACCACCAATCCGTTGCGAATTTTGGACTCCAAAGACCCGCAAACTCAAGATATTTTGCTCGGTGCGCCCAAATTATCGCAGTTTTTGGGTGAAGAGAGTGTGGCTCATTTTGAACAAGTGCAAAATTATCTGCACACTCTAGGTATTGATTTTGAAATCAATGAAAAATTGGTGCGTGGCTTAGATTATTATAACAAAACCGTCTTTGAGTGGGTGACGGATAAATTGGGTGCTCAAGCCACCGTTTGTGGCGGTGGGCGTTATGATGGGCTGATTGGCACCATCAAGGGTAAGCCTGAACAGTCCGAGCCTGCTGTGGGCTTTGGCATGGGGCTTGAGCGACTTTTGCTGTTGATAGAGGCGGTCAATCCTTTTGAGGCGGTGAGCGATTGCGATGTGTTTGTGGTGGCACACCCTGAGGTGTATGTCAATGCGGTGCTGTATGCCCATCAATTGCGTCACAAGCGTCAAGATGTGCGTGTCAAAATGGCGAGTGCCACAAGCCTAAAAGCTCAAATGAAAAAGGCGGATAAATCAGGGGCGAAATTTACTGTGATTATCGGTCAAGATGAGGTGGCAAATCAGACCATCAGTGTCAAAAATATGGCAACAGGCGAGCAAAACAGCCATGCGGTGACAGATGTTGGCTTTTTGGCTTAATTAATTTAGGTTTGTGGTTTAGGATTTTTATGAAACAAGACAATTTGGTGACCAATGACAAGCAAGCCATGCAAGCTCTAAAGCAGCACGGCGGTAATATTGTAACGGCGATTTTGGTGGTGTTGGCTGTCTTTTTTGGTTGGCAATGGTATCAAAAAAAATATGCCAAAATTGACACACAAGCTGCCGATATGTACACTGCCATTGGTGTCAAAAATGAACAATTGACAGTGGCAAAACAAAACCCCAATGCAGATACCAAGGCGCTTGTAGATTCGCTTAATCAAGACATTGATAAATTGGTCGCCACGCACGGCAAAACAGTCTATGCATGGCAGGCATTGATGGTTCAGGCTAGAAATCAGGCTGATGGCGGTGATTATCAAGCCGCTTTGGCAACGCTACAAAAAGCAGCCACAATGCCGATAGAGGACGAGGGCTTAAAGGCGATCACAACTTTGCAAATTGCGCGTGTCCAACTGCAAAATCAAGACAGCAAAGGTGCTTTGGATACATTGAATGCATCTTTACCTGAGGCATTTGAAGCATCACGCCAAGAGATTTTGGGTGATGTTTATGTCACAACCAACCAAACAGACGAGGCAAAAGCTGCTTATCAAAAGGCATGGGATATTCTAAACGCACGCCATGAAAATCGCTCTTTGTTGCGCCTAAAAATGCAAGCGCTGGGTCAAAATGTGCCCGTCATTGCCGAGCCACAAATTGTGGCAAATACATCTGTATCGGCTGCTGCGCCAACTGATGATGGCACGTCTGCTTCTGATGCACAAGTCAATTAAAACACACAAACGCAATTGCTTTTGCGTATTTAAAAAAGGATGGTATTGTGAATAATTTGAAACATAGCCAAGGTTGCAAACATGGTCAAGGCTACAAGCTGTTAATCGCGTGTCTTGCTGGCAGTTTATTGCTGAGTGCTTGCAACAAAGGCATTAATCCAGATCCGCGCACACCTGTCAAATTGATTCAAGTGAGCAATCCTGAGGCAAGTTTGACCCAAGTGTTTGGCGCTAATTTACAAGACAACAAGGGCTTATTAAAGCGCATCGGCACAACCAACGCTAATCTGCAAGTCGCGGTGCGTGCTGATGATACGCTGCTTGCCGCCAGTGGCAATACGGTACAATTGTTAAGCGCTTCTGGTGTGGTTTGGCGCACTAATGTGGGCGAGATTATCAGCTCTGGTGTCGGCTTTGATGAGGCGAGCCAAACGGCGATTGTGACCACCGAAAAAGGCAAGGTGATTGCGCTTGATGCAACAACAGGCAGTCAGCGCTGGCAATCAACGCTCAATACGATTGTGCTTGCACCTGCGGTGGTTGCAGGCAATCGCGTACTATTGTCTGCCAATGATGGCGTGTTGTATGGCTTGAATTTGCAAAGCGGCGCAACGGTGTGGCAATATGCAACACAATCGCCCAATATCAGCGTGCGCGGCACTGTCATGCCTTTGCGCCTTGATGGTAATACCGCCTTGTTTGCAGCGGCAGATGGTCGCATTTATGCGCTGATGATTGACAGTGGTAAGGTTGCATGGACACGGCGTGTGGGCGCTGCGGTGGGTGGCAGCGATATTGGGCGCATGAGTGATATTGATGGCGTGCCTTATGTGTCTGGCAGCCGCTTGTATGTGACAAGCTACAGTGGACAATTTGTTGCTTTTGACATGAGCACAGGGCGCACCATGTTTGTGCAGCGTGATTTTGCAACCACAAAGCCAATCACAATGGTGTCAGGCACGGCAATAGGCGTGGATACCGATGGCATGGTCTATGGCTTTAATGCTGAAAGCGGCACAAAGCTGTGGAAAAATAATGCACTGAAATTTCGCAAGCCCTCCAATCCTGTCACCATTGGTCGCTATGTAGCAATTGGTGATTATGAGGGTGTGGTGCATTTATTCAATCAGTCTGGTGATTTGGTTGGACGTACAGACACCAAAAATAAGGGTCAAATCATCAGTTTGCAAACAAAAGACAATAAACTGTATGCGCAAACCAGTCAAGGACAAGTGTTGGTGTGGCAGATAAATTGATGACAAGATACAATCAAAGGGTTTGCGTGCAAGCCCTTTGATTTTATTGTAAGATTTATATCAATCAAGCATGAAATTTTTAAAGCGGTGAATTTAAATTGGGATATTTTGATGTTTTGTAATATTATTAATGGTTTGATAATCATTTGACGATAACAATGCTGCGATTTTTTTATTGTTAATAAATTAACCAAATATCAAAATGTTCCAAGCTGATTGTAATTAAAATAATTGATTGTATGAAAAATTGCCAAAAAATAATTGTCAATATTTAGTTACTTAAAATCAGGCTTAATTTTTGTTAAACAAATGTGTTGAAAATATATGTGTTTAAAAGATAGAAGTAAGCTGTTAATATTCATCATATTATTTTAAATATTTAATTATTATCCAAATATTACCATTTAATATTATTGGCTAATGAGTTGAGTGATTATTTTGTTATTAAATGCTTGATTATTATTTTAAGTATTTTATGGTGTTTAGGTCTTAAATCAAAAGACAGTCATCTTTTAAATTTTGGTTTTGAGTGAATATTGTTAGAGAAAATTATGAGTATAAAACCTGTAATCGCCCTTATCGGCAGACCCAATGTGGGCAAATCCACGTTGTTTAATCAATTCACCAAATCTCGTCAAGCACTGGTGGCAGACTTGGCGGGGCTGACGCGCGACCGTCAATATGGCGATGTGTTTTTTGAAAACAAGTCTTTTATTGTCATTGATACAGGCGGTATTGGCGAGGCTGATGGTCGCGGCAGCATTGATGACTACATGGCAAGCCAGTCTTATACCGCCATTCACGAGGCCGATGAGGTGGTGTTTGTGGTGGATGCGCGAGCAGGCATTACCCCAAGCGATGAAGAGATTGCGCGCTTTTTGTACAGTCTTGGCAAAAAAGTGTACTTGGCCGCCAACAAAACCGATGGCGTGCACGAGGCGGCGATTAGTGAGTTTTTTGCCCTAGGTTTTGGCGAGCCCTATCCGCTGGCAGCCAGTCATGGCAAAGGCGTTACCAGTCTTTTGGAGGTAATCACCGAGCCTATGCCAGAAGATGGCGAGACCGAAGAGTCGCCAGATGGGCTAAAATTAGCGATTATCGGCAGACCCAATGTTGGCAAATCCACCTTGGTCAATCGCTTGCTTGGCGAGGAGCGTGTCGTGGTTTTTGATATGCCTGGCACGACCCGAGACAGCATTTACATTCCTTTTGAGCGTGAGGGGCGGCAATACACGCTCATTGACACCGCAGGGGTGCGTCGTCGTGGTCGCATTGATGAAAAAGTAGAAAAATTCAGCGTTATCAAGACCTTACAAGCCATCAAAGACGCCAATGTGGTCGTCGTCGTGGTAGATGCTCAAGAGGGCATTGTGGATCAGGATTTGCATATGCTGGGCTATGCACTGGAGGCTGGGCGTGCGATTGTGATTGCCATCAACAAATGGGACAACCTGACCGATGAGCAAAAAAAACATCACCAAAAAAGAAATAGACCGCCGTTTTCATTTCATTCCTTGGGTCAAAATTCATCTGATTTCCGCTTTGTATGGCAATGGCGTGGGTAATTTGTATCCATCCATTCACAAAGCTTATGACGCTGCGATGTTTAAGGTGTCCACCAATCAGCTGACACGCATTTTGGAGGATGCTGTCGCCAATCATCCACCGCCGATGGTGGGCGGACGCCGCATTAAACTAAGATATGCTCATTTGGGTGGGCACAATCCGCCTGTGATTGTCATTCACGGCAACCAAACATCCGCTCTGCCAAAGTCTTATCAACGCTATCTAGAAAACATTTATCGCAATGTTTTTAAATTGGAGGGGACGCCTTTGCATGTGGAATTTAAGCAAAATGCCAATCCTTATGAAGGCAAAAAAAATCCCAAAGTACAAAATAAAGCAAAAGCCATGCGTCAAAAAAAACGCATTGCCGAATTTAAAAAACGTGATAAAAAGCGTTGATGGATTGTTGGTAATTTATGTTCAAAAACATTCGTATTCTCATTTTATTGTCCATTTTGCTTGTTGTGGCGGTTAATAGTTTTTATGATAAAAATCAAGATTGGAATCAGCCTGTTTATATTGGCTTGTATCCCATTAATGCCGACGGCGCGCCAATTGTTGATGACTATATCGCCAAGCTTACGCAAAAAGATTTTGATGAGATTGATGATTATATCAAAAAACAATCGGCAAATTATCATCCTTCGGTGCGAATGTATTATCGCTTGGGTGATAAAGTAACCGCTTTGCCGCCCCAAGTACCCAGAAATGGCGGTGTTATGGAGGCGATTGTTTGGAGTTTAAAATTTCGCTATTATGCCTTTAAAAATCGTCCAGAAGATGATATAAATCCAAGCTTGACTTTGTTTTTGCAATATCACAGTCCAGACAAATCCATCATTACCGATACGTCCACCGCTTTGCAAAATGGGCGAATTGGCGTGGTCAATTTATTTGCCAGCGATAAAAAAATTGATACCAATAATGTGGTCATCGCTCATGAAAGTTTGCATGGATTTGGAGCGTCTGACAAATACAATCTTGCCACAGGTGAGC
The DNA here is from genome assembly GCA_041811915.1 of Moraxella sp. Taxonomy (GTDB): domain Bacteria; phylum Pseudomonadota; class Gammaproteobacteria; order Pseudomonadales; family Moraxellaceae; genus Moraxella. The sequence continues at coordinate 50,618 of JBGXSA010000045.1, read as the reverse complement.
CCATTTATCCTTATGGCTATGCCAATCCCAAGCAAAATCCGACTTATCCACAAATGCAAGCAGAATTGATGGCGATTAATAAAGTAATCAGTGCCAATGAATTTAAAATGGCAAAAAATCTGGATGAAACTGTGATTGGGCAATTAACCGCAGCAGAGATGGGCTGGATAAAATAAAATAGATATTTTAATGATAAATAAAATAATTCAAGGTATGTGATGATAAGATTGTTTGAAACCGTTGCCATTAAAAAAGGGCAGATTATGAATGTGTCTTATCACAATCAGCGATTTATTCAGGGGCAATTATTTTTAAAAAGACATGAGGTGATTGATGACATTCAAAAACTGATTTGTATCAATGATGATTTAAAAAATAAAGATTGCGTGCGTTGTCGTATTACTTATAATCAAGATAAAATAGATGTGACTTATTTTGATTATACACCAAAAAACATTCAATCTTTTAAGGTGGTTTATTGCGATGATATTAATTATGACTATAAATATGACGATAGAGAATTATTAAATCAATTACTGTCAAAAAAACAAAATTGCGATGAAATTATTATTATAAAAAATGGCTTTGTTACTGATTGTAGTATTGGTAATTTATTATTTTTTAAAAGCGGACAATGGTTTACATCGGATACGCCTTTATTATGCGGAACACAAAGACAATATTTATTGGATAACAAAAAAATTCAATCGGCTCGTATTACTGTTTATGATATTAAAAAATATCAAAAAATAATGATGATTAATGCCTTAAATGCCTTTGATGAGCGTAGAGCAATTAATGTGGACAAGATTATTTTTTGATGATAAGATGATTTTAAGGATGATAAAAATAAGGGTGAGTATATGCATCAGGCAAATAATGTATATCAAGCGGATAATCATCATTCAAAAAACTATAACTCAAAAAGCTATGACGCACAAAACTATCATCCACAAGCTGATGTGGATATTTTTCTTCAAGATTTGCAAAATTTAATTGATGGCAATCAAGCAGTTGCCGATGATTTGCAGATAGACGACTGGGCGGCGAGCACTTTTTCTTTGACATTATCGGTCAATTGGCTGTTTTTTGGGCACAGCGATGAACAAATCAAAGCAGGCAATCACAAACAGAACATTTGTTTTGATAGCTCACAAGAGCTGGACAAACACCATCGCAATTTAATGAATGAAGCAAGTTTTGGTCAATCTTTGCGTCATAATTTTTTACAGCACATTCGTTCATTAAACAAAGAAGCGTTGTTTGAATATCAACAAACACATACTTTTTATCAGTTTGAACCTTTTTCAATGTATGCAGATTGCAGCACTTGCCATGCCACAGGTGAAGTTTCGTGCACAGATTGTCATGGGCGAGGCAACAAAAGCTGTTGGGGCTGTGGCGGCAGCGGGCAGGAGAGTTATCAAGTGCCCATCTATGACAACAAAAATCAAATCCGTGGTTATCAGACTCAGTATCGTGCGTGTTCGGCGTGTTTTGGCAGTGGCATACAGCGTTGTGGCAGTTGCGGTGGCAGCGGTCAGGTGACTTGCAATCACTGTGCAGGTCATGGGTTTTTTACGCACATTTACCAAATCAAAGCTCAAGCACAGCCAAGTTTTTATATAAGTCACACCAATCCTTTTAAGCCTGATGAATTTAATCAACTCATGGATGATAAAGGGGCGGTGTTTTGTGCCACGCACATTGATTTGACTTTGATGGATGACAGTGAAATTGAGCAAGATACGCATCAATTCATCTATGAAGGACAAAGCATTGCATTTGATATTTTACTTAAGATGAAACAAAAGCCATTTTATTGTGCGGCTTTTTCATCGCCGCCTTATGCGTATGTGCGACCTCATTTGTTTGATGAATTGTTTTTTGATGAATGGCAGTTTTTAAAAAATGCTCAAGACAAAAAAGGTAATATTTCAAAAAATAATGCTCAAATTTTCTTTTTAAAATATATGAATCAACCTGTTTTGGACAGTGCCCTAAAAGACATTGCCAAAAATAATCATACGCCCAAACATTCTGTACAAATTGCTTGTCAGCAGTATATTTCTAGCAAAATGGCAGATGATATTGGACAGTCGTTGTGGCGTATTTTGGATAAGGTGTCGCCCACGCATTCAAAATTGGCTTGGGCGATTGGTGCGGTGCCTGCGTGCCTTTGGTTGGGTGTGATTGCGGTGTATCATTTGCAAGCAGTGAGTGGTGTGTTTGATGCTGTTGCCAAAAGCATAAAAATCATCTGGCAAAGTATGCCTGTGCTTTTGATATGTGCGGGCGTGTCGTGGTTATTTAGTCGTCTGTTTGTGTGGATTGTCAATCAAAAAATCCCCAAAGCCTATCATCAAGCCGCCAATAATGCCCTAATGCTGCGTTATTATATGATGGCGATGGGTGCTATATTTGTTTTGGCGGCTGTTTATGCTGTTTTAGCTAATTATAATTATCTGCCATATATCAGTGAACGGTGGTATTTTTTATTGATGGGCTTTAAAGATAAATTGCCGTTTTTATAAAATGCTTGTGTTTTAAATGTTCGTTTATATATTTTGGAGATATAAATATTATAAGGGTATTTTTATAGCCAATCTACATTATTTTCATTTTAAATTTATTAAATGATATAATTGTATGAACCTAACTATATTCTAATAATTCAATATATTTAGGCAATACTAACTTAAAATTTAATTTTATAAAATCAATATAACAAGTTTTAAAATCTATTAATATCTCTTCTAAATTCTTTGGGAGAATGTATTCATTTGCATATTTGTTATCTTTAGTTGAGCAAGACTGTATAAAATATATATTTTTTTTTATATTCAAATTCAAATTTTTCACCAATGTTACGAGTTGGGAATTAAATATCAAAATTTTCACAATTTTGAATATTATTTAAAATAAACGGTAAATTTATGATAAAAGTTACTAGCTGATATTTGTAAGAACCTAACTCAAAATTTCCCAACTCTATTTGAAAATTGAAATTCGTATTTTTTATAAGAGCATCTTGAATACAATGAGTAATAATATCTAATATTGAGTCGTCAAAATCTGGATTATCTGTAGCCCAATAATCAATATCTAATAGTATTTCATTAATTATACTGAAATTAAGCTTTATATCTTTTAAATTAGTATTTAAGTGCATTTAATGTTTCCTATGGAATTAGATAATCTGTATTCAAACAATCTGTTTATTCTTTAAATAAATTTCAAAAAAAACGATTGTTAAATTATAGTATCCTGAAATTTCGTATTTATCATTAAAATCAAGAAAAATCGTAAGTATTTTCAAGCAATTTAACGAAGAAAATCAAGATTTAGCCCCCTGCTTTTTAACAAGTAGGTAAGACAAAAACGCTGTTTTATTTCCAAATTATTACCAGGTGGTAATTGGTGTTATGAAGTATCAGGATGTCCTAATATCAAAATACAAATTCATCATAACAAATAAACTGCCATAAACATCTCTTCTTAATAAAAACCATCAAAATGACTGATTGTGTAAAATTTGTCTGACAGGGGCATAGCTTCGCCGATGTTCGGGCAGTATGCCAAACTGTGCCAAGGCTTGTTTGTGGGCGGGGGTAGGATAGCCTTTGTGCTTGTCTAATCCATGATTGGGGTAAAGCTCAGCATAGGCGTCCATGGCGGCGTCTCGGTGAACTTTGGCAACAATGCTAGCAGCTGCGATGCTGGCGTGTTTGCTGTCGCCTTTGATGAGCGTTTGAATGGCTGTTGGCATGACAGGGGCGTGCACGCCATCAACAAGCACCAAAGCGGTGGGATAATGAGCGATGAGAGCGGCGATGGCACTTTTCATGCCCAATAACGTGGCGTGATGGATGTTCAGCGTGTCAATTTTGTGAGCAGGGACGTCTATGATGGCGTAGCTTGCTTGTGTTTTAATGAGCTGTGCCAATGCGGTACGTTTTTTGGCAGACAGTTTTTTGGAGTCGCCCAATTGTTCAAATATTGTGTCTTGTAGGTTGTTGTGACCAAATTTATCGGTCAAATCTTGGGCAAATTTAGGCGGCAACACGCACGCACAGACAGTCATCTGCCCAAACAAACAGCCGCGTCCAACCTCGTCCACACCGATGATTAGGGGCTGGCTTACATCAATGTTTTTGTTGATGACGCATTCGGTGACTGTTAATGATGCTCGGATTTGCATGGCGGCTCTCTGGGTTTTTAAATGGTTTGTAAGTTGTCTTTTGTGGTTTTTGTTTTGTGGGTTTGTTGTTTAAGAAGCTGTTTTGAGCGTTTGCTGATAATGGGTCAGCACAACGCTTGCAGGATTTTGGTTTTGGCTGTTTTGCAGTTCATCGGCAAATTGGCTGATTTTATCGCAAGGATGATTTAATAATTGTAAGACAGCGTGGCTGATGTTATCGCCATTGGCATCGTCTTGCAGCAATTCAGGCACAAGCGGTGTGCCGTATCGGTGCTGATGCAAAATGTTGGGTAGGGCGACAAAAGGCGTTTTGATAAGGCGTTTGGCGATGGCATAGGTGATGGGATTGACTTTGTACACCACGACCATCGGTGCTTTTAACATTAATGCCTCAAGCGTTGCTGTGCCTGATGCCAAGATGGTCACATCGCTGATTTGCATGGCGTATTGACTGGCGTTGTAATCGCTGTGGTAGGCATGACTTGTCTGCCAATCTTTGGGGTCAAAGACGGTCAAAAAAGGCGATAAATGCGGTGCGTTTTTGTCAATGAGCGATTGCACAAGCGGTTTGTGTTCGTCTTTGGCAAGGGGTAATATCGCTCTAAGATTTTGATTTTGTTTGAATAATTTTTTAAAACCATCCAACAAAATCGGCAAAATCGCCTCAATTTCACCCAATCTTGAGCCTGCCATCAAGCACAGCGTATTGGGTGCTTTTTGAAAATTTGCCACTCGCAGCTGTTTGATAAGCGGATGTCCCACGCATACTGCAGGGTGGTGGTGTTTTTGATACACAGGCAGCTCAAAATCAAACAAGCACAGCACCAAATCGGTGGCGGCAATGATGGTGTGAATGCGATTTTCACGCCATGCCCACACGCTTGGGCTGACGTATTGCACACAAAAAATCCCTTGTTTTTTTAATACCTTACCGAGCCTTAGATTAAAATCTGGGGCATCAATCCCCACAAAAATATCAATCTTTTGATGAGCAAATGCCGTCAAAATCTGCTTTTTTGCTGCCAGTAAATCAGGCAAATGTCGCGCCACCTCCGCCAATCCCATCACCGACAGCCTTTGCATATCAATCAAGCTGACTAGCCCTTGTGCTGCCATCTTTTCACCGCCAACGCCCACCCAGCGCACATTGGGGTACAAGGCGTTCATCTGTGCCATAAAATCCGCCCCTAGGCTATCGCCTGAGATTTCCCCTGCGACAATGCCGATGGTTAAGGTGGTGTGCAAGTCTGTATTGTCAATGTTTGGGTACATAGTGAGGTGATTTGGTGGGTAAGCTTAAGTCTTGTAAATAAGCTTATTGTAATGAAAAATCATCATTTTTGCACGCAAATATTGGACAAAATGTGCTGATGGGTAATTTTTATAATTTTTTCTGATGACTTAATAATTTTTTTTAAAAAATTATTGACAAGTGCAATGAAATTATATAATTTATTACAAAAATAGATATGCTAATTAGTTTTTATGATTAATAATCTGGAGGATGTATGAAGCTAATTACAGCAATTTTAAAGCCGTTTAAGCTTGATGAGGTGCGCGAAAACTTATCAGAAATTGGCATTCACGGCATGACGGTCAGCGAGGTCAAGGGCTTTGGGCGTCAAAAAGGTCATAGCGAGCTGTATCGTGGGGCGGAGTATGTGGTGGATTTTTTGCCCAAAGTGAAGCTTGAGATTGTGGTGGCGGACAAAGACTGTGAGGCGGTGATTGATGTCATCATCAAAAGTGCCAACACAGGAAAAATCGGTGATGGCAAAATTTTTGTACAGAGCTTAGATGAGGTGATTCGCATTCGCACAGGTGAAATGGGTGAGTCGGCAGTTTGATAAATTTTTTGGAGCGAGGATTTTGCTATGAAAATGATAAAAAAATTAATCTTACCATCATTGCTGTTGTTGCCAGCGGTCAGTCATGCCGCCGATGAGCTGAATACAGGCGATACGGCGTGGGTGTTGATATCCACCGCGCTTGTTTTGATGATGACATTGCCTGGGCTTGCGCTGTTTTATGCGGGCATGGTGCGCAAAAAGAATATTTTATCCACCATGATGCACAGTTATGGCGCTGCCGCTGTTGTGTCGGTGATGTGGGTGCTTGTGGGTTATTCGCTTGCGTTTTCGGAAGGCTCTATGAATGCTTTTGTTGGTGGGCTTGGTAATGTCATGCTGGCAGGTGTGGGTATGGATGCGATGTCTGGCACCATTCCAACCATTTTGTTTGTGGCGTTTCAAATGACTTTTGCTGTCATTACTGTGGCGATTTTGGCAGGGTCTTTGGCTGAACGTGTCAAATTCAGCTCATTTATGGTGTTTTCTGCGCTTTGGGTTGTGCTTGTGTACGCGCCGATTTGTCACTGGGTGTGGGGCGGCGGCTGGCTCACTGGCGATGCGCTTGATTTTGCAGGTGGTACAGTGGTACATATCAATGCTGGTGTGGCAGGTCTTGTGTTGGCGGCATTGCTGGGTCGTCGTCAAGGCTATCAAAAAGAATTTCACGCCCCTGCCAATTTGGCATTGACACTCATCGGTACAGGGCTTGTGTGGGTAGGCTGGTTTGGTTTTAATGGCGGCTCGGCACTGGGCGCAAACGCAGCAGCAGGCATGGCTTTGGTGGTATCACAAGTGGCGGCTGCCGTGGGTGCATTGACTTGGCTTGTCGCAGAGCGTGTGGTGCGTGGCAAGGCATCAGCACTGGGCGGCGCGTCTGGGGCGATTGCGGGACTTGTGGGCATTACGCCAGCGGCGGGCTTTGTAACGGTTGGCGGCGCGATGGTGATTGGTGTATTGACTGCGCTCGGCTGCTTTTATATGATTGGTTCATTAAAGCGCAAAATGGGCATTGATGACAGCTTGGACGCCTTTGGGTTGCATGGGGTTGGTGGTATCATTGGGGCGGTATTGACAGGCGTGTTGGTCAGCCCCGCCATCACAGGCGCGCCTTTGGAGGTTGGTCTTGGCACACAGCTGTGGCTACAAATTGAAGGGGTGCTTGCGACCATGGCTTATTGCGCCATCGTAACATTCATCATCGGCTTTGCCATCAAAAAAACCATGGGACTGCGCGTCAGTCAAGAAGAAGAATATGTGGGGCTTGATTTGGCATTGCATGGCGAAAAAATTGGCGACTGATGTGCTTTAACCGCAGTGTTTACTGCGGTTTTTTTGCTAATAGCGCACCTGCGCGATGTTGTGCGCTGCCAATGTTTCTTGCCATGCAGTATAATGCGCTTTGTCGTTACCCAAAAGCTCAACGACAATGCCAAATTGCGCTTTATTGGCGATGGCAAGCAGTTTTTTGACAGCGCCTCTGTCGGGCAGTAGCGCGCAATCAATACCCAAATACACTTGCGCATGATGTTGATGAACAGCGTGCACCAATTGCTGTAAATCAGCCTTGTCATCAATTTTGCCAAACAAAACAACGTCATTGCCTGCACCAAATTGATACCAATGCGGATCAAAAGCCTCAATCTCAAAGGTGGCAATCAGCTTTTTGCCGTGGCTGACTTTGGCCAAAATCGGTGTTGCTGGCGGCGGCGTATAGTCGTCTTGGTCGCTGATTTGACGATTAAACTGTCTGACTAAATTTTCATAATAATACAAGTTTTTGTCAATTGTAAATGCGTGTTTGCGCACTTTGATGGCGCAAAAAAGCCACGCAATCAGCCGTGGAATCAGACCGTAGATGATAACACAAACAATCAAAAAAATGGCAAATTGGCGCGCCACGTCACTGGCATGAATGTCTGGCGGTGAGATAAATAAAGAGGGCAAAATGCCGATGATGTGCACAAGCTTTTCAAAATATGCTTGTGTTAATAAAGTGGATTCCCACACAAAATGATAGGATTTGAATAAAAAAATCCCAATCAGCGCGATGATGTTGCCCAAAAACATCATCACCCAGCTTTTGTGAATGATGGCAGACAGATAGTCAGCCAGCACCGCAGTTTTGCTTTGCATAACAAGCTCGTGCGCGTGCTTATCCAATGGATTTGTTTTGTGCATGATTTTATGAATGATGCCATCCAATAGCTTTGCCACTACAGAAGATGTGCTTGGGTTTTTGGGGTGGATAAGCCACAACAATAAGCTTAGCCAGTGCCAACCAAGCAAGATGATGAGTAGATAAAAAAAGTTTATGTGCGTGGTGGTCAATAACCCTGCCACCGAGAGAATGCCAGTCAATAACGCCAAAACACCGACCAGTTTTTCAGGCAAACTAAAATGAAAATGCGCATTGGCAAGTGCTTGTTTGATTTGGTTGGAGTCATCCAGCTTATGCGCGCGCAAGATGAGCTTTTGCATGGGCGTGCCTTTGGTGTTTTTGAGTGCTTGAGTGACGTCATTGGGGTCGGCGTCAAACACATAATGACTAAGCTCAAGTCGGCGCACCAAATCCAGCAGCTCCAAATCCGTAGATGTGTCATTGGTCGTATCAAAAGAGTGATTCATAAGCGTTGCATTATCAAAGTCTAAAATGAGGATTCGGCGTCTGCCAATTGCTGTTTGAGGTGTTCAAGTGTTTTGGATTTTTGTTCATCAAAACCCATGGCGAGCTGTTTTTCAAGCTTTTTGATTTGCGTGCGCAGTTTGGCAAGCTTGACGGCTTGGCTTGCGGTGTCTTTATTGATGGCAGGTTGTGTGTCGGCGCTCAAACTGCCCAAAACTGCTTGGGTGTGACTCACGATGGGTTTGTGCTGAATCTCAGCTGTCATGCGGTGCAGATGATGGTAATATTGCTCGCGGTAAGTGTCGCTGTCTTGTGTTTGGTCGGGGTGGGTGATGAGATGAATGCAATCCACAGGGCAGGGGGCAAGACACAGCTCACAGCCTGTACACAAATCAGGCACAATGCTGTGCATGTGCTTGGCGGTACCAACGATAGCGTCCACAGGGCAGGCAGGAATGCATTTGGTGCAGCCGATACAGGCGGATTCATCAATCACCGCCAACATTTTGGTTGGGCGCAAAGTGATGGGATGAATTTGCCATTTGGAAGGCGCGGCACGATAAATAGGACGATTGAGATAATGGCTAATGGCAGCGCTCAGCGCATCGCCTCCAGGCACGCACAAATTGGTTTTTTCGCCATTGACAACAATGGCGTGTGCATAAGGCAGACAGCCATCACGATAGCCGCACAGCCCGCATTGCGTTTGGGGCAACATGGCATCAATGTCATCAATCATGGTTTGTTGGGCTTCGTCAAGTGCACAGATGTTGAGCACATCAAACAACAAAGGACGCGTGCGTTTACTCATAATATTCTTATTGTGATAGCTTGGTGTGCACCAAATCAATCAAGGTGCGAGCGATGGTGCCATGTTTGGGGATGATGGGCAAATTGTCAAATTCAAAAAAGTCAGCACAAGACAACTCATCTTCTGCAATGCAAATCTCGCCACTGTCGTATTCTGCCAAAAAACCAAGCATAAGATTGCTGGGATAGGGCCATGGCTGACTGCTGATGTATTGGATGTTTTTGACAGACAATCCAACCTCTTCTTTGACTTCGCGGATGATGGCAGCTTCGCAGCTTTCACCAACCTCCATAAAACCTGCAATCAATCCGTACATTTGGCTGTGACGATGATGCTTGGCAAGCAAAATTTTAGGCGCGTTCTCTTTTTTGTAGATGGCGACAATCACGCAAGGTGAAATGCGCGGATAATTGCGATAAGCGCAGTTTGGACACACTTGCGCATATTCATGTTGATGTACGCTCGTGCGTGTGCCACAGCGATTGCAATAGCGAAAATCATATACCCAGCGCAGCAGCTGTATGGCATGGCTCATGTTGTGCAGCTCATAAATGGGCAAGCAAGCAATGAGTGTGCGATAATCCAAAAGCTGATAGGATTTTTGATTAAAAAGATAGTCTGCGTCATTGTGCTGACTGTGCTTTATGACACCGATGCGCAATAAGCCTTGTAGGCTGATGGCGACATTGGGTGTGTCATTGTCTTGCGTGTGCATAAGCTTGGGGCTTAGTAGGGTGTATTCAAAATGATGTAGCAAGGACAAAATGCCAGAGGATAGACCAAAAGTTGCCACCGCAAAGTTTTTGTCAGCATGGCATAAAAATGCTGTTTGATTGGCGTCTATTATCCACGCAGCCAGTGTGGAGATGGGCTGCGTGTTGGCTTTGGTTTGTGTCATGGTACGCCAATCACTGCGCTGTCAGCAGACGATTTAGGCTGTGCTGTCCGATGTGCATGGACTGCTTGCTGATGGGGCGATTTTCTTCCAATGCTTCAAAATGATAATCGGCTGCCATAATCACATCTGCAATGTCAGCAAGCTTATCTTCACTCAATACAACGCGCGCTTCAATGGCTTGATTGTTAATGTAACTTGCCAAGCGGGACAGCATTTTGGCAGTGTTTGGAATTTTGAGAAAATCAGCAGCGCCTGCAGCTTGCTCCAACGCTTCAGGCGTGGTTTGTAGGTGCATGACATCGTGATTGGCATCAGCCATATAGTCGCTGATGGCTTGAGTGATGGTGGCGATGTTGGCGCGACTTTCTTTTAATAGCGTTTCATACGCTGTATCCAGCTGATGTAATGAGATGTTGCGATTGTGCAAAGACAGCTTAACAGCGCCTGGCGTGTGCGTTTTGCTTAGGAAGATGGAGGCGTTTTCTGCCACCATCAGCTCGGACAATAATCTGTCAAAGTCTTCGGGTGTCGGTGTTTGCCAGTTGGTAACCTCGCTGGCTGCGCTTTTTAGAGCGGTAGAGGCGTCATCCAAACCAAGCAGCTGCATGGCGGAACCAAGCTCATGGATTTGCTTGGCGATGTCTGTATTGGTGACGCTGTTGATTGTGTTTTCTTGGCGCGCCAAGCTGTCCACTTTTTCTTTGATGGCACTGATTTCACCTTGAATCAATAAATTTAATGTGTCACTGATTTCGCGGTTTGGACCAAACAAAAATCGGCGCAATTCATGCTGCTCACTGTCGCTCAACTGATTTAAGCCGTATTGACTTTGCGCGGTTTTCAAAAAGCTGTCATCACGACTGCAGGCAAGACTGACCAAGTCGGCAAATCGTCTGTCTTGAATGGGCAGATAATTTTGCAGTTGTTGCTCAAGATAAATCAAAACGCGCTTTTTGGCATTGGTCAGCGGTAGGATTTCGTTGAGATTTTTGGTTGCGGTGGCTGCCGACTGCCAAAATAACGTCTTGGACGCATTGGCAATGCTTTGTGTGGCGGCAGACAATGCGTGCAGCTTTTGGTTTTCATCCGCGCTAAGCTGATTGTTTTCTTTGTCAAGTGCCACCGCCAAACCTGCGCGATAGGCGCTGATGATTTGGTTTTTGTCAATATCTAATTGCGACAACGTCTCATAGTGGCGTTCAGGATTCAAAATAGATACATTGTTGCTTTTGTACACCTCGTCGCCAGACAGCGCAGGCTTGCCCAAATGATGGCGCAGCTTGTTGATGATGGGTAAAATCAAAGAAGGCTCAACCATTTCTTTGAGCAGTACAAATTCAATGTAGCGATCAAGCACCATAATGCCCTCTGAGATGTCCATGATGAGCTCAGAGTCGCTGTTGTCGGCGGAGTCGTGCAGTTTTTTTAGGTTGCCTGAGATGGCGTGCGCAAGCTCGCTTGTGCCTTTAAAATGAATCAAATCAAAGATGGATGCCAGCTGGTCAATGACAGTTGCAGAATCCATCAGCAAAGGCGCTTGTTCTTCATCATCGTGAAATTCACTCAAATGCGTTTCGGCATCTTTGAGTGCAACCTCAATTTCATTGATTAATAAATGCAAAGATGGCACATCAAAGTTTGTTGTACTGGATGTAAAATTTGCTTGATTTGTCATGATAAACCCGTTTGATGATGTTTGTTCTGATAAAAATACGATGATAAAAACACATAATGCGCAAAAATAACTTACATTACACCATTTTTTGGGGGTTTGTGCAAGTAAATTTTGTCAAAGCGTGTCATCTTGGTTTTGAATGTACAGCCTTGCAATTTGATTGGTGCATTATTTATAAATTTTAAACTTACTTTTTAATAATATCAACAAAACAACCTTTTGCTTTAGGTGTAAATTAATGATAAATTTTAAGTCATTTAATAACTTCTAGGCTCTAAGATTGCTGGTTTTTAAAATTGTGTTTAAATCATGCGCTTGTTAATCCATGCGACGATATTCCATGCGACGATATTCCATGCGACGATATCGGCTATGACGATAGATGTGCCTCGCGCCACTGACTGTCGCCATTGTCATCGCGTACTGATGTGCTTAACATATTTGCCATGTGGCTTAAATTGTCGTGGCTTAGTGTCGTGCTGCGGTCAAGCGTGGGGGTTTCGTCCATGTCAAAAGACACCTGTCCGCCTGTCATGGCAAGATAAACTTCCGCCAAAATCTCAGAGTCTAACAAAGCGCCGTGAAAAGTTCGATCTTTTTGCCCAACGCCAAGTCGTTTGACAAGCGCATTCAAGGTGTTTTTTTGCCCAGGATACATCTGCTTTGCGATGACAAGACTGTCCACCACTTTGACATGGTCGCTTAGCTTGGGCAGACCTGCTTTGGTAAACTCCATGTCCAAAAAGCGCATATCAAAGCTTGCGTTATGCGCGATGACTTCAGCACCTTTCATAAAGTCAAACACACGCTGTGCCACGTCTTCAAAGGCGGGTTTGTCGCTGACAAAGTCATTGCTGATGCCGTGAACGCCAATGACCTCGTCGTCCATTTGCATGTGTGGATTGATATAAACGTGCAATTTTTGACCAGTAAATTTACGCCCAACAAGCTCAATGGCGCCAATTTCCACAATTCTATCGCCGCCTTTGTCATCAAAACCTGTGGTTTCGGTATCCATAATCAGTTGGCGTTCGGACATATTTTGATTGATAGGATCTGGTAAAATCGGCCAAAAATCAGGATTGACGCGGCTTGTGTCGCCATCATAATCAGGATTTTGCTCAAAATTGCTATAAAATAAATTACTCATGGTAGGCTCATGGATTAAGGGTGAATCTGATGGTGTGTTTGAATTTGGCATTGCGTTTGAATTTGATGGTGTGTTTGCGGTGATTTGATTGTTGTGAGTGCTGTCGCTCAAAAGCTCACCTGTAGAAGAAAACAGCTGATTGCCTGTGCTTGTTGTGCCTTCATTGGCAAGTAAGTCCGCCATCTCGTTGCCTGTATCGCCACTATGACCTTTGACCCATTGCCAATGAATGTCCAAGCGCTGATTGAGCACGTCCAGCTGCCGCCATAAATCCACATTGAGCACAGCTTTACCGTCTGATTTTTTCCAGTTTTTGGCTTTCCAGCTGACAATCCATTTGGTAATGCCGTCTTTGACATAATTAGAGTCGGTAAACAGCGTGATTGGCTCGCCGTCTTGGCACGTCTCAAGCGCCTTGATGGCAGCCGTCAGCTCCATGCGATTGTTGGTGGTGGTAGGCTCTCCGCCCCAAATTTTGCGGTAATTGCCATTGGGGTATTGGATATAAGCGCCATAGCCACCGCAAGCGTTGGCGGTTTTGCCATTGCCTTTGCACGCGCCATCTGTATGAATAGTAATCATGGGTAAGTGCCAAAAATAAAATATTATAACAAAAATTTATGCACAAAACAGCATTATGCGCCAAGCAAAAGGCGAATTTGAGAGTTTGTGCCAAATTCTTCAAAAATTTGTCGCAAAATTTGTTACAATACACTTTGATGTATCAATAATTAATGTATCAGTGTTGGTGTGTTTACAATAAAGGCGTAATGACTGATGGTATTAAGTTGTTGTTGATTGATAAAAACTGTGTTTATAAAATTTACAAAAACCACAAAACACCGATTTTGCAAAAGACCATGAAAAATGTGAAAAGCTATGAAAAAACTCATTATAATCGCGCTTGGTATGATGTTGTTGGCTTGTGATAAAACCGATGAATCTACACCAACTGCAACAACAGCCCCTACGACAACTGCCGATAGTAATGCACAAGCGGCTGTCGCTTTGAGCGACTTGGGTAAAATGCTTGTGGGCTGTTATACGTTTGGTTACAATGCTCATGGCAAGCCCGATTATGCGGTGCTGAAGGTAAGCGCTGACCAAAATGCGCTGGTCATGCAAATGAAAAATGCCGACAAGGCTCTGCTTTGGGATGTGCCTGAAAGCTTGCAAGTTTTGCCTGCGTCAAGTGATGGTTTTGAGTTTTTTAAGGTCAATGCGCTCAACATCAACGCAGCCGATGTGCTTGCGGTGGCGGCGCGTGAAGACAAGGTGATGGCGCTTGGGTATGTTCGCCCCGAGCTTAAGCAATTGGGCGCGCTTGACAGTGAATTTATCATCAATGTTGCAGGTGCGGTCAATACGGTTTATAAAGTGCCTTGTGATGATGTGCCGATGGATTTGACAGTGCCGTCTTGATGTGGCTTTTTGAGCTTAAGGATAATTTATGAGTTTTTTGGCGTATTTGGTGATGGGTTCGCTGCTGTATTTGGCAGGATTTGCGCTGTTCAAAAAAACCATCCGCCCAACAATTCCCCAAAATGAGCGAAAATTGACACATCCACTGATTATAAAGTATCTGCTTGCTTGTTTTGTTGTGATGTGTATTGTTTCGTTTTTGATCAGCCGATTTGTGATGAATCATGCAGGTCTTGATGTGATGTATGTGCTGATAAACAGCGCGGTTGGTACACTTGTGTTTTATTTTGGCTTAAATCCCGATGAAGCGAATATGAAATTGCCAGATTGATTTGCTTGAATAATAAAAAGAAAAAGCCTTTACATAAATAGATGAGAATTATTCTCATCTATTTTGTTTTTGGGTATGCGTTTGCTGCGTGTGATGGTGCATGATTTTGATTTATTAATTTTTTTTAATAAGTTACAATTTTTTTTAATAAATTTTTGCAAAAGGGCTTGTCAAAGCACGCACAATTGACCTATACTGTGTTCGTCTTTCAAAAACGTCATCACTGATGACATTAAGACATCATGAATTTTTTTTAATTAAGGGTGATGCTATGTCAAATAAACTACTAGACTTAATCCAATCCAGCGAAGCAAAATGGGTGGATTTTCGCTTTACAGACACGCACGGCAAGGAGCTGCGCATTACGTTTCCTGCGCACACGGTAGATGAAGATACCTTAGAAGATGGCAAAATGTTTGATGGCTCATCAATTGCTGGCTGGAAAGGCATTGAGGCATCTGACATGATTTTGCTGCCCGATCCAGAAACTGCATACATTGACCCATTTTTTGAGGCAACAACGGTTGTGGTGTCATGCGACATCATTGAGCCGTCCACCATGCAAGGCTATGAAAAAGACCCACGCTCCATTGCGCGCCGTGCCGAAAACTACCTAAAATCAACTGGCATTGGCGATACAGCATTTTTTGGTCCTGAGCCTGAGTTTTTTGTGTTTGATGACGTCAAATGGTCGGTGGACATGAGTGGTGCACGCTACACCATCACCTCTGAGGCTGCGGCGTGGAGTTCAGATAAGGCTTATGATTGGAATAATTTGGCGTATCGCCCTACCGTCAAAGGCGGCTATGCTGCTCTGCCACCCATTGATCACTATCACGATATGCGCACGGTGATGTGTGAGCGCATTGCAGATGTGATGGGCGAAAACCGCGTGGAGGTGCACCATCATGAAGTGGCATCTTGCCAGCTTGAAATCGGCGTGTCATTTAATACCATGGTCAAAAAAGCTGACGAAGTGCAACAATTTAAATACATCGTCCAAAGCGTTGCCAATCAATTTGGTAAATCTGCCACCTTTATGCCAAAACCTTTGGTTGGTGATAATGGCTCTGGTATGCACGTTCATATGTCCATCAGCAAAGATGGCACCAATATTTTTTCAGGTGATGAGTACGCAGGTCTTTCCACCGAAGCGCTTTATTTTATTGGCGGTATCATCAAGCACGCGCGTGCACTCAACGCCATCACCAACCCATCAACCAATAGCTACAAGCGCTTGGTACCGCATTTTGAGGCGCCCATCAAACTGGCGTATTCAGCTTCCAACCGCTCGGCGTCAATTCGCATTCCGCACGTCTCAAGTCCAAAAGCTGTGCGTATTGAAGCGCGTTTTCCAGACCCATCTGCCAACCCATATTTGACCTTTGCGGCGTTATTGATGGCAGGCTTGGATGGCATTCAAAACAAAATCCACCCAGGTGAGGCGGCGGACAAAAACTTGTATGATTTGCCCCCAGAAGAAGATGCGCAAATCCCAACTGTTGCCGAAAATCTTGAAGTGGCGCTAAACGCACTGAAGCAAGATCATGAATTTTTGCTCAAAGGCGATGTGTTTAGTAAAGAGATGATTGAGGCTTATATTGAGCTTAAAATGCAAGAAGTACAGCGCATGAATGAGGCGGTGCATCCGTTGGAGCTTGAATTGTACTATCGCTGCTAATCATAGCTGTGCAATGCTAATCATAACTGTGATTGAGCAAAAGACCGATACACTGTCGGTCTTTTTTCTTTATATTTCTTTATAAAAAAACAAGAAGTCATCACATTTTGCCCAAAAAATTAATCATAAACACGCTAAGATTTTTTTTGAGTGAATGTTGTGAAAAAATTTGCTACAATGATTTTTTTGAACAATCATTAAGGGATAAAAAATGAAAATGATTCAGCCACTCATGGCAATCAGTTTGGTGCTAAGTGCCAGCGCGTTTGCCAACTATACCGTAACCATTCAAGAGCCTAGCGAGTCGCGCGCTTATCAAAAGCCCATGCAAAATATTGACATTTATGCTACGGTGAGCCCAAAGCTTGAGCCGACAGACAGCTTTGTCATTTATTTGAATGATGAAGTGGTTGCCAATAACGCCGCCAAGGCGAGTGTGCCGACCAGTGAGCTGCTGCCCAATCAATATGAGATTCGCGCCGAGGTACAAGATGAGACAGGGCGTACAGTGGCATCAGCAAGCCAAGTGATTTATGTCATTCAAAACACAGCGGTGGCACGCGCCAACCGAGAAGCCGAACGCAAAAAGCGCGAAAAACAGCTGTATGATGAGCTGCCATGGTACAAAAAACTCCATCTCAACTTGCGCCAAGATGTGGTCATTTCAGAATAAGACAACACGTCCTAGTCTAAATTGGCAAGGTTGAAAAAAACACCATCAAAATCGGTGAGACGATGTTGGTGATAAAGCCAAAGCTGATGACCATAGGAATGATTTGACTGCCACCTGCTTTTTGTAGCACAGGCAAGGTAAAATCAAGCGAGGTGACACCCGCCAAACCAATGGCAGCCGAGCTTGATTTTTGCATGACATAAGGGATAAAAATCATTGCCAAGATTTCGCGCGACAAATCATTGAGCAGCGCCACACTGCCCCACACCGCACCATAAGCGTCCGTCATGAGCGAACCTGACAGCGAATACCAGCCAAAGCCTGAGGCAAGCGCAAGCCCTTTTGCCCACGACACCTCTTCAAACAGCGCAGCATATATCAGCCCTGAGGCGAGTACAAAGAGCATATAGACGATGCTGATTTGTAGACCGCGTTTGTTTAGTAGGGCTTGCTTTAGGGTGATTTCACCGTTTTTGAGCAAAATTCCCACAAGCAGCAGCAGACACATCAACAAAGCGGTCGTTGTGCCATGAGGTGGCAACAGCGATTCTGGCAAAAATCTACCCAACATAAAGCCAATAATGATGCAACCCACTTGAATCAAGCTGCCATGTAGGCTCAAAGGTGTTTTTTGTGGAGCGCGCGCCGATTTGGTATGTGGACAAGGTGATAATTTGTCAAAAAGATAAAGCCCAATCAACCCACTGCCAATGGTCAGTGCCAAAAGTACCGATAAATACAGTACAATCTGCGTTAATTTTTGGTGCAGATTATCCACCAAGGCAAGCTCAATGCCGATGATGATGAGTAATAAAAAAACGATGTAATTTAGTAGCTTTTCGGACAGATGTGCAAATTTTGGATTTTTTGGTAATAAAAAACCGACAAACATGGGTGCCAAAATCAGCACAAGTGTGATAAATCCTTCCATACCGACCTTTAATGACGATGACTCAAAAAGCTTGTATGTTTGGTTTGCCATCTGTGGCAACAAAACAATAAATACAAGCATGGCAATCAATTGAATAATCAATTAAACCGTGTGGCGCTAAACCGTGTGATGCTAAACCGTGTGATGCTAAACCGTGTAATACAAAGCCATCATCATACTAAAAATGTGCCAAGCTTTCAATATTTGCTCATATTTTCGCTGTTTTATTTTATGCTGTTTTGTGCTGTGTGGGTGCTGATTGATGGTTTAATATGATTGAGCCATTTTTGATAAATAAAGTCATTGTTTTTATGAAATATTATACAAAAATAACGCCATTTTCAAGCTTTAAAACGTTTTTGTAGGCTTATGTTGAGCTTATAAAACCCAACATTTTAAATGATTGATTTGAATTTCTCAAAAAAATTGTTGGGTGTCATTCTTTCACTGAGCTTACAAAAATTCATTTTTTTATAAAAATCAATTGAGTTAAATAAAGTTGAGAATGCAGTAAAAATATGCAAGTATAATTAATTGTGCTCAGGTTTTAAATATTTGTTATTGTTTAAAACGCATGAAAAGTCAGTACGCCCAATATTATCAATTTTGAAATACCCTAAAACGCGCCAATTCATAAAACCAAAATAAAACCAAATAAAATCAAAGCTTGTATGATTTATCGCTTTAAGTCTTGCGTTATAAATGCTATTATAATCAGTTGGTTAAAAAACGCAGGAAATTGGCATGGCGGCAATGGGCGCAGCGGGATTTTTTGAAAAAATTGTGCAAGATTTGCAGCAAAGTATTTATATTGCATTGGGCGGCTCGCTTGAGGATCAGAGCTTTGATTGGGCAAATCGCGGTTTGCAGTTTGCTACTGTTGCCATGAAGATTTTGATTTTGCTGCTTGTGATTGGTTTTTTTTATTGGTTGTGTGTTTATGTGCTAAAACACGCCAAAAAAATGCTGCGTTTGTCTGACAGACACATCCGCATTATTCGTTCAACCTTGCGTTATATTTGGTTTGTGCTTAGCCTGCTTGCGATAATGACGCAGATTGGCATTAATGTAGATACCATTAAGGCGTTTGCCAAAGCGAGCACTTGGGCGGGGCTGTTTTATGTGACGTGGGCGATGAGCGGACAGGCGGTGCATTGGCTTTTGCGCCAGTATGACATCAATGAATCCATTGAGCAGCTGTGCCATAACTTATTGTCGGTATTGATATTTTTCTTGGCATGCGCAACCATTTTGGCGCAGTTTGGTTTTGATATAGTATCGCTTGTGGCAGGTCTGGGTATTGTGGGGATTGCTGTTGGTTTTGCAGCGCAAAGCACTTTGGCAAACTTCATTGCAGGCATTACCATTTTGATGGAGCAGTCTTTTGAGGTGGGCGATTGGATTAAAGTTGCCGAACAAGAGGGTAAGGTAGTCAAAATCACCTTGAGAACCACGCACATTCTAAACCGCGACAACATCACCATTATTTTCCCCAATTCTACCGTGGCGGGCAATGAGGTGGTGAATTTGACCTCCAAAAGCTTTATTCGCTTTGATGTGCCTGTCAGAGTTGCGCTCAATGCAGATATTGATGAGGTGCGCGGTATTGTGCTGAGTACGCTAAAGCAAAACAATAATGTCTTGACGCACCCGCTGCCTTTGATGACCATTCAAAAAATCGGCGATTATGATTTGCAGGTGCTGGTGCGGTTTTGGCTGTCGCCTGCTTCGGTTGCAAGACTGCCTGTCATCAAAGAGCTCATCATTGAAGACATCAAAAAAGCGCTGGATGGGGCGAATGTGGTGATTCCTTATCCACATATGCAAATCATCAAAGGGGCGCCAGTGGATACCTCTGAGCAGGGCTTTATTTATTCAACCGACACGCAGCAGCTGTGAATTATGATATAATGACCTTTTGTGCCAAATAACTCATACCAATCCAACATAACAGCGATATTTATTAATGACAACAACAACCACAACAACCACAAAAACCTTTGAGCTGATTTTGACGTGTGCCGATGGGCTTGAACACGCTTTGATGATTGAGCTTGCAAGCTTTGGCATTGCCGCAAGTCAGCACGCCACAGGGCGCGTGATTGCTTGCGTTACTCTTTGCCAGCTGTATCACATTTGTCTGTACAGTCGTGTGGCAAGTCGCGTGCTGTTGCCGCTTGCTGAGTATTATTTTGTAAACACTCAAAAAGACAATGTCACAGTCATTACAGAAGACATCCCAAGCGTGCTGTATGAGTTTACAAAACGCTATGATTGGTCGCAATTGTTGGATGTTCATCAGACTTTTGTGATTCGCACAAGCGTAGATAAACGCGTGGCGGTGAATCAGCAGTTTGTAACCATGCGCATCAAAGATGGCATTGCAGACAGATTTAATGCGCAATTTGGCGCACGCCCAAGCGTGGACACGCAAAAGCCCAATCTCATCATCAGCGTGCACATCGCACCCGACAAGGCGCTGTTTGCGCTTGATTTGTCTGGCGCAAGTTTGCACCGCCGAGGTTATCGCGTTGCCAATACAGATGCGCCTTTGAAGGAAAATTTGGCAGCAGCGCTGTTGTACACTGCCGATTGGCACCGTAAGCGCTTTGATGTTCTCTTTGACCCCATGTGTGGCTCTGGCACATTCATCATTGAGGCGCTGCTCATGTCTTTAGATTATGCAGTTGGTGTGGACAAAGCAAGCGATGAATTTGGGTTTTGTCATTGGCGCGAGCATGATGAGGCGTTGTGGCAAAGTTTGGTATTGCAAGCACAAGATAAATTTCATCACAATCTGCAGCACGCCAAACTGCCCAAAACCTATGCCTTTGATAACAATCCAATCGCCATCAAAGCCTTGCACAAAAACATATTGGCGTCTGCTTTGGCGCCTGTGATTGACAAGATTGAGTTTGCGGTGCAAGAATTGAGCGAGCTGCCCAAAACCTTGCAGGCACTGGGTGATGATGATGCGCTGTTTTTTATTACCAATCCCCCTTATGGCGAAAGACTGGGTGAAAGTGAGCTGTTAAAGCCCTTGTATCAAGGCATGGGATTGATGTTGAGGCAATATGCACCCATGCACACAACGGTTGGCGTATTGGCAGCCAAAGCTGAAGAGGCGGATTTGTTGCCGCTTTTGACACCGCAAACGCTGCGCTGTCATAATGGCGCGCTTACGGTTTATTTTCGTTATGGGCAATTAAACACAGCGCCACAGCCCATGATTATTGATGTGTATGAGCCGCGCTGTGTGGTCATTGAAAATGATGATAATTTGGATGAATTCATCAATCGCTTGCAAAAAAACCTAAATCATCTTAAAAAAACCGCCCAAAAACAGCAGGTAAGTAATCTTAGAATTTATGATGCGGATTTGCCCAATTACAATGCCGCCATTGATATTTATGGCGATAAAGTGCACATTCAAGAATACGCGCCGCCCAAAACCATTGATGAGACGGTCGCCAAAAGGCGTTTTAATTTGATGCTGCTTGCGGTGCGTCAGGTGTTGAACGTGGATCGCGAGGCGATATTCATCAAAACGCGCGCCAAGCAATCTGGCAACGAGCAATACGAGCGCCATACCAGCAAAAAAGGCAAGCGCTATGTTGTCAGCGAGCATGGTGCGCTGTTGTATGTGAATTTCACCGATTATTTGGATACAGGCTTGTTTATTGACCATCGTCCCATGCGCCAAATCATCAAACAGCGCGCACAGCATAAATCGGTGTTGAATTTATATGCTTATACGTGTACTGCCAGCGTGCAAGCAGCGATGGGCGGCGCCAAAAAAATAGTCAGCGTGGATTTGTCGGATAATTATTTGACGTGGGGCAAACATAATTTTGCGCTCAATGGTTTTGAGCTGGATGCGCGTTTTGAGTTTGTGAGCGCAGATGTGTTTGAGTGGATTAAGCACAACAGCGAATCGTTTGATGTGATTTTTATTGATCCGCCAACTTTTTCAAATTCCAAAAAATTTTATGGCACCTTTGATGTGCAGCGCGACCATGTCTCACTCATCAAGCGTGCGATGAACCGCCTAACGCATGATGGCGTGCTTTATTTTAGCAATAATTTTAGCAAATTTGTGATGGATGAGTCGCTGTTGCAGTTGTTTGATGTGCAAGAGATGACACACAAAACCACAGGCTTTGATTTTAAAAAAGGCATTCACAAAAGCTATGAGATTCGCCACAAAAATCAGCGCAGACAAGTGTATGTGGAGGATGTGCAAAATTTTGGCGGTGCAAACGATTCTGATGGCGCAAAACCTAAAAACAATAGCTCCCTTGTCGCGCGCCCATTGCATTCAAATCACACCAAAGACCCAAATCGCACGGGCTCTAACGGCGCATTTGACAGCGGTGCGGGCATAAAAAAATCACCGCGCCAAAATAGCCAAAGTCAAAATAACCAAGGTCAAAATAACCAAGGTCAAAATAACCAAAGTCAAAATAGAAATGGTCAAAATAGTCGCGGTCAAAATAACCACAAAAATCGCCCATCAAAATCAGATGAGCGCAAAACACCCAAAACACAAACACCAAAGACGGCAAAATCTGACAAACCAAAATTTGACAAATCAGCGCACAAGTATGCATCCAATAAAAATAAGGCATTTGGGCAAGACAAACCCAAAGGCTTTGAAAAAAGGCTGATTGCAACAGGCGATAACAAGCGAGTGTTTGTCAATCCTAAGCACCAAATGGTAAACCAATCTGACGAGGAGTCCAAGTGATGCGCCCAAATGGTCAAAACAAACACTCAAAATAAACAAAAACACAAACAAACAAAAACACCAAGAGAATTTTATGAAGCAAGCAGAAAATTTACAAGACGACATTCGTGAGATTAGCGATGTGTTATTGGGCAAACAGTCGCCTGATGAAATGGATTTTGAGATGGCTGATGAGTCGCGCCACGATTTGGATGATGGCATTGAATCGGTACGCTTTAAAAAATTACAAAAAAAGCTTAGAAAACAAGTGTCATGGGCGATTCGCGACTTTAATATGATTGAAGATGGCGATGTGGTTATGGTTTGCATTTCAGGCGGCAAAGACAGCTTTACGCTGCTTGATATTTTGCTGTTTTTAAAACGCATTGCGCCCATTGATTTTGAGGTGGTGGCGGTCAATTTGGATCAAAAACAGCCTGGTTTTCCTGAGGATGTTTTGCCGCGTTATTTGTCCGAGCAAGGCATTGCTTATTATATTTTGGAAAAAGACACGTACAGTATTGTCAAATCGGTCGTGCCCGAGGGCAAAACTTACTGCTCGGCGTGCTCGCGCTTGCGCCGCGGTTCTTTGTACGGCTTTGCCAAACAAATCGGCGCAACCAAAGTAGCGCTGGGACATCATCGCGATGACATTTTGGCGACTTTCTTTTTGAATTTGTTTCATGGTGGTAGTCTAAAAGCCATGCCGCCCAAATTATTGTCTGATGATAAGCAAAATATTTTGATTCGCCCATTGGCATACGTTGCCGAAAAAGACATCATCAAATACGCCAATTACAAAAAATTCCCCATCATTCCGTGCAATCTGTGTGGCAGTCAAGAAAACCTACAGCGCGCGATGATTAATGACATGCTAAGACAGTGGGATAACGAACATCCCAAACGGCTTGCCAGTATGTTCAAAGCCTTGCAAAATGTCGCGCCAAGCCAGCTTGCAGACAGACAGTTGTTTGATTTTGAGAGTCTGACGCGTACGATGGACGACTCTGTGCGTCTGTTTGAGGGGGATAACATTCAGGTGGGTCAGGCAAATTTATTAAACGAGATGGGTTTGCCCACAAATCCGCAAGTACAGCGCTTTAATCCAAAATTTAATCCATCAGACTCAAATAATACAGACGTCAATGATACAACAGCTGCCCATGCAGCACCAAGCAATCCAATACTTGGCGATAATGGATTGAGTCATGGGTCATCGGCGGATAATAAACCAAAAATTCACAAGATTCCCATCATCAATCCTTTGGTGTGAGAATAAAACAGCGCGCTTGTTGTGCTTGGATTGG
The DNA here is from genome assembly GCA_041811915.1 of Moraxella sp. Classification (GTDB taxonomy): domain Bacteria; phylum Pseudomonadota; class Gammaproteobacteria; order Pseudomonadales; family Moraxellaceae; genus Moraxella. The sequence continues at coordinate 26,339 of JBGXSA010000045.1, read as the reverse complement.
TGCGCGATTGCGCTTACTTAAGCTGGCTTTATGCTTTAAAACCCAACAAGCGTGTGTATGACTTTTAATGCGCTCTAAACTTTAACATTGGAAAATCTTAACCTTATAAGCTTAACATTGGAAAATCTTAACAGTGGAATGATTATGAAATTTTTTAAATCAGCGGTGCTTGCAGCATTTGTGCTGGGCGCTGCAGCGACCGCCCATGCTGATACATTGAGCGATGATGAAACCTATGCAGGCATCTGCATCATTGCCAATCAAGGCGTTTATACCGCCGCCAGCCAAAGACAAGCAGGCATCTCAAAGTCCGCTGCCAAAAAGCAGCTGGACAAGGATTTGGCGCAATTATCCAAATCATTCAGCAGCCAGCACTTTGTCAACAACATCCGCAATGTGTGGTACACAAGCTTGGATAAAGTGTATCAAATGCCTGTCATGGACAACGAAGATGACAAAGCGCAATTTGTCAGCATTGTTACCGAAGAGGCTTTTGTGTCTTGCATGGACAATTTTGGTCAATAAATGGCGCTTGCCTTGTGCGGATTTGAATGCAGGTTTGATTTTGCCAACGTTTGCTGCGCAAAGTAAAAAGTGGTCGGTTTATTGTAATTAAATTTATTGTAATCAAAATCGGTTTGGTGTGATGATTCAATGCGTTTATGTGCGCTTTGATGACTGCACCAAATGCGAATTATTAAAAAGATAATTGTATGAGCTCAAAAAACAGCGATGGTTTCACATCATTTGACGAGTTGCCGCTTGCAAAATCCACGCAATCTGCCATCAAAAAACTTGGCTTTGAGCGCTTGACACCCATTCAGGCGCAAATCTTGCCTTTGACATTGGCAGGTCAAGACGCCATCGGTCAGGCGCAAACAGGTACAGGCAAGACGGCGGCATTTTTATTGACAGTCATTGAGTGCCTTATCAATCACCCATTTGGCAAAACCGAGCAGCATTATTTGGGTGAGCCGCGTGCGCTGATTTTGGCGCCCACGCGTGAGCTTGCGCAGCAGATTTTTGAAGATTGTCGGCATTTGACCGCCAATACCGATTTGTACAGCCTATGCATTACAGGCGGTGCAGACATGGACAAGCAGGCCAAACAAATCGCGCGCCGACCTTTGGATATTTTGATTGGTACGCCTGGGCGCATCATTGATTGGGTGCAAAAAGGCGAGCTGTTTTTGGATAGAGTTGAGGTGTTTGTGCTGGACGAGGCGGACAGAATGCTTGATATGGGCTTTGTTCCTGACATCAAAAGAATCATTGCCAAGCTGCCCGCCAACACTCATCGGCAAAGCTTATTGTTTTCGGCAACTTTTAATACCGATGTCATGAATTTGGCGTATCGCTGGCTGTTTGAGCCTAAATTTGTTGAAATTGAACAAGCTCAAAAAACCAATGTCAATATTGATCAGCGGTTTTATTTGGTCAGCGATGACAAAAAACTTGCCACCATTCGCGCCATTTTGGACAACAATTCGGTCAATAAATGCATTATATTTGCCAATCGCAAAGATCAAGTGCGCCGATTGACCGAAAAGCTACAAAAATACTACCGCGTTGCCATGTTGTCTGGTGATGTGGTGCAGCAAAAACGCGAAAAACATTTGCAAGCCTTTAAGGATGGTAGCGTAAATATCTTGATTGCCACAGATGTGGCAGGGCGCGGCATTCATGTGGATGATGTTACTCACGTCATCAATTACACATTGCCTGATACACCCGATGATTATGTGCACCGCATCGGGCGCACAGGGCGGGCAGGGCAGACGGGGGTGAGCATCAGTTTGATTGGCGAGGACGATGCATTCAATCTGCCTGCGCTAGAAAAACATTTGTCTGTGACGGCAAATTTGGCGCAGTTTGATGTCAATTCGCCTGTGATTGACTAGATGTTGTGATTGACTGGATGTATTGACATTTGGTGGATTTGTATTTTTGATTTGTTGTTATGACGTTGATGATTGGTGATACTTTAGGCTTGTACATTCACATTCCTTGGTGCATTAAAAAATGCCCATATTGTGATTTTAATTCGCACCAACTGCCAAGCGCGCCACCGTTTGCCGATTATGTCACCGCTTTGTTGGATGATGTCAAGGCGCAGGCTTGTTTTGTGCATGGTCGGCAGATTGATTCTATTTTTATTGGTGGCGGCACACCAAGCTTGTTGCCCATCTGTGAATATCGGCGCTTGTTTGATGGGCTGCGTACGATGTTGGATATTGCCAAAGATTGCGAAATTACCTTGGAGGCAAATCCTGCCACGCTTGAGCACGCGCCTTTTGAAGAGTATTTGTCGCTTGGGATTAACCGTTTATCGCTTGGCGTGCAGAGCTTTTGTGATGAGATGCTGCAAAGTCTTGGGCGCATTCACACCAGTCATCATGCCAAGAGTGCCATCACAAGCGCCAAAAAAGCAGGGTTTTTGCGCATTAATACTGACATCATGCATGGCTTGCCCAATCAAAGTGTGCAAGGAGCGATGAGTGATTTGTCTTTGGCAATTGAGCTTGGTGCCAGTCATGTCTCGTGGTATCAGCTCACCATTGAACCAAATACCGTATTTTATCGCACACGCCCCATGTTGCCTGACGAGGAGACGCTTGAGCAGATTGAGATGGGTGGGCGCGCCTTGTTGATTGAGGCAGGGTTTGATAATTATGAAATTTCAGCATGGGTCAAACTGGCTCAAGATGTGCCTTGTCGGCATAATGTCAATTATTGGCGTTTTGGTGATTATTTGGCGATTGGTGCAGGTGCGCATGGCAAAATTACTGTCAATGACGAGGCTGCTTGTGCTGCGGCTTATGATGTGACACATGATGTTAAAATGGAGGGCGCGGGCATATATCGCTTTTATAAATCGCGCCTGCCCAAGGATTATTTGACTTATGAGCATTATCCCAAGTTTGTTGATTGGCGCAAAATACCCGCACAAGAGCTGCCTTTTGAATACATGATGAATGTGTTGAGATTGCGCCAAGGGGTGTGTGAGGCGGATTTTAAGCGGCGCACAGGGCTTGATTTTGAGCTGATTGCATCAGTTGTAAAAAAACTGCGTGCAGAGCAGCTGATGAGCGCAGACAGACTGTGTGCCACCGACTATGGCTATCGCTATTTAAATCAGCTTGTACAGTCGTTTTTGTAAGTCTTAATTTTGTACTTGGTTTATGCTTTGGTTAAAACCATATTGCCAAAAAACCATATTATCAAAAAAACCATATCGCCAAATCATCACACAATCACACCGTCAAACAGTCATGCTTACAAAATCACTCAAAAGCAAAAAGACCTATAAAAAATAGGTCTTTTTAGGGTAAATACCTTGATTTAGCCAAAAAAGCTTTTTGGTATTTAGATTCTGTTTTGAACGTCTTGCGCGGTGTTAGAAACAGCTTCGCCAGTTCTTGAAACGTCTTTACCAAAACCTTTGATGGTGTTGCAGCCAGTCAAAACAAGTGTTGCAGCAATAGAAGCAATGATTAGCTTTTTCATGATATGTCCTTAAAATTAACAATTAAATTGTGCTAAGCACGCTCGTTATATTATACAATATTGCGGCAAAAATAAAGCTTATTTTGTAACCTTTTGTAATTAAATGAGCACTTAAAACAGGTGAATGATGACAAATGATGTGAGTGATGACGCCTTGATACACATAGTACTGGTTGCGCCCAAAATCCCAAGCAATACAGGAAATATCATCAGATTGTGCGCCAATACAGGCGCGCAGCTGCATTTGGTGCGTCCGTTTGGCTTTGAGCTGCAAGATAAAAAATTGCGTCGTGCAGGATTGGATTATCATGAATGGGCAAACATCAAGCTGCATGACAATTGGGCAGCTTGTCGTCAGGTGCTGACAGCGGCGGGCGTGGATTGCGTGGTGGCAATGACAACCAAACTGTCCAAGCCATTTTATGACAAAGATTTTGGCGATTTGGCAAAAGTTGCGCTTGTGTTTGGCTCGGAGACGGCAGGCTTGCCAGAGGAGGTGCGTCATGACATTGGCGCGCGCAATTGGCTAAGACTGCCGATGCTGCCTCAGTCGCGCAGTCTGAATCTGTCCAACAGTGTGGCGATTTGCTTGTTTGAGGTGTGGCGCCAGTTTGATTTTGTGGGCGATGTGGGGCAAAGCGTGGGCTTTGACAATTTAATACCCCATGACCCCAAATGATTGCTTGATACCAAATAGAATACCATCATGAGCCATATCACAAGCAGTTGGCAGGTTTTGGTAGTCCTGCAATGCGATTGACATGGCGCGCTACCAAGCCAGTTTTGAACAGCTGTTGCAGTTTGGCGTTGTCAATGGCAAGATTGGGCAGCTTTTGCTGCAAATGCTTGATGAGTGGGCGCGTGGTGGGTGGGTGGCTATAGCTGTCATAAAACTCGCGCACCGCATACAAAATTATAAAATGCTCATCGGTCAGCGTGACTTGCAGATTGTCTGCCAAAACTTGCGCAAGCTTGGGCGTCCAGTCGTGATGATTTTGCAAATGCCCATCGTCATCAAGCGGTATTAAATTTAAGGTGTCTGTCATAAGATTGGGTTTGGTCATACTAATTGTAGGGTGTTGTTTTATTGGGGGTGTTGATACTTTATAACGCTATTAATATAACGCTATTAATCATTTGCTTTTAAAATGCTGCGGTTTTTATTTTTAATAGCAAAGATTTTAAATGGCAAAAGACCAAATGTTAAAAATATCTTGATTTGCTTATAAATAAAACACACTATCAACATCGGTCAAATCGGCTGTATTGGCTGATATGCCAAGCTGATTCATCTTATCAAGCGTGTCTGCTGTCAGTGCTGCTGAATGCTCATACACGGCGTGTATGTCATAAAGAGGCAAAGATTTGAGCATATTGATGAATTTGTCATGACCGTCATTCATGCGTTGGCACAAATAACGCCCCAAGCAAATGGATATCTCATGGTCAAAGCTTGCCAAAGCAAACGCAAGCGACAGCGCTTCATGGCACAGTAAATCATTGTCTGCGTGTATGTGAATTTGTATTTTCATAATTTGGCTTATGCGATTTGATTGTCCATATTTGGTTATCTGTTTTGGGCGCGCAGCACATCAATACAGCCTAAAATTGATACACTTTATCGGCATTGTGCAAAAGCATGGCAAGCTCGCCAAGCCCAACCAATTGGCAGCGCTCATGCAAGGTGTCAAGCGGACGGCTTGCGCCATCTGTCAGTGCATGGCGCTTGGCGTTGCTCTCGTCTGTCACACCACGCGCAAGTGCTGCGCTGACACACACTTGTGCGTTTAGCTTGTGCTCAACCAAAAACTGTTGAAAATCTTGAATGGGATTTGCGCTGTCGGCGGGCAGCCAAACGCCGCGATGGGCAAATTGTACTGCATCGGCGTACAAAAAAATCTGCACATCGTCTGTGTTTGTGGCGATGTGGTCGCGCAGTTTGTATAAGGCAGACTGTGCAGCTTGAGTATAAGGGTTTGAGGTGAGCAAAAAAATGACCATAACTTGGCTTTTTTAATCCATAAATTTCATGTATTATAACAAATCTGTCGTGATTTTATTGTATTTATTTAAAAGGCAACGCTGTGACCGACTTTATCAATCCTACCGACCCTGACAATTTAGCGCGTTTGGCGCTTGCCAGCCCGTTTGCTCATCAGTTGTGGCAGGGACAATCCGCCCAAGATTTTGTCAGCAAATATCCGCTGACACAATTTTTGGGTGATGACATCATTGCTCAAGAGGTGGCGGCGTGCTTGGTTTATGATGATAACAGTTTGCCAGATGAGGCGGCATTGATGGCAAATTTACGGCGACTGCGCAATCATTTGATGATGCGCTGGATTTATCAAGATGCGCTTATGCTCATTGATGTCATGGTATTGACCAAAGAATTGTCGGCATTTGCCAATCATGCCATCTGTCTTGCCAAAGAGTGTGTTTATCAAAGATTGCGTGCGCGGTTTGGCGTGCCGACAATCAGCACAAAATCTGGCAAAATCGCTGATGAGCTTGCCATCATTGCCATGGGTAAGCTTGGCGCAAGTGAGCTGAATTTGTCCAGCGACATTGATTTGATTTTTATACACAAAGGCGCAGGTGAGACCGATGGCAAAAAAATCATTGATAATCAAAAGTTTATGATTCAGCTTGGGCGTGGTGTCATCAAAATCATTGATGAGATTACCGCCGATGGCTTTGTTTTTCGGGTGGATATGCGCCTGCGTCCTTGGGGTGATGGCTCGCCGCTTGTCATGACGGTGTCTGCGCTTGAAAAATATTTTAATAAACATGGGCGTACTTGGGAGAGATTTGCGTGGCTCAAAGCACGCGTCATCAATCCTATTGATGCTAAATTTTATGGGCAGATTGACAGCATCAAAAAGAATTTTATTTTTCGGTATTATGTGGACTATACCGCTTTTGCTGCGCTGCGCGAAATGCGTGTTTTGATTGCCAATCAAGTCGCCCAGCGCGAGGATTTGGATAATGTCAAGCTTGGCGTGGGCGGTATTCGAGACATTGAATTTATCGCGCAATCTTTTGCGCTGATTTATGGCGGTCATTATGCGGTTTTGACAGAAAAAACCGCTTGTCTGGAGGCGTTGTTTGCGCTTTGTGAGCTTCAGCTTTTGGACAAAAAAACAACCGATGAGCTCACCTGTGCTTATCGTTTTTTGCGCCGATTGGAGCACGCCATTCAAGCGCGCCATGACACCCAAACCCAAAAGCTGCCAAAAGACGAGGAGCTGACGGCGATTGCGCGCACGCTTGGGTTTGACGATAGCATACAGCTTATAAATGAGCTCAATCATCACAGAAAAAAAGTGTCTTATCCTTTTGATAAGCTTGTGACGGATAGACAGACAACGGCCTATGTGAGCGATGGCAATGAGTCTAAAAAAATGGACGAATTTATAAGCCAAGACAATCGCGACAGATTGACGAATTTTTGGCAAAGCAAGCTTGTCAAAGAATCATCCGCGGAGGCAAAACAGCGCCTGGATGCGGCTTATCCGATGATTATCAGCGCGCTTGTACAGCTGTTTGAGGCAAAAATAGATGCTAACGAAGCGATTTTGCCGCTCATTAATCTGCTAGAGTCCATTGCCAAGCGTTCGGTTTATTTGGTCATGCTTGCTGAAAATCCCAATTCTTTAAAAGACTTGCTTATCATGCTACAAACCAGCCCTTGGGTCGCCAATGAGCTTGCGCGCTATCCTGTGCTTTTGGATACTTTTTTGCAAAAACGTTACACGCATCTGCCTGACAAAGCTGAACTTATGTATATTTTGCAACAAAATTTAGCGTCTGTACCGTTTGGCGATGACGAAAGTTTTTTGATGAGCATTCGTTTGTTTAAAAAAACGCAAGTGCTGGCGGTGGCGTGCAGTGATGTGCTGCAACATCATCCGATTATGAAGGTGTCAGACTCTTTGACTTTTATTAGCGAGGTGGTGCTTGAGGCTTGTTTGTACCGTGCGTTTGATGAATTGTCAAAAAAACACGGCGTGCCTGTCGGTGTGGATGGTGCTATTGATGAACAAAACATCGGCTTTGGCATTGTTGGTTATGGCAAGCTTGGCGGCATTGAGATGAGTTATGCCTCTGATTTGGATGTGGTGTTTTTGCACCGCATTGATGAGCGCGCTGATACTTTGGCAAGCGATGGACAGACTGCCATCAGTGGTATGAAATTTGCCACACGGCTTGTGCAAAAGCTCATCAATTACTTGACCACACAGACGCGTGATGGGCGTGCTTATGAGCTGGATATGCGTCTGCGACCATCGGGCAATGCAGGCGTGATGGTGGTGTCTGTGCAAGGCTATGAAACCTATCAGCATGACAAAGCGTGGGCGTGGGAACATCAAGCATTGGTGCGCGCGCGTGCGATATGTGGCGATAAGGCGGTGCTTGATAAATTTAATGCAATCAGGCTTGATGTGTTGACTTTGCCGCGCGATACGGCTGTGGTTCGGCAGGATGTGCTGGCAATGCGCCAAAAGATGCGCGAACATTTAAGCAATGACAAACCCGACAAATTTCATCTGAAACAAGATGCAGGCGGACTGATTGATATTGAGTTTTTGGCGCAGTTTGCGGTATTGGCGTATGCGCATGACAAGCCAAAGCTTGCGGTTTGGAGCGATAATATTCGTATTTTTGAGAGTGTCGCTGCAGAGGGTGTCTGGCAAGAGAGTGTGTGCCAAAGCTTGGCGGACAGTTATTTAATTATCCGCAAAGCCACGCACGAACAGGCGCTGCACGAAAAAAAATCCATTGTGGATAATGACAAATGGCAAGCGTTGCGTCATCAAATCATAGCCATTTGGCAAGAGATTTTGCAAGGGGATGGTTAGGGCGTATGGACATTTCACGCACCCTAAATAAAATGATTGGTTTATAAAATAAAGTTTGCTATAATCACAAGGGCATCAAACTGTAAAAATTTTCATAATTTTTATAGAAAATATAAATTTTTGTTATAGATATATTTGTTACAGAAAATCAAGGAGCTGTTATGAATATGGCAACCCAACAGGGCAAATTATGGCTGGATGGCGCATTGGTGGAGCAACCCGAAGCAAAAGTCCATGTATTGACACACAGCTTGCATTATGGTTTGGCAGTTTTTGAGGGTGTACGCGCCTATCAGACGGACGATGGGCGAACAGCAATTTTCCGTTTGGCAGAGCATACCGAGCGTCTGCTCAATTCTGCAAAAATCTTTCAGCTGAATGTGCCTTATGAGTTTGACGTATTGGCGCAAGCGCAAAAAGATGTCGTGCGCGAAAACAAACTGGCATCGGCTTATATTCGCCCATTGATTTGGGTAGGCTCAGAAAAGCTTGGTATCGCCGCCAAGGACAACACCATCCATGCGGCAGTGGCTGCGTGGCATTGGGGTGCTTATTTGGGTGAAGATGGTATCAAAAATGGCATTCGCGTCAAAACATCAAGCTACACGCACCATCTGCCAAATGTCACCATGTGCAAAGCAAAAGCTGCAAGCAACTATCCTGTATCCATTTTGGCAAACCAAGAGGTGACGCGCAATGGCTACGATGAAGCGATTTTGATGGATCCGCAAGGGTATGTCTGCCAAGGCTCTGGCGAAAATTTATTCTTGGTCAAAAATGGTGAGTTGCACACACCTGATTTGGCAGGCGGAGCATTGGATGGTATCACGCGCCGTACCATCATTGAGTTTGCGCATGATTTGGGCATCAAAGTGGTGGAACGCCGCATTACGCGCGATGAGTTTTATTTGGCGGATGAAATTTTTATGACAGGTACAGCAGCGGAAGTGACCCCCATTCGTGAATATGACGACCGCGTCATTGGCAAAGGTGGGCGTGGCGAGCTGACAGAGCAGCTACAAAGCTTATATTTTGATGTGGTACACGGCAGAAATCAAAAATACAAGCACTGGCTAAGCTTTGTGGATGAATGATTTGTGGCTTGACCATACCCAAAAAAACGCTCAAATTGAGCGTTTTTTGTTGTCTTGGTTTGTCAAATGGAATTTATGCCAATGGGATTATTGAGTTTTGGGGTGTTTTAAGGCTTTGTCCAACATGGTTTTAATAAAAAATCGCTTTAATAAAGATGCAAAATTACAAAATCACAATGCTTTGGCAATGAGTGGCGAGTGTTCATCTGATGGCAAAGGGTGCTGCGCGCGAATTTCTTCAAAAAACGCGCGAATGTTGGTCACATAATGCAAGCACTGCACATAGCGGCTGTTTTTGTGCTTGTTGTGAGTCAAATAGCTGTAAAAATTGCTCCAGCTGTTGGGGTTTTTGCCAGATTGTTCCAAAATCTCTTGAATGCGCAATACCGCATTAGGCCCCATGTTATAGCCTGCCAACACAAACCACAAACGCTCGCTTTCTGGGATGTGAGCAAAGTCGGCATTGAGCTTTGCCAGATATTTGGCGCCACCTTGAATGCTTTGACTGGCGTTTGTGCGGTCGCTGATGCCCATTGCTTTTGCGGTGTCTTGTGTGAGCATCATAATGCCTTGTACGCCCGTTGGCGAGGTAGCACTTGGGTTGAGGTGTGATTCTTGATAAGCAATCGCTGTCAGCAGTCGCCAATCGTGATTGTATGTGGCGGCAGCCGATTGAAAGCGCGCCAAATATTTTGGCAAGCGCTCTGCCATGATTTTATCAAAATGCATTTGATTGTAACCGCGCAACAAATCAGTTTGGTAAAATTTCGCCATTTGCTTGTTTTGTTGCTGGGTGCTGTCGCTGCACAGATAGTCTTTGGCATTTAAAAACAGCTGACCTTGCCCGCTAAAGCCAAAATTGGCAGAAACAGCGCCATTGTCGCCACAATTAACCGTCAGATTGTTTAGGCGCGCATCGCCATTTGAGCTTACGAGCATATCTGCTTGTCCAAGCTGCACTGCCAGCATGGCATCCACCGCATTGTCAAAATGCTGCACATCCAAATCCACGCCCAAATGCTCAGCATAGCGCGAGGCAACATCAAAACCATAGCCGTGAATGTGCTCACCATGCACAAAGCTGTCGGTGGTTGCAATCGTCAGCGTGTCTGTCATGATGACTTTATCAAAGGTGTTGATGGGCTCAAAATTGGTCAAACTTTTGGTGGGAAGAGTCAATAGCAACACTGACGCCAACTGCAAAAAGCGATGGCTGCCAAATCGTTTGCTGGCAACTTGACTGATTTGACGATATTTTTGGTAAATCAGCTCGGAGAATGAGGGTTTTTTGCCAAGTTTAAGCCACGGATTTATCAAAGATAAATTCGTTGAAATGACAGGATAAAATGTCTGCTGTTTTAATTCAAAAATAGCGGTATTGTATTTGTTGTTTATAATCATAAGTGTGTATCTTGATTGGTTTAAAAGCGCATAAAAGGTTTGTGTTCATCAAGCTGGCAGATTAAAACAAGTGATTTTTTTAATCTTTATGCTAAAGTTGGCTGATAAACGACAAAACAGCTCACGGATAACCTCACAAATTTATTAGGCTTACTATGCTAAAATCAAAAACTAAGTGCAAGTTAAGTTTTTTTAATAGCGACAAAAAGATATTTTTTCAAGATAAACGGTAAAAAGCCAATTCAAAAAAATCAAAAATTTTGCAAGTGACATTTTTTGTCAGTATATTTTTATTAAAAATAAATTTTTTTTATAAAGTCAATATGATATTTATGACCAATTGGTCAATTTATAAAAATCATTATTTTTCAATGAGTTATTTATAAATAAACTTCTATTTATTTCATAATGTTTTTTTATATTGCCTAATTGTTTCAAATTTAACCAAATTTTTGTTATTGATAATTATTGTTATTTATACAAATTAAATTAAAAATAAAAAACAATTGTTTTTTATAGATAACACCACAGCGCGCCTTGGGTTTCAAGCGTCAAGGGCTAAAAATAAAATGACAGTAATGTTAAATACTATTATTATTAAATCTAACAAATATAATGATGATGCCGCCAAAAAAGCCTTCATTGCTATTTTACAAACCAAAAAGCAACACTTGGTTGTCAGTAGGCGCTTAGGCGGGATTGTCAATATCAATAAATTGAACCTCTAAGCTGTGTTCATCGCGCAAATAATCGCCCAACGCTTGTATGCCGCCGCGCTCTGTGGCGTGATGGCCACAGGCAAAATAATCCACGCCAAGCTCGCGTGCCATGTGCGTGGTGCGTTCGGAGATTTCTCCAGAAATAAACGCGTCGCAGCCCATATGATAAGCCTGCTCAATCATGTCTTGTGCGCCACCTGTGCATAGGGCAATGCGACTTAAGGGTCTGTTGTGCGCGCGAATGTGCAGTGGTTTTTGCTGCAAAACGCAAGATAATTTGTCACAAAAATCTTCAGCGCTGATGGGACTGTGTTGTGCGATGTTGCCAATCGGGTATTTTTCATCAGGGTACAAGCCGCCCAAGATGTGCAAATCCAATTTTTTGGCAAGCACGGCATTGTTGCCCAAAGTGGGGTGGGCATCCAGCGGCAAATGATAAGCTAATAAAGAGATGCCGTGCTGCATGAGCGTGCGAATGCGCTTGCCTTTCATGTGGGTCAGCGCCTCCGATTCGCCTTTCCAAAAATAGCCGTGATGCACCAAGATGGCTTGCGCGCGAGCATCAATTGCCTTGTCTATCAAAGCTTGGCAAGCGGTTACGCCCGTCACGATTTTTTGAATTGATACGTCGGCATCCACTTGCAAGCCATTGGGACAGTAGTCTTTGAAGTTTTGAGGTTGTAGGATGTCATTGCACAAATTTTCTAATTGCATGGGGTGGATTGTTGTCATCATCTTTAAATCCAATAAATTGTTAATATAATCAGCTTAGAATGTTTTAAGCTTATCAATGTCATTTATCAATGTCATAGTGCTATCAACACCATCAAAAACACAGCGCATACAATTGATAGCAAAATGGTAACTTAGACAAGCATTGATAAAAATTATACCAAATGATTAAGGTTTTAGCACAAAAATAGACTATAAATTTTAATGATTGGATTTATAATAAAAACATTAAGATGAGATATTATTGGCAAAACTTTGACTTAGAATAACTTTGACTTGGGAATCACTATGACACATTCAAAAATTGATGACAAAAAGCTGTCTTGCTCTGCGCAGACAAGGCATGATGAGCCATGCGACAACAATAAAGATGAGAAGATGGGCATTCAAGCCAATCATTCATCAAAAAGCTTGGCATGGCGTGAAAAGGGCATTTCAGCTTGGGTGATTTTGCCGTGGATTTTGCTTGTTATGTTGGCGGTGGTGGTTTGGGTGCTGCCCAGCAAGCAAAATACCAAAGCGGTGGAGGTGCCGACATTGCCTGCGCAGCAAACACAGCCGACCAGCACGCCGCCACAGGTGACTTATGAATCAAGCGCAGGTGTGGTCTCGTATCATGACGCGGTGGCAAAAGCGGCGGTATCGGTTGTCAATATTTATACCACGCAAAAATCAGCGCAAGAGGCTTATTACAACGATCCAGCTTTTCGTGAATTTTTGGAGCAACACGGTTACGACATCCCAGATGTTGAGCGTGGCGCAAATCTAGGCTCTGGTGTGATTGTCTCCGAGGATGGTTATATCGTCACCAACGCTCATGTGGTGGACAAGGCAGATGAAATCATCGTTGCGCTTTCTGATGGCAAAAAAGCGGCAGCAACGGTCATAGGCTCGGATCCTGACAGTGATTTGGCGGTAATTAAGATACAGATGACGGGGCTGACACCGCTTGCTTTTAGGGATTCTGCGGTGCGAGTGGGTGATGTAGCGCTTGCTATTGGCAATCCGTTTGGGGTTGGGCAGACGGTCACACAAGGCATCGTATCGGCAACAGGCCGCACAGGCCTTGGTGTCAGTACTTATGAGGATTTTATCCAAACTGATGCCGCCATCAATCCTGGCAACTCTGGTGGTGCGCTTGTGGATGCGCATGGTAATTTGATTGGCATTAATACAGTCATTTATTCGCGCTCTGGCGGCTCTATGGGCATTGGTTTTGCCATACCGACCAGTATTGTAGAAAAAGTCATGAATGACATCATTGCAACAGGGCGTGTGAATCGCGGTTGGCTTGGTATTGAGGTCGGGCGTAGACCAGATGGCAGTGGCATGAGTGCCGATGAGGGCATGACAGGTGTGCAGATTGCAACTGTTGTGCCAAATGCTGCTGCAGACAAAGCAGGATTGCAAATCGGAGATGTCATTGTGAGTGTAAATGACGTGATGATGACAGATGCCAATGCACTGATTCAGTACATTTCAAAACAATCACCAAACAGCACAATCGCAGTCAAAATTCGTCGCGGTGATAATGAGCAGGTGATTGATGTGGTGCTTGATGAACGCCCAACAACAAAGCGATAATCCGTTGTTTTGCACGCGCTGTTTTGCATTCTGTGCGCTTTTAAAAACTTTAGGTTTTATCTTTATGCCTTGTTTGGATGGGTTTTGTTTAAGATGTATGGTTTAAGATAAGCTTAAGCCATAAAATAAATTTTAGCTTTGACTATCCTTAACTGGCAGTTTTTAAGTATGGCGGTTAAGCGCATTTTAAGTTTGTTGTTATACTTAAAAAACTTGAAAATTACCACAAGTTGAGTTTAACATCAGGTGCGTGTTACGCATGAGCACAAAGCTTTGATTTAAAAAAGGTGCGCAATATGCACCTTACATCTTGTAGTAAGTTTTTGTAGTAAGTTTGAAATTGAATGGGTATATCTTTAAATTTTAAAATTGTCTTTGGTTTGTCAATCTTTTATTTTGTCTTGAATTGTCAAAACAAAAAACAGACGGTTTTATAAAGCAAAAGCCCAAACTTTGGGCTTTTGATGGGGATTGATGGCGACTTATGACGTCACAATCTTTAAAATCAGTCATTTTTTCGCATCAATCATTTTCCAAAAATGAACGCAAATGCTCTGAACGCGATGGGTGGCGCAATTTACGCAATGCCTTGGCTTCTATTTGGCGAATGCGTTCGCGCGTAACATCAAATTGCTTGCCCACTTCTTCTAGAGTGTGATCAGATGCCATGTCAATCCCAAAGCGCATTTGAAGAACTTTTGCTTCGCGTTCGGTTAGATTTGCCAACACCTCGCGTGTCGCCTCGCGCAAGCCCTCGGCTGTGGCGTTTTCCACAGGGCTTGAGATGGTGCTGTCTTCAATAAAATCACCCAAATGGCTGTCTTCATCATCTCCGATGGGCGTTTCCATAGAAATCGGTTCTTTGGCGATTTTAAGCACCTTGCGCACTTTGGATTCGTCCATGTCAAGGCGTTCGCCAAGCTCTTCTGGTGTTGGTTCACGCCCCATTTCTTGCAACAGCTGACGGCTGACGCGATTGATTTTGTTAATCGTTTCAATCATGTGTACAGGAATGCGAATGGTGCGCGCTTGGTCGGCGATGGAGCGGGTGATGGCTTGGCGAATCCACCATGTGGCATAGGTGGAAAATTTATAACCACGGCGGTATTCAAACTTATCCACCGCTTTCATCAGACCAATGTTGCCCTCTTGAATGAGATCCAAAAACTGTAAGCCACGGTTGGTGTATTTTTTGGCGATACTGATGACCAGACGTAAGTTTGCCTCCACCATGTCTTTTTTGGCTCGGCGCGCTTTGGCCTCACCAATTGCCATCTGACGTGCCACCGCTTTGATTTTTTTAACTTCCATCTGTAGGGCGGCTTCATGCGCAGCAATATTTTTTTGATATTGCACAATGTCATCCATCACAGTTTTTAGGCTGTCAGCAAAGGCGGGCTTGCCCTCAATGCGATGAGCCAACCAATCGGTATTGGTTTCATTGGCAGGGAAGGTTTTTTTGAATTCTTCTTTGGGCATTTTGCCATAACGCACCGCAAGACGCATGATTTGGCGTTCATTGTTGCGAATGTCCTCATACACTTCGCGCATCATGCCCATGATTTGGTCGGATAGACGATTGTTGAGTTTTAGTAGCATGAATTGATTGGCAAGCTCTTCATAAGCAGCCAATGATTTTTCATGGTCGCGACCGTATTTTTCAATGGCTTTGGAGGCTTTGTCATAAGAAGCTTGCAGTTCATCAAAGCGAGCCTTCACCTCTTCTGGATCAAGACCGCTGGCGTCATCATCGGTATCCATGCCAGTGGATTCATCGTCGTCAGAGTCGTCGGACTCTGGTGGTAAAATCTCAGGTTCGCCTGTAAAATCAATATCTGCAATCAAGCTTTCATCATAATCAGCAGTCTCCAAAAAGCCTGTAATGATGTCTGAAATTTTGCGTTCACCTGTTTGTATTTGTGCGTATTCGTCCAAAATGAATTTGACGGTGCCTGGCCAGTATGCCATGATGTATTGCACCTCGCGCGTACCCTCTTCAATGCGTTTGGCAATGGCAATCTCACCATCGCGCGTCAGCAAATCTACCGTACCCATCTCGCGCATATACATGCGCACAGGATCGGTGGTGCGCCCAGGTTCGGATTCAACAGATGTCAATACTGCTACCGCTTCATCGGTCGCCATGTCGTCATCGGCGCCAGTCTCACCAAGCAAAATGTCATCATCATCAGGCGCAACATCAAAAATCTTAATGCCCGCTTCGCTTAAGGTCTGAATGATGTCTTCAATTTGATCGCTTTCGGCAAGCGAGTCGGGTAACTGGTCGTTGATTTCGGCATAGGTGAGATAGCCTTGTTCTTTGCCAAGGCGAATCAGTTCGGCAAGTTGAGAAGATTGAGGGCTGTCTTCATAATCTTGTGTCATATCGGTCATAATGAACTCTTTATTGATAAATACTACCAATTATAAGGCAGATGGGTGCAAAATTCAAGAAAACACTAAATCATCTCAGGGCAATCGCACTATGTTTGTTGTTTGAACAACAAACATTTAACTTGTGTAGTTTTTTAACAGAAATCCCATTAAAAACTACTTTATTATTTTAAAAAAACCAACATTCTGTATGTAAACTAATTAAGAATTCAGATTAAACATAGATGAATAGTAAAATTGCTTAAAATTTATACAAATTTTGTTGATTTTTATAGTGCGATTGTTCTGAAATCATCCTAGGTATTATGTGGTGTTAAAGGGGTGTGGGGTTGTAGATATGAAAAATAATGAAAAACTAGGACATAGATATTTCATGTGTCCCAGTTAAAAGCGATGTCAATAAGTGATGTTGGTTTAAATCATATTGCCTTAATAAAAAAATACAATGCAGATGGATGTGCCAAGTGATGTGATGGTGGATTTGTTATTCAAGCCAATTCTTTTGTAGCAGCTTCAAAAGACAAGGCATTGGCGTCTTTTTCGTTAATCAAAAGCTCCAACCCTTCAGTTTGCCAATCAATGCCAATGCTTTCATCATTCCACACGATACTTCGCTCACTGTCTTTATGATAAAAGTTTGTGGTTTTATATAGAAATTGGGTATTGTCTTCTAAAGCGACAAAGCCATGAGCAAAGCCTGCTGGTATCCAAAATTGGCGATGTGTTTGGGTATTTAATTCCACACCGACCCATTGTCCAAAGGTTGGTGAATTTTTACGAATATCTACTGCGACATCAAAGGCACGACCTTGCACCACACGCACCAATTTGCCTTGGGCATAAGGTGCAATTTGATAATGTAATCCACGCAACACACCTTTTGCTGACATAGAATGATTATCTTGTACAAAGGTTGGCACCTCAAAACCACGTTCTTTGAGTGCTTTTTCAAATACATTTTGGTTAAAACTTTCCATAAACCAACCACGCTCATCGGCAAAAATGCGTGGTTCAAAAATCAATAGTTCAGGGATTTTGGTTTCAATAATATTCATACCTTAACCTGCTTGATATTCTTTACATAAATTTAAGATATATTGCCCATAACCTGTTTTTTTAAAAAATCCCCCTCGAACCTTTAATTGTTCAAGATTAATCCAACCATTATTAAAAGCAATTTCTTCTAAGCAAGCAACTTTTAAACCTTGTCTATTTTCAATAGTTTGTACAAATTGACTAGCTTCTATTAAACTATCATGAGTTCCTGTATCAAGCCAAGCAAAACCACGCCCAAGTAACTCAACATTTAATGTATCTTTTTGTAAATACACATTATTGACATCGGTGATTTCTAATTCACCACGATGAGAAGGTTTGATATTCTTGGCGATTTCTACCACATCATTGTCATAAAAATAAAGTCCAGTCACGGCATAATGTGATTTTGGCTCGGCAGGTTTTTCTTCAATGCTTAAGGCTTTACCATTTTTATCAAACTCTACCACGCCAAAACGTTCTGGGTCATTGACATAGTAGCCAAACACGGTCGCTCCAGTTTCCCCCGCTGATGCACGGCGTAATTGTTCGCTAAAATGCTGACCGTAGAAAATATTATCACCCAAAATTAAGCAAACATTATCATCACCAATAAATTCTTCACCTAAAATAAAGGCCTGGGCTAAGCCATCTGGGCTTGGTTGGACTTTGTAGGATAATTTTAAACCAATCTCTTCACCAGTTCCCAATAATTTTTCAAAATTTGGTAAGTCTTCAGGCGTTGAAATAATTAAAACCTCAGAAATGCCTGCCAACATCAGCACCGATAATGGATAATAAATCATCGGTTTATCATAAATTGGCAATAATTGTTTTGATGTTCCCATGGTGATTGGGTATAGGCGAGTGCCTGACCCACCTGCTAAGATAATGCCTTTACGGTTTTTTGCTTTAGTTATCATAAATAAGTTCTCCAAGCACTTGGCGAACGCCTTGTTGCCAATGTGGTAAATGTAATGAGAAATTGCGTTGTAATTTGCTGGTATTGAGCCGTGAATTATGTGGACGGCGGGCTGCAGTTGGGTAATCTGCTGTACCAATGGCATTGACCTGTTTTACCATCAAGTCCGCTCCCATTTCGCGAGCCACGTCAAAAATAAACTTGGCATAGTCATACCATGAGCATTCGCCTTGTGGTGCCAGATGGTAATGTCCCATCTCAATACTGGCTGGATTTAGCTGATATTGGCGAATAATTTGGGCGGTAATATCTGCAATCAAACTTGCCCCAGTTGGACTGCCAATTTGGTCGGCAATAATTCCAAGCGTTTCACGGTTTGCTCCCAGTTTTAACATGGTTTTGATAAAATTATTGCCATGTGTGCCATAGACCCAACTGGTGCGAAAGTTGATAAAGTTAGCTCCGCTTTGTTCAAGTGCCAGTTCACCTTGACGTTTGGTTTGCCCATAGATATTAATCGGACCTGTGCTATCGTCTTCTGTCCAAGCTGTTTCGCCTGTACCATCAAACACATAATCGGTTGAATAATGTATCAATAGGGCTTGATGTTGTTTTGCTAATTCTGCCAAATGTTTTACAGCCAAATGGTTAATTAACTCTGCTTGTACAACATCGCTTTCGGCTTTATCGACCGCAGTATAAGCGGCCCCATTAACCACAATATCAGGGCAAATTTGCTGAAATGTGTGTGTTATCGCATCAAAATTCGCCACATCTCCACATAAACCATCTGCATTGCTATGACGGTCTAAAGCATAAACCTGCCCTAAAGGTTGTAAACTTCTGTCTAATTCCCAACCGACTTGACCATTTTTACCTAAAAGTAAAATTTTCATCGTTTAACCTTGCTATGGTTTATTGATATTGTTTGTTAATCCAGTTTTGGTATTCACCACTTTGAACGTGCTCAACCCACTCTTGATTATCCAAATACCATTGCACCGTTTTACGCAAGCCTGTAGCAAAGGTTTCTTGTGGTGTCCAACCTAAATCCGCCCCAATTTTGCTTGCATCAATCGCATAGCGTAAGTCATGCCCTGGGCGGTCTTTCACATAAGTGATTAAATCTGCATAATGTGCGACACCTGTCGGTTTATTTGGTGCAAGCTCTTCTAATAATTCACAAATAGCTTTGACCACATCAATATTTTTCTGCTCATTGTGTCCGCCAATGTTGTAAGTTTCGCCCACTTTTGCGGTGGTTGCCACTAAAAATAAGGCACGAGCATGGTCTTCTACATAGAGCCAATCACGGATTTGTAAACCATTGCCATATACAGGTAAAGGCTTGCCATTTAACGCATTTAAAATGGTTAATGGAATTAATTTTTCAGGGAAATGATAAGGCCCGTAATTATTTGAGCAATTTGTAATCACTACAGGCAAGCCATAAGTACGGTGCCATGCACGCACTAAATGGTCAGAACTGGCTTTGCTAGCGGAATACGGTGAGCTTGGAGCATAAGGCGTGTTTTCAGTAAATAAATCATCTGTACCTTCCAAATCGCCATACACTTCATCAGTTGAAATATGATGAAAACGGAATGTTGCCTTTTTATCCTCACTTAACCCATGATAATAATGGCGAGCGACTTCCAATAGTGTATAAGTACCAATAATATTAGTTTGAATAAATTCGCTTGAACCAGTAATCGAACGGTCCACATGACTTTCTGCTGCTAAGTGCATAATGATATCTGGAGCAAATTCATTAAACAATCGCTCAATTTCTACTCGATTACAAATATCTGTTTGGCTAAATTGATAGCGTGGATTGTCAGACACAGATAATAAGGATTCTAAATTGCCTGCATAGGTCAATTTGTCCACATTTAATACATGATGCTCGGTCGTTTGCAAAATATAGCGAACAACAGCTGAACCGATAAAGCCTGCACCGCCTGTAATTAGGATGTTCATGAGGTTTCCTTGCGTTCAAGTAATGAGATTTTGTGATTTAATATATTTTGGCTCTTTTCAATCATTTCTTTGTAAACGGAATTGTTGACCCCCCATAAAGTAGAATCTAAATCCTCTTTGTGCCCCACCAGATATGGAGATACAACCAAGCCTTTAATGCCGCCATGACTTTCAATGTAGCGGTCGATGGTATTGCTGTCGGTACGATCAAGATAATCCCATTGATAAATCTTGGAATAGCTAGATTGGTTATAAACATTGAATACCATGCTTACCAAACGATTGGTTGCATAAAGATGTTCGTTTGGCGCACTTACATCGGATTTGGCAATGTCGGTATCATTGGAAAGGTCGGCAATCAGTCCTGAAAATGCATCCCATTCATGGTTTGTGCTTGTTAGTGCGTGCATAATTTCATTATAACGATTTTCAAAATCATTATAAAATAGGACGTCATCTTCACATATTGTAACTTGAGTTAATTTTAAATCTTCAGCACGTCTCATCATAAATTTATAACTTAAGCCACAACCAATCCAGCCAATATGATGTCGAAGACCAGTAAATAACCAAATATCAAATTTGTTATCTTTTTGGAAATCTCTACGGCGTAAAGTGGATTCGGGAAGGCTCAAACACCAAAACTCCCCTTTGGGCTGTATATAATCCGCACAAAGGTCATAAAATTTATCAAACTTGATTAAGTCTTGAGATAGCAAAAATCTATAAAAATAAAATTCAAAAGCATCGGTTTGTTGTTGAGCTTGTTGAATTTCTATGAGTTTATCTTGGAATGCCGATGAGGTATTTAACCAAAATCGGATTCGCTCAATCATGGCATTAACATCATCAATATCGACAAAATCAACCAAAGATTCAAGAGAGCTATGCTCATCTTGGTCGGTGGCTGACTCGGACACAACTATCTTGTTAAGAGATAGGCACTCATAAATTCGTGTGGTTTCAAGTAGAGCACCTTCGTAGTAATGGATGTTAACAATTACTTTGGCTTTTTTAAGTAACTGATGTAGTTCATCACCAAAAACTTCAGAGATGACTTTGACATTGAAATTTTCCTGAAGTTTTTTCAGGAACTTCTGCCTCCTTTCACAGTTTGGATCACCATAAAAAGCGACATCATATTCATATTCTGTGTTTGAAATATCTGTTGGGTTGGTGTTTTTTAACAGACCTACAGGCATGTAGAATAATTTTCCGAAGGGAATATTATTGTTGTGCAGAAATTCAATATTGCTCAGCGAGTAGTCAAAAATGCAACGTGCATTTTGTAGGCGAGAAAAATATTCCTCATTAAACCATCGGCTTGATACGCTTTGCTCCATCTGAAAAGCAATATAATGATCAGGCAGTGTTGCAAAAATTTGAGGACAGATAACAATATGCCAATCATTGGAATACCCATGCGTTGGCATTTCAAAAATAATTTGATTGGAGACATTGATTTTATCTAGACATTGAGCTATTAATTTGGCAATGTAGTGCGTATGTTTTGTTGTTAAAATGACAAAGCCATCTGTTAGCTCCAAATCCCGACATAGTGGCAACAGAGGCGTTTGTAAAAAGTTTTGACCATGAGAGGCTTGTTTTAATAGCTGTTTTGTTGCTTTAAACCCATTTGATTTATAATATCTTCTAACAAACTGATATGCCTTACCAAAGCTACCTTTTTCTTTTCTTAGATACCGAAACCCTTTGCGATAAGCATTCAATGCATGTAGCAACTGTTCAAATTTGATTAATGGCTTAATTAATTGCACAGTAACCAGTTTTTTATATTTTTCGTGCTTCTTAGACTGCGACTGATGTTCTAATGTAAGTGCATGATGCTGTGCATTGATTTTTGCAATGCTGTTCTTTAAATGAGCATTCTCAGACTTTAGCTTGTCTAGTTGTTTTTTTAGTCTTGATAATTCATCGGTATGCATTGATGCAGCTGCCTATAATTGTTAAATACGTTTAAAAACTAGTGTTGGACGTCGCTCACATTTCTCAATCTAGCATAATACCCACCCTTTGCCATCAACGCCTGATGGCTGCCTTCCTCAATGATTTTACCCTCATCCATGACGATGATGCGGTCGGCTTGCTCAATGGTAGTGAGACGATGGGCGACAATGATGCTAGTGCGACCCTGCATCAGCCGCTCAAGTGCTTGCTGCACAAGGCGTTCTGACTCATTATCCAGTGCACTGGTGGCTTCGTCTAGTAGTAAGATTGGTGCGTCCTTTAAGATGGCACGGGCGATGGATACGCGCTGACGCTGACCACCAGACAGCTGACTGCCATTGGCACCGATGGGCTGATGTAATCCAAGTGGGTGTTTGCTCACCAAATCCGTTAAATTCGCTGCTGCCAGTGCTGCCATCACATCGGCTTCAGTGGCATTTGGGCGAGAATAACGCACATTCTCAAACAAGGTGTCATCAAACAAAAACACATCTTGCGACACCAAAGCAAACTGCTGACGCAAATTAGCAAGCTCAATGTCATAAATATCCACACCATCCAGTAGGATTTGCCCATTGCTTGGAATGACAAATCGGGGCAATAGATTGACCACTGTAGTCTTGCCTGACCCTGAACGCCCAACCAAAGCGACTTTTTCACCTGATTGAATGGTGAGATTAAAATTATCCAATGCCTTTTTGGAATCTGTAGCATATTGTACATCAATATTACAAAACTTCAAACTACCTGCAACATGATTTAAGCAAATCGTACCAGTATTTTTTTCATTTTCCTCATCCATAAATTGGCATACAGAATCAGCCGCCAAAAACATGGTCTGCATGGGGATGGAGATGTTGGCAAGGTTTTTGATGGGTCCAAACATCTGCATCATCGCCACAATAAATGCCATAAATTCACCAATGGTGGTCAGTCCCTTTTGGCTTTGCCAAAGCGCGATAAAGATCACCACCGCCAAAGCCGCTGATCCGATTACTTCGCTGACAGGGGAGCGTGTGGCATTGGCTTGGGTGATTTTTTTGCCCAAGCGGACGATGGTGTTGTTTACGTCAGCAAAGCGTTTGGCGGCTTGATTTTGCCCGCCAAATAGTTTGACCATGCGATGGCCTTGATGGATTTCATTGACGGTCGTATTAAGTGAGCCGATGGATAACTGGGCGCTGTTGATGATGTCTTTTAATCTATCGCGATAATAACGAGACAGCCAAGATAAAATCGGAAACATAATTAAGACAATTAATGTCAATTGCCAGTTTAAATAAAATAAAACACATACCAAACCGATGACAATCAGTGTGTCGCGTGTCAGTGTAATAAAAACATTGCTGGCATTATTCATTGAATTATCAGCCATTTGCACAATGTTCATCAATACATGACCAGAGGGTGTTTTTTGATAATAATCAGAAGGTAGGGCTAACATCTTATCAAACATATCTTGTCTTAAATGGCTAATTGCCATCAAAGCAACCCAATTCATCAAATATTGACTCACAAAACGACAAATGCCTCTAAAAATAACCAAGCTCATAAAAAATACAGGCACAATCCATATTTTGTTTTCTGTACCCCAAATCATATGGTTAAAGCGGTCTTTAAGATGGGTGAGGCTGGCAATAAACCCTGTATTTTGTTGGGTTGGTGCAATATTATCAGGAACGCTAAAGCCTTGGTTTACAAGCGGTGCAATAAAAGCTGCCAGATAACTTTCAGATAAAGCCACGCCGACAATTGCCATCAGAGCAAAAATAATCCGCAGCTTATATGGCTTGATATAAGTCATAAGTCGCATAAAGCTTTGGGTGTCTTGTTTGCTAAAAAGTCCAAAGGTCAGTTTATTTATCATAAAAGCACTCTTGTTTGAGGGTGTTAAAATCTGAAGAGGTTGGGTGGATGTGTTTAGGCTGTACTATAAGTAAAGAAGGTGGTTTGCTAAACAAAAAAATAACTTAATAGTAACAAAAATAAAATTATGATATCATAATATAAATTATTTTAGAATGCCATCTTTTTATGAAGTTATCCCTGATTATCGTTAATTACAACACCGAAAGCTATATTTGCAAGCTGATGAATGATCTGCTTTTGCAGACGTTGCCTGCTGCTCAATGGCAGGTCATTATTGTTAATAACAGTCAAAATGACAAACTTCAGTCCATGATGGCTCAATTTCAGCAATCGCTATCATATACGATTATCCAATCATCGCAGAATGTTGGCTTTGGTCGGGCGATGAATTTGGGAGCAATAGTTGCCAAAGGTGAACATTTATTGATCACCAACCCTGATATCCGCATTCACAACCCAGATTTTTTGAAAACCTTGTTGAATCATCTTGAGCGGTTGCCTGATTATGGTGTGGTGACGTGCCAGATTTTGGATGATAAAGGCATTGATGGCTCAGAATTTGATCGTTTTGAGTTTAATGAAGTGTTTGATATTAAGGGTACGGCTTGGTTTTTGGGGGCGTTTTTGGCGATTAGGTCATCAGTTTATCAAAAAATCGGTGGCTTTAATCCTGATTTTTTTATGTATTGTGAAGATCAGGATATTTGTTTGCGCATACATCAGATTGGCTTGCCTTTGGTTAAAATTAATGAGTTATCAGTTTATCACAAAGGTGGCAGCAGTGAATCGGGTAAAAATTATGATTATTTTTATCGGATGTATCGTTCTAATTTTTTGTTTGCATATCTTCATTTTGATAAACAAAAATTTCATGACTTGGTATCAGAACACTATCAAAAATCAAAAAATAATAGCAAAAAGTATTTTTATTTTGGTAAAATTGGGTTGTTGATGATAAAGAAATATAAAATTCAGCAGCAAAAATGGCTGGCTATTTATGATATTACCAAAAGGATAAAAACAGAGGGTGCAGATTGGCTTATTTTTAATCCTCAAGAATAGCCTGTAAGGAATAATGATTTTTTCCTTAAATCATGTTATTATTTGTAAGCATTTTTTTGAAATATGGATTTTTATGAAAATTTTACATGTTTTATTGACTCGTATGCCGCTGCCACCACCAAAATATGGTGGAACTGAGCGTGTTTTATGGGCGTTGGGTCTTGCTCAAGAAGAAATGGGGCATCAAGTACGTTATTTATTAAAGGCGAATGCCAATAATCACCCTGATGTTCAAATTTATGATGAGAATAAATCGTTTGATGAACAAATTGGTCATTGGCCGGATATTGTGCATTTTCACTGGCCTTATGAGGGTGAGCTAAATAAGCCATTTGTTTGTACCGAGCATAGTAATTGCGAAATTGAAAAGGAATTTCCGATTAATACCATCTATTTATCCAGTAAACATGCTGAAAATAATAACGCAGTTTGCTATGTGCATAATGGGCTTTATTGGAAAAGTTACGGCGAACCGAACTTAGAAAAGCCCAAAAATTATGTTCATTTTTTGGCAAAAGCATCATGGCGTATCAAAAATTTACAAGGCACTGTAAGAATTGCCAAAGCAGCCAATATGCCGCTGCATGTATTGGGCGGTCATCGGATAAATATTCGTCGTAATCCTTATTGCTATTTATCACCCAGTTTGAGATTTCATGGGATGGTTGGCGGTGATAAAAAGAATGAGCTGATCGCCAATTCCAAGGGGCTTATTTTTCCTGTGTTATGGCACGAACCGTTCGGGCTTGCGGTAACAGAAAGCTTATATTTGGGCTGCCCTGTGTTTGCTACTCCATTTGGCTCTTTGCCAGATATTATCAGCCAAGAAAATCTTGGTGTGCTATCGGATAGTTATTCGGTTTTGATTGAGAGCGTAAAACAGATAGATAAATTTGATCGTCGAGCTTGTCATGAGCATGCCAAGCAATATTTTAGCCATATTGCTATGGCAAAATCTTATCAGGCATGTTATGAAAAAGTTTTAGCGGGTGAGACGCTCAATCCCAAAAAGCCAAAATCAAAGGCGAATATTAAAGCACGACTGATGATGAGAGATGAATAATTATTCAGGCTCTAGACTAGCAAAATAAAAAAAATCACTTAATCAAACTCCACAAATGGCGTTGTAACTCATCAATATCTTTATTCCAACGCCATTCACATTCTTTTAAGTGAAGCTCAAAATTGGCAGTTACGCCATTAAACTTAG
>JBGXSA010000044.1:0-10372 GCA_041811915.1 Moraxella sp. | reverse complement strand
TTTGGTGAAAAATAAGCTAAATCTTGCCTTTTGTCGTTAATAAATTTGTCAATATTATCATATTGACTGCATTTATTGCCTAAAAAGGCTTGCGATTTATCTAAATTTTTCACTCAAATTGAAATGTCAACACGCCCTAAAAAAACACAGCAAAATCAATTAGCTTGCTGTATTTTTTCTTGATTTTAATCGTATAATTTTATACAATCAAATCACATTATTTTTGGGTTTAAGCACAAGGAGTATTATGACCATACAACCGTGGCATTGGCTTGTTTTTGGTGTTGTGTTGATGATTGGCGAGATGTTTGTGCCAACTTTTGCCTTGTTGTGGTTTGGGGCGGCAGCACTGGTTGTGGCACTGCTGACTTTTATTGTGCCGATGAGTTTTTTGGCGGCGGTGATTGTTTGGCTTATTGTGTCGGTGCTGTTTTGTGCGGCTTGGTTTAAATTCATCAAGCCTTTGTCCAAAGACCGCACCAAAGCTGGGCTTGGGGCGGCGGTGATTATTGGTGAAACAGGGCTTATTATCAAGCCACCCTTTGAGGGCGGTGCAGGACTTGTTCGCTTTAATACACCCAAAGCAGGTGCCAGTGAGTGGGCGTGCCGCAGTCAAGATGGGGCGACATTGCAAGTGGGCGATCGCGTGGTGATTGTGGATGTGCTTGGCAATGAGTTGCTTGTTGCCAAAAAATAAATAAAGTTATTTTAAGTGAGTGATTGGGGAGAATATATGCCTATTGCGTTGGTACTGGTTGCCTTTATTGTGTTTGCCATTTTTAAGGGCGTGCGGATTGTTCCGCAAGGGGAGAAGTGGATTGTGCAGCGGCTGGGTAAATATCACGTTACCCTTGAGCCGGGCTTAAGCTTTATCATTCCGTTTATTGATGCGGTGGCTTATAAGGTGACGACCAAAGACATCGTGCTTGACATTCCAAGTCAAGAGGTGATTACCCGTGACAACGTGGTGATTATCGCCAATGCGGTGGCTTATATCAATATCGTGCACCCTGAAGATGCGGTGTATGGCATTGAAGATTATGAGCACGGCATTCGCAATTTGGTGCAGACGTCTTTGCGTTCTATTGTCGGTGAGATGGATTTGGATGCGGCATTGTCTAGCCGTGACCAAATCAAAGCACAGCTTAAGCACGCCATCAGCGATGACATCTCGGATTGGGGCATTACCCTAAAAACCGTAGAAATTCAAGACATTAAGCCATCTTCCACCATGCAAATGGCGATGGAAGAGCAGGCTGCTGCCGAACGCCAACGCCGTGCGATGGTTACACGTGCAGACGGTCAAAAACAAGCGGCGATTTTGGAGGCGGATGGTCGCCTTGAGGCATCTCGCCGTGATGCGGAGGCTCAAGTGGTGCTGGCTCGTGGCTCTGAGGAGTCCATTCGCTTGATTTCATCAGCAATGGACGACAACGAAACGCCTGTCATCTATCTGCTTGGCGAGCAATACATCAAGGCGATGAATGATATGGCACAGTCCAACAACGCCAAAACTGTCGTGCTGCCTGCCGATATTCTAAGCACGGTCAAAGGGCTTGTGGGCGACAAAATCAAAGCCTAACAGCTCACCAGCTTGCAAGCTGTGATATAAATACAAATACCGCCAAGCTTAGGTTTGGCGGTATTTGTTTGGTAATTTGATATGATGGGCGGTTTGGTATTTGTTTATAATCTGAGGCTTATTTATAAGTAGTGCTTGTTAAATTGGTGAAATACAAACAAATCCAATCGGCAAGAACAAAAATCAGCAGCCAAACGCTTACATGAATTTTTCAAGCACGGCACGTTCATGTTCATCAAAGGCTTGTTTTTGTCCATCAGCATTCATGTGTACCACCACCGATTCACCGAGTGCCACGACTTTTTGTTGGGCGGTGCTGTAGTAGCAGTATTCATGCACAAGACTTGTATTACCCATGCTCTTTAGGCGAACGCCAATCCACAAGGTGTCAGGAAACAAAACCGAATGATGATATTGGCACGAGGTGGATACAATCACCGTGTAGTTGTTTTTATTAAAAATCCCTGTGCGACTTAGATGGTCTATACGCGCCGATTGGGCGTATTCATAATAACGCACGTTGTTTAGATGTTCAAAAATGTCCATATCGCCCCACGCCATCACCTGCTCAAAAACGGTGGGATAGGCGTTGAGCGGGTGCGTGTCGTCTTGGCGAATGATGGCTTGAATGGCGTCCATACGGTCATTGGCAATGCTGCCTTGATATTGACTTAAAGCTTTGTTCATTATCACATCCTAAGATAAATTTGAAATGAAATTATTGTACCATCATTTGGCTAGAAAAATAATTAAGATTGTATGAATTTGTGTAAATTTGTCGCGATTAAGAGGCATAAAACAAATTGACGCAACATGGCTGATAAAAACGATTTGGGGCTTGGACGTTTGAGGTTCTTTGTTTTGAATGGACAGCCATTTCATCATGATGACAGCAAGGCTGTGTGCAAATGCTGGGTGCGACCCTTTTGGATGACGCCGCGATGGATGTTAAGCGTGTGTGGATTGTGTTATGATATAAAAAAACAACAAGGAATCATCATGACCCCAAGCAAAAACTTCGCCGATTTATTGACACTTATGGCACGTCTTAGAGCCGACTGTCCGTGGGACGCCAAGCAGACCAACCAAAGCCTTATTCCTTATGCCCTAGAAGAAACCTACGAGCTTGTTGATGCCATCAATGCAGGCATGATGGACGACATCAAAGGCGAGCTTGGCGATGTGCTGTTGCAGGTGGTTTTTCACGCTCATTTGTATGCCGAACAAGGGGCATTTGATGTGGGTGATGTGATTTATGCGTTGATGGAAAAGCTCATTCGCCGCCATCCGCACGTGTTTGACAAAGAAAATTTGACCAGCGATGAGGCGGTCAAAGCCCGTTGGGATGAAATCAAACAGCAAGAAAATCAAGGCAAGCCCAAACGCCGTCTGGGTGATGTCAAGGCGGGCAGTGCCTTGATGATGGCTCAAAATTTACAAAAACAAGCCAACAAGGTGGGTTTTGATTGGGATGTGGCAAGTGCTGCTTTTGCAAAGCTGGAAGAGGAGGTGGATGAGCTTCGGCAGATTTTGCCTACCGACGACACAAAGCCCAGCGATGCGCAAAAACAAGCATTGATGAATGAGCTGGGCGATTGCTTTTTTGCCTTGGTCAATGTCGCTCGCAAGCTTGGCATTGACAGCGAAACGGCGACACTTGGCACGGTGCACAAATTCAAATCGCGCTTTGCTTTTATAGAAGATGAACTTGCCAAAGTCGGCAAAAGCCCAGAGACGGCAAGTCTAGCAGAGATGGATGAGCTGTGGGAGCGGGCAAAGGTTTATGAAAAATAGTACAAATTGACGATTGGCAGATTTACTATTTTGTTAATAAATTTTGAGCGGTTTGATGGTTGTACAGCTTTGTGAATGCAGATCTTGCAACCAAACATTGTCAATAACATCATCCATAAAAAATCGCCAAGCACAGCTTAGCGATTTTAACATCAGAACATTGGGTGTAAATACAGCATTTATTATTCATAAAAGCCAAAATGCTCAATGTCCATGTCGGTCATGCTTTCAGAGGGTGCCATCATGGATTCTGCAAGACCTTGGGTGCGTGGCAGAATTTTTTCAAAATAAAACTCTGCGGTTTGGGTTTTGGCAAGATAAAACTCATAAGGCTGTTCGCCACCGTTTTTCATCTTGTCAAACGCAACTGCCGCCATTCTTGCCCAATGGTAAGCCATCATCAAATAGCCTGAATACATGAGATAGTCGTCGCTGGCGGCGCTGATGATTTCACGGTCTTTGCGCTTGGCAGCCACAGCAAGGCGCAAGGTAAGCGCGTTGTATTCGGCGCACAGCTTGGTCAATACCCAAACAAATTTACGCATGTCTTTGTCAAGTGCGTACTCGCCACACCATTTCATGATGCCTGCGGTGTAGTCGCGCACCACTTTGCCGCCGCCTTGCAACAAGACTTTGCGACCCAACAAATCCAGTGCTTGTACGCCTGTGGTGCCTTCATACAAAGTTGAAATGCGCGCGTCACGAGCAATCAGCTCCATACCCCATTCTTTGATGTAGCCGTGACCGCCGTAGATTTGTTGTCCGTGCTTGGCAGCCTCGATACCACATTCAGTCAAAAAGCCTTTTAAAATGGGCGTATAAAAGCTCATTTTGTCTTCCCATTTTTCAATCTCTGCTTCGTCACCCTTGACGGTTGCTTCAAGCAGCTTGTCAGCATAGCGCGCAACGTGATAAATCATGGAACGACCGCCCTCAGCAAAGGCTTTTTGGGTAAGCAACATACGGCGCACGTCTGCATGATGAATGATGGCGTCGGCAGGTTTGTTGGGCTCTTTGACGCCTGACAATGCACGCATAGAGCGGCGTTCTTTGGCGTAGGGCAGGGCGTTTTGGAAAGACAATTCGGTGTGCGCCAAGCCTTGAACGCCTGTGCCGATACGCGCGGTGTTCATATAGGTGAACATGGCTTTTAGACCTTTGTTCGCCTCGCCAATCAAAAAGCCTGTCGCGCCATCAAAATTGATGACACACGTTGCAGATGAGCTGATGCCCATTTTGTGCTCAATAGAGCCGCAAGATACCGCGTTTGGCTCGCCCATCTCGCCAGCTTCATTTGGCAGCACTTTTGGTACGATAAACAAAGAAATGCCTTTGGTACCAGCAGGCGCGTCAGGTAGGCGCGCAAGCACGATGTGCACGATGTTGTCCACCAAATCATGCTCACCTGCGGAGATGAAGATTTTGGTGCCTGTGATTTTGTAAGTGCCGTCTGCGTTTGGTTCGGCGCGCGTTTTCATTTGACCCAAATCCGTGCCACAGCCCGCTTCGGTCAAGCACATGGTGCCAGACCATTCACCCGTGACAAGCTTTGGCAGATAGGTGTCTTTTTGCTCTTTGGAGCCGTATTGCATGAGCGTGTTTACCGCGCCCAAGGTCAAGCCTGGGTACATGGACCAAGGCCAGTTGGCGGTTGCAATCATCTCTGATTTGATGAGATTCAAAGACGAAGGCAGGTTCATGCCGCCGTACTCTTCAGGATAACAAATGCCGTGCCAACCGCCCTCAACAAACTGAGCGTACGCTTCTTTGAAGCCTTTTGGCGTGGTGACTTTGCCATTATCAAAATGACAGCCTTCTGCATCTGCTGGCTGATAAATGGGCGAGATGACGTTTTCGGCAAAATCGGCAATGCCATCAATAATCATATCCACAGTTTCTGAATCTGCTGCCTGACCGCTTGCCAGCGTTTTGTAGTGCGCAGGAAAATCAAAAACTTCATTCATCAAAAACTTAATGTCGCGTTTGGGTGCTTTGTAACTTAGCATAAAAACTCCTTGTGGTATCAATAATGGTATAAATTTGACAAAAATACGGCTTTAACTATACCGCATTTTGCGCCAAAAAAGTAAAAAAATGTTTAAATAATAACAATTTTTCATAGCTAAATATATTATACAAAAAAATAAGTTTTGATAATGTGTCAAGCGCGTGCTTGTTTTCGTATCTTGCACCTAAAATCTGTGTTAAAATAACGCTTTTGATGACAGATATTTTTAATTTTTGGCATTTTAAATTCTAGGCATTTAAATACTAGGCATTTAAATACTAGGTATTTTGAATTTAAGCATTTTAAATTTAGGCATTGGTAGCAAGGCATGAGTCAGACGTCAAATCAGCCCACAAATCACACAACTCCCCCTGATGGCGCGCGCACTGGCTCATCACGGTTGTTTTATGGGATGATTTTTGTGTTGCTTTTGCTTGTGGCGGTGGTTTGGTTGTTTTTTCGTCCAAATCCAAACCCAACGATTGTAAAAGATGACGGCAAAAGCGTGCCAACCAATTACATTGCGCCAAGCTATGACGTCAAAAGCTTTGCGCGCGCAGAGGGCTCTTGGAATGTGGCGGCGGACAAATCATTTGAAAAACTGATGGCAAACACGCTTGGCGCAACCGCCACCCAAGATGATGCGCTTGATTTTTATGCCAATCACGCCGCGCGCTATCGTTATCATGCGCAGTTTGAGCCGCCTTTGTATGTGATTGATTCCAAAGATATTTTTGAGATAGCATGGTATTATGCCCACGCCAAAGACAGCCAGTCTGACAAACAGACAAGCTTAAATTATGCCAAAAAAGCTTATGTGTTGAGTGATTATTTGCTGGACAATCCAGCCGAATTGTTTGACAAAATGCTCAATAACACAAGCCACCCCAAGCAAACCGATGCCAAAGGTCTGCCCAGCAATCCAAGCGTGACAGACCTGCCAAAAGGTGTGATTTTTGCCAATTGCGCCAATTATATGTGCCAAATTGTGTTTGACAAACGTCATTTGTAAAGCCAATACAGAGAATATTATGAGCCATTTTAATGCATTTTGCCACAGCGAGTCTTTGGATGAGCCTTTTACTCAGCGTCCAACCGAAATTTTGCAAAACCCCTATGCCAATGCCAATCGTGGTTTTGATGCCCAGATGCGTCTATTTGATGAAGAATTAATCAAAAAATACAACCGCTCAGGTCCACGCTACACCTCTTACCCGACTGCCCTTGAATTTGTTCCGATTGAGACAGGTGCCGAAGAAGCGATTTTAAAAAATCGTAACGAACGTGTGCCATTGTCGCTATATTTTCATATTCCATTTTGTCGTACGCTGTGCTATTACTGTGCGTGCAACAAAATCATCACCAAAAAAAACAGCAATTCTGGCGATTATTTGGATTATTTATTTCGTGAAATCAAACACAAGCGTTCACTATTAAAAGGCAATCCGATTGTGGAGCAGGTGCATTTTGGTGGTGGTACGCCCACTTTTTTGAGCGATGACGAGCTTGTGCAATTGTGGGATTTTTTGCATGAACAGTTTACATTTAGCGACAAAGAAACGGCAGATTTTGGCATTGAAATTGACCCACGCGAACTGCGTCCAACCACGCTTGAGGTGCTAAGAAAGGCTGGATTTAACCGTGTCAGCTTTGGTGTGCAGGACTTGGAGGAACAAGTACAAATTGCGGTGAATCGCATTCAGTCTGAGGAGCTGATTCGCAATGTCATGACTGAGGCACGCCGATTGGGCTATCGCTCTATCAACATTGATTTGATTTATGGCTTGCCGCACCAAACACCCATGAGTCTAAAACACACGGTCGCCAAGATTATTGACATCAATCCTGACCGTTTGTCGGTGTTTAATTATGCCCATTTGCCAGAGCGATTTACACCGCAAAAGCAAATCAAAGAGGAGCATTTGCCAAGTCCTGCCGATAAGCTTACCATGCTTGGCGATACCATTTCCGCCCTGTCGGATGCAGGCTATCAATACATTGGCATTGACCATTTTGCTCGTCCTGATGATGAGCTTGCCATTGCGCAGCGTGAGGGTAAGTTGCACCGCAATTTTCAGGGTTATACCACGCATGGCGATTGTGATTTGTTGGGTTTTGGTGTGTCGTCCATCAGTCAAATTGGTCAGCATTTTTTGCAAAATGACACCGATTTGTCATTATATCAACAAAAAATCAATGAAAATAGGTTGCCTGCGGTGAAGCACATTCATGTCAAGCTTACCGATGAATTACGCCGTTATGTGATTATGAATCTGTTGTGCCATGATTATGTGGATTTTAAAGATGTGAATATGCGGTTTGGTATTGATGCGGTGACCTATTTTATTCATGAAATTGGGCAGTTGCAGGATATGAAAGCGGATAAACTGGTGGACATTGACGCCAAAGGCATTCGTGTGTTGCCCAAAGGACGACTTTTGGGACGCAATGTGGCGATGGTGTTTGATGAGTATTTGAACAAAAAACATCAAAATCGCTTTAGTCGTGTGATTTAGTCGCGTGATTTGATGCCAAAATGGGCGCGTGTCACCCATTTGTCTTATCGCTGTCTATTGGGCTGATTGGTGCGGTATTTATTGCATTGACTGGTGCGCCGTTTTAGTAAGTAAGCGCTTAAAATCAATACCCGTCAAATCCAAACGACATTGTGTCCAAAGCTCAAATGACAACGCGCCTTGCTGTACGAGCATGCCAAGACCGTCAAAGGTTTTGGCACCTTTTTTTGCAAAAAAATCCAAAAAGTCGGAAGGCTTGCCATACATCATGTCATAAGCAAAATCAGCGCTCAGCGTGTCATTAAAATCAAGCGCATCATTGCCAAGACTTGTGGAGGTGGCGTTGATGATGACATCAAAATGCCCTTGTGTGCTTGGCAAATCTGAATGTGTGCACTGTGTTACATCGCGCCACTGCGCTGCGCTGTCAATGAGCGCCAAAGCTTTGGCAGGTGTGCGGTTGGCGATGTGCAGGCTTTGAATGCCAGCATCCAATAAAGGCAAGATGGCACCGCGAGCTGCGCCACCTGCGCCCACCATCAGTATTTTTTTATTAGACAAATCAACGCCTTGTGCTTTTAAATCATTGACAAGTCCACGACCATCGGTATTGTCGCCATACAGTTTGCCTTGGTGAAGGGCGAGTGTATTGACAGCGCCTGCCGCTTGCGCAAAATCGGACAACCGCCCAACCTGTGCGCACAGCTCAAATGCCATTTCTTTAAAAGGCACAGTAACATTGGCGCCTGTGCCGCCACCTGCAAAAAAGCTTGCGACCACCGCCACAAAGCTGTCTGGATTGTTTGGACAAAATTGACGATGATAATGAATGTCCATGTGAATGGATTTGGCGAATATTTGGTGCAGTGTGGGCGATTTGCTGTGCGCAATTGGATTGCCGATGACAATAAAACGATGGGGCGTGCTGCATGATAACTGTTGCCATGTATCATATTGCAAAGCGATATCGATGGTCATAATTGTCCCCTTATAAGCAAAATTTGTTATAATAACGCATTTTTGGTGATTAATACAATCATGAGCAGTCATAAATCCGCCAAACAAGCGCCACGAGCCACCGCTCATCAAGGCACATTTTTGGGTTCCTTGTGGATGGTGCTGGGCGCCATTTGTTTTGCTGTGATGGGTATTTTGGTCAAAAAGGCGGAATTAAGATTTGGCTTTCATGCTTATGAGCTTGTGTTTTGGCGGGTGCTTGTGGCAACAGTGGTGCTGGGCGCGCATATTGTTGTGACCCACAAAAGCCTAAAGACGGCGTATTTTGGCGCGCATTTTTGGCGCAGTGCGGCAGGTACGATGTCCTTGCTCATGTTTTTTTATGGTATTGTGCATTTGCCGTTGGCAACGGCGGTGACGTTTAGTTATACCTCTGCGATTTTTTTGGCGATACTGTCTGTTGTGATTTTAAAAGAGCGCCCAAGCGCGCTCACTTGGCTTGCGCTCATATTGGGACTCTTTGGTATTGGTCTGATTTTGCAGCCGAGTATATTAAATAATGGCGTGTTGCCAAGTATGATTGGTTTGGCAAGTGGGGTGACGGCAGGTTATGCGTATTTGCAGGTGCGCGAGTTGTCTTTGCTTGGTGAGCCGTCTTGGCGGATTGTGTTTTATTTTTCGCTGATTGCGCTCATTGGCTCTGGGCTTGTAAGCGCTTGGGTGGGCTGGACGCCGCTGACGCGCGATGTGTTGCCCATGCTGCTTGGTATTGGTGTGCTTGCGATGGTAGGTCAGCTGGCGATGACACACGCTTACAAGGTGGGCAAAAAATTTATGGTCGCCTCATTGAGCTATCTTGTGGTTGTCATATCCACCTTGTATGGCGTTGTTTATCTGGCAGAGCCCATCAACGCACTTGCCATGATGGGCATTGCTCTTGTGATTGTCAGTGGGGTGTTGGCGGGGAAAAAGTAGGGCTTTGTGTGGATTTGGCTTATTTTCTCTTGGCTAAAACTTATTAATGTGCTAAATAAAACGACATAATTAAGTGTCGTTTTAAAACGGTGCACCGCCCAACGCAATTTGGGTTGGCGCACGGTGGTATGGGCAATGGTTTGGTTTTGAATATGGGGCGCAATACCGCGCAGGGTGGTTTCTACTTCGGGGAGTTCGGGTGTGGGTGGCTCTATCTAAATTTATAATGCTAAAAAATCAGTATGTTGTAGAATACTTAACATTTCTTGAATAGATTGTTTTAATTCCGCTTCCGTAAAATTTGGATTTAATGTATTTTCAGGGTGATGAATAGCATGTCTAATATAAGTCATTAAGGTTGTATTTTCAGTAATATGACTACCATCACGTTTAATTTTAGGGGCTGAAGTAGATTAGCATTCATGTTATACTAAAAATATGAAGCCAACTTATCCAAATTAACAAAATCTAAGCAAAGAAAATAAACAAAAAAAGCTGCTTGAATTTTTTATTGCTTAAAGTTACTGCTAGAACAGCAGC
>JBGXSA010000043.1:0-27941 GCA_041811915.1 Moraxella sp. | reverse complement strand
CTTGGGTGAGCATGCCCCAAAATCATCGGCCCCCACGACCCCACATAATCAATGTATTCACGCCCTTCGGTATCGTAAATATACGCCCCCTTAGCACGGCTAACAAAAACAGGCGTGCCGCCCACGCCAGCAAAGGCACGCACAGGGGAGTTGACACCGCCAGCAATATGGCGACGGGCTTTTTCAAATAGTTGTTCGTTAATGGTTTGGATCATGGTTATCTCTACTAATGAAAGGGTTGGTCTATTGGGTTTATTAATGTTATGGGTAGATGATGAAATAATCGCTATCAATCAGCCACATAATTACTCTTCACGCAAGGCATTTTGAAAAGCTACACCATCAACACCTTTTAAAATACCAATCACATCATCTAAATAATCTTCATTATCGTCGTCAATAGTCAGTCGCTCAATGCGTTGAATATCCAATGTTAATAATTCATTGGGGGCAAATTGACTGATATTGGGGATAAATAAACCACCATCTTTGGCGATTGCTGTATATTGCATGGCTTTCCTTTTTTATCATTGGTTGTTGTTAAAATCTTTGATGGTGTAACAGCTTTGAACAATTTCATTGGGGAGCCAACCTATTTGCCCAACAGATGAGCCTTGATTGTTGTGCTTGCTAGTAATTTTTACCCAAATCCAACCTTGATACAAGCCCAAAACTTCTACCATGTCACCATGATGAACTTCTAGTTCGGTGGGGTTGTAATCCACTATTAAGGTATTATTTTCGTCAACAAAACCAGCATAGACAAAAAATTCTACATTGTTATAAGTGGTGCTATACCAACCTTGATATTTTTGACAGGGTAGTAGTTCACCAAGTTTTGTTCCTGCTTTGAAGGTGGGGAAAGTACCTTCGGAGTAATGTGAGTATAAAACCAAACATTGCATAGCAAGTCTAAGCCTTTTTAACCACGCTGGATTTCAGTTTCATCGCACCAAAGCCATCAATTTTGCAATCAATATCATGGTCATCGGGAGCGTCATAAATCAGGCGAATAGATTTGACCTTAGTGCCGACCTTGATGGGCGTGGATGAACCTTTGACTTTCAAATCTTTAATCACGGTTACGCTGTCGCCATCGGCGAGTACATTACCAACAGCGTCTTTGATGACAGGCAACTCATCGCTTGTTTCGCCCTCTTTCCATTCGTGGCTACACATGGGGCAGATGAGCAAATCGCCATCGGCATAGGTGTAATTTTCGTTACATTTGGGGCAAGCAGGATAAGTCATGGCAATTCCTATGATGTCAATTAACCTACTATTATAAGCGATTTTAACAAAAACTTGTAATTTTTTAATCACACCCCCAAAATATAGCCAATGGCGACACATCTTAAGCTGTCATTTTAATCAAACGCCGCCACATCAAAGACAGCCCATCTTGCCACTTAATTCATTCATCATTCAACCATAAAAGAGATTATCATGACAACCAACCCAGATTTTGTGCAGTTTTTTTTGACAGGCAATGCCAAGTCCACCGACAATTTGGCAGACAGTACGCAATTTTTGCAAGGTCAGCTCACCATCAACACCAGTCACATCACCGAACAGTTCACCCCAACCGCCATCTGCAACCTCAAAGGGCGTGTGCATTTTGGCTTATGGATAAAACGTGCAGAGAACGGCTTTTTGGTGGTGTTAAGTGCCGATTTGGCAGAGGATTTTAAGACCCACATCAAAAAATACGGTGCATTCTCCAAAATCAGCCTGTCTGAGCCTGTGGCGGTATATCCTGTGGTGATTGATGGCGTGCCAAGCTTTGGTGATGTCAATCAAAATCAGCAAGATGATTGGCAAAAATTAAGCATAGAAACGGGCAATTATTGGATCACCAAAGCCACCAGCGAGCTGTTTCAACCCCAAGAGTTGCGACTGCACCAACGTGGCGGCGTGGATTTTGATAAGGGTTGTTATTTGGGGCAAGAGATTGTGGCGCGCTTGTGGTTTAAGGCAGCGCCAAAAGCATGGCTACATCATATTTGCTATGAACATGATTTGCCAGAAGATATTGGGCTGATTAATAGCGCTGTGATTGACGGCGTGCATCATGCGCTTGTCGTTGCACGCCCTGATGCACTAACGGCGCATCCACACATCACCATCATTGCTTTGCCGTCGCCTTTGGATAAATCAGTTTCACGTGAAACAAATTCTTAACCCACATCAAGCTTAGTCTTGTTTTTAAGTCTTGTTTTTAATAATCAATGACTTGTTGTGCTGTTTAATAATTGAATGCTTTTTAGGGTTGGGGTTTTGGGCATATCCGCCAGCATCTCATTGATGGCAAAAATCACCTGATCAAAGCTGTTTATCGCTTCATCCGCGCCGTCTGTTTTGGGGGCGGATGGATTGGTGGTGTTTGCTTTTTCGTTTTTGGCAAAAGCATTTAGGCGGTTTTGCGCCTGCTGCAGATATAAAATGCTGGCATCGCGCTCACGCGTGATTGCCGCGTGCATCGCCAAACTCAACATCATGTTTGCATCATGCAGCGCCAAATCTTTTTTTGTGGGGGCGGTTTCTTCATCCAACTTATTGCCCAAAAATTTTTGAATGTCGCGTATTTTGTTGATGTGCAACTGCCAAGCATCGGTGCCTGTTTTGGCGGTTTGTAAGCTTGTGATGTCTTCTGCCAAGCTTTGCTTTAGGCTTGCACTGATTGGCGCTGCCAGTTGATATTGTTTATTGTCAAGCTTATAAGACACGCTTTGCAGCAAGCGCATAGCACCCGTATAATCGCCTTTGTTGTACAAAGTTTGCGCGGTGTTGATGAGCAGATTAACAAGCTCTGCATCATTTTTGGCTTGTAAGGTATCCACCGCTTGTTCTTTGGACGGCGTCATCGCAAACAGCCTATCGTCCATATCATTCATGCGCGTGGTGAATTTTTCGGTTTGTTGCAAACGGCTGTCAA
Organism: Moraxella sp.; assembly: GCA_041811915.1. Classification (GTDB taxonomy): domain Bacteria; phylum Pseudomonadota; class Gammaproteobacteria; order Pseudomonadales; family Moraxellaceae; genus Moraxella. Next base: position 25,006 of record JBGXSA010000043.1, on the reverse strand, counting down.
TGTGCTCAGCAAGCTGTTTTTGGGCATAAGATTGCCAAATCATGGCGCCAATCATCAGCACAATCACAAGCCATTGCAGCTGAATGAGCAAGAGGCGCGCTTGGGCATTTTGCTCGGCTTGGCGTTTGATTTGGCGCAGCTCTTGCTCGGTGGTATCCGCCGACGCCTCCAGCACAATGGTGTTTGGTGTAACATTGCTTGCTGCGTCCAAATCCGTCAAAGGCTGTTTTGGTGGCTGATTGGATTGATTGCTTGTCATGACTTTATCATCGCTGATGTTGAATGGTTAAAATGGCTTGTAAAATGCTGTCAGGTGCCAAATCGTTAATCATCAGCACACGCACACCCTCTTTGGACTTGTGCTGCACAAGGCTTGTCAATCTTGCGCCAAGCGCAATATAAGTCACAGCACCTGCCAAGTCTTGCGCGCTTTGACACCAATGCTCAAACGCCTGCTGGCTTGTGATGAGTACAACAATGTCTGTTTGCGCCGCATCGTCTGCACAAAGTGGCTGTAGATTTAATGCATCAGGCTTTGTCCGTTCATAAAACGCAATGCCATCCACAGTCATGCCGCGCGCCTGCAAAACGTCATTGAGCAATGTTCGCCCACCCACACCGCGCCAAATCATCACCTTGTCTGTTGCCGTCAGATTGTTGATGGCGGACATGGCAAGCATGCCCTCATTGTTGGCAGTCTTTGGCATCTGACAATGCACGCCACACGCCATGAGCGCGTGTGCCGTTGCAGCACCCACCGCAATCACCGTCAGCGACTGCCGACTCAATGTCGTCAATGTGGCAACATCCACCAAATCTTTGGCATACTGCCAAGCATTGACCGACACCACCACAAGCACGCGATAGTCAGACAGACAGCCAAGCTTATGCAAAGACGATGTGCTTAAGCTTATGGGCGTGATTTTCAATAGTGGCATATCCACAACACGCAGCGGCTCGCCAAGCATTTGGTGCGCCTTGGGCTGTTTTAGATAAGCGCTCAAAGCTGTCGCTTGATGATGTGGGCGCGTATTAACAAAAATCATGCCCGCTCATAAATCTCTTGCAAGATTTTGTCTGCGCCTTGTTGCAACAAATCTGTCGCCACCGCCACCCCCAGCTCTTCGGCTGCCATTTGATTGACTTCGGCGCTGCGCTCAGCTTTTAAAAGTACCTTGCCATCAATACTTCCAACTCGCCCCTGTAGCCACAGCACATCTTTGTGAATGGTGGCAAACCCTGCAATCGGCACCTGACAGCCACCTTGCAGATGACGATTCATCGCGCGCTCTGCCAATACACAAATTTGAGTTGGCGTATGATTGAGCGCGCCCAATAGCGCAAGTACCTTGTCATCATCGGCACGACACTCAATGGCAAGCGCGCCTTGACCCACCGCAGGCAGACTGATGGATACATCAAGCTCATGGCGAATGCGACCATCCAGCCCCAAACGCACAAGACCGCTGGTCGCCAAAATAATCGCGTCATACTCACCCTCGTCAAGCTTTGCTAGGCGCGTGCCCACATTGCCGCGCAGCGACACAATGTTTAAATCAGGGCGCGCTTGTGCTATCTGACATTGGCGGCGCAGACTGGACGTGCCAAGCTTAGCGCCCATCGGCAAATCATCCAAGTGCGCATATTGATTGGACACAAACGCATCAGTTGGCGAATGTCTTTGACAATAAGCCCCTATCGTCAAGCCCTCTGGCAGCACCATCGGCACATCCTTGAGCGAATGCACGGCAATGTCAGCGCGCCCATCGTACAACGCCTCTTCAAGCTCTTTGACAAACAGCCCCTTGCCGCCAATTTTGGCAAGCGGTGTATCCAAAATCTTATCGCCGCGCGTGACCATCGGCACAAGACTTACGCGCAAATCGGGGTATAATTGCTCCAAACGCGCCTTAATATGCTCCGCCTGCCAAAGCGCAAGCGGACTTTGGCGAGTGGCAATGTTTAAAGTTTGCATAATCATTCATCAGTCCAAATTTGCCCTATTGTACCCAATTTTTGCAAATTTACCAATGACTTTTCTTGTGAAAGAATTTGCAGTGTGCATAAAAAAGCGCTCAATGGAGCGCTTGTGTGCTTTTAAAACAGCTTTAGGGCGTGTTGGCATTTCACACGCTTTAAGAAAAAATGTTGAAAAATAGGATTTGGTTGTGCTTTTGGTGAAAAATAAGCTAAATCTTGCCTTTTGTCGTTAATAGCTGTTTATTAACAAGCTTGCCAATATTATCATATTGGCTACATTTATTGCCTAAAAAGGCTTGCGATTTATCTAAATTTTTCACTCAAATTGAAATGTCAACACGCCCTAAATATTATGAATTTTTTCGCGCAGAGCAGGCAGATGGCGACGTGATACCGCAAGCGCCTCATCAAGACCGCGAAATCTCACCTGAAAACGCGACTGCGGCAAAGACTCAAGCAAATCCAAATAATCCAAATTCACCAAAGCATTGCGGTGGATGCGGAACAATTCTCCCTCAAACTCTTTTTCAAGCTCCTTTAACGTCTCGTCAATCAGCACCACGCCGCCTTTGTGGCAGACTTTGACGTATTTTTGGTCGGCACTAAAATAATACACATCCGCCAAAGAAATGAGCTCAACACCGCGATGAGTGCGCGCTGAGATGTATTGGCGCACTTTTTTGTTGGCAGGTTTGTGGGTGAACTCAAGCTCATGCGCGGCGGTCGGCTTGGTGATTTTGATCAATGATTTGAGCAAATCCTCACGCCCAACAGGCGACAACAAATAATCATTAACCCCTACACGAAACGCCTCCAAACAATGTCTGCCTGCACCAATCAACACCACCGCGGGCAGATAGCCCACTTTTTCAACAAGTGTCTCGCAAGCAGCCAACGCACCTGCTACCTCTTCATTCAAGATGACGGCGTGCGGACGATGAATGCGCACCTGCTCCAGCAAGCTTTCAACCGTGCCGACCGTGCCTATCACCTCATGGCCGCCATCAATCGTCAAACGCTCCAAACGTTCGCGCACCAACAATTCATTATCACAAATAATCACTTTCATAATTGACCTCTATTACATCATATAGCGTGTAGCATGGCTTAATAATTCGCGCTGTGCAATCATTTTTGTGCAGACTCAAAACTTGTCAATTTTATTCAATCTTTCATCATGTTTGTATTATATTGATTAAAAATATTAAATAATTCTTATGACAAATTTATGAAATTAACCAAAAATCGTACAATTCATACCGTTGATTAATCGTTGAATGCAAAAAAATATCATTTGATTGATAATTTAATATTGCTAAACTATTAACAACTGTTGCAAAAACTGTGCCATTCATCGCTGTTTTTGAGTGTTTTTATCGCAAATAATTGAAATTCAATGAATTTTTTACAACTGTACTTAGCGACAAACGCCGTGATTTTTGTTACAGGTGGCAATATCCGTCATGATTGCGCGCAGTTTGAGCGCTTAAAGTGACAATTTTTATGCATCTTTAGCGCTTAGGCCTTGCATCGCGATTCATTTATTAGAGCCATTCATGATACTCATTGCGATTTGGCAATAATTTTAAAAACAAAACAGCGTTTTTGCATTAAAAATGCAAGCGCAATGCATTGTGACTACTTCTTAGTAAATTTATGTCAATCGTTGGGTGTTTTGTGCTATTATGATAATTTTCTTGTACCACAAATAAGGCATTTTCATGACAACCAATACTACAACCTCCACCATGTGGGGCGGTCGTTTTAGCGAAGCGACCGACAGCTTTGTCGCCGAATTTACCGCATCGGTGAATTTTGACAAACGCATGGCAAAACAAGACATCCAAGGCTCTATCGCCCACGCCACCATGTTGGGTCGCTGTGGGATTATCACAATGGACGAAAGCCAAACTATCGTCGATGGACTAAAGCAAGTCCAAGCCGAGATTGATAATGGCACATTTGTGTGGTCGGTGGCGCTTGAAGATGTGCATATGAATGTCGAGAGCCGTCTGACCGCCATCATCGGTGATGTCGGCAAAAAGCTACACACAGGACGCAGCCGCAATGACCAAGTGGCGACCGACATTCGCCTGTGGCTACGAGATGAGACCGATAATATCTTGGCACTACTAAAACGCTTGCAATCAGGCCTACTAGATTTGGCGGATAAGCACACCACCACCATCATGCCGGGCTTCACCCATCTACAAACAGCGCAGCCGGTGAGCTTTGGTCATCATGTGATGGCATGGTTTGAGATGCTGACCCGTGATAGCGAACGCTTTGCCGACACTCGTCGTCGTATCAATCAGATGCCGCTAGGTAGTGCGGCTCTAGCAGGCACGACTTATCCGATTGACCGTACTATCACCGCTGAGCTTTTGGGCTTTGAAGGTATTTGCCAAAATTCGCTAGATGCTGTCAGTGACCGTGATTTTGCCATTGAATTTACCGCCAATGCGTCGATTCTGATGATGCATCTATCTCGCATGAGCGAAGAGATTATCCTGTGGATGAGTGCGCAATTTGGCTTTGTGGCAGTGCCTGACCGCTTCTGCACAGGCTCATCCATCATGCCACAAAAGAAAAATCCTGATGTGCCGGAGCTTGTGCGTGGTAAGGCGGCGCGTGTGTTTGGTCAGCTGACCACCTTACTTAGCTTGATGAAAAATCAGCCACTGGCATACAACAAAGACAATCAAGAAGACAAAGAGCCACTGTTTGACTGCGTGGATACCTTGACAGGCTCGCTACTTGCCTTTGCTGATATGTTGCCAAATCTTGTGCCAAATAGCGAGAATATGCGAGCGGCGACGATGAAAGGCTATGCCACAGCGACTGATTTGGCAGATTATCTCGTTAAAAAAGGCTTGCCATTCCGTGATGCGCATGAAGTGGTGGGCAAGGCTGTGGCATTAAGCGTCGCCAAAGGTGTGGATTTAAGTGAGCTAAGCTTAGCTGAATTACAAAGCTTTAGCGAATTGATTGGCGATGATGTCTTTGAGTGCTTGACGCTCGAAGGCTCACTAAACGCTCGTAATCACATCGGTGGTACAGCACCAACTCAAGTCAAGGCAGCGATTGCTCGTGGTCGTGAGCGCATTGGTGTGTAGTTTTGCAATAACCAATTATTTATCACAACAAAGACAACGCCCTACAGCTTGGTAGGGCGTTTTTTGTGGAATGTTTGTTGTTATAAAACACTTAAATCCTTACAGTCTGCTCAATCAAATCACGCACCAAAGCGACGTCATTATCCAGCACGACAACTTTTTGTGGCAAGGTTTCAATATTTTGCGTGTGGACTGGTCTAGGGATTTCAACTTTGCCGACTGCTTCTTCAATGGTTTCGGAAAACTTGGCAGGCAATGCAGTTTCTGCACAAATAATCACTTCATTGTCTTTGCGGACTTCTCGTGCCACTTTTACGCCGTCTGCGGTATGTGGGTCAAGCAATTCATTGTCGCTTTCATATACCGCTTTAATGGTTGCAATACGGTCAGCGTGGGTGGATTTGCCTGATGTAAAGCCGTATTTTTGCTGAACATCCGCCAAAATATCCGCCAAATCAAAGCCTTTTCCGCCATTCACATCCGCCCAAAGCGCGCTTAATTTGGCGCCATCTTTGCCCACAAGCAAATAAATAAAACGCTCAAAATTGGAGGCTTTGGAGATGTCCATGGAGGGGCTTGAGGTGACGTAGGTCTTATCTGCGGTGCGCGGAGTGTATTTGCCTGTTTGAAAAAAGTCGTTTAATACGTCATTTTCATTGGTTGCCACGATAAGCCTGTCAATCGGCAAGCCCATCTCACGCGCGATGTGTCCTGCACAAATATTGCCAAAATTGCCTGATGGCACACAAAAACTCACCTTTTGGGTGTTATTTTCCGTGCTTGCAAAATAGCCTTTAAAATAGTACACGATTTGAGCCAAAATGCGCCCCCAATTGATGGAGTTTACCGTGCCCAAGCTGTATTTTGCCTTAAATTGGGCATCTTGTTGCAAGGCTTTGACAATATCTTGGCAATCGTCAAACATACCGCGAATGGCGATATTATGAATATTTTTATCCATCAAGCTGTACATCTGCGCGCGCTGAAACTCGCTCATTTTGCCATGTGGCGACATCATAAACACCTCAATGTTGTCTTTGCCGCGCAAAGCGTATTCGGCAGCGCTGCCTGTATCACCAGAGGTTGCGCCGATGATGGTGAGGCGTTCGTTTTTTTGCTTCAAGACATACTCAAAGGCATTGCCCAAAAACTGCATGGCAATGTCTTTGAATGCCAAGGTTGGGCCATTGGACAATTCTAAGATTTTAATGCCATCTGTGAGCGTGCGCACAGGCGTAATCTCATCGCTGCCAAACGCCTCTTTGGTGTAGGTTTTGTCAATCAAAGCCCTCAAATCCTCTTGGGCAATGTCGGTTGCAAACAAGCGCATGATTTCAAAAGCCAAGTCAGTATAAGACAAATCGCGCCATTTACTCAAAGTGGCGTCATCAATATGCGGATATTCTTCTGGCAACATCAAGCCGCCATCAGGCGCAAGCCCCATCAATAAAACGTCCGAAAATTGCATTTTTGGCGTGTTGCCACGTGTGCTGATGTAATTCATATTTTTTCCTTAATAATCAAAAGCGTACAAGTTTTTGTCTTAAATGTGCTGCGGCGTACCAAAAATCTTATCGCCAGCGTCGCCAAGCCCTGGGATGATGTAGCCTTGCGCATTTAAGCAGTCATCAAGCGCGGCAGCAAAAATCTTCACATCAGGGTGTGCGTCATTGACCACCTTAACCCCTTCAGGCGCAGCAACCAGCACCAATGCCTTGATGTTGGTGCAGCCGTACTTTTTGAGCATATCAATCGTTGCAACCATACTGCCTCCTGTGGCAAGCATGGGATCCAAAATCAGCGCGGCACGCTTATCAATGTCTTTGACAAATTTTTCAAAAAAAGGCACAGGCTGTAAGGTTTCTTCATCGCGTTGCAAGCCGACCACCGAAATCTTGGCAGTTGGAATCAAATCAAGCACCCCGTCCAACATACCAAGCCCTGCGCGCAAAATCGGCACCAAGGTCAAAGTTTTGCCTTTGATTTGAATGCCTGTGATGGTGTTGCCCTGCCAGCCTGTCATGTCAAATTCTTCGGTAGCAAGGTCGCGACTTGCCTCATACGCCATAAGGCGCGCAAGCTCTTTGGTCAGTGTGCGAAATTTATAAGTGCTGCAGTTAATCTCGCGCAACAGCGAAATTTTGTGCTTAATGAGCGGGTGGTTGATGACAGTGATGTCCATAAATGCCCCAAATTTAAACAATAGATTTAGGGCGTGTTGAACGTTGATAACATTTTTATAAAATATGATAAAAATTTAATGCTTTTCATCAATTTTTGCATGAAAAATGGCTAAATCTTGTTTTTCTTCGTCAAATCGCTTGTTAATATTTTAATATTAACTGCACGATTTTCCTTGAAAAACGTGCGATTTTTCTCATTTTTCATTGCAAATATCAAAGTTTAACACGCCCTAGTACAAATTCAAATAATCAAAACGCTATTGTATCATTAAGCCATGTCATACGCCATCTTAACTTTTATAAAAAAGTGCCCACCAATGGGCACTTGTGTTATGACAAATGAGCGACGGTGCAGCAGTGTTGCTTGTGAAAACTTAACAAAACGCCCATATCGCAGACATACAGCCAACAGCCAAATTCCACATAATGAGCCATATTCCAATCACTCTTTAACTGCTCAAGGATGAGCGATTTTGGTTGTCCAATGAACTTATGCACGATTCACCTCATACCAGTTGATGTGGCGCGTAATGTACATGGTGATAAAAATCAACACAAAGCAGAACGTTGCCCCAAACAATAAATTAAAGCGACTGCTTGTCAAGACAAAATAAAACGCTGCATACAACACGCTTAAAATGCTGGCAAAAATACAAGCACGCGACACACTTTTGAGCATATAAAAAGCATACCACCCAATCAAGCCAATACACGCACTGCTTGCAATCAAATACGCCTGCCAAAACGCAATCTGCTCAGCCAGCGACAACAGCAGTGCATAAAACACAAGCAATGCCGACGCCACGAGTGCGTATTGGATTGGGTGGATTTTGAGCTGCTTTATCACCTCAAACAAAAAGAACGTACCAAATGACACCACAAGCAAGATGAGTGCGTATTTGATGGTGCGGTCGGTTTTGGTGTATTGATTGTTATCACTGATAAAATCGGTGGAAAAATATTGAAAATCCGTCACGCACTCTTGGCAATTGATGGTTTGTGCTAGGCTGCTGCTGTTGGATTTGTTCAAAAAAGGCGATTGCCAATTGGCACTAAATCCTTGTTGGGTCAAAGATTTTTGTGTGGGCAAGGCATTGCCAGCAAACTTTGGGTCTGGCCAGTTGGTTGTCATGGCAAGCTCAACATTTTGTCCTGTGGGTGCGACATGAATAGAGCCAATGCCGCTGATGTCAATGGTCGTATCGGCATTGATGTCGCTGGTCATCGTGGGCAGCAGCTCGCTGATGTCCGCCTGCAAATAGTGTTTCATTGCATAGCCATCAAGGCTATATTCACCAAAATCAAGCGGATATGGCTTGCCGTTGATTTTGACTGTGCGTGCACCCACGCCTCTTAAATCAGAAATGGGCACAATCAGCTGCAACGATATGGGTGTCATATTGGACATCTGCACTGCTTGCGGTGGCGTGGCAGATTTATCGTCCGCGTGGGGCGTAGCAGCTTGCAAGACGGCTTGGCTTGCGGTGCTTGTGGCACTACTGGTCACAGCTGGCGGTGTGGGTGCCGCCGTTTGCATTTGTTGCAGTTTGGCACGATAAAGGGCGTTGAGCTTATCATACTGCAAGCTGAAATTTTGTTTCACGTGAAACGCACCTTGATAACTGATTGCCTTATAAATATCGCGCGCATAGGTTTTGTCATTGACGTCCAAATTGGCATTCATTGCCGACTCATTCGCCACAATCGGCAAGGCGATGCCTTGTGCTGTCTGCACCAACAAAAATGGCGTGACAAGCTTTTGATCTTGGATGTGGTTTTCTTTGATGTCATTAATCACCGCCCGCTCATAGCTTTGCCGTTCGTGTACAAGCAGTTTTATCATACCAAGCCCAACCACAAACAAACAGCACAACACCGCAATCAGTGTCAATTTAATAACCAGCGATTTTTGCATAATTTTCTCCATCACAAATGATGGCATCTATCATAATAAGCGCGCGTGAGAAAACTGTGCAAACTGTGTGAATTTTGTGTGAAAAACAGCTGTCATAAAATGAATGAGGTTATAAACTTTGGCTGTTGGGGGGTTGTGTTTTTAGTTTTAACTGTGCTTTTGGGTTTAAGCGTAATTTTGCCAGCACAAACCAAATGCAAACTTGGCATACTAAGCAAAATCAAGCAATGCCACAATCAGCGTATCATCGGACGATACCTCATGCTCGCAAAGCACCGCCTTTGCCCAATCGTGTACCTTTTTGCCCAAATTTTGCTCGCCATCATAGCGGACAAGCGAAGCTCTGGCACCGTGATGGTGCATGATTTGTGCCACCAAGGGCAGCCCAAGCCCTGTGCCTTTTTGCGTGTACACGCTTGAGCTGCAAGCATGATTGGACTGGCTAAAATAACGCTCAAAGGCACGCTCAAGCACAAAATCAGGCACAGCCTTGGCACTGTTAATCACAATGAATTGATGGGCATGATAATAAATGGCAATACGCCCCGTGCCATGATACAAGGCATTGTCCACAAGGTTCATCAAAGCTTGGGTCAGCCAAAATTTATCCGCCATCACCACATCGCCTGCTTGCTGTGCGGATTTATCGGCATACAGATTGTCCATCGTGGCGTGGTACAGCTGGGCTTTGGGCGCGCTCATTGTGAGCACCTCTTGGATAAGCCCAAAAACCTCAACATTTTGCTTGTTTAGCGACAAACGCGGCTCTTCAAGCTTTGCCAAAGTCAATAGATTGTCCACAAACAAAGACAACTTCTCACTTTCATGAATGATGACATCAGACAGCTTTTCACGCTTATCCTTGGGCAGCTCAACAGCCAAGAGCTCGCCACTTGCCCGAATCGCCGTCAAAGGACTTTTGAGCTCGTGAGTGAGCGTGTGGACATACTGGGTCACGTAGGCTTTGTTTTCAATGGCGTCTTTCATGTCGGTAATGGTATCAATGAGCGTATTAAACTCATTTGCCAAATAAAAATGCGGACGGCTCATATCCGCCAATGCCTGCGTGTACTCGGTAATGCGGCGAATGTTGTGCCTTAGCCAAAACGCAATAAAAGTCGCCATCACAAGCCCAAGTGCCATCATTTGACTGATGATTTTGATGAGCTCTTTTTCACTGATTGCCAAATAAGGGGCGAGCGTGCCCACCGATTTGCCTGTGCTGACCACGCCAATGAGCTGCCCATCCTTGATGATGGGGGCTGCCACATACATGACCGATATCGCCGTGCCCTCATCGCTGCTGCGCGCACCATATCGCCCCTGCAAAGTCAAATACACATCATTCCACTGGCTATAATCCTCACCGATGGCAGCGATTTTGTGTGAATCGTAGATGATTTTGCCCTGTGCGTCTGTGACATAGATTCTGTATTGACTGGTTTTTTTGTTGTGGTACCACAAATCAGAATACGCCGTGTGCAAAGGTGTGTTGTTGTCATAGACAGCGGTAAAGGCATGATGATTGCCTGCGGCATAGTCAGCGGCCAAAGGACGCAGCACCTGTGCCATGAGCAGTGAGGTATCCGCCAAGGTATCTTCCACCACGCGTTTGGCGGCAGGGGCGATGGTTTTTTGAAAAGCATAAAACCCAAGCCACGCCATGATGGCTATCATCGCCACCACAATGAGCCAAATTCTAAAAAACACGCTAAAGCTTAGGCGTTTTTTGAATACGCTGTCCAATAAATCGTGAAAAGTCATGTGTTATGCCGACAAAACGCCCACGCTATAACCAAGCCCACGGTGGGTAAAAATAAGCTCATCGGCACACACCAAAGCCAATTTGGCGCGCAGTGCCTTGATGTGGGCATCAATGCTGCGGTGCGTACGGTGAGCAGGATAGTCGCTGATGTGACCCAGCAATTCATCACGACTAAAAATCTTGTTGGGGGCGGACAGCAGTGCCAACATGACATAAAGCTCGGTTTTGCTCAGCACAACAGCCGCCCCATCCACCGTCAGACTAAAGCTGTCTGCATGGTATTGCCAGTGGTGATGAGCGATTGTTTTGCAAAATGAGGCGGTGTCTTGATTGGCATCTGCGTTCATGTTGGCGGGTGCTTTGTCCATCAGCTGCCGCCTTAACATGGCTTTGATGCGCGCCACAAGCTCGCGCGGGCTAAACGGCTTGGCAAGATAATCATCCGCCCCCATCTCAAGCCCAACAATCTTATCCACCTCATCGGCACGAGCGGTCAAAAATATGATGGGCGTTGTCATCATCATGCCATGACGTATCTTGCTGCACAAAGTCAGCCCATCGCCATCAGGCAGTCCCACATCCAGCAAAATCAGTGCAAATGACCGCTGCTCAAGCAGTCGCTCGGCATCAGACACCGTGCTCGCCCAGCTTGTCTGCCAGCCCTCAAAAGCCAAGCTGATCTCAAGCGTGGCTGCAATGGCAGGATCATCTTCAATCATCAAAATATGAACATCATTCATAAAGCACCATCATGACCAATTTTTAAGCACATTTGACATTCAACGCACCAAATCATTAAAAACACGTCTTTTTTTGCTATCATACATGAATTTAACAAAAAAACACACAGCCCATTCATCAAATCACCGCTTTTGGGCGGCTTATAAGCCATTTGACCGCCCAAACCATTGCACCGACAACAGTTTGCGTACCACAACAATCTCCAAAATTTCTTAAGGCTCGCTTAAGCTTAGTTTGATTTAATATGACAACAGCCAGTCAGTTGCTGTTATTGTTAATTTTTTTAAAAGGGTTTACTTATGAACACATCATTCATCAAAACGTTATCCATCGCTGCTGTTAGTTTGACTGTATTTGCTGGCAGCGCCTCTGCTGGTGTCTCCGACCGCGCCTACTACGAACAAAACAAAGCCTCGCTCATCAGTCAAGACAAAGCAAGCGCCATCGCGACTGCACACATCAAAAACAGCACCGTCATCAAAACAGATTTTGAGTACGATGATGGCGTGGCATATTATGAGGTCAAAGTCAAAGATGCACAAGGCTCTCGTCATGAGGTTGTTGTTGATGCCAAAACTGGTCAGGTTTTGGACTCCGAACTTGATGATTGATTACTGAGATCCATCGTATTTGATGGCTGATTTTGTAATCACCACAAAAAGGGCAAATTAATTTGCTCTTTTTTTTATAAAGCTTATTTATAAAGCTGTTTTTGTTGTACAATAATCAAAAAAATGGATAACGTATGCGCATTTTATTGGTAGAAGACGACCACTCACTTGGCAAAACCATTCAAGATTGGCTTGTGTTGGATGGTTATGTGGTGGATTGGGTCAAGCGCGGCAATCTTGCCAAAAGCGCACTCATCACACATGAATACAGCTGCGCCCTGCTTGATCGCGATGTGCCTGAGGTGACAGGCGATGCACTGTTGGCATCCATTCGTCAGCACAACAGCAAAACCGCCGCCATCATGATTACCGCCAAAGACAGCATTGCCGACAGGGTGCAGGGCTTGGATTTGGGCGCGGATGATTATTTGGTCAAGCCATTTGATTTGGCGGAGCTGTCCGCGCGCATACGCGCCGCCATCAGAAAGTACAACCAAACCAACAGCAATCTATTGACTCACCACAAATTACAACTGAACCCCATCGCCAAAACCGTCCATTATGACGGCAAACTCATCAATCTCACCGCCAAAGAATATGTGGTTTTGTATCGCCTCATGCGCCACCCCAACCACATCATATCCAAAGAACAACTGACAGACGAGCTGTACGGCTGGGGCGAAGAGATTGAAAGCAATGCCGTTGAGGTGTACATCTCCAACATCCGCAAAAAAACAGACAGCCATCTTATCAGCACCATCCGCAGACAAGGCTATACCTTATCCAATTCATCTGATTAAATTATAAGCACGCTTAGCCATGCCACAAATCACATCAAATACCGCATTTTCATTACAAAAAAAGCTGCTCAAAAATACCATTTTGTCTGGTGTCATCACAAGTGTCTTATCGGCACTGCTTGTCGTTTTTATGGTCGGCTATGATAATCACGATGTGATGGACGAAACGATGAAAAAACAAGCGCTTGTGCTTTTGTCCGACAATGATTTGCAAAAATATGAAGGCTATCACGATGAGCTTGGCTTGAGCTTTCAAATCAAAGACGCTCATCAAACCATCGGTCATCTGCCCCATCAAATCAGCCAAAACATCGCCCATGATGAATTTGACAATGTGTATGCTGATGGCGCATGGTGGCGTGTGTACAAGACAACCAAAGATGCGCGCGACATCACCATCGCCCAGCCGTGGCTTACGCGCTATGAATCTTTGTTTGAGGGTGTGGAGCACACCTTGTGGATGATGATGGTGTTGGTTTTGTTGTCCATGATTGGGACGTGGCACACCGTGCGCCAAGCTCTAAACATACTGGGCAACACCTGCCAAAAAATCGCCCAAAAGAACATTGATGATTTATCCCCCATTCACCAAACGCCAATGTTTGTTGAGCTATCGCCCATGATACAATCGGTCAATCATCTGCTGGCACGTCTTGGCAGCGCCATCAACAATGAAAAACGCTTCACCGCCGATGCTGCACATGAGCTGCGCACGCCACTTGCCGCCATAGACATGAAACTACAGCTCATGCGGCGCAAATACCCAAATAGACACGAAATGAGCACAGATTTTGATGAGTTGCAAAATGACATCAAGCGCGCAACCAGTCTTGTGCACAATCTGTTGCTGCTGGCACGACTGGACCCTGCGCGCCATGATGACTTACCCAAAGACAGCATTGATGTAGCAGCGCTGCTTACAGAAATCAGCACCCATACCAACCAACTGATTGACAAGCACCATAAAGCAATTGATTTTGCCATGTACAATCAATTGCCCAACAACCAAGCGCTGCATGGCAACTATGAGCTTATTTTTACAGCGCTGCGCAACTTGATGGACAATGCAGTGCGCTATCACAAACCTGCTGGGCGCATTGTTTTGCGCGCAGAGCTTGCTCAAGAAGGCGCGCAATCTTTTGTCAAGTTCATCATACAAGATGATGGTGAAGGGGTGGATTTGTCCAAGCACTCAAAGCTCGGTGAACGCTTTTTTCGCGCCTCCAACTGCACGGAGGGCTCAGGGCTTGGTTTGTCCATCGTCCAAAAAATTGTCGCATTGCACCATGGTTATATGCAGTTTGGTAGAGGTATTGATGATACAGGCTTGTCGGTTACGCTGTATTTGGCATTATAACTTTTAATATTTTTTAAAACGCTGAGTGTCGTGCCTCAACCCAACCTATATCATTGATTTTATTGAAAAATTTATAAATAAACATGTCATATACTCACGCAACTTCTAGGCATAGTCTTTGCCAATCATTTGCCCACAAAAAAGCACCGCACATATTGCGCGGCGCTTTTATGGTTTTAACGATTATTTTTTATCGTCATTAACTTCGGTGAACTCTGCATCAACAACGCCATCATCTGCTTTGTTGGCCTCAGGCTGTTCTGCACCACCCGCCTGCTGAGCTTCAGCATAGATTTTGCTGCTGATTGGCAAGAATGCATTATCAAGCGCTTCAAGCTTAGCCTTGATGTCGGCAGGCTCGTTTTCTTTGGCAGCAAGCTCAAGCTCACTGATTGCAGCCTCAACCGCTTGTTTTTCTTCATCGGTTACTTTGTCAGCAGCGTCTTTCAATGCTTTTTGTACAGCATGAATGCGGCCATCTGCCTCGTTGCGCACTTGCGCCAATTCAGCAAATTTCTCATCTTCAGCAGAATTGGCCTCTGCATCACGAATCATTTGCTCAATCTCTTCATCCGTCAAACCCGAATCGGCTTTGATTTGAATGGATTGCGCGCGTCCCGTGCCTTTGTCTTTGGCGCTGATGTTCATAATACCATCGGCATTGATGTCAAAAGTCACCTCAATTTGTGGCACACCGCGTGGCGCAGGTGGGATGTCCGTCAAGTCAAAGTTGCCCAAAAGCTTGTTTTGATTGGCGATTTTACGCTCACCTTGATACACTTGGATTGACACCGCTGGTTGGTTATCCGCAGCTGTTGAGAACACTTGTGATTTTTTGGTTGGAATCATGGTGTTCTTTTCAATGATTGGCGTCAAAACGCCGCCCATGGTCTCAATACCCAATGTCAATGGCGTCACATCAAGCAATAGCACATCTTTTTTGTCGCCAGACAATACCGCGCCTTGTACAGCCGCGCCAATCGCCACCGCCTCATCAGGATTCACGTCTTTTCTGGGCTCTTTGCCAAAAAATTCCTGTACTTTTTGTTGCACCAATGGCATACGGCTTTGACCACCGACCAAAATCACATCATCAATGTCGCTGGCAGACAAGCCTGCGTCTTGCAAAGCGATTTTGCATGGTTCAATGGTGCGCGCCACAAGCTCTTCGGTCAAGCTTTCAAGCTTAGCACGCGTGATGGTAACCACCAAATGCTTAGGGCCGTTGCTATCTGCGGTGATGTAAGGCAAATTCACCTCGGTGGACTGGCTGCTTGACAGCTCAATTTTGGCTTTTTCGGCAGCTTCTTTTAGGCGCTGCATGGCAAGTGGATCGCCTTTTAGATTGTGACCGTCATTGTCTTTTTTAAAGCTGTCCACCAAAAATTCAATGAGTGCCAAGTCAAAATCTTCACCGCCCAAGAACGTATCGCCGTTGGTTGATAGCACCTCAAACTGCTGCTCGCCCTCAACATCAGCAATCTCAATGATGGAAACGTCAAATGTGCCACCACCCAAGTCATACACCGCGATGGTTTTGTCGCCGCCTTTTTTGTCCATACCATAAGCAAGCGCTGCTGCGGTTGGCTCATTGATAATACGTTTTACTTCAAGCCCTGCGATACGACCCGCGTCTTTGGTAGCTTGGCGCTGACTGTCATTAAAATACGCAGGCACCGTAATCACCGCCTCGGTGACTTTTTCACCCAAATAATCTTCGGCGGTTTTTTTCATTTTTTTCAATACTTCTGCGCTGATTTGTGGTGGTGCTTGTTTTTTGTCGCCTGCCTCTACCCACGCATCACCATTGTCGGCTTTGACGATTTTGTAGGGCACCATGCCGATGTCTTTTTGCACCACTTTGTCATCAAATCTGCGACCGATCAAACGCTTAACAGCAAACAACGTATTTTGCGGATTGGTAACCGCTTGACGCTTGGCAGCTTGTCCCACCAAGGTTTCGCCGTCTTTGAATGCCACGATGGACGGTGTGGTACGCGCGCCCTCGGCGTTTTCAATGACTTTGACATTATCGCCTTCTAACACAGCGACACATGAGTTGGTTGTACCTAAATCAATACCAATTACTTTGGCCATATTATTCTCCGATTTTAATTAAATTTAAACATGATGATTGTCATCAGCGATTGCTTTAAAATTATACTTGACAATCATCCAAGCTTGTGTGTTATATAAGTGCGCTTTATGAGTTTTCAAGATGAGCGGATAAAATTTTTCACTCAAATCATGAGGATTATTGTCCAACTTGAACCATGGCTGGGCGCAGCAAACGGTCGTGCAACAAATAGCCTTTTTGCAGCACCACACCCACCGTATCGGCAGCGGCATTTGGGTCTATGCCCACCGCCTCATGATGTTCTGGATTGAATTTTTCGCCCACAGGATCAATCGCGGATACGCCGTGGCGCGACAAAATGTCCAGCAAAGATTTGTGCGTAAGCTGAATGCCCTCAACAATAGCAGTATTCTCGCCTGCACTGGCAATGGCGCGCTCCAAATTGTCCACCACATCCAACAAATCTTTGGCGAATTTTTGCAAAGCAAAGCGCTTGGCTTTTTCGGTTTCGCTCTCCATGCGCTTTTGTGCATTATAACTGTCGGCATTGGCACGCGCTTGCGCTTCTTTGGCGTCTTTGATGTCAATTTGCAACCGGGCAATGGTGGCTTTTAGCTCGGCGATTTCGTCAGATTCTTCTGCTGTTGCCGCTTGAAGCTCTGGACTGTCGGTGAGTGCTTGTTCTGTGGTATCAATTGGGTTTTCCATGATTATTCCTTAAAAAATAAATGAATCTAAAAACGAATGCAAACTTAATGATAAATTGGCGCGACAAATCATCTGTACGAATACAGCATTGTCTCAAAAACCGCTTTATCACAAGTCGCCTTAGTAATCATTTATAAAGTCTGTATGCATTTTTTCAAGACAAACAAGCCCAAAACAACACTTTTTGCTTGATAATTTGCACAAAAAAACACCCAAAATGTTGGGTGCTGTTTAATGACTGTCTATTTATCACGCCTTTGGCGGTGTGTAGCCTTGTGGCTTTTGATAATCAGCATTATCAAGAAATTTTTCACGCTGTTCGTTGATGAATGCTTTGGCATTTGGGTCAATCATGCTTAAGTGATTTTCGTTAATCAGCATGGTTTGTAGCTCAATCCATTCATTCCATGCCTTAGCAGACACGGTGTTTTGGATTTCTTGACCTTTGGCATTGGGAAATGGCGGATTTGGCAGTTTTGGCAAATTTTCTTTATATTTACGACAAAACACCATGTGCTCAGCTGGGTTAAAGGTTTGCATAATCAGTACTCGTTAAAATTTCACTGATTATAACAAAATTTTGTGCCTTTGTGTCCATTCATCCGTCGCCTTATGCGTACAAAAAATGCTATGATAGTCTTTTTATGTCAGCGAGTATCTTATGGGCAACCGATTATCCAAAATCACCACACGCACAGGCGATGATGGCACAACAGGGCTTGGCGATGGCAGCCGCCTATCCAAGGCGGATTTGCGTTTTGATGCGATGGGCATCGTAGATGGGCTAAACGCTCAAATGGGGCTGCTACAGGCGTATCTGGCAGACAAATTGCCTGCCGTCTGCGATGAAATCAGCACCATTCAGCACAAATTATTCAATATCGGCGGCGAAATCGCCCTACCAAACCACCAAGACATCGGCTATATCGCCATCACAGCAAGCGATGTGGCACAGCTTGAAAACTGGGCATCGACGCACAATGACGATTTGCCCTATCTCAAAGAATTTATCCTGCCGGCAGGCTCGGTGGCAACCGCCCAAACGCACATCGCACGCAGTATCTGCCGTGATGCCGAACGGCTGGTCATTCGCTTGCACGAGCGTGATGGCAATATCAGCACGACGACTTTACAGTATCTGAACCGCCTATCGGATTATCTATTTATCCTAGCACGCGTGGTGGCACGACTAGATGGTGGAGCAGAAGTGTTGTGGCACAAATGATTGGCAAAAATATCTCCGCTAAAATCATCCATTACCCAAACTCTGGCACGCCTGCACTGCGACTAAGTCCATAAGTACCAAATTTGCCATCGCCCAAGCCATCGGCAGACTGCTTGCCGATGTGTAAAGCAAAATGATGCCCCGTGCTTTGGCTTGGCAGGCGGATATAAGGCTCAATGGTCGCTTGGGTCTGATAGCCCTTTAAATGCTCTCGTGCAGCATCCACCGACACGCCGTGGCGAGCCGCTTGATGGGTGATGCGCTCATCTAAAGACATCTTTGGAATGACTCGGTAATAGTATGAGAAACCCGTAATTTTATCCACAGGTACAGGGCGAATGCTGGTGATATGCACATAATCAGTCAGTCGCCCTAGCCATTTTGCAAGATTTAGTGTCTGCAACTCCGCTTCAGTTTGGGCAAAAATACGCACTTTAAACCCTAAAAAACCAATTTGTTTATCGGCGTTTATGCGGTACTGTGGAAATGAGGCACCGTAGGCGATTTTGCCATCATCATCTTGCTGCTCAACAAAAGCAAGATGGAGTTGGGTGTAAACCTTAGTCCATAAAAAATATGGACTAATTTCTACATCAGGCAATAATGTGATTTCTTGATAAAATTGCATTATTCTTTCCCGCTTGCACCAAACACACCGCCACGAATCAATACCGCAATCACATAATGTTGATTTTCTACGCTCGGTTTTTCATCTTTCAACACCCAGTTATCAAATAAGGTATAGAAATCTTGTTTTTGTTTCGGTTGGCGGAATGCTGTACCCATGGTCGTTACTGCACCATAGGGTTCAATCGCAATCGGAAATTCAGCGTTTGGATACCATGTATCAATGGTACGAATGGCATTACCAATTTTTTGTGAATGCATACCCGCTTTATCATTGATTTTATACAATTCTTTGCTTTTGGTTTTACCTGTATCCAAAATCAACTCTTGTGATGGATACACTTCTTGACCGTAACCAACAATCGCTTCGGCTTTAATATTCAAAATCACAAAGGCTTGATTGGTTAAACCTTGTTCAATCCAATTTGCCAAAGTTGCTAATTCAGCATTATTCGTTGCAAAATCGTGTACCGAAATGTTTTTCGCATCAAAGGTTAAAGCATGTTCTTTATCTGCGATTTTACACGTTACAGATACAGTAATTTTTTCTGCACCCACACGGTTACGCCATAACCAACGAGCATTAGCGATATTGGTCGCATAACGATGTGCTAATTCTTTCACGCCGTGTTCTTGTAAATAACCTTGCACCGTTGCCAATAATTTGCTTTGATAGGCTTGGTCATTACATACATTTGGTTTACCGTCAAAAGGCAATACTTTGCACGTCCACGATACAATCAACGTGTCATTTTCTTCCAACAAAGACGCTGAATCCACTTTTTGTAAATTGGCTTTTTCAATTTCCGCATCTAATTTGGCAGGGTCAGCCGTAATGCTATTTTTCAAACGGTTGCTGATTGTGCCACGAATGGATTTTTCTTGAATACGCACAGGTACAGCCACGCTTTTTTCATCTTGGCTATTTTTTTGTGCCATAAAACCATCAGAAATGTCCAAATTGCGTTCAAATGCCAATACGCTTGCAGTCGTTAATTTGCTCATAAAATAAACTCCTTAAATTTCATTAAAAATACTTACCATGGTGTCGCTTGTGTTAGCAAATACAGTCCAGTTTCATCATACTGTTGTCGCCAAAAAGCCGTTTCAATATTGTCTGTTAAATGGTGTGGATACACCCATTTACCCAAACCATAAACGGCTTCTACATATTGGCTTGGATATTCGGGGTTACGCACATTTGCCAATTTGCCAGCGTCAAACGGCTCACTAATCGCTTGATACCCCATCGGCATAGGAACAAGCCAGCCATATCCTGTTTTAATGGACTGGGTATGCCATTTGGTATTGCCATCAATATCTAATTCAGGGATATGATGTAATGTGCAAACATCTAACAGCACATCAAGCGGTGTTGTGTTGGGGTTTTGGCTTTGGGCTTTGGTAATCAGCTCGCTAAATTCTGAACCTGCGTCCATCAATACAAATGCAGGCATTAACAAGGGCACAAGTGATTGTATATTTTCAAAACCAACATACCGTACAGGGTCGGTTTTCGCCATTGCCATCACGCTACCGCCTGCAATTCGCTGTTTGAAAATCGCTTGCGATAAAAATTGGGTTAATTCCTGACTTAGTTGTTCAGAAATCAGGTCATTTGCCAACACTTCTACCGCAAAACTCATCACCAAATTGCATTTGCCTTCTTCCACAATAGACGCTGTACTGCCATCTTTTTTAAGCGGATTTCGGGTTTGATTAAACGTATAATCACGATATTTACTGGTGCGATAAGTTTTGGGCGTACAGTCATAACACGCCAACAACACACCGCCCAATGCCAAATTAGCAAATCGTGCATCTGCCATCATAGTGCGAGATAAAGCGTGAAATGCACCTGTAAACCCTGTTACCGCAGGAAAACCAAACGTTAAAGGGCTAGAAATGGCATTGGCATCACAAATCACCACTTTGTGAAAATAGATGTAACCAACTGGAACTTTTTCACTCATAAAAACACCCCTTTGCCCATACGTTGATAAAACCCTTGCATCTCTTCAATTTCTCGTTTCCACTCTATAAATTCTGCATCGGCAATATCATATTTTAAGTTTTTAAATTGCTCTCTCAACTCATTATTAAACCATGACGCAAAGTCTTCCAAAATCTCTTTTTGCCATTCATTTTGGGATTTGTATTGGGCAAATTCTTCTTCGCCGTCCAAATCTGCACGGTAAGGGTCTAACCATACTTTTTGCGAGAGTGATAAAGCATAATCTTTTGACCAACCTGCGGACTTTTCTTGCAATGTGTGTGCAATGGCAAAAATGGTATGCAACATACGGTCTATCGCATCTTTGCGTTTATCACGCACATCTAAATTGTTTCTAGCATCTTTCACAACTTGAATGACATATTCAAAATCATCATGAATATGGTATTTTAAAGTTTTGCTATGAAAGAAATTTTGGGCAAATTTAGATAACGCAAATTCACGACTTTGTGCAATTTTAGGCGGTAATGATGGCAATAAATAATTGCGACCGCCTTGTCGGCTCATCAACTGGCTAATATTTTGTGGTTTTGAACCGCCTAATTGTACAGTTGCCAAATCTTTCATGCTGACATATGGCGTATGTTTGGCATTGGGTTTAAAACGATTTTCTAATGCTTTTTTATTTTCATCAGAATATCTTAATTGATTAATTTTTAAATAAACTTCATAAGACAAAGCAGATGGATATAACGGAATAATGTTGATGTATTGCAGTTCATCTAAATGATTAGCCGTATCATCATTGGTTACCCAAAGCATTTGTTTATTGCGTTCATGGGTCGTTGGATTTTCCATCGTGCTTTGTAAAACTTGTTTAAAGCGTGCGTGATAATCGCTTGCCGTCTCTTTATCATCAGACAAAGACGCAATAAATTGCTCATTATCGGCTAAAATCAAATCACGAACTTTTACACCTTCAGCTACATCAAAATCAAAAAATGACGCCAAAGGTAGAGCTGCCGCATTGCCATTGGCGTCTAATGCAGGATTGGCAAGGCTATGTGTACCAACCAAGGTATTAGGTCGTTGTTGTTTAGGGATAAAATTAACATTATCGCCTTTGGCGTCAGGGTGAATGCCTTTGGAAATGTGCGTGCCAAATTTAAGCTGTTTTGCCATGCTATTCACAGCCAAATCTAGCCAATGTGTACGTTCAAATTTTTGTTTGATTTCGTCAATTTCAGCCTGACATTCTGTTACTACAGCATGATTGCCATCTTCTTGTGCTTTCAGCAGTTGTTTTTGCAATTTTTCTGACTTAGCATCAATCTACTGCTCTAAAAATCTGCTGACTGCCGTTTGAGCAAGGTCGTTTGTTATCATCACGAAAACTTCCTTAATTTCTATTATTTCGTATTAAATCATATTTTATAAAGCAATGGCTAGGAGCTTAACCGCTCCGCCACAATCCCCAAAAATGAACAAAAATACCATTTATCATGCCGCCCACCGCTTGGTAACATCACTCGGCTAAATTGGATTGCCAAATACGATAAACTTTGTTCAGGCAAATGCGTTTGCAAATGCAATAATTCATCATACACATCGCCTACAAGCCAAGTGCTAATTTGCGAATGCTCGTAATCAAACGCTATAGTTTGGATATAGGCATTGTGCGTATTGGCACTTCTTAACCCATTTTTTTGAATATCTTCTACGGCATACACACAAAAGCCATCGTCATGTTCTTCCATGATTTGTTTGGGAATAAGCACCCATTCTTGTTGTTGCTCATCGCTATGGCGAAATGGCGAAACTTGTTGCAAGTGCGTATGTATCCGATTAGATGAGCCGACTTCTCGCCAATAAGCATTAACATAATTGGTTTTGCTTTGATGAAATAGATGGTTCATCAAACCATGTTCTAACTCTGCCAATGTTTCAGGCTGTCCTTTGATTTCCTTTGTCCAAATGCGTGGACGTGCGTCAATTTGATTTAAGGTATCATAGTCAATTAGCGTGGTCATATCATGTTTTGCAAGCTTATAATGCTCGGTTTCAAACCCCGGTCTTGTAAAATGGCGCTGTAAATAACGAATATTATGATTGAATATCAAAATATTGCGATTCGTTGCCTGTTTTTTGGGACGATGTCGCCACACTCGCCCTGCAAGCTGAATCATTGACCGCATGGAACTTGGCTCAACAATCGCCCAATCATAATCATGGTCTCGTCCCACTTCTGCCACAGGCGTTGCCAGCACCATAAAAATATGCTGTTTTGCAGGACTTTTAGCCATCGCCTGATAGATTTCTTTATGCTCAAAAATCGCCTGTTCATCATCGCCATTGCGTTTTAATACTTTATCCAATGCGTATTCCAACTGATTTCGCAAGACCAGCAACTGCCGAGCGTGATAACACGCCACATGGATATGCGTATTTTTATCTACTTGGACATTTTTTAGGTAAAACGCAAGTTGTACCAACTGTTTGATATTGGCAATCCGAACCAAGCCAATGCTCATGGATTGCCCTGTTTTTTCATTCACCGTATGATAGGATTGATGTAGTTCCATTGCACCATCAATGATTTTTTGCCCCAATTCTGTATAAAATTGAGCCTTTTTGTCTTGATGATACGCAATCTCAACAGGCAAAATGCTTGCTTTACGGCGAATAGGTTGTTCGTGCAAAAATTTCACACGTTTTTGTACAAAGGCTTGATGATGTTCGTTAAAGTTTTGTGTGTCGCTACAACACTCAATCTTCGTCCCATTTTTTTGTTCGTCAAACCATGCACACACCACTTGTGGCGTGGGTTTGTTTTGGCTCTGATTAAATAATTTTCGCCCTGCCAAATAGCTTTCAAATAATCCTGTTATCAAATCAGGCGGTAGCGTTGCCGATGAAAGCAACACTTTTGAGCCAAACATCCCTGCCAAATGCACCAAACGTGCCAATGCAGGTAAATCCTGATGGTCAAAATCATCAGGTTCATCCAAAATCAAATCGCTACTTAACAAGCGAAGTATTGGAGCGATATATCCACCGCCCCGTTTGCATTCGCTCGCTTGCATTAAATGGTCAATAGTACACGTTACCACAGGCGAAAATAACAAATCTCGTGCCTTACGTTCAGCCAGCAAGGTATCAATATTAAGCTCATCTAACGCATGGAAATTTGGCGTAAAATCCACAATCCCATCGACCAATTCATCTGCCGATTCACTGCCCCATGTGGTGCTTGATTGGTCGTCCGTGTTCTGCTGCCATGCCTGTTCTTGTTGATTGATGGCAAATAATTGACGCACTTGACTACCGCCCACCAAAATCGCCAGTTGTTCATCATTTAAATGTAAATCTTTGCGTAAACTTAAGCCA
This sequence comes from Moraxella sp., assembly GCA_041811915.1. Lineage (GTDB taxonomy): Bacteria > Pseudomonadota > Gammaproteobacteria > Pseudomonadales > Moraxellaceae > Moraxella. The sequence goes on along the minus strand of JBGXSA010000043.1, from coordinate 560 downwards.
GTTTGCAAAGTCAAAACTCTAAGTCCCAAAGCAATGGTAAATCTCGCCCCTTTTTTCTCATCGGATAAAGCATACATAATACGGGCATTACAAATCGTTTTGCCACAACCTGTAGATGCCATATTAACCCCAAAAAAGCCATGTGTATCACTATCGGCTTGCACACTTTTCGCCATTTTAAAAGCATGATTTTGCCAAGCAAATCGGTCAATATCGGTATTTTTACTTAATGGACGATGTTTGATAAGCGTGGGTAATTGCTCGCTAATAATCGGTAAATGGCGTGCAAAATGTGCGGTAAATGACGCTACACCCAACAAATGTTCATCTAAATATTGCTTGGGTTTTCGTGTGTTGCGGTCGGTATTGGCTAATAGAGTAAGTGTAGATTGGGTGGCTACACGGCGAGAATCATGGTCTTTTAATGATGAATAATTGTGGTCGCCTACCATCAAACACAGTCTTGATAAATAGAGCAAAATCGCATTATCAACAGGCTGATTTTTTGTTGATAATGCTTGTAGTGTCGGGTCTTGCAAGGCTTTTCTTGCCCAGCGTTT
>JBGXSA010000042.1:0-8586 GCA_041811915.1 Moraxella sp. | reverse complement strand
TTTGGTTGTGCTTTTGGTGAAAAATAAGCTAAATCTTGCCTTTTGTCGTTAAAGCTATTTTAACAAGCTTGCCAATATTATCATATTGGCTGCATTTATTGCCTAAAAAGGCTTAATAATTTTCTAAATTTTTCACTCAAATTGAAATGTCAACACGCCCTAAAAAATGCATAATTTTATCAAGTTGTTTTTGTGCAATCAAGCTATTTATGGGCAAGGCACCAACACCGCCCATAAGTTACATCAACGCCCATCAGACAAACAATTATGACAGGCATAACACCATAACATAACAACCCACTTAAGTTTGCAAAAGCAAAAACGTTATGAAGGCAGGCTCTACAACCTAGGACGCTTTATATTCATCAAACAGCTGAGTGATGGCTTGTTTGTCAAAATGATAGCTTGTGCCACAAAAACCACAGCCCAACGACAGCTGACCACCTGCTTCATGCGCGGCGCGCAGGGCTTCTTCTTGACCAAGCTGTAAGACGGCAGCGGCGGATTTTTCTTGTGAGCAGGTGCAACCAAACTGCAAGGCAGTGGATTCTGGCAGCACGACCTGCTCTTCGTGATATAAGCGATAAAGTATCTCGGAGGCGGGCAGCTGCGTCAGCTCATCGTCTTTTAGGGTGCCAGTTAAGATGTTTAGGCGGTTCCACAAATCTGGATCGTCATCGCGGTCGGCTTGCGTTTGCGGTAATAGTTGCACAAGCAATCCTGCCGCCACATCATCGGTGGTGGCAAGCTTGATGAGTGTTGGGATTTGCGCGGATTGTTTTTGATAATGTGCCAAGCACTCGGACAAATCATCACTCACGCGCTCCACAATGCCTTGATAAGAGTCGCCTTGGTCTGGGTGAATGCTGATAAACAAAACGCCATCGGCGTACGCAAACGCCTCTTGGCTTGTGGTGGCGGATGTCCAAACCTCATCGTCTTCAAAATCAGCCAGCGCACGCACGCACCCCAAATGGTCACATTCTGCCATTGCCCAGCGCAGTGCGCCATGAGCTGATTGCAATTGAATGGACAGGCGCCCATCAATTTTGATGGTGCTCATCAAAAGACTGGCGGACACCAACATTTCGCCCAAGAGTGCTTTGATGGCTTGTGGATAGGGCTTTTGGCTTGTGATTTGCTTAAAGCTGTCATGTAATTGCACCACATCACCGCGCACAGGTGATTGGTCAATAAAAAAACGTTGGCGATAATCATGTAAAACTGTCATATTTTGTCTTCTTATGTTGTGGTTTAAAGCGCTTTATATTCAAATGCTTTATTTAAGCATTTAAGCGCTTTGTATTCAAATCGTGTAAACACTTGGCATAATTATGGGGCTTGTTCATCAAAATAAAAGGATTTGATGTGGCACAAGTCACACTATAGCCCAAGAAAACCACAGCAATCATTGTAATAGGCGCTGGCGCATGACCTCATACAGCACCATGCCAGTTGCGACACTGACGTTGAGGCTTTGTGGGCGTTCTTTGGTGGTCATGGGAATGTAAACTTTTGTATCGCACGCATCCAACGTCAAGCGGCGCATACCCTCGTCCTCTGAACCCATGATGATGGCAACTTTGCCCAAAAAATCACATTGATGTAAGGGTACTGCGCTGTCATCAAGCGCTGTGCCAAATACAAAGACACCTGATTTTTTGATTAATTCCAACGTACGCGCCAAATTGGTCACGCTGATGAACGGCAACATTTCGCTTGCGCCCACAGCAACTTTGGCAACGGTCGGCGTCAGGCTTGCTGATTGATGTTTGGGCACAATGATGGCGTCAGCACCCATGGCAGCGGCGGTGCGCATACAGGCACCCAGGTTGTGCGCGTCGGTGATTTGATCCAAAATAAGCAGCAGCACATCGTCTTTTTGTAATAACTGCGCCAAATGCGCCTCGTCATACAATGCAGGTGGGCGCACTTGCGCGGCAATGCCTTGGTGCTGCGTGCTTTGACACAGCTCGGACAGCTTGTCTTTGTGAATCATCTGTACACTGATACCATATTCATGCGCCTGATTAATCAAAGACTCGTGCGGTTGTCTGTTGTCATCGCGCAGCTGAACAAACAGCGTCTTGATGTCCAGTGGACGGTGGGCAAAAATGGCGTGGACGGCGTGCGTACCAAAAAAAGGTGTTTTGGGCTTTTTGTCATTGCCATCTTTGGTGGATTTGACAGGTTTTGTGTGAGTGCCAGATGAGTGGTTGTGTGAAAAAGGGTTGGCGGAAGATTTATGATGCTTAGGTTTGGTTTGTTTCATGGGTGCGCTTTGTTGATTAAAATAATGATTTGTTGGTAAAAATAACGCTCATCATAGCACATTTGCGCCCAATTATCTTTCAATAATCATTAAAAAAACCATCGCCCAATGGTCAAAATGCAACTTAAAGCATACGCTAAATCAAAAAATCAGCCCTCAAAATGGCGAATATACTGCACCATTTCTTGATTTTTGATGTAGAATTTTTTGCCTGCGGACACCACAAAAGATTGCCCTGCGCGGTAATATTCATAGTCTTCTGCATTTTCAAAGCGCACATCGCACTCGCCTGCGGTGATTTCTATGCGGTGTGGTCCGTGCTCATAAATGAGCTCGTACTCATCAACGTGCGTGGCAGGCAACAAGCAGCCCAACACTTTTTGATGACCATCGGCATAGGTGAGGTGACGAAAAATGTGATGATTGTCATACTCGGTTTCGGCAACGGCGTTTAGATTGACATTGGATAGACTTAAGTGAGACATACGTTTTCCTAAGTACTGAACTTAATTTGGTTAAGATAACAAAACTTTACCAATAAGACAATCAAAAAAATGTAACTTTACAAACGGATGCGCAAAAACAGGCGTACATCTTGCAAAACACAAAAAAGCACCTATAATGACAGTTATTTTTGAATAATTTTCAATGTGTTTACCGTTGGGGCGCACCATGTTACAAAGCTTAAGTTTACATCAGTTTGCGTTGATTGAAAAACTGGACATCGCCTTTCATCAAGGATTTAATGTCATCACTGGCGAGACGGGCGCTGGCAAATCATTGTTATTGGATGCTTTGTCATTGTGTGTGGGTGGGCGTGCAGACAGCGCCATGGTGCGTCATGGCGCAGCTTTTGCGGATTTGTATGCCGAATTTGAGGCGGATTATGCCGTCATTCGCCAGTGGTTTGATGTCAATGAGCGCAAGTTTGAATCGCCCATTGTGCTGCGCCGCAAAATCAGCGAACAAGGGCGCTCCCAAGCGTGGATTAATGGCATGCCTGCCAGTTTGTCAGAATTAAAATCTTTGGGCGTATTGCTTGTCAATATTCACAGTCAGCACGCAAGCTTGGAGCTGTTAAAACCGCATTTTGTCATTGAATGGTTGGATGAGGTGGCGGGCATTACACAGCTGTCTGATGAGGTAAAGCTTGCATTTCATCGCTATCAAGCGCTGCTGGATGAGCAGGCGCAAAGCATCTCACAAATGAGCGCACGCACCGATAAGATTGATTTATTGACCGCCAAATTAAACGACATTGAGCCTTTGCTGTCGGCGGATATGCCAAGCGTTGAGGCGCGCTTTGAGGAATTGTCCAATCTTGAGGCGTTGGTGGCGGATGCTGCGATGGTCTGTCAGATGGTGGATGGCGATGGCGATGCGCCAAGCGTTTTGGATATGCTCGCGCGTTGCCAAAAAATCTGCACAAACAACGCCGATACCAGTCAAACCTTTGCCGATGCGTTGGATGCGCTTGCTGGCGCTTATGACAGTATCAAAGAGGCGGTGCGCGAACTGCAACATTATGCCGACAACGAAAGCATGGATGAAGAAGAGTATGCCAATCTAAGTGAGCTTATGAATTTGGCGAATCGCCTGTCCAACAAATATCGCATGCCGATTGAGGCGCTGATGATGGAGGCGCAGTCGTGGCAACAAGAGCTGGATTATTTGACCAATCTTGCTGATCCTGAGGCATTGGATGAGGCGGTCAAGCAAGCGTTTGATGTGTATATGACAGCAGCGCAAAATCTACATCAAGCGCGCAGTGCGGCAGCAGATGAGATTTGTCAGACTTTGATGGCGCAGCTGTCTACGTTGGCTTTGCCACACGCCACCTGCCAATTTAATTTCACCAAAAAAACAGCCAATCAATACAATGCCACAGGGCTTTATGAGATTGAGCTGTTGTTCAGCGCCAATACTGGCATACCCATGCAGCCTTTGCACAAAGTGGCGTCAGGCGGTGAGCTGTCGCGCATTTCTTTGATTATGCAGGTGATGCAAGCGGGGCTTGATGATAATGCGCCACTGCTTGTGTTTGATGAGGTGGATGTTGGTATCAGTGGCGGCACCGCGCAGGTTGTGGGTAATCTGCTGCGCAAACTGGGCACACATGGACAGCTGCTGGTCATCACCCATCAAGCGCAAGTGGCGGCGGCTGCCCATCAGCACATTTTGGTCAAAAAACAGCATGGCAATCATACCGAATCAAGCTTTGACATCATCACAGGCGATGCACAAATCTATGAATTGGCGCGCATGAGTGGTGGTGTGAACATCAGTGATGAGACGCTGGCGCACGCCAAAAGCTTGCTGGCAGGCGTGGATGAGTAGGCTTTATAATTTATAATAAGTAGACTTATAACAACAAGACAGTTTATGACAAATACTTTGATTAATCATTTTTTATTGCCGACTGACAATATGCAAGATCCGCGCTTTTTTGGTGCGTTGGTGTATATTTGTCGCTACAGTCAAGATGGCGCGTGGGGATTTATTGTCAATGAGCCGCTGGCTGGCATGAGCGTAGGCGGTTTGCTTGGCGAATTGCGCATTGATGGCGGCAGTCGCGCGATGATGATTCCTGCGATGAATGGTGGCTTTTTGCGCCCAGAGGCAGGTTTTGTGCTGCACACAGGACTGCCCAATTATGATTCATCCTTTGCCATTGGCGAAAACATCAGCCTGACCACCAGTCGCGATATTTTGCCCTTACTCATGGGTGAGGCTGTGTCGCATTTTTTGCTTGTGATGGGTTTTTGTAGTTGGAAAAAAGGTCAGTTGGAAGATGAGATTAAGCGCGGCGATTGGCTGACTTGCCCTGCTGACGCGGGCATTTTGTTTCACCCTGACAACAGCCAAAAGCTGGCTTTGGCATACAAAAAACTGGGGCTGTCAGAACACCACGCCTCGCTTGGCGTTGGTTTTGCTTAAACTTACAATCAGATATCATGATGACAAACACACAATCCACACCGCCTACAGCGCAGGTATTGCTTGGGCTTGATTATGGCGTCAAAAAAATGGGCATGGCGCTTGGCAATACCATCAGCCAAGACGCGCGCCGTTTTGATGTGCTTGCAATGAACAACGGTCAGCCCGATTGGGATAATTTGCTTGGCATCATCAGCACATGGCAGATTGGGGCGGTGGTGGTGGGGCTGCCCTTAAATATGGACGACAGTCAAGGCATGTTGGCGCGCCGCGCTGCCAAATTTGCACGCAGGCTCAATCACCGCTTGATTGAGCAAAAAATGACGGTGGCTGTTTATTTGATGGATGAGCGGCTCAGCTCGTGGCAGGCGCGCAGATTGGCTTATGAGATGGGTTTGATTGACAATGACAAACAGCCCATTGACGATGTGGCGGCGTGCTTGATTTTGAACAGTTTTTTTGATGAGCCGTCCAAAGCTGTGCCTGTCATCTTGGCAGGTGATGAGCGCAAGCACGCTTGATTCTTGTCATTTGACCAACCATTGACTCACCATCACGCAAAACAATCATAATGCACAAATAAGTATCATTTATGACAAATCACACAAAGCTTGTTGTTCACACAAAGCCTGTTTCGGCTACCATCACGCATAGACAAGTGCGTATTTTTGAGTCGGCATACCGCCAAAGCCTCATCAGTATTTTGTTTGGCTTTTTGGCGGTGGGCTGTTTTTTGCTGTTTGGTACTTTGTCCACACTCAAGCAGTTGGCGGATAATGCCATGATTTACGCAGGCTTTCATTATTTGCCCTATGCGCTTATCGCGCTGTCAATACCGCTTAGCTTGTATCATGTGTTTTTGAGTGTGCGCTATCGCATTATCCAAGCGCGCATTTTGATTATCATGGTGATGTTGGGGGTGGGCTTGTTGCTTGTTTCGCCTTTTATGGCGATGATTGCTTGGTTTGCCATGCCGTATTTATTCAAGGTGAATTTTAAGCGTTATTTGACTTATTTAATGGGCGAGTCTGCGCCAAATGACCGCGCGCCATCAGCCACACAATCACAAGGGTAATTCTGTGTCATCATCAATTCTTACGCCTTTATCCAATCCTGTTTTGAACACCATAGGGCTCATTTGCCCTGAACCCATCATGCTGCTGCACAAAACCATCCGCGCCATGCAGACGGGCGAGACGCTGACTGTTGTGGCAACCGACCCTGCAACCACACGCGACATACCAAACTTTTGTCGGCATTTGGGGCATACTTTGTTGCTGATGGACGAGCTTGATGTGTGCGATTTGCCAAGCCAAGATGAAAAGACAAGCTTTGATGTGTATTATCGCTATGTGATTGAAAAAAAGTAAACCACCGAACACAATGCGTGTTTGGCTGTGCCGCAAGATGCGGCTTGGTAGCGTGTCATCAGATGTTGTGTAAATTTTGTGTATCGTGCAGCAATGCAATGGCATAAGGCGATTATCAATCCATTCATTTTTTTTAAAAAAAGAGCCCAAAAAGAGAGTCCAAGGTGAGTAAAACACGCGCAACCGCGCCACGCCGCGAAAAATCGCTGGATAAAAAGCAAGATCCAGATTATCTACAAGATTTTCGGGAGGATATGTTGGTGCGCGGACTGTCCATGAATACGCGTAACGCCTATGTGCGCGATTTGCGAACGTGCATCAACTACAGCGATACGCCTTTGACTGCGTGGCACAAAACGCACGTGCTGGGTTTTTTTGCGTATTTGCAGAGCATTGATGTCAATCCGCGCACGCAAGCACGCATGATGGCAAGTTTGCGCCAGTTTTTTTTGTGGCAGGTGGCAAATGGTGCGCGCAAAACAAGCCCTTGTGATGACATTGCGCCCATTCGCCCCAAAAAACCTTTGCCAAAGTCATTGAGCGAAGATGAGGTGGAGGCGCTGTTGTCTGCGCCAGATGACAGCATTTTGGGCGTGCGCGACAAAGCCATGCTGGAGGTTTTGTATGCGTGTGGGTTGCGCGTCAGTGAGCTTGTTGGGCTTGAATTTTCTCAGGTGAATTTGAATGCTGGCTGGCTGTCGGTGCTTGGCAAAGGCGATAAAACGCGCTTGGTGCCGTTGGGTGAATATGCCACATCGGCGCTTGAGGCGTATTTGGCACAGCGCGTGCAGCTCATTCCGCTTGGGCGCACAGATTGTCAGGCGGTGTTTTTGACCGAGCAAGGCGGTTATATGACGCGCCATAATTTTTGGCACATGATTAAAAAATACGCGCGCTTGGCAGGCATCACAAAGGACATCTCACCGCACACCTTGCGCCACGCTTTTGCCACGCATTTAGTCAATCACGGCGCCGATTTGCGCAGTGTGCAGCTGCTGCTTGGGCATAAGGATTTGTCTACCACTCAAATCTACACACACGTCGCCAATGCGCGCTTGCAGGCTTTGCATGAAGAATATCATCCACGCGGCTGATGGATGCTGTGTGACCCATGGTTTTGGTTATACATCCATCAGCACAACTTGCCCGTGTATGCCGATTTTTTCAATCAAAGGCGCAACGTTTGCCTCATCCAGTTGTAAGGCGATGACGACTTGTTGGGTGTAATCAACTTTGTCAATGCGGGCATCAAGACTGCTTGCAACATGGCGCACATAAGCTTCATTGGCAAATTGCGTTGTGATGGACAGTGTTGTTTTGGGAACAAACTGCCCAAGCGTCATGTTATCCACGACCGCTTGCGCTGTGCCGCTATAAGCACGTGTCAGCCCACCTGCGCCAAGCTTGATGCCGCCAAAATAACGCACCACAAAAATGGCGCAGTTGCCGATTTTTTTGTGCTGCAAGACGTTCAAAATGGGCTTGCCTGCCGTGCCACTGGGCTCGCCATCATCATCAAAGCCCGCCGAGGTGGTGTTCATCGGATTGCCCAAAATATAACCATAGCAAATGTGGCGCGCATCGGGGTATTGCTGTTTGAGGTGCGCCAATTGCGCCATCAGCTCATCGCGGCTATCAATGGCAACGCCAAAGCCGATAAATTCGCTTTTTTTGATGACGAGTGTCGCTTGGCAGGGGCTGGTGGGCGTAAAATAGCTCATAATTTTAATTGTATCATGGCTTTGCCAAACAGATCATTGCTGTTTGGGCGATGATGGGGTTGTTGGTTGTTTGGGTGTTGTCAGTGCTGATGTTTTGGACGTTTGTATTTTGAGCGTCAATTTTGAGTGCTACTTTATGAGCGTCAATTTTGAGTATCAATTTTGAGCGTCAAGGGCGCGATAAAAACACGCTTATTGTGGCAATTATATAAATGTCGCTGTGATTTTGCAAGACAGGGGCTGCTAAGTTATTATGCTGATTTGGCAAATGCGCGCTTTGGTGATG
>JBGXSA010000041.1:0-11706 GCA_041811915.1 Moraxella sp. | reverse complement strand
TGGCTTCAAGAATATTGGCATCCCGTAGGGGATTCGAACCCCTGTTACCGCCGTGAAAGGGCGGGGTCCTAGGCCTCTAGACGAACGGGACGCAAAAAGCAAAGATTTGCTTGGATTATTTTACAACGCAAGGATATTTACAAAGTAAACACTGCCTAGGTGCTTGCGTTGCTTTTTGGTGTTTGCCAAAAAGTGGTGCTATTATAGCAAAAAATATTTGGTTGTCAAGCGCTTTTTGTATTTATTGACAAAAAATGATTGCATTTAATCAATATCTAATGATTGCATTTAATCAATATCTTAAGGATTGGTTGGTACATCATGGGTGTCTAAAAAATCGCTCGGCGCATCGTTGTTTTCAAGATTGGGCAACATGGGCAAATGATTAAAAATATGACAAAACAGCTCGGCTGTTTTTTGTGTGTCATAAAGGGCGCTGTGTGCAGCGTTGTTGTCAAAGTCAATGCCTGCCATTTTGCAGGTGCGCGCAAGCACGGTATGACCAAAAGCAAGCGCCGATAAGCTTGCGGTATCCAACACACTAAAGGCATGAAAAGGCGACTGGTTTTTTGAATTGGTGCGCGCGATGGCGGCATTCAAAAACCCCAAATCAAAATGCGCATTGTGCCCAACCAAAATACATTGTCGGCAGCCGTATTCATTTTTGATGGCTTTTAGGGCTTTGAAAATTCGGCGCAGCGCTGTTTTTTCGTCCTCGGCGATGGCTTGTCGCAAGGGGGAGTTGAGTTTGATGCCTGTGAATTTTAACGCTGCCTCTTCAATATTGGCGCCATCAAAAGGCTTAAGATGAGCATCAAAGGCATCACCTTGATAAAGTTTGCCCTCATCATTCATTAAAATGGGTACAAAGGCAATCTCAAGCAAGGCATCAGTCTGTGCATTAAAACCTGCGGTTTCCACATCCACCACCACTGGCATAAATCCGCGAAATCGCTGAGCCAGCGCTGATTTTGGTGTGGACTCTGCTTGTTTGTTTGGATTTTCTTCGTTATGCATAAGACCACGCAATGGTTTGTCCTGCCATCAGCGGCGTGAGCGTCTTACCATCCAGATAGTCGTAATAAGCGGCAACGGTGTGCTCTTTTTTGACCAAGGTGATGGTTTGTGTGTTGATGGGCAAGTTGTAAAATTGCGCACCAAAGACGCTGGTAAAGTTTTGTAAGGCAGATAATTTGCCTGCTGCCTCAAACGCTGTGGCATACAAGGGCAGTGCGTGTGTGGCGGTATAGCAACCTGCGCAGCCACAGGCGGATTCTTTGGTGTGTGTGGCGTGCGGCGCTGAATCTGTGCCTATAAAAAACTTAGGATTGCCACTCGTAGCAACCTCCAACAAGCGCGCCTGATGGGTTTGTCGCTTGAGAATTGGCAGGCAAAAAAAGTGCGGCTTGATGCCACCCACCAACAAATCATTGCGGTTGAACAACAAATGCTGTGGCGTGATGGTGGCGGCGATATTGGCAGATTGCGCCCACACAAAGTCGGCGGCGTCTTTGGTGGTGATGTGTTCAACGACAATTTTTAGGGCGGGAAATTGACGGACAATGTCGCTTAGCACTTCATCCAAAAACCGCTGTTCTCTATCAAAAATATCCACATGCGCATCCGTGACCTCGCCATGTACCAAAAGTGGCAAGCCGACTTCTTGCATGGTTTCAAAAATCTGATAGCGCGCTTTGATGTCGGTGACACCATCAGATGAGTTGGTGGTGGCGCCAGAAGGGTATAGTTTGACCGCTTGTACAATCTGGCTTTGTTTGGCAGCCAAAATATCCTCGCAGCTTGTCTTGTCGGTCAAGTACAACACCATGCGCGGATCAAAGCTTTGCTTGGCGGTGTCGTCAATATCGCTGTCTGTGACCGCTTGCAATATACGCGCGCGATAGGCAGTGGCGTCTTGCACTGTCTTGACAGGCGGCACAAGATTGGGCATACAAATGACGCGATTGAAGTTTGCGGCAGCGTGCGCCGCTGTGGTGCGCAAAGCGTCATTGTCTCTTAGATGAATGTGCCAATCATCAGGGCGAATCAAGGTGAGTGTTTGCATATTTTGTATTCAATTAAAATAAAAGATAAAACTGCCATTTTGGCACAATTCATAAATTTGTCAAGCGCCAACAAAAACTTTGTGTTGTTATTTTAAAACATTTGATATTATTTTAAAACAGATTGCATAAACGCTGTTGGTAAGATTGTCAAAATATGAATGTTTTTATTACGTCATGCTAAAATTTATTTAACTTATTGATTTTTATAAAAAATTAATTTTTTGCAAGTTGGGTGGAAGAATGACACTCAACAATTTTTTGATAAACTTAAATCAAATCAATTATTTAAAATGTTGGGTTTTGTAAGCTTAACACCAACCTTGTATCTTGCCACCTACGAAAATGGTTTAAAGTCTAAGAATGGTGTTTTTTATTTTTTTGATAAGCGCCAATTTTTAAATAAGCGCCAAGGCTGCAATGCGCCGATTGCCATGCCAATCAGTCCAAAAATCATCATGCCATTTAAAGGCTCGTGAAGCAGTGGCACTGCCACCACTGCCGCCAAAAAAGGCGCGATATTGGCAATGGTACCTGCAGTAATGAGCCCTAGTTTTTCAATGGCGCGCGCATAAGTGAGTGTAGCAATCACCACCACAAACAGCGCATGAAAGATGGCTTGAGTGGCAAGATGAATGGGTGTCACATGATGAAATTGCGGCGTGGCAAACAGCGCATAAAAAGGCAAATACATGATGGCAGACCAAATGCTTAGGCTTGCCATCACCTCTAGGGCGCTGAATTTAAAGATTTTGAGTAAGGTTGAAAATCCTGCAAAAAATAGCGCACTTAACACAAAGAGCACATCTCCAAAGCCTAATTTTTCACCTTGAAGCAGCATGATGACAAACATGATAACAAAAACAGTGCTGATGATGCCGATGCTGATTTTGGTGTGCTCATCAAAGCGCTGCTTTAGAATGAGCCATGCAAACAGCGCTGTAATGATGGGAAACAGTCCGTTTAATAAAATAATGCCATGCGCAACAGGCGCCAAATAATAGGCGCTATATACCGTCACGCAATAACACACGCCACCAAAAAAGGCAATCAGTGCCGATTGGCGAGTGAATAAAAATCGCCAATGCCGCCGATAAATCAAAAATGGCGCAATAATCAGACTTGCCAGTGCAAAACGCAGTGCCAAAATATCCCAAACGACAATACCCCAATGCATAGACAAGCGAGATAATAAGCTAAATCCACCCCAAATCAGCATGGTGATTATCGCAAGCACATAGCCTTCTGTTTGGCTGTTGATGAGGCGATGGATGAGCTTGGACATAAATAGCGCCTTGGCTTTTTGGGTTTGCTTGGTAAATTTTGGTGGGTCAAAGGGTTTTAATAAAAATAAAATGACTTTATTTGACAAAAATAAAAGTGCATTTGATGAATGTCAAAGCCATCTTGTCGCAACAATCATTGAATGTACAGTCTTTGTGTCAATCAAATCATTTTGTTTTGATGTATGATTTTAAAAGATGTATGGTTTTTAAAAGGCGATAAGCTCGCTGTCTTATCGCCTTTTGTCAGCATATCTAATCAGTATTTGTATTCATCTGATTTGAATGGGCCATCTACTGATACGCCGATATAGTCGGCTTGTGTTTGGGTAAGCCTTGTGATCACACCATTAAAGCCTGCAACCATCGCAGCTGCCACTTCTTCGTCCAGTTTCTTTGGTAGTACCTTGACATAGACTTTACTTGGTTTTTCAGCAGCAGGTAGGTCAGCGAATTTTTCTTGATATAGATGAATCTGTGCCAGTACTTGGTTGGCAAATGAGCCGTCCATGATGCGTGATGGGTGACCTGTAGCGTTGCCAAGGTTTACAAGGCGACCTTCTGACAGTAGGATCAGATAATCATCATCGCTGTCTGAGCGATAGACTTGATGCACTTGTGGCTTGACTTCCACCCATTTCCAGTTGTCACGCATGAACTGAGTGTCAATCTCGGTATCAAAGTGACCGATGTTGCACACGACAGCGGTTGATTTTAGGGCTTTTAGCATCTCGCTGTTACAGACATGATAGTTACCTGTGGTGGTCACGATCAAATCAGTGTCTTGTAGTAGGGCAGTGTTCACGCCTTGAGTTTGATCGCCACCGATAAATGGTGAGACCACTTCATAGCCATCCATGCATGCCTGCATCGCACAGATTGGGTCGATTTCAGAGACACGCACGATCATACCTTCTTGGCGTAGTGATTGTGCTGAGCCTTTGCCCACATCGCCATAGCCGATGACTAGCGCACGGCGACCTGACAGTAGCATATCTGTACCACGCTTGATGGCGTCGTTCAGCGAGTGGCGGCAGCCGTATTTGTTGTCATTTTTTGATTTGGTGACAGCGTCATTGACATTGATGGCAGGGACTTTGAGCGTGCCATTGCCTAGCATCTCGATTAGGCGATGTACGCCTGTGGTAGTTTCTTCTGAGATACCGTGAATGTTGTCTAGCATTTGCGGGTATTTGTTGTGAATGAGTGCGGTCAAATCACCACCGTCATCTAGGATAATGTTGGCATCCCATAGTTTGCCGTCTTGGTGGATTTGTTGTTCTAGACACCATTCGTATTCTTCTTCGGTTTCGCCTTTCCAAGCAAAGACAGGAATGCCAGCAGCAGCGATGGCAGCGGCGGCGTGGTCTTGGGTAGAAAAGATGTTGCAAGACGTCCAACGAACTTCAGCACCCAATGCCACCAAAGTCTCAATCAGCACCGCAGTCTGAATGGTCATGTGGATACAGCCGACGATTTTGGCACCTGCCAAAGGCTGGGCGGCGGCATAGCGTTTACGCAGACCCATTAGGGCAGGCATTTCGGTTTCGGCAAGGCGGATTTCTTTGCGGCCAAATTCGGCAAGGCTGATGTCAGCCACTTTATAATCGGTAAATGTAGACACTGCGTCCACTCCTTTTAAAAATTAACGATCAGATGATTTAAAAATCATAAAAAGAAAACGCAGATGTCGTTGATTATTTTAAATTCATCATATAAAGAATCTAAAAAGCAAGCCTGACCGCTGATAAGGCTGTCAAAACCAACAGCGGTTGCAACATCTCTTGCAAACTCTTCATTATAACAAATTTTTGTGATGATTGCAGTGCTTACTTAAATTTAGACAATAAAAAACGGCTGATACAATCAACCGTTTTAACTTCCGATGATGGATTAGTATTTGAACGTCACACCAAGATTGGCTTGGCGGCCACCATTGACATACCATTGGTTGCCAGAGTAGTTACTGCTTTTGTATTCCACATCACCGATGTTTTGGATGTTGCTAAACAGCTTGATGTTTGAATTGATGTTCCAATGTGCATTGACATCCACGGTGGCGTAGCCAGGTACTTTGACGGTGTTGGCAGCATTGGCATAAGACTTACTATGAGCCACCAAAGAGATGCTGACGCCGACAATGCCATCATCATAACCAAATGTTAGGACGCCATTGTGCTGTGGGCGATAGCTAAGCTCATTGCCACGATTGGCGGAGTTGTCGCTTTTGTCTTCTGTTTTGACATAAGCATATTGAAGAGAGGTGTAATAATCATCTTGTCGCCATTTTAGACCCAACTCACCGCCTGTGAAGCTTGCTTTGTCAATATTTGTATTTTGGGTATTGCCCCAGCAATAAGTGCTGCTTGGATTGGCTAGGCAGGTGGTGCGAATCAAATTATCCACATCGGTACGATATGCCGAAAGCGCCAAAGCAAGGTTTTGATTGAAATTATGATTAATTCCTACTTCATAAGACAAGCTTTCTTCAGGTTTTAAATCTGGATTTGGCAAATAAAAAGTTGAATACATCTCATCTAGTGTCGGCGCTCTAAAGGCTGATCCAATATTTGCATAGACGCTGGTTGCTGGGGTAAAATGATAACGGATAGCACCTTGAGCGACAGTGTGATTGCCAAAGCGGTCATTATCTTCTAGGCGCACACCAACTTGGGTGTTGATTTTATCGCTATTGTATTGATGCTGCGCATAATAACCTGTGGATTTATTTTGTTGATGGTTGTCTGTCAGATTATTACTTTCATATTCTGATGACACATGACCTACGCCAAACAATACATTTTGATTGGGTGCAAACCGCCATCTTACATTGATGTCGCTGTCTTTATTTTTGGTATCATAATTGGCAGGGTATTGTCCAACAATGATTTGGCTATCATCCACGATAGAGTGGCGAGCATCAATGGTGAGATTGTCATTAATGTCATAGGTGGCCTTGGCGGTTACAATCTGATTGTCAAATTGGCGCTGAGCGGTATTGGAAATACCACCATCCTCGCTGTATTCATTCACACCTTCGTTTTGATTGATGGATATAAAAGTGTTCAGTTGTTGGTTGTCAAAGCCAAGTTTGGCGGTGTAGCCTTTTTGCTCATAGCCTGCTGTGTCGTCACGGCTTTGAGTATTAAAAATGCGTGTACCATCAGATTCTAAGCGTTGTCCGCTGATAGTAGCATACAATCCGTTGTCGGCAACCAAATCACCGCTGACGATGGCTTTGTAGGTATCATTTTCGCCATAAAGACCAGTCAATGCTACGCCCGTCTGCGCAGGTGCTTTGCTAATCATTTGTACAACACCACCAATGGCATCAGAGCCATACTGCACAGAGGCGGGACCTTTGAGGATTTCAATACGCTCAACATCTGTCAAGTCCAAAAACGCTGGATATAGCGGCGATGTGCCATTTTGACTATTGAGTCTAGCACCGTCTTTTAAGACTAAGGTGTGAGTGGCGTTTGTGCCGCGCAGTGATAAACTGGATGGCTGACCGATTCCGCCCCATTGTGAGCGATTAAAAATGCTGGGGTCATATTTGAGCACATCGGCTAAATTTAATGCAGGGTTTTTCTCAATTTGTCGGCTATTGATGATGGTGACCGAGGCAGGAACATCATCAACTGGCATAAGGCTGCGCGTCGCCGTAACGGTCAGCTCGCCCAAATTCGCGTGTGGCTCATTTTCCAAAGCATTTGCTTCCAAAACATCTGCATAAGCCACGCAAGGGCTTATCAAGGACAATAACAAGCATTGTGACAAAATAGAAAGACGATGTGACATAATAAACTCTTTTTGTGACATAAAAACAGCTATTATACCGTGAATAAAATTAATTAAAATAATAATTAAATGAAAATATTTCATCATAAATCAAAAAAAATTAATGTTTCACCCATCAAGACAGTGCGCAGATGGATTATTTGGACAAATCTCTACAATTATTTAAGATTCGGTAGTATCATAATTGTACAATAAAATGCTTTAAAAACTGGCTATCAAAAAAACGCTTTAAAAATTGGTCAAAAGACGATGATTAAAAAACCCCAACTGCATGAATTTATTTTGCACAAATCTTTTGATAAAACATGGCTTTATGCTGTTATCATCAAGCTTGTGATTGTGTTGGTGTCATTGGGTGGTGTCGCCACGGCAGCGCCAAGCTTAAATCTTACCAAAACAGAAGAGACAGCCGAGCCTGTCAAAACAGACAGTTTTGGGCGTGATACACCGCGCAGCACGGTCAAAGGGCTTGTCAATGCTTTGTTTGAAGAGGATTATGCGCTTGCGCGTGAGTACATTGATGCCAATGCCTTGCCCAAAAACGATGACAAAACGCGTGAAAAAATCATACAATTCAAAGCGGTGCTGGACGTTGGCGGTCAATTTACTCCAGATTTACAAATCAGCGATGAAAAAAATGGCAACTTAAGCGATAAATTACCGTCTGGCGAAGAGCGCGTGGGCGTGATTGAGATTGATGGACAAAAGACCGATTTGATTTTGACACAAAAACAACAAAAAGACGGCACGGTGTATTGGCAGTTTTCTAAGCAAACGATGGATAATTTGCCAGAAATTCAAGCGCAATCGGCAAGTTTTGTCAGTCGCTTTCATGTCAGCGGTTTGAACGACGTAAAAATTTTTGGTCATGAAGCCTCTGATTTGGTGGGCTTGCTCGTACTGCTTTTGGTGAGTGGGATTTTGATTTATTTGGCAGTTTGGGTATTTTATGTGCTGCTCAATGTCATTTATCCAAGGCTTGCAGGGCGGGAGATGAAAATCCCAAGCAAGGTCATCTTGCCGCTGACTTTGATTATACTTGCCATTTATTTGCCAGAGATTATGCTCAAAGCTGGCGTGCCTGTGACCTTGCGTACACCTGTGGGGCGCGCTAAAGAGGCGGTGGCGTGGATTGCCTCCAGCTGGCTTGTGCTGCGCCTTATTGATACGGTGTTCAATCGTGCCGAAAAGATGAGCGTACGCAAAAATCGCCCAGAGCAACTTGCGTTTTTGAGCTTGTTTCGTAAGCTTGCCAAGGTGTTTATGCTGATTTTGGCATTGATTGTGATTTTTGGTAATCTGGGCTTTGATTTGACCACTGGGATAGCGGCTTTGGGGATTGGTGGTTTGGCGTTGGCGTTTGGCGCGCAAAAAACCATTGAAAATCTAATCGGCTCGGTGGTGGTGGTCGCTGACCGTCCTGTGCACGTCGGTGATTATTGTAAATTTGGCGCTTATGAGGGGGTGGTGATTGACATTGGCATTCGCTCAACGCGTGTGCGTACGCTCAATCGCACGGTGGTAACCATTCCAAATGGCGAATTTTCTGCCTTACAGATTGAAAACTATGCCACGCGCGATATGTTTCATTTTTTGCATTATTTGTATGTCAAAAAAAGCACCGATTTGACGGTGTTGTCAGCCATGATTGATGGCTTAAAGCAGTTTTTGGATAATCATGAAAACACAACCAACGAATGGACGCAGGTGCGTATCAGCGAGCTGCGACAAGACTGCTATGTGGTGGAGGTGCGCACATACATCAATACCAAAAATGTGGTGGAGTTTTATGATTTGCAAACCAAGCTGATTTTGCAGGTGCTGCACTTTGTGCAAGACAGCGGTGTGGCGCAGGCGCTGCCATCACAAACCATTGAGCTTGCACAGCAATAGCGCATTTGACGGGTGTTGCACTTGACAAAGTGGCGACTGTTTGTGAAAACTTGTAAACAAGTGTCATAATTTAGCAAAATTATTTTGTAAATTACCCATAAATTTGGCACAATAGCGTAACTTTCACAACAGCAGCTCTGCGCTTAGGCAGTCACAATGACAAAGCAAACCCCAAAGCAAAAATCCATTTTTCCCCATCGTGAGCCGATTTTATCTGGTTTGATTCGTGCTCAGCCATCTTTTATGCTCATGCTGTCGCTCACAGTGGCATTTATGCTAAGCTTGTGGTTACTGATGGATGTGTGGCTTGTGGTGTTTGCAGCAAGCTTGGTGGCGATTTTGATATTGAGCTTGGTGGATATGCTGAAGGGATTGCCTGTGGTGGGTGTGCGTTTGGGTAAGCTGCCGCACATTGCCAATGTGCTGATTGTTACGCTGCTTTTGCTGTCGGTCATGCTGACTCTTGTGGTGCTGTTTGGGCAAGAGCTTCTTGGGCAGTTTGATGAGATGAAAAAAGCGCTGCCACAGGCGTTTGAGCAGGTAAAACTTTATGTCAGAAAATTCCCCCTGCTGCAAGAGTGGCTAGGCGACAGTCTGGCGGGCGATAGTGACAATCGCCTAAAAGCGTTGATGGCAAAGCTGTCTGACAATGTCACGGTCAATGCTGCCATGATTGGTCATGTTTTGGGCGGCATTACAACGTTTGTTGCGATTTTGCTCATTGGATTGTTTTTGGCAATCTCACCCAATATTTATGTGCGCAGCGCCATTCGTCTAACGCCAATACAGCACCGTGCGCGCACAAGCTATCTGTTGTCGCGCACATACATTGCGCTCAAACGCTGGCTGCTTGGGCAATTTGTGGTGATGTTGTTTGTGGGGGTGATGACGGCAATTGGGCTTTATATCATGGGCGTACCTTTTGCTTTGGCGCTTGGGTTTTTGGCGTTTTTGCTTGATTTTATTCCTGTGCTTGGGCCTTGGCTTGCGGCGGTGCCTTTGTTGTTGACGGTCATGCTGTTTAGTCCTGAAATGCTTGTGTGGGCGGTGGTGCTTGTCATTGTGGTGCAGCAGCTTGAAAGCTATGTGGTTGCGCCTTTTGTGCAAAATAAATTGGTGGATTTGCCGCCAGTTGCGCTGTTATTATCACAGCTTATTATGGGTGGTTTGACGGGCTTTTTGGGCATTGCGCTTGCCACACCTTTGATGGTTATGGTGATTGTGTGGGTGCAGATTTTGTATGTGAAATTTGTATTGGGTGATTATAAAATCAGCGTCATGGGGCAGTCTGATGACGAGCTTAAAGACGATCCGTTTAATGAACTGCCCGACGAGACGATATATGCAGATATGATGACCATTGATGCGAGTGCTTTGGATGTGGCAAGCTTGAACGATACCAAGCTTTATAAAAACAATGCACCATCTGACAATGACGCGCCGCATGATGTTTGATGACATATTTACAAAAATATGTAAGCGTAATTAATTATAAACAGGTTTTAGAACCAATATTTTTTAGATGACATATGCTAAAAATACTATACAGTGACAATCAAGTGCTGATTGCACAAAGTTATGGCTTTGAGGAGCACTCCCACAGCGAAGGCTATGGACACAATCTTGCCTTGCACGTTGGTGATGAGCCGCATGAGGTATTGATAAGGCGCGCCAAGCTGCTTGAGTTATTGAATGAGTACACCCAAGTTAATCACATCGTTTGGCTCAATCAGGTGCATGGCGCTTGTGTGGCAAAGGCGACTTATTGTCAAAGCCTACAAAACGCCGATGCGCTGATTGGTGATGAGTCGGCTGTTGCGCTTGCCATCATGACGGCGGACTGTGTGCCGATTGCGCTGTTTGATGACGATGGGCAAATTGCTTGTATTCATGCAGGTTGGCAGGGTCTTGTGGCAGGCGTGATAGCGCAAACAGTGAGCGCCATGCGAGCGCCACAGGCGTATATCGGCGCTGCCATCAGTCGTGATAATTATGAAATGCCGCAAACTCTGGCTTATCAGATTGTCTGCCAATGCGTGCAAAAAGATTTGGTGGCAGGTGATGTGGATGAAATCTTTGCCAAGGTTTGCCAGCCGACGGACAAGGCTGACAAAGTGCTGTTTGATGTTGTGACACTGGCGCATTTACAGCTGTCCAAGTGTTGTGCGCGCCCCATCAACTCTGCGTTTGATGTGGCTTGTAGTTATGCTGACAATCGCTTGTATTCGCACAGGCGCGCCACGCATGAGCACAAAACAGCCACAGGGCGTATGGCAATGCTGATTGTCAAAAAACAAACAGATGTCAATACCCCAAACACCAAATGACTTACAAGCACCAAATGACTTAAGTATACCTACTTAACTCCAAACTTGCCCCAAGATGCAAGGTGCGTATTATGCATCGTTTTAAATCAAAAACCAATCTTGTGGTGGTTTTCAAGTTTTTTAGGTATAGTATTTTTTAGATATAGTAGGGCGTGTTGACATTTCACACGCTTTAAGAAAAAATGTTGAAAATTAAGTTCTGGTCGTGCTTTTGGTGAAAAATAAGCTAAATCTTGCCTTTTGTCGTTAATAAATTTATCAATATTATCATATTGCCTGCATCTATTGCCTAAAAAGGCTTCCGATTCATCTAAATTTTTCACTCAAATTGAAATGTCA
>JBGXSA010000040.1:0-51784 GCA_041811915.1 Moraxella sp. | reverse complement strand
GCTTTGCCAAATCGCCACGCATGGCAAAGGCGGTATCGGCAAGGTTTAGGGTGTCTTTATAATCCACACTGGGATTGGGGCAATCGTTGTTGGTTTTTTGTGTATCGCTCATAGTCATCTACTTAAACAGCCATCTACTTAGAAAATGTCAAATAAAAATAAGCTATTATAAGACAAAATGAGAGCAGGGGCAAAGGTTTATTGGTATAAGCTTAGCTGAATGCTTGTGCTGATGTGGTTGTGTCTGATTTTGTTTAAGGTGTGGATTGGGCAGCGTGATTGTTGTAAATGCTTTTGGGTTAATGATTGCACACAAGGCAAATTTTAGCGATAATAAGCAAATTTTGCCCAAAATTAGTGATTTATCTCACTCTCAATTTTAAATGGTTTTGCGTAGGCTTAGGTTGAGCTTACCAAACCCAACATTTCAAATGATTGATTTTATTTAACAATTTATCAAAAAAATGTTGGGCGTTATGCTTCCACCGAGCTTACGAAAATTCATTTTTATAAAAATCAAGTTGAGAATGGGGTGTTTTATATAAGGAATGATGATGAATTTATTATGCCAAACACTGACGGTTACGACCAACAATCACATTGCGCACATTGTGCTAAATCGCCCTGATAAGAAAAATGCCATGAACATTGTCATGATAAAAGAGCTGACAAGTGTGGCGCAGCGCCTAAAAAAAGACAAGCACATCCGCGCGGTGATAATCAGTGGTGAGGGCACGGATTTTTGTTCGGGCATGGACGTGGCAGAGCTCAATAACCCCAAAAAAATGGGCTATGTGGCGTATGAACTTTTAAAGCCCAAACAAAGCATTTTTCAGCAGGTGGCGCTTGTGTGGCAACAGCTGCCCATGCCTGTGGTTGCGGTGATTGATGGGGTGTGCTTGGGTGCAGGACTGCAGTTGGCACTCGGCGCTGATTTTCGTGTGGCAGCGCCCACTGCGCGCATGGGCTTACTTGAGAGCAAATGGGGGTTGGTTGCGGATATGGGCATTACCGCCAGTGCGTTTGATGTGCCCAAAGATGTGCTAAAGCAGCTTGCCATGACCGCCCAAATCATTGATGCCACGACCGCGCACAAGCAAGGGCTTATCAGTGTGGTTGATGATAATCCCCTGTCTTTTGCGCAAACGCTGTGTCAGCAGATTGCGGCGTGTTCGCCCGATGCGGTGCTGGCTGCCAAGCGTGTGATTAACAAACGCCAGCGCCCAAACTGTGTGGCGCTGTATCAAGAAAAGCTGTGGCAAATGAAACTCATCACAGGACATAATCGCAAAATTGCATTAGCGCGCGCTCGTGCACTCAAAGATGGCGCACAAGAACTTAAGCAGTTTGTCAAACGTCAGTTTGACTGATGGCAAAACCCAACACTTTTGATTTTATTAAAAATCTATCAAAAAGTGTTGGGCGTCATGTTTTAACTTGGCGCATCAAATTTATTTTTTAAAATAATGAATGAATCAAAGCTTTAGCGTCTGCTCACAGTTAATTACGCTTGCATATTTTTTAAATATTTCATTTAAAATCATGGCTTTAGAGTGAGATATTTGACAAAAATACAAAAGCGTCATTGATTATGAATGGGCTGTAAAGTACAACACATAAATACAAGCGCATAAATACAGCAACAAATATGACGACAAATTGATGAGCGCAAAATCATGAACCCATGATAAAATGTATCGTTTTTATTTTTTAGCTCATAACAATAATTCATCATGACATCTTCTACATCACAACACCCATCTTCAAACGATCACTCCAATCACAATCATCAACAAGAATCTTTTCCTGCGCTGTGGGTGATGATGCTTGGGGTGATGATTGCCATTGGGCCTTTGTCCATTGATATGTATCTGCCCGCCCTGCCCAGTATGGCACAAGACTTTGGCGTGACGACGACCAACATTGCTCGTTCGGTGCCTGCTTATTTTATTGGGCTTGTGGTTGGACAGCTGTTTTATGGACCGTTTAGCGACCGAGTGGGGCGCGTTTTGCCGATGTATATTGGCATGGTGATTTTTGTGCTTGCCTCCATCGTGTGCGCCACCATCACCAATGAGATTGTGCTGTTTGTTGCGCGCACCGTACAGGCGCTGGGCGCGTGCGTGACGGCGGTGGTGACGCGTGCTGCCATTCGCGATCGCTTATCGCCCATTGGTTCGGCGCGTGCGTTTAGTTTGATGGTGCTGGTGATGGGGCTTGCGCCGATTTTGGCACCCAGTCTTGGCGCGCTTGTGCTCAAAATCAGCAACTGGCAGATGATTTTTTGGGTGCTGGCAGCTTATGGCGTGCTCAATCTCATCTTGACCAAATTGTTTTTAAAGGAAACCTTACCCGTCCATCAGCGCGTTCGTGAACCGATGTCGCACGCATTTGCAGGCTATGTTGATTTATTAAAAGACAAACGGTTTTTGTTGCCTGCTGTGGCAGGTGGTTTGTTGCAAGGCGCGTTTTTTATTTATTTGACGATTGCCAGTGAGCTGTTTATGCAGGAGTTTGGCTTGTCTGAATCTGCCTTTGCCATAGCTTTTGGCGCCAATGCCTTTGGTTTTATTTTGCTGACTCAAATCAATCAGTTTTTGACCAAAAAATACCACCTCATCAAGCTGTTTCGCTTTGGGGCAATTATGCAGCTGATTTTTGCGGCGTGCTTGATGGTGCTTGGATTGACCATGGGCAGCCATGCGCCATTTGTGCTTGTGTTTTTGTTTATTTTTTGTTGTATTGCTTTTTTGGGATTTACTCAGCCCAATGCTGCCGCCATCGCTTTGGCGCACCAAAAACATCGCGCTGGCATGGCGTCCGCTGCCCAAGGCGCATTGCAATTTAGTGTGGGGATTTTTGGCGGCTTGCTGCTCAGTCTTGTCGCGGCAAGCCCGCTCATTAAGCTTGGTGTGATTGTCTTTGTGCTTGTTGCGCTGGGTACGTTTTTGGTGTATCGCATTAATCCCAAGCTTGATTTGACCAAGTTGTCGTGATGATTTTTCGTTGTCAGCGCACCAAAATATTGCTATGATGATGACTGATTTACAACAAAGGATATGACTATGTTCAGCAATCAGATGTTTACCAATCAATCTTTGAGTACCCAATTTTTGGAGCAGCTTGCCAATCAGTTTGATGTGCCGCTAGTGACGGTATTTTGTGGTTCGCGCACAGGCGACGACGATGCCTACGTCGCAGACGGCAGAGCAATGGGCGCAGGGCTTGCTCATCACGGCATGGGGCTTGTGTATGGCGGCGCCAGCATTGGTGTCATGGGTGCGGTGGCAGATGGCGTGATGAACAGCGATGGCGTGGCGATTGGCATCATTCCAGATTTTTTGTTGCAGCGCGAGGTGGCGCACCACCGTTTATCACAGCTTTATATCACCGACAGTATGCACACGCGCAAAACCATCATGGCTTATTTGGCGTCAGCATTTGTGATTTTGCCAGGTGGGCTTGGTACTTTGGAGGAAATGCTTGAGATTGCCACATGGCGTCAGTTGGCGCAGCACGACAAGCCTATCATCTTGGTCAATACCAAAGGCTTTTATGATCATCTGATTCGTCACATTGCGCACACCGAGCGCGCAGGGTTTATGTCGGTTGGTGATATTGATAATATTGTGATTTGCCAAAATGTGGACGAGGCTTTGGATTTATTAAACAAAACCATCGGCGCGTGATTGACCGACATGGTCAATAAAAAATCAAGCGCGCTGTTTGGATAATGCCATCAAAAATACCAATCAATAATCATTTGAATATAAATAAAAATTATTATCATTATCATTGAAATTGTGATTAAATTTGAGTATGATACGCATTATTTTGTGAGGATAATTTATGAAAAATCATACTCTTTGTACACTTGTATTAAGTGCGCTGATGCTCAGCGCGTGTAATCAAAATTCATCAGCGCCAACAGCCGAGGGGCAGGCTCAGACCACCGCGCAAGATGGCGCACAAGCTCAAGCAGGCGAGGTGATGCTGCACACCGCCGAGGGCGAAAAGGCGCTAAACAAAAACCCAACGCCACTTGCGGTGTATGACATGACCGCCCTGCAAAACCTAAAAGCGCTGGGTGTGGCGGTGCAGGGTATGCCAGAAATAACAGCAGACAGATTGGCTTTGATTGATTTAAAAGCAGACAACACGCCAGAAGCCGCCAACATCGGCACCGTGCTTGAGCCCAATCTGGAGGCGCTCAATGCGCTCAAACCAAAAGCGGTATTCATTGGTTCGCGCATGGCAGAAAAAGCAGGCGAGCTTGCCAACGTTGCGCCAACTTACAATCTGACCATTGATACCAAAGATTTGTACGCCTCAAGCGCTCAGCAAATCAAAGATTTTGGGCAATTGTTTGATAAGCAAGCCGAAGCTGCCAAACTGCAAGCCGATATTGACAAAGCCATCAGCGACACCAAAGCGGTCATGGCAAATCGCGGCACAGGGCTTGCCATTTTGATTAATGGCAATAAAATGAGCGCCTATGGCAAAAACTCACGTTATGGCTTTTTGCACACCACCTTGGGCATTCCGATGGCAGATGAAAATATCCAAGAAGCGCGCCACGGTCAGCCCATCAGCTTTGAGTACATTCAAAAAGTTGACCCTGATTGGCTGTTTGTTTTGGATCGCACAGCAGCGGTGGGTGAAGAGGGTGTGGCTGCCAAAGACTTTTTGAACAACCCTTTGATGCACAACACCAAAGCCTACAAAAACAATCAAATCGTCTATCTAAGTCCTGATTCTTATTTGGCGTTTGGGGGCTATTATCAATGGTTAAAAGACACCAAAATCATCCAAGAAGCCGCCAAAAACAGCAAGGCGGCAGTCAGTACAGACACTCCTAATGCAGATACTGCCAATGCAGACACCAAAGCGCAAGCAGACGCTCAAGTTGCCAACAATTAATCAGTCATGATGAGTCGTCATTTGCCCCACACAAACAAGTCTTGGTTGTCGCCAAGACTTGTTAATCTTTTGAGTGTATTTAGCCTGATTGGGCTGATGCTCATCAGCGTTTCGGTCGGCGTGAGTGATTTTTCGTGGGCAAATGTCATGAGTGCTGATATGTGGCAGCTGCTCATCACCAGTCGTTTGCCACGCACGCTTGCCATTGTGCTGACTGGGGTGGCAATGGCGATGTGTGGTATGATCATGCAAGTTGCGCTCAAAAATCGCTTTGTTGAGCCCTCAATGGTCGGCGCAACTCAAAGCGCGGTATTGGGTCTGCTTGCGATGACGCTTGTTTTTCCCGCCGCAAGTCTGATTGTAAAAATGACGGTAGCCAGCCTAAGTGCCTTTGTTGGTATGCTGATATTTTTGCAATTGATTCGCAGATTGCCCACCAGTGATGTGCTTATTGTGCCACTTGTGGGAATTGTTTTTGGCGGTATTATTGAGGCGGTGACGACTTTTTTTGCTTATGAGACCGAGACGCTGCAGTTGTTGTCGGTGTGGCAATTTGGCGATTTTTCGCACATTTTGGCAGGGCGCTATGAGCTGTTGTGGGGCGTGGGGTTTTTGTGCGTGGTGGCGTATGTGCTGGCAGACAAATTAACCATCATCGGGCTTGGCGACAACATCGCAACCAATCTGGGTGTGGACACGACCAAAGTGATGCTCATCAGCATTGCGATTGTGGCGATGATGAGCGCGGTGGTGGTGGTGACGGTGGGCGCCATTCCGTTTGTTGGGCTTGTTGTGCCGAACATCGTCAGCCGATTGGTGGGCGACAGATTGCGAAAAAGCTTGCCTGCTGTGGCGATTTTTGGGGCGAGTGCTGTTTTGTTGTGCGATATTATTGGGCGCGTGATTCGCTATCCGTTTGAGGTGCCTGTGGCGACGGTGTTTGGCGTGGCAGGCGCGTTTGTGTTTTTATTATTATTACTAAAAAAATCATGACTTCATCCCTAAAATCTGCGCTGTTTTCCACAAAATATCGCGCTGTTAGTATCAGTGCCATTGTGTTGATGATTTGTGTGGCGCTTTTTATGACCATCGGTGTGACGGATTGGCAGTTTGCGTTGGAATTGCGTCTCAAAAAAGTCGCTACTTTGATGGTTGTGGGTTTTGCCATTGGCACATCCACGCTTTTGTTTCAAACCTTGACGCACAATCCCATCTTAACGCCATCTTTGCTTGGTTTTGATGCTTTGTATGTGTTAATCAAAAGCGTGATGGTTTTTTGGCTTGGTGCTGTTGGTATGGTTGGATTGCCTGCGCTTATGGTGTTTGGTTTTGAGGTTGTGGTGATGATGGCGATGAGTATGGCGATGTTTTTGTTGCTGTTCACGCGCCATCAACAGGACTTGACGCGTCTGATTTTGGTTGGGGTGATTTTTGGGGTGTTGTTTAGAAGTTTGTCTGCACTCATTGCACGTCTTATCAATCCAGATGATTTTGTGGTGATACAGTCGGCAAGCTTTGCCAATTTTAATACCATCAATGCCTCATTGCTTGGCGTGTCAGCCATCATCTGCGCGCTGTGTGCTGTTGTCATTTGGCGCTACCGCTTTGCTTGTGATGTGCTTTTGCTTGGGCGCTATCCTGCCATCAATTTGGGCGTCAATTATCATCGTTTGGTCTTGATTTTGCTTGCCATGATTGCGCTGCTTGTTTCGGTATCCACAGCGCTTGTCGGTCCAGTGACGTTTTTTGGATTGCTTGTGTGTGCGCTTGCCAATCAAGTGGCGAGCAGTATGCACCACGGCTTGCGCCTTATTTTGACAACATTGATTGCGTGTGTGTGCTTGGTTGGCGGACAGATGATTTTTGAGCATGTGCTTGGTATGGCAGGGGTGCTCTCGGTTGTGATTGAGCTTGTGGGCGGCATTGTGTTTTTGTGGCTGATGTTTCGCCAATACAAGCCTTTGACGGCAAACGCTTGACGTTTATAATTTTGATAAAGCTCATTTTATGATTATTTTAGAAAACATTAACTATTCCATCAAAAATACACCCATTCTCAAAGACATCAATCTTAGACTGGATGTGGGTCAGGTGGTGGCGCTGATTGGGCCAAATGGCGCAGGAAAATCAACGCTGTTTAACGTCATGTCGCGCATTTATCCTTTGCAAAGTGGGCGCGTGCGCTTTGGTGATTGTGACATCAGCAGCACAAACGCCAATGCGCTCTCCAAGACGTTAAGTATGCTCACGCAAGAAAATCATGTGCAAGGACGCTTGCGTGTGCAAGAATTGTTGCTGTTTGGGCGTTATCCGTACCATCAAGGCAGACCCACCGTGCAAGATGAGCAAAAAGTGTGGCAGGTCATTGAGCAGTTTGAGCTTGTGGCGCTGGCGGATAGATTTTTGTCGGATTTGTCGGGTGGTCAGCGTCAGCGCGCGCTTGTTGCCATGAGCGTGTGTCAAGATACGCCATATTTGCTGCTTGATGAGCCTTTGAATAATTTGGATATGTATCACACAGGGCAACTCATGCGCCTCATTCGCAAGCTTGCTGAGGCGGGCAAAACGGTGGTGATTGTGCTTCATGATTTGAATCAAGCCGCTGCGTTTTGTGATACCATTGTCATGCTCAAATCTGGGCAAATCATTCACACAGGCTCGCCGTCAGAGGTGATTACCGCACAAAACATCAAGGCGCTTTATAATACCGATGTGCAGATTATAGATTGTCAAGGGCGTCCTGTGGTGGTGGATAGATTGTAGTTTGCTGATGATTGAATAAGGAGAGAATGTATGCCGCATTTAAGCTGCTATTTAACACCAGATGTTGTGGTGGATAATCAAGATGACCTGTTGCGACAGCTGCACTGCGCACTGGACAAAACTCAGGTGTTTACTTTGGCGGACATCAAATCGCGCCTTTTTGTTGCTGATGCGCACCGCGTGGGTGATGGCGTGTCGCCTTATGTTTATGTCAAGCTTGCGCTCATGGCAGGGCGAGATGATGACACCAAAAGGCAGCTGATGGATGTGCTGCTTGATGCTTTACAGGTGTCTTTGGCTGGGCGCAATCCTGCGCTTGAGTGCTGTGTGGAGGTGGTAGAACTGTCCCAATCTTATGGTAAAATCAAGCTTAAGCCAAACCAAACTTAAACTAAGTCAAATTAAGTTAAGCCAAATCAAATTAAGTGTAGCTAGACCCAAACCATTTAAAAATCCCACAAATCGCTCTATTTTCAACATTGAACTTAATTGATTTTTTATAAAAAATGAATTTTGTAAGCTTGGTGGAAGCATGACACCCAACACTTTTTTTGATAAATTTAAATCAAATCAATCACTTAAAATGTTGGGTTTGGTAAGCTCAAGCTAAATCTACAAAAACGGTTTAAAGCTTGAGAATGACATACAAGTCATTAAACAGTCATTAAAAAACGGTCGGCCACATAAGCCAACCGTTTTTGCCATGCATCAATCATTATTCAAGGTATTGTCCGTGTCTTTTTTGATGATGATTTCGGACACCACTTCTTTTTTACCGCGTTTGCGCGCTTCTGTTTTGGGTTTGGCGGGTTTTGGTTTGCGTATTTTAACCTTGTTGGTTTTTGGCGTCACCAAATTCAAAATCCCTGTTTGAGGCAACAGCTGCTCGGCAACATTTTCAATCATGTGTTTATAATTGTCAATGGAGGTTTTGCCTTTGTCTTCGGACTTGTCATTGTCAGATGGCTTACCTTTGTCGGCTTGCACATCAGTGACTTGAGTGTCCGCTTGGGTATCAGCTTGCTTGCTTTGAGCGTTTAACTCATCGTCGGCGACCGCTGATTGCAGCAGATGCGCAACCGACTCAATCACCGCATCCACCGAATGGGCGATGCTTTCATTGATGGGGTCAACGACCGCCTTGATGTCCTCGCCAATCTCATGAAAGACAGAAGACGCCTCATCACGAACCGCGTAAGCCAGCTGTTCGGCGCTTTGCTTGATGGTGTCAAGATTGTCGTGCTCATCTTGTTTGGACTCATCAAAAGATGCGTCGGACTGCTCTGCGCCTAAGTGTTCTGCGTCTGGGCGTTCTGCATTTGGGGCTTGGCTGTCCACTGCTGCATTCATCTTGCTGTTTGTCTCGCTGTGCGCCAACAGCTCATCGGCGTGTTGCGATACGCTATTGACTGCTTGACTGCTGGTAAGAATATGCGCATCTTGTGTGGGCAAGATGGCAGCGTTGGCAGTCTTGTCATCATTGCCATTGTCTTCTACAAGGCTTGGGTGCTGTCCGCGCGGATCATTGGTGGCGCGCTTGGTGATGGCGCGTGGCGGTGCGATGGTTTTGCCTTGTGCGGTGTCAAATTGCGCCACTGCACTGGTTGCCTTATCAAAGGCGCGCACTTCATCTTCAGGCAGTGCTTGATAACCATAATTGGCAAAATCAAAATCCGCACCTTGATTGATGGCAGCAATGAAGCACGCCACAAAGCCTTCTTTGGACAAGCGCTCATTGGCATCGGTCAATTGTGCGCGAATGAACTGTCCTGCCGTGCCTTGAATGGGCGCTGACAGTGCTTTTTTGACCACGCGTGGGTCATTTTTGGCAAGGTTCATGGCTTTGGCGATGGCAATCAATTTGCTGTCGTCAAAGATGGGTGCAGACACAGCAGGCACAGACACAGATTGTGCCAAAGAAGGCAATGCACGAGAGGAGGCTGTGTCAGATGGTGCTTTGGGCGGGGCTGATTGGACATCGGACACCTCTGGCACATCTTGCGTGTCTTGGGTTTGCATGGCGGTTGGCGCCGTTTGCGCGCTTATAGACTGCGTTTGGGTGGATGCTGGCTGTACATCACTGTCTGCGCGCGCGGTTTTGTCAGCAGAAGGGGTGCGCGCGTCATGGTTGCCACCGAAGTCATCATCGGCTTTTGTGTCAGATGGCTTGACTGACTGCTTGCTGTCATCCAAAGACAAATGCACCGTAGCAGATTTTTCATGATTTGTTGGCAGTTTTTCTGCGCGCACGATGAGCTCTTGAGATTTTTTGGCTTTGTCGTGTTTTTTGTCGTCTTGTGTGACGATGTCGTGTGCTTTGTCATCACGAACTTTGTCATCTGCTTTGTCGGTTTTTGGCTCTAATTTTTTAGGCTCTTCTTTTTTTGACTTAACATCTTTATCGCTTTTGATTTCTGGCTTTAAGGCGTCTTTGCGCTCAATTTCAGCACGCGGCTCACGGCGACTGTCTGCCTCGCGTTTTGGGTATTTGTCCACAGACTTATCGGCAGACTTGCTCAAAGGCTTATCTGTTTTGGATTCAGCTTTGTCATTGGTTTTGTCTGTCTTGTCATAACGAGGCTTTTTATCCTGCACAGATTTGTCTTGCGCTTTATTGTCTTTGTAGCGCTCGCGTGGCTTGTTGTCATGTCTGTCTTGCGCTTTGTGTTCGGCAGTAGGCAGGGTGATTTGACCGGCTGCGCCTAGGCTTGTTTGTCCGCCATTAACGATAGATTCAATGGCAGCAGCAGCATCTTGATTGGTGAGCGAGGCGGCAAGCTTCGCTTCAGGCTTTGGCGCAAATAAATTAGACAGCCAAGCCACCGCAGACGATTGGGGAGCGGCTGTAGATTGCTGCGTATTTTGTGCTGTTTTGTCGGCTTTTGGCTCTGGTTTGGTTTTTTTGTCAGGTTTTTGCCAATGGTTGGTTTTTGGTGTGCTTTTGGCTTGCTCGGTGTGCCAGTTGGCGTCATAGCCGCGGTCAATGTTTTGTTGTTCTTCCACATCAGTAATGCGGTCATAAGTGGCAGGCGCGTAGCCATCTGGATTAAAATGCAAGGTAAAATTAGGGCTTTCTAGGTGCGCATGAGGCAAAATGGTGATGCGTGTGCCACTGTCTTGCTCAAGATAGACCAAGCTTTCGCGTTTTTCGTTCAACAAAAAAGCGGCAATTTCGGTTGGAACATCCACCTGCACCTCACCTGAGCGCTCGTGTAGGGCGATTTGCTCAATTTGGCGCATGATGGACAGTGCCAAGCTGCGCAAATCGCGAATCATGCCGTTGCCATGACAGCGTGGGCAGATATAGCCTGTCGCCTCTTCTAGGCTTGGGCGCAAGCGCTGACGACTCATCTCCATAAGCCCAAATTTGCTAATCTCAGCAAATTGCACACGCGCTCTGTCATAACGTGTGGCGTCAATCAGTCGTTTTTCCACGTCTTTTTGATGGCGCGTTTCACTCATGTCAATAAAGTCAATGACAATCAAACCGCCCATATCGCGCAGACGCAGCTGACGCGCAATCTCTTCGGCAGCCTCCAAGTTTGTGTGGTAGGCGGTTTCTGCCACATCTGAACCTTTGGTGGATTTGGCGGAGTTGATGTCAATGGCGACCATCGCTTCGGTTTGGTCAATGACGATTGAGCCGCCAGAAGGCAAGCGCACTTCGCGCTGATACGCCGTTTCAATTTGACGTTCAATACCAAAAGCAGCAAACATAGGCTCATGCTCTTTGTATTTGCGCAGCTTGCTCATCTGGGTGGGCATGACTTGACTGATGAAATGCGCCGCTTCATTATAGGCGTTTTCGCTGTCAATCCACACCTCGCCGATGTCGTCTCTTAGATAATCGCGCATGGCACGGGTGACCACGCCTGCCTCTTGGTGCAACAGGCAAGGACTTGGTTTTTTGGCGTTTTGTGCCAAAATGCCCTGCCACTCGTCCAACAGATGATTCAAATCCAGCTGCAAATCTTCAAAGGTTTTGCCAATGCCTGCGGTGCGCACAATGACGCTCATGCCTTTTGGGATGGATAAGTCGTTGATGATGGTGCGCATTTCTTCACGCACTTTGCCGCTGATTTGACGGCTGATGCCGCCGCCTTTGGCATTGTTTGGCATGAGCACCAAATAACGCCCTGCCAAAGAAATGTAGGTGGAGAGTGCCGCGCCTTTGTTACCGCGCTCTTCTTTTTCCACTTGCACAATGAGCTCATCGCCTTCTTTTAGGCATTGCTTGAGATTGTCTTCGCGTGGATTGCCGCTTAGGTATTCTGGGGCGATTTCGCGCAGCGGCAAAAAGCCTTGGCGCATGGAGCCATATTCCACAAACACCGCCTCCAAAGAAGGCTCAATGCGTGTGATGTGCGCTTTGTAGATGTTTGCCTTTTTTTGTTCGCGCGTGCGATTTTCTAGGTCAAAATCATAAAGATGATTGTCTTTGCAGAGTGCGACACGAATTTCTTCGGCGTGGGTGGCGTTGATTAAAATGCGTTTCATAAGTTGTCCTTAAAAAATAACGGACAACGCGCCACAACAGACAAAGCACTGACAGTGCTGATTGATTTTACAACGTTTGGTTTGGCTGCAAGATTGTCAAAGCCAAGGCATTGGATTTGATGATGTGCTGTAACAGCTGTGCGGTATATCGTATCGCACAGCTGTACACCAATCAATTTTAAGCATAACTGGCAATGTCATGTGCTTGACAGTTAAACATCCGTTCACCATAAAGTTCATAAAAATATTTAGCTCAACACAGCGCACAAAATCTGGGTCATCATTGCTCAAAAGCTGTACAATCAGCTTTTGTGATAATCATTTACCCTTAAAAAAACAAACGCATTGACATCATAAAGTGATTGGGGTTGATAACCAAATCATCTGGCAAAATTGGGTTTGTTTTTTTGAGTTAATTTTTGGCGTGCTCTGTCCTAACTTGTTAAAAATCAATAAAATATGCTTGCACCATATCAAAAATCTGTTGTCAAAAGCAGGGTTGTCTTGTGCTTTTGGGGCGTCGTTGCCTTACTTGTGTCTGGGATATCAGCCCAGAGCGATAAATGGGTTGGGTTAGGCAAACAGCTTGGGCGTTGGTTGCCAAAATGGATGAAAATTGCCATTTTGCAAATAATATCAATCAGCTCGTTGGTTGTGTCATTATTGTAAATAATAATTGCTATATTATGGTAAATTGTAAATATAATATAGAGATTTGCAACAAAATGATGTCAGCCAAGCGCTTTTTTGTGAAAATTACCCAAAATTGCCGTAACGTGCTAGACTATACCAAATCTTTGCCAAAATACCTAGTAAAAAATGACAAAATCACAAAAAAAATTGTTACCATCAGCCAAACTCACCACAAAAACCATGCAATCTGCCCCAAAAGCACGCCAGTCTCATTCACCATCTGCGCAATCACGCGCGCACAGTGTGCGCTCTGATGAGGCGATTTTGGATTTTGCGGTGGTGAATTATGTGACGGTGAGCGAACATCAAGACGGACAGCGCATTGATAATTTTTTGCTTGCGCGACTCAAGGGTTTGCCGCGTTCGCATTTGTACAAGATGATTCGCGATGATGAGATTCGCATCAACAAAAAGCGCTGCAAGGCGCATGACCGTTTGGCAGCAGGCGATGTGGTGCGCATTGCGCCTGTGCGTTTGGCGGTCAAACAAGCGCCTGTGGTCGGCGATGAGCTGTCTTGCGCCATGCTTGAGCGCATTGTGGTGGAAGATGAGGGGCTGATTGTATTAAATAAGCCGTTTGGCATGGCGGTGCATGGCGGCTCTGGCGTGTCGCTTGGGGTGATTGAGACCATGCGTGCCGCCACCCAAAAAAAATATCTGGAGCTCATTCATCGCATTGATAAAGAGACCTCAGGATTGCTGTTGATTGCCAAAAAGCGCAGCACTCTAAAGCAGTGGCAAGATGCTTTTCGTAACAAAACCGTCCAAAAAAGCTATGTGTGTATCGCGCTTGGACACATAAAGCCAGATGTTTTGACGATTGACAAGCCGCTCAAAAAATTCACCTTGCCCTCTGGTGAGCGCCGTGTGCGCGTTGATGAGATGGGCAAGATGAGCGTAACGCACATTAAGGTTTTGGCGCGTGCCACACTTGATGGCCGTCCAGTCAGCGTTGTGCTGGCGTATCCTGTGACAGGGCGCACCCATCAAATTCGCGTGCATTTGGCGAGTGTCGGACACGCATTGCTTGGCGATGACAAATATCAATCGCTGCAGCTTGCCTCTGTCAAGCGTCTTATGCTGCACGCCTATCGCATTCGCGCGCAGGAGCACAGCTTTACAGCGCCGATTGCCGAAGACATGGCGCAAATCATAAGCCAGATTACCGATTGGCAAGCGCTGATGCAGACGCTGGATGGGGCGACTACTTAAGCTTATTTGCGTTTGTCGTGCTTTATTTGTGGCGCTAAAATTTGCTAAAATATGGATTATTTCATCATTTAAGGGTGTTTTTATGCACATCAGTGAAAATCTCAATCCGCGCATGAATCCAAGTGTGCTGGACAATCTGTCTGCTGATAAGGATAATTTGCTTGCGGCGATTGATTTGGGTTCCAACAGCTTTCATTTGGCGGTAGCACGGCTTGACCGCGGTGAGGTGAGAAAAATCTTGTCGCTGTCTGATAAGGTGCAATTGGCGGCAGGACTTGATGAAAATAATGTTTTGAGTGAAGAGGCAATGCAGCGTGGACTCAACTGCCTTGCCAATTTTAATCAATATTTGGATGCCGTGCCAAAAAACAAAATCCGCATTGTCGCAACCAACGCCCTAAGAAAAGCGGTCAATCGCGAGGAGTTCATCGCGCGTGCCAATAAAATTTTGTCTGTGCCCATTGAGCTTATCGCAGGGCGAGAAGAGGCGCGTTTGATTTATCTTGGCGTATCGCACACCAACGCAGGCACCGACAAGCGTTTGGTGATTGATATTGGTGGCGGTTCAACCGAATTCATCATTGGCAAAGGCTTTGATCCGATTGAAACTGAAAGCTTGCAGATGGGCTGTGTGGCATTTACCAAAAAGTTTTTTAATGACGGTAAGATCAGTCAAAAAGCCATTGATAATGCCATTTCTGCCACACAAACCGAGCTTTTGTCCATTGTCAAGCGCTACAAAAAAACAGGCTGGGACAATGTCATCGGTTCATCAGGCACGGTCAAGGCGTGTCATTTGTCCATCATTGAGCTTGGGCTTGATGACCACATCAGTTTGACTGGCATGAGAAATTTGGTCAAATATTTGGTGAATTTGGGACGCAGCGATAAAATCAATCTGGAGGGTGTCAAGCCCCATCGCCGCGCGGTATTTGCTGCAGGCGTGGCAGAATTGTTTGCCATCATGCAAGTGTTTGATATTGAGCGCATTGATTATTCGGACGGTGCACTGCGTGAGGGTGTGATGTATGATATGCTGGGGCGTCTGTCCGATGAAGATGTGCGCGACCGCAGCGTGCTTGCGCTTATGGAGCGTTATTCGGTGAGCACGAAGCAAGCAGGCTTGGTGTCAGACACCGCCATGCGTTTGTTTTTGGACAATCAAGCGGTGCTCAAAATGAGTGTAGAAGAAGGCGAGCTGCTCAATTGGGCGGCAAAACTACACGAAATCGGCCTAGCAATCAGTCACAGCAATTATCATGTACACAGCGCATATCTTTTGAAATATTCGGATATTTTTGGTTTTTCGGCAGCAGAGCAGGATGTGATGTCCTTGCTTGCGCGCTATCATCGCCGCAAAATCAAACAAGAAGACATTGCGCTGCTCAAAAATCACCCTTTGTTGCCTTTGGTGCTGATTTTGCGTTTGTGTGTCATTGCTTATCAGTCGCGTTCACGCCACAGCGCGCCGTTGTCTGTCAAAATCTCTGGCAAAAAATGGACGGCAAGCGTGGGCGAGGGCAATCATCGTGATTTGATTGTTCATCAGCTGCAGCTTGAGCAAACTTATTTTGACAAGCTTGGTTTATCGCTGTCCATTCATGATGTGGCGTAATGGTTTGGCTGTGTTGGCTTAAGACAAGGGCTTAGCAGTCAAGTTATTTTGCCCAAGTCGTTTTACAAAGACAAGCGATTGCACACCAAAAACAAACAACCCAAGCAAACACAAATTGCACAAACAAAAGTTGTGTGCTACACTATATTTTTACAGTTGTTTATTATTTAATTGTGTTATTCGGTGTACTGCAAAATAAAAATTTTGGCACTAAAAAACTTTAGGTTTTTTGGAGTTTAAGTGATGGTTTTAATCAAAGTCAAATCAACTTAAACCAATACTACAATTTATTCATCATTCATTAAATGTTGATAATTAAATTGTTTATAAATAATATACAACTGTATCAAAATATCGCTTGGGCTTAAGCGATTGCGATTGAGCTTGCATGAATTTAATCAGCTCACATGAATTTAATCAAAGTACATCATGCCCACAAATACATCAAGGCTACTGATGTCACAACACAAAAGGATAATGCAATGAGTGAGGTTTGGGAGAGTGTTCAGCTGGCGCGTCATGCCAATCGCCCCTTGTTTAATGACTACATCAAAGGCTTGTTTGACGAATTTGATGAGCTGTGTGGCGATCGCGCGTACCGAGACGACCGTGCGATTTTGGGTGGGCTTGCGCGCTTTGATGGCGATAGCGTGATGATTATTGGGCAAGAGCGTGGACGCAGCACGCGCGAGCGCATTTATCACAATTTTGGCATGGCGCACCCTGAGGGCTATCGCAAGGTGATTCGCTTGGTGCAAATGGCGGAGCGCTTTGGGTTGCCTGTACTTACCTTTATTGACACACAAGGCGCTTATCCTGGTGTGGGCGCCGAAGAGCGTGGACAAGCCGAGGCGATCGCCAAATCCATTGCTGTTTTTTCAAGCCTAAAAACGCCCATCATTGCCACCGTGATTGGTGAGGGCGGTTCAGGCGGCGCGCTTGCCATTGGCGTGGCGGACAAAGTCAATATGCTAGAAAACAGCATTTATTCGGTGATATCGCCCGAGGGCTGCGCCTCTATTTTGTGGAAGACTGCCGAAAAAGCACCCACAGCGGCAGCAGCGTTAAAATTAAACGCCAAAAATCTGCATGAACTGGGCTTGATTGATGAGGTTGTTTTGGAGGGGCAAGGGGCGCACATTGAGCCTGATTGCGCCATGAAAAATCTCAAAAATCTGCTCAAAGCACAGCTTGCCGAGCTTAATATGACCAATCAAAAGACCTTGGTGGAAAATCGCTACAGCCGCTTAATGCAATTTGATTCCAAGGTGGGATTGTCCGCTTGAGACAACATGCGCAACCAGTGATTGACGATGATTTGATGGCGGCGGTGTTGTCGGCATTGGAGGGGCAGCGCCACCAATCAATCGTTGTTGCCTGTAGTATGGGTCGCGACTCTTTGGTGCTGCTGCATTTGTGTCATCGGTTGTATCAAGCAGGTAAAATTGAGCGATTGTCCGCCATTCATGTTCATCATCATCTGCAGGCGTGCGCAGATGACTGGGCTAAAAGCTTTTTGGCGTTTTGCCAAACACATCAAATTTGCCATCAAGTATTGCACGTTTATCCAGACGATAATGAACAGGCTGCACGCAAGGCGCGCTATGAGGCGATTGCGTATGCGATGGGCGATGATGAGCTGCTTTTGACCGCCCATCACAAAAATGACCAGTGCGAAACGGTGCTCATGCGTTTGATTAATGGCGCAGGCGTGCTTGGTTTGTCTGGTATTAAGTCATCAGTAAGCCATACAGTCACAACACATCATCCAAAAACCATCACCATTTGCCGACCTTTTTTGGGAATAGACAGACAAATCATCACGCAATATGCGCACAAGCATAAGCTTGATTTTGCCAATGACCTAAGCAATCATCAGCACAGCACGCGCGCGCACTTAAGACAGATTATGCCAGCATTGCACGCCATCAATGTCCGTGCGATGGACAATATTGTGCGCACCAGTCAAATTGCCGCCGATTTGCATCAAATCACCTCTGATGTCGCAGCTGGGCTTATGCCATCCATCATCGTGAGCGATGCCGATTATTATGCGCTGGACGTGAGTAGGTTGCAGGCGCTTGATTTGCCGTATTTGCGCCTTGTCGTATATCATCTGCTTGGTCGTTTTGCTGATGATTATGGACATCATTATCATCCCAATTATGACATGATAGCCCAAGTGATTGCGCTGATTTTGCGACAAGACTCTGATCACAAAACGCAAATTTTTTGGGCAGGCGCCTCAGCAATCATTCACCGCTATCGGCAGCATTTGTATGTCATGCGTGATGGGCTGTATCAAGATCTGATGGCAGGCGTGTTGCCCATGAAGATGGAGGGTGCGCAGATTGTTAGGCAGATTGGCAGACAAGACAAAGTGCTTTATCATCATCGCACCCTTTCTGGCAAAAAGCTTTATCAAAACCTTGGCATCGCACCGATTTTTCGTCAGTCCTTGTATTTGTGCGAGCATCGTCACGTGCGCTATCTTGCCAGCCTTAATGTCGTATGGCGACTACAAGATGACGTTCATCTGCCATTACCGAGCTTTTATTTATCACAAAACCCTCTCATTACATCCGATTGATGCTGCGCAGTTGTGGCGCTGATGTTGTCATAAATTAAGCATTCATCATAGCCAAACCGCTGATTTTCATGTAAAATAAATCTTTTTTAGACGACTGTGGATTAATTTGGGGTAATAAAAATGAACAACCATCTTGAGAGTTTGCGTGGACAAAAAATCGTCTTTATTGGCGGCGGCAATATGGCAACGGCACTGATTGACGGCTTGGTAAAAGCGCGCAACGATGCGGCTGTTGATTTTGAGATTGGTGTGGTTGAGCCAAGCGTGGACAAAAAAGCAAGCTTTGAGGCGATGTCGGTTCGTTTTGCTACGCCAGATGCTGCTCATGATTTACTGAGCGATGCCAGTGTGGTTGTGCTTGCGGTCAAGCCACAAGTCATGCAAGAGGTCTGCGCGCAGTTTGACATTGGCAATGCGCTCATCATTTCAATCGCCGCAGGGTTAAGCTTGGATAAGCTGTCT
Organism: Moraxella sp.; assembly: GCA_041811915.1. Lineage (GTDB taxonomy): Bacteria > Pseudomonadota > Gammaproteobacteria > Pseudomonadales > Moraxellaceae > Moraxella. The sequence goes on along the minus strand of JBGXSA010000040.1, from coordinate 33,032 downwards.
GCCATGACTGGCAAATCGCGCATTGTGCGCACCATGCCAAACCTGCCTGCGTCGGTTGGTTTTGGGGCAACTGGTTTGTTTGCTTGCGCGGTGAGTACTGAGGACAAACAGATTGCCACAGCGGTGATGGGCGCATCGGGCGTGGCAGTTTGGGTGCCAAAAGAAGATGATTTGCATACGGTCACTGCGGTTGCAGGCTCGGCACCTGCCTACTTTTTTTATGTGCTCAAGCACATGATCAAAAAGGCGGTTGAGCTTGGGCTTGATGAAGATGCGGCAAGACAGCTTGCCAGCCAAACCATGCAAGGCGCTGCGATTATGGCAAAAACCGAAGAAGCCAGCGCTCTTCAGGCCAAAGTTACCTCAAAAGGCGGCACAACCTTTGCTGCCATCACGCACATGGACGAACAAAAAATGGGGCAAATCATTGAAGAGGCCATGGCGGCGTGCTATGCGCGCAGCGTGGAGTTAGGCTCGTGAACAGCCCTTTGTATGTTGTGTTTAATATGGTGGTTAATTTTGCCATATTATTGATTTTTATTCGGTTTTTGCTGCAGTTTGCAGAAGTGGACAAAAAACACCCGCACGCAGCACCCGCGTATGTTTTGACCGCTGTGGTGGATATTTTTGATCGCATTTTTCCGCCGATGGGCAAAGGGCGTGTCAGTACAGCTGCTTTGGTGTTGCTGCTGCTGTTGATGTTTGGCAAAATCGCTGGGCAGGCGGTGATTTTACAAGAACAGATTAGCGCTTTTGAGCTGTTTTTTGTGGGCAGCATTACAGCGATTTTGCAGTTTTTGGATGCGCTGCGCTGGGTGATTATGATATCCATTTTTTCAAGCTTTGTGGTGATGCTGTCCAACAGCATTCATCCGATTTTTGAGATTATCATGCGCCTTGCTGACCCTTTGATTGAGCCGTTTAGAAGATTTAGCCCCAATTTGGGCATGATTGATTTGACGCCACTCATCGCCATGCTTGCCATCACTTTGCTGTCCAAAACAATTGACATCATTGCTCAAAATATTTATATGACAATGTAACTGCTGTGTGCTTGGGTGTCAGCACGCGTGAATTTGAAGTTTGCATTTATGGAATTTGTTATGAAAAAAATCACTTTAATTTTAATGACGGCATTTGTACTGCAAGGCTGTGTGCACAAGGTGGTGACAGTGCCCGTCAAAGTTGCCTACAAAACAACCAAAGGTGTGGTCAAGGGCACCACAAAGGCGGTTAAAGCAGTCATTCCTGGAGATAGTGACGACAAGGAAGACTGATTGAAATGCCCAAGATGGTTGGCATTTGAGCTGTGTGAGTAAATGCGTGCAAGCTTGGGTGTGGCAAAAATTTTGAAATTTTGATAAAAATGACTTGTATTTTTAAAAAACTTTGCTATAATTGTCGCCCACAACAAGCGAATTGTCTTATTCGGTGACGTGGGTGAGTGGCTGAAACCACATCCCTGCTAAGGATGCATACGGGCAACTGTATCGAGGGTTCGAATCCCTCCGTCACCGCCATTTATTTGTTATGATGAATCTGCGATTTTATTAATCATTTTTATCAATAATAAATTAAAAAAGTGCTTGACATACAACAGTTTTACTGTATAATAGCACGCCTATCAAGACATGAACTTGAATATGCGCCCGTAGCTCAGTTGGATAGAGCACTTGGCTACGAACTAAGGGGTCGGGAGTTCGAATCTCTCCGGGCGCGCCACATACAACCACCAAATGCAGCTGTGTTTGGTGGTTTTTATTTATACATTCACCAATACCGCTGATGGGTTTTTATTTTGCCATGACTTTAGATGATTCCACCGCCAACACAAGCGATGGCGATGACAACAAAATTGCAAGCGTTGGTGTGCGCTTGATGGGCGTGCTGTACGATGGTATGTTGGTGCTTGCGTTGTTGTTTTTGGTTGCGTTGATTGTTGCGGTGATGGGCACTTTGATTGTCGGTCAAGTGGGCACAAGCGGTCAAGACATCAATGAGCTGCCAACTTGGTATCAAAAATTTGTACAAATGCCATCGTTTGTGCTCACCTTGATTGGTTTTTATGGTCTGTTTTGGACAAAATCTGGACAAACGCTTGGTATGCAGACATGGCGCCTAAAGACGGTGGCGCTTGATGGGCGTTTATTGACTTGGCGTCAAAGCATTATGCGCATTATTTGCGCCTGTATTTTGCCGTTTATTTGTTTGGTGATTGGTCGTGCGCTTTATGACAACAACCGTGCGACGGCATTTAGCACTTTGTTTGGTTTTTTGCTCAATTATCTGTTTGCTTATGTGCACCCCAAAGGCTTTGCTGTTCATGATTGGTTGTCTGGCACAACCACCATTCGCATTGCCAAATACGCGCACAAAACGCTGTGGCAAACACTGCGTAAGCGATGATTTTGGAGCAAGACATGTTGAGCGCGCCTACAAATCATGCCAAACCTGCGGCGCATACCAATGAAGCGTGTAAAAAATGATTGTGGTTTTGGGCAACTTTCATGTATAATTAATGCAAATTTTCGCATAAGTTACGTGATTGTGTTGAATTGGTCACAAATAAACTTATTGTATCTTGTCTATTACTAAGTAGGTGGTGTATGGCACATCATGATGTTGTAGAAAATAATCCAAAAAAAGAAATTGCAACTGCCTTAATCGGCATTGTTTTGTTGGTGGCTATTATTGGTGGTATTGCACTGTTTGGTTGGTTGCGTCCAGCAGGCGATCATTACCCACGAACAGCAGATGCTGAAACTGTTGGCGCAGAAGCTGCACCCACAGCTGTCAATGCCCAAGCTGCCGCAGCCGATACGGCCGCCAGTCAAACAGTGACCGAGTCTGTCACTCAAAAAGCTGAAGCTGCCGCCTCATCAGAGCAGGCAAGTCAGGCAGGCGCTGCCAATGTACAAGCCGCTGCAGCGGATACTGTTGCTGCTGCAAGCACCACACCAACCAATACAGCAAGCATTACAGCAGACGCCAAAACTGAACAGCCAGCGACAGACGCCAAAGCAGATGGCGCAGCTGACAAATCATCACAATAATGACGCAAGTCAAACAAAAGCACCTTAGGGTGTTTTTGTTTTTTTAAAGCTGTCTTGTCTCACAGCCCGATGTGTTGCTGTGTGTTTTGTTTATCAAATTGATTGGGGTGCGTGGATATTTTGCACGCTTTAAGACAGCACTATTAGGGCGTGTTGGCATTTTACACGCTTTAAAAAATATTGAAAATTAGGCTGTAGTCGTGTTTTTGACGAAAGACGCTTAAAATTTGCCTTTTGTTATTGATTACTGTGATTATCAATTGTCATATTAACAATTGCCACATTATCAATTATCACATTGAGCTTATCACCCAAAAAGCTTGGTATTTATCTAAATTTCCACTCAAATTGAATATCAACACCTCCAAAAAAGAGTCTTATTTATGAAATCATCCATAACAAATCAGCGCATAGCCGCAATGCGCCATGCCATGACAGAACATGATGTTGATGTCGTCATCGTACCATCGGCAGATCCACACATGTCTGAGTATTTGCCTGAATATTGGCAGGGGCGCGCGTGGCTGTCTGGCTTTACAGGGTCGGTTGGAACACTGGTTGTGGGACATGATTTTGCGCATTTGTGGGCAGACAGTCGTTATTGGTTACAGGCGGAGCACGAACTGGCAGGCACTGACATTATGCTCAAAAAAGCAGGCTTAAATAACGATTATGCCAAAGACGTGCTGGATGAGCTGCGCCAAGGCGACAAACAAGCGCCGTTTAAAGTTGCTATTGATGGCGCTGTTTTAAATGTTCAAGAATACGAGCGCCTACGCCAAGTGTTTGGCGATCGGGCAAGCATCATCACAAGCGATCTTTTGCTGGAGGTGTGGACAGACAGGCCAAGCTTGCCGATGGGTGAGATTTATTGTCACGCCGCTGCGTTTGTGGCTGTCAGTGTGGCAGAAAAAATTGCAAATGTACGCCGCGCAATGGCAGAGCATCAGGCGGATTTTCATTTGATTTCAACTTTGGATGACATTGCGTATTTGACCAATCTGCGCGGTCAAGATGTGGCGTGCAATCCTGTCTTTTTGGCGCATTGCTTGATCAGTCAAAGTCAGGTGCAGTTGTTTGTAGATGCGCAAAAATTAAATGAGCAAGCGCATCAAGCGCTCTTGGATAACGGCATTGAGATTTTGCCTTATGATGCGATTACAACGCAAATAGGGCAGGTGCACGGCAAGATTTTGATGAATTGTAATAAAGTTGCGGTGGCGACCATTGCTCAGTTGCCAGCAGATGTCAGCATTGTTCGTGCCACCAATCCAAGCACACAACACAAAGCCATCAAAAATGATGAAGAGCTGTCGCACATTCAAGAAGCCATGCGTCAAGACGGCGCAGCATTGTGCGAATTTTTTAGCGAGTTTGAGCGTTTGATTGAGCAACAAACAGCCATCAGCGAGCTGGATATTGCTCAGATGCTGACTGCTGCGCGTGCCAAACAGCCAAATTATGTGGGCGCAAGCTTTGATACCATCGCAGGCTTTGCAGGCAATGGCGCGATTGTGCATTATAAAGCAAAGCCAGACAATTATCGGATGATTGAAGGTGATGGGCTGCTGCTCATTGATTCAGGCGCACAATATCAAAACGGCACCACCGACATCACGCGCATGGTGGGCGTGGGCGTGGTTGATGAGTTGGCAAAAGCGGATGTGACCTATGTGCTAAAGGCGCACATTGCACTTGCGCAAGCGGTTTTTCCAAATGGCATTTCAAGCATTGTCTTGGATGCAATTGCTCGCGCACCTTTGTGGCAAGCTGCGCGTAACTATGGTCATGGCACAGGTCATGGTGTGGGCTATTTTTTGAATGTGCATGAGCCCACTCAAGTCATTGCCTATTCAGCACCCATGACAGCCGATCGGATTATCAAGCTTGGCATGGTAACCAGCAATGAGCCTGGGCTTTATCGCGCCGACAAATGGGGTGTGCGCATTGAAAATTTGGTGGCGTGCGTACCAATGACAAATAATGAATTTGATGAATTTGTGCGGTTTCATGATTTGACCTTGTGTCCGATTGATACCAGAATTATTTTGCCAGATTTGTTGAATGAAAACGAACGCGCATGGCTCAATGATTATCATCAGCGTGTGCATGATGAGCTTGCGCCCAGAGTGTCGGGAGCGGCGTTGGCGTGGCTTGTTGCAAGAACACAGCCGATTTAAAACATGGCTAAGAGATTCTCGTCATTGCTAAGCCTGCTTGAATAATAAATTGTGCAGCTTGGGCAAGCAATGACTGGCTTTGAATCAATGGTCAATCTGCAACTAAAATTTTGACAGTACGATGAAATTTTAGTTGCAATTTAAAAATTTCAAGGTATAATAATAAGCCTTACAACATAGGCGACTAGTTCAATTGGTAGAGCGTCGGTCTCCAAAACCGAATGTTGGGGGTTCGAGTCCCTCGTCGCCTGCCATCTTTTTATCCAATCCTTTTATCCGCAATCGGTCTTTATCAAGGCAAATTTTTGCATGAGCAGTGAAAACAACAATTCAACAAAACCCCCAGTAGAAGCTCAGGTGGTCATCTCAAGTGCCTCTGAATCTGCAGGGAAAGCTGTGATTATCTCAAAAGAAAATGTTGTTGAAGTCGCCAAGCGCCGTTCTATATTGGATATCGTGCTTTGGATGGTGGCATTGACAGCGCTGATTGTAGCAACTTTGGCGGGTGAATATTTGCCGCGCTATTGGTTGGCTGCAAACAATCCTTGGGTGATGATGGCAATGACTGCAGGATTGGTTATTTTTGCCTTATTGTGCTTATATTTCACCAATCAAGGACGTGCTTTTAAGACGCTCTTAAAAGATGCTGGCATTGAGTTGCGCCGAATTACATGGCCAGACAAAAACGAAACCACCACCTATACTTGGCAAGTCATTGTGGTGACGGTGATTGCAGGGATTTTGATTTGGCTGTTGGATAATTTGTTTAATTATGTGGTTGGTTTTATTTTAAACTGATAAAGATTGCACCAAACAACGACAAGAATCAAGAATAGTGTGGGGATTTTGTGATGAGCGATAAGCGTTGGTATATTATTCAAGCATTTTCAGGTTACGAAAAACAAGTGCAGCGTTCATTGATTGAGCGCATCAACCGCAGTGACTTTGCCGAATATTTTGGTGATGTGCTTGTGCCGACCGAAGAAGTCATTGAAATGAAAGATGGCAAAAAGCGCACCACAGAGCGCAAGCTATTCCCTGGCTATGTGCTCATTCATATGGCAATGAATGACGACACATGGCATATTGTTAAATCATGTCCAAACACCAACGGCTTTATTGGCGGAACACCAGAAAACCCTGCGCCAATCAGTCAGGTGGAGGCCGATCGCATTTTAAATCGCATCAACCAAGGTGGTGATGCGCCACGTCCCAAAACCATGTTTGAGCCAGGCGAGGAAGTATTGGTCATTGATGGTCCTTTCACTGACTTTAAAGGCTTGGTTGAAAAAGTGGATTATGAAAAATCCAAATTACACTTGACAGTCAGCGTATTTAATCGTCCCACGCCTGTTGAATTGGAATTTGACAAAGTTGAAAAGATACACTAAAAAATAACAGTAAGATGTCATTGTCTTGAAGACATCATCGTCTTGAAAAGATACATTGATTGTGTTATAATAGAAAATTAGCCCAAATGCATTGCGCAAATGATGAGCAGTTATTTGGGTATTTTGCTGTCATCACATTGATGACATAACGGGGAGCTGTTTTTAGCGTTTTACCCATTTATTAGGAGAAAATTCATGGCAAAGAAGATTGATGGCTACATCAAGCTACAAGTGCCTGCTGGCAAAGCAAATCCATCACCACCAATTGGTCCAGCATTGGGTCAAAAAGGTGTGAACATCATGGCATTCTGTAAAGAATTCAACGCCGCTTCTGCGAACATGGAGCCAGGTTTGCCGATTCCTGTTGAAATTACAGTATATAATGATAAATCATTCACATTTATCATGAAATCACCACCAGCGGCTGTGCTTTTGCGTAAAGCGGCAGGCATTGCCAAAGGTTCAAGCGTGCCAAACAAAACCAAAGTAGGTACTGTGACTCGCGCGCAATTAGAAGAAATTGTAAAAACCAAGCAAGCAGATTTGACTGCTGCTGATCTTGATTCTGCTGTGCGCACCATCGCAGGTACTGCACGCTCAATGGGTATTACTGTGGAGGGCGTGTAAATGGCTAAACTAACAAAACGTCAAAAGCTGATTGCTGAGCGTATTGATAATAATAAATTATATACGTTGGCTGAAGCTGTCAATATTTTAAACGATTTGCCAAAAGCAAAATTTGACGAATCTATTGACATCGCCATCAACCTAGGTGTAGATCCTCGTAAATCTGACCAAGTTGTTCGTGGCGCAACCAATTTGCCTGCGGGCACAGGTAAAACCAAGCGTGTTGCTGTATTTGCACAAGGCGCAGCTGCTGACGCTGCTAAAGAAGCAGGTGCAGACATCGTAGGTTTTGAAGACTTGGCAGAAGAGATCAAAAAAGGCAATATGGATTTTGATGTAGTAATCGCAAGTCCTGATGCCATGCGTGTGGTTGGTCAATTGGGTACCATCTTGGGTCCTCGTGGCTTGATGCCAAACCCAAAAGTAGGTACTGTCACCGCTGATGTTGCAACAGCTGTAAAAAACACCAAGGCAGGTCAAGCCCAATACCGTGTTGACAAAGCGGGTATCATTCATGCTTCTATTGGTCGCATTGGTTTTACCGCCGAACAAATTGAGCAAAATGCTGCAGCATTATTGACCGATTTAAAACGCGCCAAACCTGCAACATCAAAAGGCATTTATATCAAAAAAATTACCTTGTCCAGCACCATGGGTCCTGGTATCGCCATTGATCCTGTGCCACACCGCAATAATTAATTGAGTGCCAAAAAGTTAAATTATTTCAACCAATAAATGATTTAACCACCAAGGTATACTGTTGTAAAAAATTTAGTTCAGCACACGGGTTGTGCTGTCTAAGACCGTAGGTAGCAGCCGCATTAATACATGTAATGATGTGCCTACGCAGACGGTAAAACGATTTGTTACCGTAATTTCGGACAAAATACACAGGCGTTTTTGCTCTTAAGTATTTTGTAAATTTGGTTTATCAATCCTTATGGATTGATGCAAATGGAGACAACCCATGGCATTAAATCTTCAAGACAAACAAGCAATTGTTGCTGAAGTGAATGAAGCTGCCAAAGGTGCCCTCTCTGCTGTTGTTGCGGACTCTCGTGGCGTGACAGTGGCAAAAATGACCGAACTTCGTAAAGCTGCTCGTGAAGCGGGTGTGGATATGCGCATCGTGCGTAACACCTTGCTTCGCCGCGCGCTAAAGGATACCAACTATGAATGCATGAATGATGTATTTGTAGGTCCTACGTTGATTGCTTTTTCTAATGAACATCCTGGTGCTGCGGCGCGTTTGTTCAAAGAATTTGCCAAAACCAACGACAAGTTTGAGATCAAGGGTGCTGCCTTTGAAGGTGAATTTATTGACGCAAAATCCATTGACCGCCTAGCGACTTTGCCAACTTACGACGAAGCAATCGCACGTTTGATGGGTACTATGAAAGAAGCGGCAGCTGGCAAATTGGCGCGCACATTGGCTGCGCTGCGTGATAAACTGCAAGCAGAAGCTGCATAATTTATTAATTTTTTTATTGAATAGGAATAATTGCTATGTCATTGACTAATGAACAAATTTTAGACGCCATCGCTGAAAAATCAGTCATGGAAATCGTTGAGCTTATCTCTGCAATGGAAGAGAAATTTGGCGTATCTGCTGCTGCTTTGGCAGCTGCTCCTGCAGCTGGTGGCGACGCTGGCGCTGCTGCTGAAGAAAAAGATGATTTCACTGTTGTATTGACTGGCGCTGGCGACAAGAAAGTAGGTGTTATTAAAGTTGTGCGTGAAATCACAGGTCTAGGTCTAAAAGAAGCCAAAGACTTGGTTGAAGGCGCACCACAAAACATCAAAGAAGGCGTTGCCAAAGCTGAAGCTGAAGAGCTTAAGAAAAAACTTGAAGAAGCAGGCGCAACTGTTGAGCTTAAATAATTTGACAGTTCAACTTTGTGTTGCTTAAGCTTTACAAGCTTTGAGATAAGTAAATAAAGCGTTTATTAATGCTTTATTTACTGACTCAATAACAAAATAAAACCGGTAGCCACTTGCGTTATCGGTTTTATTTTGTTATAATTAGTATTTGACCTTTTGTGTGGCATAAAGATTGGTGGGTTGTCAAGGTTTGCAATTCCAACAGTCAATTTAGCGTCAGCACACATCGCAAAGGACAAACGTCGCTTATGCAACACCGCTCAATCACTTAATTTGTATGCATTGCTGAATGCCTTAGGGTGTTTGGCGTTTTGTTGTGTCTGTTTGCATGCGCTTATTTTTGCGCTTATGCTCGCAATCTTGTTGGCTAATCTATTGTAAGGAATTTTATGGCATATTCTTATACTGAAAAAAAACGTATTCGCAAAAGTTTTTCTCGTCTTCCCGATGTGATGGAAGTGCCGTATCTGCTTACCATTCAAGTTGATTCTTATAAAGAGTTTTTGCAAGAACACAAAAAACCCAAAGCGCGTGCCAATGTTGGATTACAAGCGGCATTTTCATCTATTTTTCCCATTGAAAGCAGCTCTCAAAATGCTGAATTGCAATTTGTGGAATATTATTTGGGTGAGCCTGAATTTGATGAGCGCGAATGTATCACGCGTGGCTCAACTTTTGCTGCGCCTTTGCGTGTCAAAATCCGTCTGATTTTAAAAGATAAAGACCATAAAGACAAAAACAGCAAAGCCGCCATCAAAGATGTGCGCGAGCAAACAGTCTATATGGGCGAAATTCCTTTGATGACCGACAATGGTACGTTCATCATCAATGGTACCGAGCGTGTGATTGTGTCGCAGTTGCATCGCTCTCCTGGCGTGTTTTTTGATCATGACAAAGGCAAGTCGCACTCCAGCGGCAAAGTTTTGTACAACGCACGCATCATTCCTTATCGCGGTTCATGGCTTGATTTTGAATTTGATGTCAAAGATTTGTTGTATGCGCGTATTGACCGCCGTCGTAAATTATTGGCGACGATTATTTTGCGCGCGATTGGCATGGATACCAAAGAGATTTTATCAACCTTTTTTGAGACAACTACCATTTATCGTGGTACGGATCAATTTGAGATTGAGCTTGTTCCTGAGCGCTTGATGGGCGAGATGGCGCAGTTTGACATCAAAGATAAAGACGGCAATATTCTTGTGGAGCAGGGCAAGCGCATCAATGCCCGCCGCATTAAAGAAATCAATGAAGCGGGTCTAACCAAACTGTCTGTGCCAGATGAATACCTGTATGAGCGCGTCTTGGCAGAAGATATTGTGGTGAATGAAGAGGTGATTGCGCGCGCCAATCAGCTGATTGATCATGAGACTTTGGTGAAGCTTGCCAATGCCAATGTGGATGCTTTTAATATTTTGTTTACCAATGACATTGATCACGGTGCTTATATTGCCGATACTTTGCGTGCCGATACCGTGCTTAGCCGTGAAGAGGCGTTGATTGAGATTTATAAAGTCATGCGTCCAGGCGAGCCGCCGACCATTGAAACAGCTGAAAAATTGTTTGAATCCATGTTCTTTAGTCAAGAGCGTTACGATTTGTCCAATGTCGGTCGTATGAAGTTTAATCGTCGTTTGGGTCGTGAGTTTATTGAAACAGATGACATGGATATTCAGCGCGAGCAGGGCGTATTGTCCAAAGAAGACATCATTGATGTGCTCAAAGAATTGATTGAGATTCGTGATGGCAGAAGCAGTGTGGATGATATTGACCATTTGGGCAACCGTCGTATTCGTTCGGTGGGCGAAATGACTGAAAATCAATTCCGCATTGGACTTGCGCGTGTAGAGCGTGCCGTCAAAGAGCGTTTGGTTACAGCAGAAACGGACAATCTATCACCACAAGATTTGATCAATTCAAAACCTGTAGCAGCCTCTATCAAAGAGTTTTTTGGCTCAAGCCAGCTGTCGCAATTTATGGATCAAAACAACCCCTTATCGGAGATTACCCACAAACGCCGTGTGTCTGCACTAGGCCCTGGTGGTTTGACGCGTGAGCGTGCAGGCTTTGAGGTGCGTGACGTACACCAAACGCATTATGGTCGTGTTTGTCCGATTGAAACGCCTGAAGGTCCAAACATTGGTTTGATTAACTCGTTGGCGGTATTTGCAAAAACTAATAATTTTGGCTTTCTGGAGACGCCGTATCGCCGTGTCATTGATGGTAAAGTAACTGATGATATTGAATATATGTCTGCCATTGAAGAGGTGGGTGCGGTCATTGCACAAGCAGATTCACCGATGAATGAAAAGGGTGAATTGACCGATGAGATGATTAGTGTTCGCTACGATGGTGAATTTGTGCGCATGAGCGCTGACAAAGTCACGCATATGGATGTTTCGCCTCGTCAAGTGGTGTCGGTGGCAGCAAGCTTGATTCCGTTTTTGGAGCACGACGACGCCAACCGTGCCTTGATGGGCTCAAACATGCAACGTCAAGCGGTGCCAACTTTGCGCTCGGATAAGCCGCTTGTGGGTACTGGTATGGAGCGCCATGTTGCTCGTGACAGTGGCGTGTGCGTGGTTGCCAAACGTGGCGGTGTTATTGAAGAGGTGGATGCTAGCCGTATCGTGGTGCGTGTCAATGAATCAGAGATGACCGCAGGTGAAGCAGGTATTGATATTTACAATTTGGTGAAATACACTCGCTCCAACCAAAACACTTGTATCAATCAACGCGTTATTGTGAGTGAAGGCGATGAAATTGCGCGCGGTGATATTTTGGCAGACGGTCCATCCACTGATTTGGGTGAGCTTGCGCTTGGTCAAAATATGCGCGTGGCGTTTATGCCTTGGAATGGTTATAACTTTGAAGACTCCATTTTATTGTCCGAACGTGTGGTACAAGAAGACCGTTTTACCACCATCCACATCCAAGAGCTGACCTGTGTGGCGCGTGATACCAAGCTTGGGCCTGAAGAGATTACAGGCGATATTCCCAACGTTGGTGAGGCTGCCCTTGCCAATTTGGACGAAGCAGGCATTGTGTACATCGGTGCAGAAGTGGATGCAGGTGATATTTTGGTGGGCAAAGTAACGCCAAAAGGCGAGAGCCAATTGACGCCTGAGGAAAAACTGCTTCGTGCCATCTTTGGTGAAAAAGCAGCGGACGTCAAAGACACTTCATTGCGTGTGCCATCGTCTACCAAAGGCACAGTCATTGACGTACAAGTCTTTACGCGTGACGGTCTTGAAAAAGACAGTCGTGCTAAGTCTATTGAGACAGCCGCGCTGGACAGCTATCGCAAAGATTTAAAAGAAGAGCTGAAGATTTTTGAGGATGCGGCGCGCTCGCGCATCATTGCATTGCTGAATAAACAAAAAGTCAGTGGTGGTGCAGGCTTTAAGGCAGGTACAGAGCTGACAGATGAAATGATGACGGATTTACCGCTTGAAAAGCTGTTGGACATTCAACCTGCCGAAGAGGAAATTTTTGAGCGTTTGACGCAAATCAGTGATTTTCTCAAAGATAAGCAAGAAGAGATTGACAACAAGTTTGCCATCAAAAAACGCAAATTGACCGCAGGGGATGATTTGGCGCACGGTGTTCAAAAAATTGTCAAAGTCTATTTGGCAGTCAAGCGCCGCATTCAGCCTGGTGATAAGATGGCAGGTCGTCATGGTAACAAAGGGGTTGTGTCGCGCATTATGCCAGTAGAGGACATGCCTTATGATGAAAATGGCAACCCTGTGGACATCGTCCTAAATCCGCTTGGCGTACCTTCGCGTATGAACATCGGTCAGGTGCTTGAGACGCATTTGGGTATGGCGGCTCGTGGATTGGGTGATAAGATTGACGCCATGATTAAGGCGCAAGCCGCTGTTGGTGAATTGCGTGAATTTTTGGATAAGATTTATAATCAGGTCGGCGGCGAACAAGTGGATTTGGACAGCTTGTCTGATGAGGACTTGATGGCAATGGCACAAAACCTAAGAGCTGGTGTGCCGATGGGTACAGCGGTGTTTGATGGTGCCAAAGAAGACCAAATCAAAGAGCTGCTTGAATTGGCAGGTCTATCACGCACCGGTCAGCAAACCCTTTATGATGGACGTACTGGTAAGAAATTTGACCGTCCTGTCACGGTGGGTTATATGTATATGCTCAAATTGAACCACTTGGTGGATGACAAAATGCACGCACGTTCCACAGGCTCTTACTCGCTGGTTACGCAGCAGCCATTGGGTGGTAAGGCGCAATTTGGTGGTCAGCGTTTTGGTGAGATGGAAGTGTGGGCGCTTGAAGCGTACGGCGCAACTTACACCTTGCAAGAGATGCTGACCGTCAAGTCGGACGATGTGGAAGGACGTACGCGCATGTACAAAAACATCGTGGATGGCGAGCAATACATGAACCCTGGTATGCCAGAGTCGTTCAATGTTTTAACCAAAGAAATACGCTCATTGGGTATTAACATTGATCTTAAAGACAAAAATAAATGACAGCAAATCTGGTTGGCGGCGCACCATTGCGCTGCCCATACCTGCAATGAACAGCATTTAACGACATCAACGTTAACAAACATCGGTACTAACGGAGAATTCCCTTGACAGATATACTTTCAACGATCGGCGCAATCAATGGCACAACTACCGATACTGAGCGTGAATTTGACAGTATTCAAATTTCGCTTGCCAGCCCCGACACCATTAAATCATGGTCGCACGGCGAAGTTAAAAAACCCGAAACCATCAACTATCGCACCTTTAAGCCTGAGCGCGATGGTTTGTTTTGTGCCAAAATCTTTGGACCTGTCAAAGATTTTGAATGCTTGTGCGGCAAGTACAAGCGCCGTAAATTCCAAGGCATTATTTGTGAAAAATGTGGCGTTGAGGTAACTGCCGCCAAGGTGCGCCGTGAGCGCATGGGTCATATTGAGCTTGCCAGTCCTGTGGCACATATTTGGTTTTTAAAATCCTTGCCAAGTCGCATTGGTTTGCTTCTTGACATTACGCTGCGTGATATTGAGCGTGTGTTGTATTTTGAAAGCTACATCGTCACCGACCCTGGTATGACGAGTCTTGAGAAGTATCAGCTGCTTGATGATGAAGAATATTATAACGCGCTTGAGCAATTTGGCGATGAATTTATTGCCAAGATGGGCGCTGAGGCAGTGCAAGATTTGCTCAAAGACATTGATGTGGATTTGGAAATTGACAACTTGCGTGCGGAGATTCCGCAAACTGGTTCTGAAACCAAATTGAAAAAAATGTCAAAACGTCTTAAATTGTTAGAGGCGTTTCGTGATTCTAAAAACAAACCAGAATGGATGGTGATGACGGTTTTGCCAGTGTTGCCACCAGATTTGCGTCCATTGGTGCCACTTGAAGGCGGTCGTTTTGCAACCTCAGATTTGAATGATTTGTATCGCCGCGTCATCAATCGTAACAATCGCTTGAAACGTCTTTTGGAGCTCAACGCCCCTGACATCATTGTACGTAACGAAAAGCGTATGTTGCAAGAGGCGGTGGATGCGCTGCTGGATAATGGTCGCCGTGGACGCGCCATCACAGGTAGCAACAAGCGCCCATTAAAATCACTTGCTGATATGATTAAAGGTAAGCAAGGTCGCTTCCGTCAAAACTTGTTGGGTAAGCGTGTGGATTACTCAGGACGTTCGGTAATTGTAGTGGGTCCAACTTTGCACTTGCACCAATGCGGTCTGCCCAAAAAAATGGCGCTTGAGCTGTTTAAGCCATTCACTTATGCCAAGCTATTAAGCCACGGCATTGCCACCACCATCAAAGCTGCCAAAAAAATGGTGGAGCGCGAAGAGCCTGCCGTTTGGGATATGCTGGCGATGGTGATTCGCGAGCATCCAGTACTGCTCAACCGTGCGCCAACGCTGCACCGCTTGGGTTTGCAAGCGTTTGAGCCTGTGCTTATTGAAGGTAAGGCAATTCAGTTGCATCCACTCGTCTGTGCGGCGTTTAACGCCGACTTTGACGGCGACCAAATGGCGGTACACGTGCCATTGACGCTGGAGGCGCAGCTAGAAGCGCGTGCGCTCATGATGTCCACCAACAACATCTTGTCGCCTGCCAACGGTGAGCCGATTATCGTACCATCACAAGACGTTGTTTTGGGTCTGTATTACATCAGCCGCAGTCACATCAATGCGCGTGGTGAGGGCATGGTGTTTAGTACCGTCAATGAAGCATTGCGTGCGATTGGTTCGGACGATTTGTCGGTCAATGCCAAAATTCGTGTGCGCGTGTCGGAAAAATTCATTGATGATGAAACTGGCGAACAAGTAGAACGTACTGAAATCAAAGAGACTGTCGCGGGTCGTTTGCTCATTTGGAACATCATGCCAGAAGGCATGGCGTTTGCTGAATGCAACAAAGAGATGACCAAAAAGAACATCTCAAAATTATTAAATTCCTGCTATCGTAAACTCGGTGTGAAAGAATCGGTTTTATTTGCCGACCATTTGATGTATCTGGGTTTTGCACAAGCGACGCTGTCGGGCATTTCTATTGGCTTGGAAGACATGGTGATTCCGCCAAACAAAAAAGAAATCATTGATGCTGCCGATGCAGAAGTGCGCGACATTGAGCAGCAGTTTGCCAAAGGTTTTGTGACAGCAGGTGAGCGCTACAACAAAGTTGTGGACATTTGGACGCGTACCAATGACAAAATCGCCAATGCAATGATGGAAAACTTGTCCACCGATACGGTCATCAATGCCGAGGGCGTGGCAGAAAAAGAAAAGTCGTTCAACTCCATCTACATGATGAGCGACTCAGGGGCGCGTGGTAGTGCAACTCAGATTCGTCAGCTGGCAGGTATGCGTGGTTTGATGGCAAAACCAGACGGCTCTATTATTGAGACACCGATTAAGGCAAACTTCCGTGAGGGTTTAACTGTTTTGCAGTACTTCATCTCAACGCACGGTGCGCGTAAAGGTCTTGCCGATACAGCACTAAAAACAGCAAACTCAGGTTATTTGACTCGCCGTTTGGTGGATGTGGCGCAAGATTTGGTCATCACTACCGAAGATTGTGGCACAACCGCAGGGCAGCGCATGACGCCAGTCATTAATGGCGGTGAGATTGTTGAGCGTTTGGGTGATCGTGTGCTTGGACGTGTGACCGCCAAAGATGTCGTGGATGTGAATGGCAATGTGATTATTCCAAGCAATACATTGATTGACGAGCGTTTGGTTGAAGTGCTTGACAATAATGCCATTGATGAAGTATATGCGCGTTCGGTGATTACCTGTGAATCCATGCAAGGCGTTTGTGCTAAGTGTTATGGGCGTGATTTGGCGCGCGGTCATTTGGTCAATATCGGTGAGTCTGTGGGCGTTATGGCGGCACAATCCATCGGTGAGCCAGGCACTCAGCTGACCATGCGTACATTCCACGTGGGTGGTGCAGCAAGTGCAACCTCAGTGGATAACAGTGTGGCGGTTGCCAATGCAGGTACAGTGCGTTTTCATAACATGAAAACAGTGGCGCATGCCGATGGTCATTTGGTTGTGGTGTCGCGCTCTGCTGAAATTGGCGTTATTGACGGCGTGGGTCGTGAGCGTGAGCGCTATCGCGTACCTTATGGTTCAAGCATTATGGTCAAAGATGGTGATGAAGTGGAAGCGGCGGCAGTTATTGCCAAATGGGATCCGCACACCCACCCAATCATCACAGAGTTTGCTGGTACAGCGCGCTTTAGTGACATCACCGATGGCATGACAGCCATTGTCAAGGTGGATGAAACAACGGGTATGAGCTCATTTGAAATTCTACCAACACAAGCGCGCCCAAGTACCGCCAAAGACTTGCGTCCTGCGGTGATTTTGGATACAGATGAAGGCAAAGAAGTGGTTTATTTCTTACCAGCAGAGACCGTCATTCGTGTCAATGAAGGGCAAAAAGTAACCGCAGGTTCGGTGCTTGGTCGTGTGCCACAAGCCACTTCAGGTACCAAGGACATCACCGGTGGTCTGCCTCGTGTGGCTGATTTGTTTGAAGCGCGTCGCCCCAAAGATCATGCCATCATGGCAGAGATGAGCGGTGTGGTGAGTTTTGGTAAAGAAACCAAAGGTAAAAACCGTTTCATCATTACCAGTGAAGATGGTGTGGTGCATGAAGAGCTGATTCCAAAATGGCGTCAAATCAACGTGTTTGAGGGTGAAACTGTGGAGCGCGGCGAGGTGGTGTCTGATGGCCCTGCCAATCCACATGATATCTTGCGCTTGCAAGGCGAGACTGCTTTGGCAAATTATATCGTCAATGAAGTGCAAGAGGTTTATCGTTTACAAGGCGTAAAAATCAACGATAAGCACATTGAGGTTATTGTGCGTCAAATGTTGCGCAAAGTTGAGATTACTGATGGCGGTGATTCAAGCTACTTCCAAGGCGATCAAGCAGAGTACAACAAAATTCGCGAGCTTAATGCCAAATTGATTGCCGAAGATAAATTCCCAGTGCAATACGAGCGTCAATTGCTTGGGATTACCAAAGCAAGCTTGGCAACCGAAAGCTTCATTTCAGCAGCATCGTTCCAAGAGACCACGCGTGTCTTGACGGCAGCGGCTGTGATGGGCAAAGTGGATGACTTGAGTGGTCTAAAAGAAAACGTTGTTGTGGGTCGTTTGATTCCAGCAGGTACGGGACTGGCTTACCATCAAGCGCGCGAACGCCGTGCCAACAAAAAAGCAGACACTGCATTGCAAATGAGCGCTGACAGCGTACTAAGCAGTGAGCCTGCTGTTGGTGCTGTTGATTTTGGTGCATTGCAAGATGAGGTTGAGTCAAAAGACCTTTGATTGTGATGAGTCAATTGGCTTTGTCCAAAGGCAAACCCTAGCTTAGCTTAAGGCGCAGGTTTGCTGACAGTAACACTCAAGCAAAAACCAAGTTTTTGTGCTGTTTTGTGGCACAGAAGCTTGGTTTTTTAAGTTTTTTGTAAGTTGAGGCAAGCGGTCTTTAAAGTGGCTTTTTAAGGTGGATTTTTTAACACCGTGATTGCAATCTTTGCAAAAATATTTTTTGGGATGTGTCAATGGCCAATACACATCAGTTTTTAATCAAAAAGAGGATTATATGATACAAGAGCTTGATATTGCTGATTTTTCTGCCTTAGCAACAGATGAGATTTGGGATGTGCGCGATGCTCAAAGCTATCAAGCAGGACATCTTCAGTACGCCAAAAATATTCCGCTTGATTGCATGACTGAAGAGTTGATGGCAAAAGCACCAGCAGTCATTTATGTGCTGTGCGGCGGCGGCACCAAAGCCAAAAAAGCGGCTGAAAAATTGCATGAGTATGACAGCAGTAAGCGTATCATACATTTGATTGGTGGTACGAGAAAGGCGATTGCGCTTGGTATGCCAATCATCACCGAATCAAGCTGATGCAAAACAGTACATTATTTTTGATATAATTTTAAAAAAAGTCTTGACATAAAATTAAAGTGTGATATCATACGCACCACAAAGACGAAAGTTGATGTAATCGGGGCGTAGCGCAGCTTGGTAGCGCATCTGCTTTGGGAGCAGAGGGTCGGGGGTTCAAATCCCTCCGCCCCGACCAATTAAAAGCCTTAGGGCTTTTTTTGTTTACAACATATTTTGAGCGCCTGTAGCTCAGTTGGATAGAGCATCTGCCTTCTAAGCAGGTGGTCGCAGGTTCGAATCCTGCCAGGCGCGCCATTTGCCTGTTGAATTTTGGTATTTACTCAATTATGGTGGATGTAGCTCAGTTGGTAGAGCCCTGGATTGTGATTCCAGTCGTCGCGGGTTCAAATCCCGTCATTCACCCCATATGTTAAAAGCCGATACAGATGTGTCGGCTTTTTTATTTGGCATTTGCTCATAAAACACTTGTGCCTTGATGGCGGTGATGATATATTATATAAGCTTTGGTTATCTATTAATTACGAGGAGTTTATAATGACGATTGAATCAGCCGTCAAGGACGTTGAAGTGCGTTATGCCCATCAACCAGAATTCATCCAAGCTGTCAAAGAAGTGGCATTGACCATTCAAAAAGCGTATGAGGCAAATCCAAAATTTGAAGAATTTAAGGTGTTTGAGCGTTTGTGTGAGCCTGATCGTATCATTGCATTTCGTGTGAATTGGGAGGATGATAAAGGTCAGGTGCAAATCAATCGTGGCTATCGTGTGCAATTTAGCAATGCCATCGGACCTTATAAGGGCGGCATTCGTTTTCATCCTACTGTCAATGAGGGTGTGTTGAAGTTTTTGGGCTTTGAACAGATTTTTAAAAATGCATTGACGGGTTTGCCGATGGGCGGCGCCAAAGGCGGTTCTGATTTCGATCCTAAGGGTAAGTCAGATGGTGAGATTCGCCGTTTTTGCTATGCGTTTATGCGTGAGCTGTATCTGAATATTGGCAAAGACATGGATGTGCCTGCTGGTGATATTGGTGTGGGCGGCCGTGAGGTGAACTATATGTTTGCCATGTATAAAAATTTGACGCGCCAGTTTGAGGGTGTTTTGACAGGAAAAGGCGTGGGACATGGCGGCAGCTTGATTCGTACTGAGGCGACAGGCTATGGTTTGGTGTATTTTTTGCAAAATATGTTGGCGCGCAATGGTGAGGATTTGACAGGTAAAACGGTGCTTGTGTCTGGCGCAGGCAATGTGGCACAGTACGCCGCCGAAAAAGTCACCATGCTGGGCGGCAAAGTGATTAGCTTATCAGATTCTACAGGCACGTTGTATGATGAGCAAGGCTTTAATCAAGAAAAAATCAATTGGGTCAAAGATCAAAAGGCAGCGCGTAAGCCTTTGGAGGAATATACCAAAGTGTTTGGCGGGCAATGGCTTGCAGGGCAAAAGCCTTGGCAGTTTGATGCTGACATCGCTTTACCATGCGCGACCCAAAATGAGGTGCTTGCTGATGACGCCAAGGCGCTTGTTAAGCATGGTGTTAAGTATATCGCAGAAGGCGCAAATATGCCTTTGAATATTGAGGCCATTGACATTGTGCGCGAAGCAGGGATTGCCTATGCCCCTGGCAAGGCGGCAAACGCAGGTGGCGTTGCGGTATCTGGACTTGAGATGAGCCAAAACTCTGTGCGTCAATACAGAAGCTTTGATGAGCTTGATAAACAGCTGCAAGGCATCATGAAGACCATCCATGACAATGCTGCCAGCGCAGGTCAGCAATACGGCATCACCAAAGGCGCGGTGGATTATATGACAGGTGCTAACATCGCTGGATTTTTGCAAGTGGCAAATGCTTTGGTGGCATACGGCACGCTGTAGTGATTAGCGATTGTAATGCGATAAAAAATGCCCAATAAAACCAAAATTTTATTGGGCATTTGTTTAAATCATCAGCTTTTTAATTTGGTATTTTATAAGTACCGAATTATTCTTCTGATTCGCCAGCTTCTGCCTCAGTGGCGTCGCTGCTTTCTGCTTCCACACTAGGTGGCTGCATGATGACCACAACGCGGTCTGTGCCATTGTGGTCAAGCTGAGTAACGCTTGCGCCTTCTGGCAATTTCAGTTCAGACAAGTGAATCATATCACCGATATCAAAGCCAGACACATCCACTTCAATAAACTCTGGCAATTGACGTGGCAAGCAGCTGATTTCAACTTCAGTCATGTTGGTTTGCAAAATGCCGCCATTTTTGCTGCCAGCTGCGTTTTCTTTGCCTACAAAGTGTAGTGGCACAGTAAAGCTCATGGTTTGACCGCGCACAACGCGTTGAAAATCAACGTGCAATGGGAAGTTTTTTGAAGGATGGCGCTGCATGGCTTTGATGACCACTTCTTCTTTTTGACCATCCACAGTCAAGTCAAGAATGCTTGAAAAAAACGCATCGCTTTCAATGGCTTTTACCAATTCATTGGTTTTGATGGCAATGCTTTTTGGTTCGGCATTACCGCCATAGATGATGGCAGGTACTAGGTTTTCTTTGCGCAGGCGGCGGCTCGCACCTTTGCCCTGCTTGTCGGCGTCACGATTGACAACGGTCAGTGTAAATTGAGTCATGGATAATTCCTTAAAATAAAAAACATACTTGCGACCAGTATGCTGATGAATGCCCATCAAGTACTTGATGGGTCTGTTTGAAAAACAGCTGATTATTATAGCATAAATTTTGATATTTTCTATAGGTTGTGGGAAGTTTTTATGCGTTGCGATGGTGGCGCGGTATGTGTTTTGGTGATATTTTGTATATTATACAGTGTGTAGTATTTATGATATGATAACTGCCATGTGTCGTTTAAATGGAATGTTGCAATGACAATCATGATGTGGTTTTTTGCCATAATTTGGGTGATTTTGTTTTTTGTTTTTATTGTCGGTTTGGCAATGCTGATGGGTAAAAATGGCTTATTCAAAGGTATTTTGGATTTTGTGTATGGGCTTATTGGTATGGGTATTCTAAGCTTTATTTATTGGGGGATTTTAATCTTTTTGGATATTCAATTTAACTTTTTGCATTGGTTTTGACGCTGTTAGCAACAAACCAAAAACACACATTCATTTCCCCATATTGCCAAAGTGCGTTATAATACCCCATTTTCCCACATAGGCGATAGCCATGACTGATTTGACCACTTCCCCAAAAATCCTACTTGGCATCACAGGCGGTATTGCCGCTTATAAATCGGCAGTGCTGGCTCGTCTGCTTATCAAGGCAGGCTGTGAAGTGCGTGTGATGATGACGGCGGCGGCGTGTGAGTTTATTACGCCCATGACCTTGCAGGCGCTGACAGGGCATGCAGTGCATACCGAGCTACTTGATGAGACTGCCGAGCTTGGCATGGGGCATATTGAGCTTGCCAAATGGGCGGATGTGGTGGTAATAGCGCCGTGTTCTGCCAACACCATCGGCAAGCTTGCCAATGGCTTGGCGGATAATCTATTTACTACTGTGTGTCTTGCGACCGATGCGCCGATTCTTATCGCACCTGCGATGAATCAGCAGATGTGGGCGAATGCCATCGTGCAGGATAATTTGATTAAGCTTATCCGCTTTGGCTATGAGCTTATCACGCCGGATAGTGGTGAGCAGGCGTGCGGTGATGTGGGCATGGGGCGATTGCCTGAGCCTGAAGTGCTGTGTGAGACGATTTTGGCATTTGTGGCACGCCGCCACCTGCCACAATCATTGGCGGGCAAGACGGTCGTTATCACCGCAGGGGCGACGCTTGAGCCGATTGACCCTGTGCGGTTTTTGTCCAATCATTCCACCGGCAAGATGGGCTATGCACTGGCAGCAGCGTGCCGTGATGCAGGGGCGGATGTGGTGCTCGTGAGCGGTAAGCGTGTGCATTTACAAGCGCCACAAGGCGTCCGCCGTATTGATGTCGGCACCGCTGATGAGATGCTTGCTGTCTGCCTAGATGTCTGCCGTACAGCCGATGTGTTTATTGCTACCGCCGCTGTGGCAGACTATAAGATGGCGACCATCGCCCCGCACAAAATCAAAAAAACCGATGGCGTCGATGGTATGACTCTTGAACTCATCAAAAATCCTGATGTGCTTGCCACCATCGCCAAGACCTATCCTGATGTGCTGTCGGTGGGCTTTGCTGCTGAGACCCAAGACACCGAAACTTATGCCAAAGGCAAGCTTATCGCCAAAAACTTGGATATGATTGCCGTCAATGATGTGTCTGATACCAGTATCGGCTTTGGCAGTGATGATAATGCGATGATGGTATTTTTTGCTGATAAATATGCCAATACCGCCCAAAAATTGCCCAAAGCCCCAAAATCCACCATTGCAAGGCAGTTGGTGGATTGTATTGGACAGCTGATTGGTTAATTGATGAAAAATTAACAAGCCAAATTTTTAAGCTTTTGTCAATCACAAATCATGAGTATAGGTTCACAAAAAAGCATTGTTTATCGCTGATAATTTTTGTATTTTGACCAATCTGATGGGCTAACCGCCAAAGATGTTAAAATGATTAGTTGAATGACTTTAGGCAAATAATTTTAGGATGGATTCATGACTGACTATAACGCATTTATCATCCCTGCCGACCGTGCTTGGCAGGAAACTTACCGAAAAAATAATCTGGATATTAAGCTTGTCATGCCTGATGGCGTGAATAATTTGTTGGATTTTTTTGATGTCAATTTTCGTGCCAATCGGGGTCAGCGAGCCATCACCTTTATGGGCGTGCACATTGGCTATGACGAACTTGATAAGATAAGCTTAAAAATCGCAGCCTATTTGCAGTCGCTAGGGCTTAATCAAGGCGATAAAGTCGCGGTGATGATGCCAAACACACCGCAGTATCTGGCGGTGATGATGGGGATTGTGCGAGCAGGGCTTGTGCTGGTCAATGTCAATCCGCTATATACCGCTCATGAGCTTGAGCATCAGCTCAAAGACAGTGAAGCCAAAGTGTTGTTTATCGTTGAGAACTTTGCCCATACCTTTGAAAAGGTGCAGGACAAAGGGCAAATCAGTCATGTCATCACCACAGGCATCGGCGATATGATGGGCATCAAGGGCATTGTGATTAATGCTGTTGTGCGTCATCTGAAGAAAATGGTGCCAAATTATTGTATTCCAAATAAGATTAACTTTAAAGATATCCTAAAAACTTCTGCCAACTACACTCGCCCAACGCTGACCCTTGATGATGTGGTGATTTTGCAGTACACAGGTGGTACGACAGGCGTTGCTAAGGGTGCGATGCTGACGCATGGTAATTTGATTGCCAATGTTGAGCAGTGCATGACCTATGTCCAATCAGGTTTTGATAAGCCGTATCAGCACGGCGAATACATGGCGGTGGCACTGCCTTTGTATCATATTTTTTCGTTTATGGTGACGATGCTTGGCATGAAGATGGGCTTTGCGATGCTGCTTATCCCGAATGCCCGTGATTTTGATGATTTGACCAAGCAATTTGCCAAATATCGTCCGCAGTTTTTCCCTGCGGTCAATACGCTGTTTAATGCCTTGGCGAACCACAAGGGCTTTGGCGCGCTTGACCATAGCAATATGAAAATCTCTTTGGGCGGTGGCATGGCGGTGCTGCCAAGCACGGCCGAAGCGTGGGAGAAATTGACTGGTAACTACATCATCGAAGGCTATGGACTGTCCGAGACTTCCCCTGTCTTGACTTTTAATCCGCTAGGTAGCTATACGGGCAAAATCGGCGTGCCATTCCCATCTACTGATATTATCCTGCTGGATGATGATGGCAATGAAGTGGTGATGGGTGAAGCAGGCGAGATTTGTGCCAAAGGCCCGCAGGTGATGAAAGGCTACTGGAAACAGCCTGAAGAGACCGCCAAAGTGATGACTGCCGATGGTTATTTTCGCACAGGCGACATCGGCGTGATGGACGAGCAGGGCTATTTTAAAATCGTGGACCGCAAAAAAGACATGATTTTGGTCTCAGGCTTTAATGTCTATCCCAACGAGGTTGAAGAAGTCATTGCGGCCCATCCAAAAGTGCTTGAATGCGGTGCTATCGGCGTGCCTGATGGACACAGCGGTGAAGTGGTCAAAGTCTTTGTGGTCAAAAAAGACGACAGTCTCACCACCGATGACATCAAAGCATGGGCGAAGAAAAACTTGACTGGTTATAAGCGTCCTAAGCAAATCGTCTTTGTTGATGAATTGCCCAAATCCAATGTCGGCAAAATCCTGCGTAAAGAGCTCAGAAAGCTATAAGTTATGCTTGAATGATATTTCAATCATAAAGACATCGTGTATATCACGGTGTCTTTTTTTGTAATAACAAAGATGCTGGGGCGATAAGCTTAATTGTGCGGGCTGATTAGACTGTGAAATGTTTAGTATGTCCGATAAATGCTGTGTATTTTTGGTCTTTGGACTGATTTTACTTGGAAAATTTGGCAAAATATGGTCTAATAGCTTACAACTGTTTTCTCAAAAAATTTGCCAACATTCTTGTCATGCCGCCAAACTTATGATAGATTTAAGGTGTATGTGATTGATTTAGCATACCGTGATACGGCTTGGTATCAAATGATGGATTTTCAGACATAAGGAAGTATTATGACCACACAACATTTCACCGTCCCCACCGACCGCCCATGGTACAAGACTTACCAAGAACACGGCATTGAGTTTGATTTTAACTTGCCAAGCAATGTGCATTCGCTTGTGGATATCTTTGAGCAGGCGTTCGCTGAGCATGGCGATAAGATTGCCTTTACTTGCATGGATGCGTCGCTGACTTTCCGTGAAGTGGATAATTATAGCCGTCAAATCGCCGCTTATTTGCAGTCACTTGGACTGGTCAAGGGCGATAAAGTGGCAGTGATGATGCCAAATATTTTGCAATATCCGATTGCGATGATTGGTATCGTGCGTGCAGGGCTGACGCTGGTCAATGTCAATCCGCTGTACACACCGCACGAGCTTGAGCATCAGTTGAATGATTCTGAAGCAAAAGCACTGTTCATCGTTGAAAACTTCGCCCAAACCTTTGAAAAAGTAGCCAATAAAGGTCAGGTCAAGCATGTCATCGTAGCGACGCTTGGCGATATGCTTGGCTTTAAAGGCTTTATTGTCAATGCCGTGGTACGCCATGTCAAAAAAAATGGTGCCATCGTGGAATATCCCAGGACATGTCAGCTTTAAAGAAGCACTCAATCAAGTGCCTGCATCCGCCTACAACCGCCCACAGCTTAGCCTAGATGACATCGCAGTCTTGCAGTACACAGGCGGCACCACAGGTGTTGCCAAGGGTGCGATGCTGACCCACGCCAACCTTGCCTCCAATGTGGAGCAGTGCATGCCCTTTGTGAGTAAAGTTTTTCCCGAAAAGGACTTATCAGGCAAATATATCGCTGTGGCATTGCCGTTGTATCATATTTTTTCGTTCATGGCGTGCGGTCTATTGGGCATGAAAATGGGCTTTAGTCAGCTGCTCATCACCAATCCGCGTGATTTTAAGGCAGTGTGTAAAGACTTTGCCAAATATCGTCCTGCCTTTTTTCCTGCGGTCAATACGCTGTTTAATGGCTTGGTGCATGATGAAGGCTTCCGTGCGCTTGACCACAGCAATCTAAAACTATCTCTAGGCGGTGGCATGTCGGTTCTGTCTGACACTGCCAAGGCGTGGGAGCGTCTGACGGGTAATTATATCATTGAAGGCTATGGCCTATCTGAGACATCGCCTGTCTTGACCCTAAACCCACCAGGCGGCTACACTGGCAAAATCGGTGTGCCATTTCCAGCCACCGACATCAAGCTGCTTGATGACGATGGCAATGAAGTGGCGATGGGTGAGCCGGGTGAAATCTGTGCCAAAGGCCCGCAGGTGATGCCAGGCTACTGGAATCGCCCTGATGAGACCGCCAAGGTGATGACCGCTGATGGTTATTTCCGCACAGGTGATATCGGCGTGATGGATGACAAGGGCTTTATTAAGATTGTTGACCGCAAAAAAGACATGATTTTGGTCTCAGGCTTTAATGTCTATCCAAACGAAGTTGAAGATGTGATGACCGCTCATCCAAAAATCCTAGAATGCGGCGTCATCGGCGTGCCTGATGAGCACAGTGGTGAAGTGCCAAAAATCTTTGTGGTCAAAAAAGATCCAAGCCTGACCGTCGAAGAAGTGCGTGCGTGGGCAAAAGAAAATCTAACTGGCTACAAGCGTCCAAAATACATCGAGTTCATCAGTGAACTACCAAAGTCAAATGTCGGTAAGATTTTGCGTAAGGACTTGCGTAAGCTTGAAGCAGCCAAAGACCATTAAGTCTCAAGGCGATTTAGCCCAGATGACTTTGACTTGATGGTTTTGATTGTGGGCTGTTTAGGGCTGTCTGATTGTTTAAGTTGTTTCATAAAAGCATAAGTTCTGTGGGCTTATGCTTTTTTATGTTTTTATGTTTTTATGTTTGGGCTTTGTGTTACAATGATGTCTTTGGATAATTTAAAATGACAATGAATACACGACTGATTGATCCCAACCACAAAAAAGACGATCACGACATCTCCATCCGCCCAAGCAGTCTTGGCGAATACATCGGACAGCCTGTTGTGCGTGAGCAAATGCAGATTTTTATACAAGCGGCACGCCACCGCGGTGAAAGCTTGGATCACACCTTGATTTTTGGGCCGCCAGGGCTTGGTAAAACCACACTTGCCAATATCATCGCGCGTGAAATGGGTGGTAATTTGCGTTCAACAAGTGGTCCTGTGCTTGAGCGAGCAGGCGATTTGGCGGCGATGTTGACCAATCTTGAGGCAGGCGATGTCTTGTTTATTGATGAAATTCATCGGCTAAGCCCTGTGATTGAAGAAATCTTGTACCCTGCCATGGAGGATTTTCAGCTGGATATTATGATTGGTGAAGGTCCTGCGGCACGCTCCATCAAGCTTGATTTACCGCCTTTTACGCTTGTTGCGGCAACGACCAGAGCGGGGCTTTTGACGTCGCCTTTGAGGGACAGATTTGGCATTGTGCAGCGGCTTGAGTTTTATAATGTGACGGATTTGACCACCATTGTGGCACGGTCGGCACGATTGCTTGGGATTACCATTGACAATCATGGGGCTGCAGAGATTGCCAAACGCTCTCGAGGTACGCCACGCATCGCCAATCGTTTGCTGCGTCGTGTGCGAGATTATGCCGAGGTCAAATCCGATGGCTTTGTCAGTCAAGCAGTGGCAGCGGCTGCCTTGGATATGCTGTCGGTGGACAAGCAAGGGCTTGACCATTTGGATCGGCGGTATTTGGGCATTTTAAACGAACGTTTTGATGGTGGACCAGCTGGTGTGGAGGCAATCGCAGCGGCGATGGCAGAGGATCGTGGCACGCTGGAGGATGCCATTGAGCCGTATTTGATTCAGCAAGGTTATGTGCTGCGTACCGCTCGTGGACGAGTGTTGTCGGATAAAGCAAAAATGGAGAATTGGGTGTAGCTCAATCTGCGTAACAACCATTCATCACGCCATATCAACATTTGAGTGCATTGATGATACAAAAATCGTGCAAAGCTGTTAAAAAGGCTTGATAATCATTGACCGATGGTTCATAATATTACAAAATGTATTCAATTTTTGCAAAGGATATTGGTATGAAGACAAATTTTAATCTTGCAGCAATCAGCGTGGCAGTATTGGCTGCGTTTGGATTGACGGCTTGTGGTGGTAGTGGCGGATTTGATGGTGGGATTTCTACCACCACGATTTTTGATGGTAATACAGCCAATAGTGGTAATACTGGCAGTACTGGTAATACCAACAATAGTGGTGGGACTGGTAATGGTGGTACAACTACCGGCAATAACGGTTCTACAAATGGTAATACCGACGGTACAACAGAGGTTGATCCTGGTGATACTGCGTTTACGACATTTGCACCAAATGAAACTGACAGAACCGACCCCTTTTATTCTTTAGCGGGTGAGGATAATGGTGCTGCCAAATCAGAAATTACCAACTCTGTACGCGGTAATTTGCATGATGAGCTAGAAAAAGCATACGGTCAGCGCTTTGACACCACTTTTATTTACAATACCACCATCACTGATGGCAATAGCCCAATTACTGGTAAGACTCATTTGGTTGCCCAAAAATTGGATTACTCTCAGCTTGGCAATGGCTATCAAAGCTACACAATGGATGAAAGAGTGCAAACCGAAATTGACGGTACACGATATACTGGTCAACGCACCAGTAATCTAAAATTATATCAGCAAGACAATTCTATTGTTTTGGGTAAGCAAACGCTATCAGGCGAATTATCTGATGGTAGCAACCCTGTAAAAATAGAAAAAACCAATCTGCGCATTGATACCATTAAAGGTGATTCTTATGATCCGCCAACTGCAGAAGAACTAAAAGGCTTACAAGAAACAAGAGATAATGCTGAAAAAGCATGGGAAGATGCTAAGCAAGCGGTTGCTGATGCCGAACAAGCGGTTGCTGATGCCACCGATGCAAAAGCCTTGCTTGCGGCGCAACAAAAATTAAGTGAGGCAATCATTACCGAGGCTGAGGCGCAAATAGCATTTGATATTGCTGTAGACAGACTAGACTATGGCAAAACTGCCTTTAATATTTGGGCGCGCGATCCTGACAATATAATTGCACGCAGTCTTGGTGTCAGAAATGAATATATTGATGAAACCAAAAACAATAAAATCTTTACCTATACAGGTCAGGCATTTAACGAGACCAGTGATGGTAAGCTAAATTATGAGATTAACTTTAATACCCGTACAGGTCAAGGTGCAATTACCGAACTTGATACTGGTAAGATTAATCTGAATAACGCCAGCATTGGTACGGTGACACACACCAACCCTGATGCTAAAAGCTTGAGGATGCTTGGTATACAAGGGGTGGCAAAGTTTGATGATGGTCGCAAAGATGGTACTTATACCTTGGGTATTTTTGATAATGAAGCCACCGAGATTGCAGGTGTGGTGACGGAAAATAACATCAATACTGTGGGCTTTGGTGGTATTAAAACAGCCGAGCGAGAGTCAAAAATTACACCATAATCCAATTATGCTGTAATTATCCAATAATCAATAAGCCACTCAAATTAAATCATCACTTGTCTTGGCTGACGATGGTTTGTTTGAGTGGTTTTATTTACGACAGCTGATACACCAGTCATTAAATTTATGATATGAAAAAAATTATTTTTACAAAAGCTGTACTGCTGACAAGCCTTACAGCGGTCGCAGCGGATTTGCCGACTTTTGACCAAACGCCAGAGCCTGTGTTTTTTGAGGACATGCCTGATGGCAGTCGAGCGGTGAAACAAGCTTGGGAGGAGACTGCTGCAGGCACCACGCCGATAACCGAGCTGCCACAGGTGACTTTGGCTGGCGTGAGCGATGCGGATTTACAAGAGATTAATCTGTTGTATGCTGAGGATTTGATCAGTCAGGCGGTTGTTTATCAAGAATGGGAAATCTTGCAAGAGCTGCTGGATATTTATCAGCAAATGCCTGATTTTGATGGTATTTTGGTGGATTATGCCAAAGGAGCCATGCTCAGAAAGCAAGGACAACAAAAAGAGGCGATTGCCAAATATCAAGGCATTTTGGATCACCGAGATGATTTGCCGTATGTCAAGCTTGATTTGGCGTTGATGTTGTTTGAAGATAAGCAGTATCAAAAAGCCGACAAGCTGCTGACTCAGTTGGCGACAGTGGACAGCTTGCCTGCCAATACGCAAGCTGTCATCAACAATGTCCGGCAAGCGATCAAAAAAAGCCAAGCATGGCAGCCTTCTGTATCATTCAATTATGAAAGCACTGACAATGTCAATAATGCCTCCAGTGAGCGTGAGCTGATTTGGCTTGGCAGGCGTTGGCAAAAGCAAGAAGAAAGTCTGCCGCAGTCGGCTCACGGCATACGCTATGATGTCGGTATAAATAAAGACACCAACATCGGCGGCAATCATTATGCCGTGGTGGATGTTGGTGTGGATGGCGTGCATTATTTTGATAAAGATGAATATGATGAAACGACGGTACGGCTTGCGGCAGGTTATAAATATCATGACATTAACCGTTCGTGGCGACTGTTGCCGTTCGTGGAACAAAACTGGCTCAATGACGAGAAATACAACAGCAGTGTCGGTGTGACCGGCAGTTATGGTCAAAATGTTGGCGACAAAGACTATTGGCAGCTGTATGGCTCATACAGTCAAAAAAGCTATGACAATGAACGCATTGCACAAAATTATGATGGGCATTTGGCAAGCTTGGGCACCGCTTTAAATCACCGCATTAATGAGCAATCGCTGATTTA
This sequence comes from Moraxella sp., assembly GCA_041811915.1. Taxonomy (GTDB): domain Bacteria; phylum Pseudomonadota; class Gammaproteobacteria; order Pseudomonadales; family Moraxellaceae; genus Moraxella. The sequence goes on along the minus strand of JBGXSA010000040.1, from coordinate 2,131 downwards.
TGGCGGACTTGATGTCATGTTGGATGATACGCAAAATCCAGAATATACCTCCACACGCTACGGCGTGCGAATGGGGCTTGTACATACCTTTGATAATGGCTTGGGCTTTAATAGCAATGTGCGATATGCACGGCGACAGTTTGACGCACCCAGTACCTTGGTTTATGATTTTGTACGCCGTGATGATGAATATCAAGCAGGTTTGAGTGTGTGGCACAAAAAATTAAGCTGGCATGGTTTTAGACCACAAGCCAATATCCGCTATGTGAAAATTGACAGCAATATGCCAGCCTTTTATTCTCGTGATGGACTGTCGTATTTTATGAATATTGAAAAGACGTTTTGATTTGAACTGCTATTTGAGCATCATAAGTCATTTCATTATAATATAAATGGTTATTGTCTAGTCCAGCACTCTCAAAGGAAAAACTATCACTTTTCTAGCATGGTGATTATCGTCTTTTTGAGTTTCGTATATGGGCTTGTCAGCCAAAATCACTTCGCCCACATAAATATAACGATTTGGCCTGGGGTTGTTAAATAGCAGTATTTGAACGCCATTATTATGAGATTTAGCTTATTTTTCACCAAAAGCACGACCAAATCCTAATTTTCAACATTTTTCTTAAAGCGTGTGAAATGTCAGCATGCCCTAATATCCTGATCTCCCTTTAGCCCCATGCCAGTGTATTTTAGAATGCCATTTTCCCAGCGGTCGTTATAAATAGAATCATTTTTGTGGATAAGTAATAGACAGTTTTTGGCTCGGCTTCTACGCATACCGCCAGAGTTACCGACACCAAAAGTATCCATCAAATCTTGATTGCTAAAAATATGGTTTTTGCGATAATTTTCAATAATCATTGTTGTATCTCTAATTTTTTAGACAAATAAAGAGCCTATTGAGTCAATAGGCTCTTTAGGTTTTTAACCCCCAATCTTTTTATATTTCATACGCTTAGGTGTTGCTTCCGCGCCCAATTTCTCTTTGCGCCATTTTTCGTATTCGGTATAGTTACCATCAAAAAACTCTGGCGTTTCGTTTTCAAAGGACAAAATATGCGTACAAATACGGTCAAGGAACCAGCGGTCATGCGACACCACCATCACTGTGCCTGGGAATACTTGCACCGCATCTTCTAGCGCACGCAAAGTTTCCACGTCCAAATCGTTGGATGGTTCGTCAAGCAGGATAACGTTCGCTCCTTGTTTGAGTGTCTTGGCAAGCTGTAGGCGGTTACGCTCACCCCCTGACAGACTGCCGACCAGTTTTTGTTGGTCTTGACCTTTGAAATTAAAGCGACCGATATAGGCACGGCTTGGCGTGGTGTACTCGCCGACCGTAATCATGTCAAGCCCATCAGACACCTCTTCCCACACAGTCTTATTGTCATCAAGCTCATCACGCACCTGACCGACATAGGCGACTTTCACGCTCTCGCCGACTTCTACCGTGCCAGTATCTGGCTTATCTTTGCCAGTAATCATGTTAAACAGCGTGGTTTTACCTGCCCCATTGGGACCGACGATACCAACGATTGCCATCGGTGGCACGGTAAATGATAGGTTTTCGTAGAGTAGTCTATCGCCAAAAGATTTTGAAATATTTTTGACTTCAATCACTTTATTACCTAGGCGTGGCCCTGGTGGGATATAGATTTCCGCCGTTTCGTTGCGTTGTTGGAATTCACGAGAGTTCATCTCTTCAAAACGCTCTAGACGAGATTTGGACTTGGCTTGCTGACCTTTTTGGTTCTTGCGCACCCATTCCAATTCTTGTTTTAGGGCTTTGGCAAAGGCTTCTTCTTGCTTTTGCTCTTGTTCTAGACGCTTGTTCTTTTGTTCTAGCCACTCGGTGTAGTTGCCTTGATATGGGTAGCCATAACCACGGTCCAGCTCCAAAATCCACTCAGCGACATTGTCAAGGAAATAGCGGTCGTGGGTAATCGCCACAATCGTGCCTGAATAGTCTTTTAAGAAACGCTCAAGCCATGCTACGCTTTCTGCGTCCAAATGGTTGGTCGGTTCGTCAAGTAGTAGCATATCAGGCTTGGATAATAGCAGACGGCACAACGCAACACGGCGCTTCTCACCACCTGATAGCTTGGACACATCCGCATCCCATGGTGGT
>JBGXSA010000039.1:0-23825 GCA_041811915.1 Moraxella sp. | reverse complement strand
TCAGCAAGAGGGCTTTGGCCCGATGGATCGCACCGTCACGCCAAACGGTCGCCGCTCTTCTACCGCGCGTGGCTATCTGGATATGGCAAAACACCGCCCAAATCTCACCATCAAAACCCATGCCGTGACCGATAAAGTGCTATTTTCGGGCAAGCGCGCCATCGGCGTGCAGTACCTACAAGGCAACGACACTCAGCCTACCATCGTGCACGCCAATCGCGAGGTCATCGTCTCGGCAGGGGCAATCGCCTCACCACAGATCCTACAGCGCTCAGGCGTGGGTAGTAAAGCACTCTTGGATGAATTTAACATCCCTGTCGTGCAGGATTTGCCTGGCGTGGGCGAGAATCTACAAGACCATCTGGAGATGTATTTACAGTACGAATGCACCAAACCTGTATCGCTGTACCCTGCCCTAAAATGGTACAATCAGCCGGCCATCGGGGCTGAGTGGCTGTTTATGGGAACAGGCATTGGGGCAAGCAATCAGTTTGAGGCAGGCGGCTTTATCCGTACTCGCCCAGAATTTGAGTGGCCAAACATTCAGTTTCACTTTTTGCCCGTAGCGATTAATTATAACGGCACCAATGCGGTGAATGAGCACGGTTTTCAGGCACATGTCGGCTCCATGCGCTCGCCCTCTCGTGGTCGCATTCGCCTAAAATCCTTGAATCCGCACGACCATCCAAGCATTTTGTTTAACTATATGTCGCACGAACAAGACTGGCAAGAGTTCCGCGATGCCATCCGCATCACCCGTGAAATCATGCACCAGCCTGCACTTGATCCGTATCGTGGACGCGAGATTAGCCCAAGTGCTGCCGCGAAGACCGATGCCGAGCTGGACGCCTTTGTGCGTGAGCATGCTGAGACCGCTTATCATCCGTCGTGCAGCTGCAAGATGGGCGAGGATGACATGGCGGTCGTGGATAACCAAGGGCGTGTGCATGGTATCGAGGGCTTGCGTGTGGTGGACGCCTCCATCATGCCGCTCATCATTACAGGCAACCTAAACGCCACCACCATCATGATCGGTGAGAAAATTGCTGACGCCATCCGCGGCAAACAGCTGCCAAAATCCACTGCAGGCTATTATAAAGCCGATTCAAATGTCCTGCGCGGTGAGCCGATGCGTGTGTTTGATGAGGCGATGCTCAGATAAGCGTACGCACCACTAAACGTACGCACCACAAGGGCAAATAAATAAGGGCAATGAAGTCATGGCTGATTTGCCCTTTTGTGTTTTGATGAGCCATCAATCAAGCTTTTATTAAAATGCTTGAATATCAAGCTTTGGACATACTTTTGGTAAAATCTTTTATCACCCACGCATTTGACAAACTCATCAATAAAGGATTAATAATTCATGAATAAAGTCTAATTTAGTGCCAATAAAACACAGATTATGTTAAATAAATTATATGACTTTTAACCAAATTATGCTAAAATAATTCACTATTTTTATCAAAATTTTAAGCCAAAACCTTGGAAATCTCATGTACCCCTTTTTACGCTTCACCAAAACCATTGTTCAATCCAGCCTATCTTTTGCCAAAGGTAAACATCTAGGCATTGCAGACACCAGCGAACTTGATTTGATTGCCAACATCAGCGACATTGACAATTTTTTTGAGATGAATAATGGGCGGATTTTTACGCTGTTTGATTTGGGGCGGACAGACTTTGCCATTCGTACAGGTTTGGGCAAAAAACTGCTTGCCAAGCGGTGGGGCTTGGTGGTGGCAGGCAGCACCATTCAATATCGCAAACGGGTGCGTTTATTAAACAAAGTTACCATCAAAACTCGCCTTTTGGCGGTGGATGAGCGGTGGTTTTATATTGAGCAATCCATGTGGGTCAAAAATCAAGCCACCTGCCAAGCTCTCATCCGTGCAGGCGTCACCAACATCAAAACAGGCAAGACTCTGCCCACCGCCACCGTGCTTGCCGCTTTGGGTTATGACAATGTCCATATGCCGCCTGATGAATGGGTGCAAGCATGGATTGATGCCGACAAGCTGCGTCCTTTCCCCAAGGATGATGTATGACTTTGAATGCCGATACTTTGAATGTCAATACTTCAAGTGCCAAGCCCTTAAGTTTGAATGATTTTGATTATCATCTGCCTGATGGGCTGATTGCTCGCTATCCCTTATCCACTCGCTCGGCATCTCGGCTGCTGTGTCTTGATGGTCAAAGGCGTATGAGCGACAGGCAATTTACTGATTTGCCAAGTCTTATTAATGCAGGGGATTTGTTGGTGTTTAATGACACCAAAGTCATGAAAGCACGCCTTTTTGGCAAAAAGTCCACAGGCGGACAGCTAGAAGCGTTGATTGAACGTATTGTGCCTGATGTGTCAGCACTGCCACCATCTGCCAAGCTTGACCCATCAAGCTTTGGCAGCCATGGCGTAGCCTATCCGTATTTGGCGTTGTGTCACATCAAGGCAAGCAAAGCTCCCAAGGCAGGGCAGCTTTTGATTTTTGGACAGACAGACAGCGACACTCAAATAGACAGCGACAATGCAGCAAATCATGCCCATGCCTGCTGTTTTGGGCGAGCGGATAATTTGTTTGTGGTCGGCTTTGCCACGCCTATTTTGCCAATACTTGAGCGTTTTGGTGAGCTGCCCATTCCGCCTTATTTTGAGCGTCTTGCCGATGACAATGACGACAGTCGCTATCAGACGGTTTTTCACAATCCTGATAAATTGGCAAGCGTTGCCGCTCCGACCGCCAGTCTGCACTTTGATGACGAGATTTTGCAAGCCCTAAAAAACAAAGGCGTACAGACGGCGTTTGTGACTTTGCACGTTGGTGCAGGCACTTTTGCCCCTGTCAAAACTGACGATATTTTAAGCCACAAAATGCACGCAGAATACGCCGATCTGCCCCAAGCGACCGCCGACTTAATCAATCAAACCAAAAAAAACGGCAACAAAATCATTGCAGTAGGCACGACCGTCACCCGTGTGCTTGAGACTGCCTTTAACAAAACTGCAAGCTTTGACAATCCTGACCTATCAGCATGGGCAGGCGATACCGATATTTTTATTTATCCACCCTATCGTTTTGGCGTGATAGATGGGCTTGTTACCAATTTTCATCTGCCCAAAAGCACGCTGTTAATGCTTGTTTCGGCATTTGCAGGGGTGGACAACATCAAAAAAGCCTATCATCATGCCATCAGTCAGCATTATCGTTTTTTTAGCTATGGCGATGCGATGTTTTTGGAAAAACAAGAGCAATGACATGACACAGCCCTCCAATCAACCGCCAAACAAGCAAGCAAATAGCCACAAAGCCAAACTCAAAAACCTCGCCAAATCCGAGGCTAAAAAAGCATTGGCTTACTATTTGCTTAAGTTTTTGAACAAACGTCGCCATCGCTCTTATTTTCATCGCAGACTGTACCAGCTCATCAGTCAGCTTATCTACAAACATCTTAAATAACCACTTATCAAAATACATTTTTTAGAGTTTATTATGAAATTCACCCTACACAAAACCGCCCAAGGGCAAACGCGCGCCCGCCGTGGCACGGTACATTTGGCTCATGGCGACGTTGCCACGCCTGCTTTTATGCCTGTGGGCACTTATGGCACGGTCAAAGGCATGCTGCCGCGAGACATTGATGCCATCGGAGCGGACATTATCCTTGGCAATACCTTTCATCTGTGGCTTCGCCCAACCACGGCGGTGATTGATAAATTTGGCGGATTGCATGATTTTATTGGTTGGAACAAGCCGATTTTGACCGACTCAGGCGGTTTTCAGGTGTTTAGCCTTGGGGCTATGCGAAAAATCAAAGAAGACGGCGTCACTTTTCGCTCACCGATTGATGGGGCGAAGGTGTTTTTGTCCCCTGAAATTTCCATGCAAATTCAGCACTCGCTCAATAGTGACATCGTCATGCAATTTGATGAATGTACGCCCTACCCTGCCACGTACAGCGAAGCGGACAAATCGCTAGAATTGTCCCTGCGGTGGGGCGAACGCTGTATCAACGAACACGCCAAACTTAACAACAAAAACGCTTTGTTTGGCATTATTCAAGGCTCTATGTATCGTGAGTTGCGCGAAAAATCGCTGTCAGGGCTACTTGCCATGCCTTTTGATGGTTATGCCATTGGTGGGCTGTCGGTCGGCGAACCCAAAGATGAGATGACAAGCGTCTTAAACTACCTGCCCCACTTAATGCCTGCGGACAAGCCTCGCTATCTGATGGGTGTTGGTACACCCATTGACATTGTAGAAGCAGTACGCCGTGGCGTGGATATGTTTGACTGCGTCATGCCAACTCGCAACGCTCGCAACGGACATTATTTTGTCAGTACAGGGGCAATCAAAATCAAAAACGCCTCTCATCGCTTTGATGACAGCCCCCTAGACAGTGAGTGCGATTGCTACACCTGCCAAAACTTTAGCCGTGCGTATTTGCACCATCTACACAAATGCGGCGAAATGCTGTCGGCTCAATTGGGCACCATTCATAATCTTAGATTTTATCAAAACTTAATGAAAGACATTCGCCAAAGCATTGATGATGACAGATTTGATGAATTTGTGGTGCAATTTTATCAAAAACAAGGGCTACCTGTACCGCCTTTGGCATTGTCCTAAACACGCTGACATAACCTTACGCAAATCTTGCTTTTGTGCAAAAATTATGTTAACTTAAAGTCATCATCAGTCCAAATAAGGCAGGTGCTTTATGTTGATTTACATCCTTTCATTTGTGCTTTTTGTGGTCGCTTTAGGGCTTGGGTACATCAGCGTGCGTAAATTCCCCAAACGTGCCGAACGCACCATCGGACGGATTGTTTTTGTTGCGTTTGCTTGTCAGATATTGGTGAATTGGCTCTTTTGGAGCAAAGGCGTCGCCTACAATCCTTGGGCGGGCGATGTGTCCGCAGGGCATGGCTCATTAAACTTTTTGGTGCTGTGCTTGGTCAGTATTTTTTGCTATTCAGGCTTATTAACCATCTTATTAAAGGCACACGATTTTTATAACGAGCCGTCCGAAGTTTAGTCGTATTAAACTTAAGATGTATTAAACTGAGTCATATTAAACTGGATGTTATTTTTCATCCAGTTTATAAGCCAAAAACAGCATTGGTTTTGATGCTTTTTAAAAATATTGATGACTGGATAGCAACTTTTTTTGAACATATCTTGAAACCCATATTCTATAAAAAATAATGCAGATGATGTAAATAATTGCTTCTAGGATAAATATGAATATTTTTGATGCTTTTTTTGGAAAGCTATTAATGATGTCTTTAATTCCTGTCATAATCATTTTTATCTTGGGAGACAAGAAAGATTTAAAAACTTTCATTAAATTTTTCTTTATAGCTTTTGGATTTACTCTATTTTATAGAGTGTTTACCATATTGTAAATTAATTACTAAGATTTATATACATTTAGCAAGAAATATTTATGAGTAGCTATCTGCCTATAATACTAATTTTTCTTATTTGAATAGAAAAGAGGAGCTATGGTATGTCTAATATATGGTTTATTATACTCCTTATATTTGGTTTTTTATTTATTCTTCTTTTCGTAATCTCTACACTCGCTATTCAAGGGAAAATAGCAAATAGTGAGAAAATCATGAGCATATTTAACTTGAAAATTTTTGATGACCCTGTCATAATTAAGCCTGAAACAGCATTAGCGATTATGACCTTGATAGCAATCGTTTATTTGGTAATAGAATTTATGAATTAAATGATAGATGTCTTTATTAAAATACGAGAAATGATGCAAGCTGGAGTACAAAGTGTTCATCCCACTCAGCGTTATGGCGTTATCTTTGGTGGTGCCTTTAAAGGCATGCAAATGGACATTGACCATCTATTACGAGCAGGGGTAGCAAAAAATAATGATTTAGCCACATTAGCCAGTTTTAATGCATCACAAGGACCTAGACAGTCAGCCAATGAGCATCTAGTGCCTGAACAGTTGTTTGATGACCCTAATACGGCTGAAAAGGAAGTTGAGGGGGTGTCTGCGGTTAAAGCTATTCAAATCGCTCAAGAGCAGGGGCAGACTATCTATACAATCAATAAAGATAACTATAGTCAGGTTTTGCCTAAATTGAAATTAAGTTCTAGCGTCTTAACAGATATTCGTAATGCTGTAAACGCTGGTCGTGTTGTTACTGCTCATGAAAGAAACATTAGTGTAAAAGGCTGGAGTGGTTCGGGTTATATTATTATTGACCCAAATACTGGGACTGGGGCTTATTTGATTGATGGTGGGGCGAATGGGGGGTATATACTAGGTTTTGCTATAGGAGGTATTTTAGGTTTAGTACTTGGACAAATAGCCATTAGTGCCTTTACAGGGGTTGGCTTAGCAGTTTTCTCAGGCTTTTCATTCGGTATTATTGTAGCATTTACAATTATTACAATGTTAACTCTTACAGTCGTAGGACTTCATTTAAGCTTAATGGGGGAGGAAGGGAGAAAATGTGCATGGAAAGGATTTAAAGATGGAATGACTATATCAGGTAGTTTTCTTGCTTATTTTTCATTTATTCAAGGTTGGGGGACGAAACTAAATTTTTTCAAAAAAATCCCTAATATTGTAAATATACTTTTATCCTTTTTTGGTATTGGAACTGGCATAGAAGGTATAGATGATAATACTAAGGAATGTATAAAATGAGAGATAAACATACAAACAGAAAAATTTATGCAATATATTTTCTTATTTCAATTATATTTTTAATAAAACTTATAGGTTTTATTAATAATTTGTATGTAGAAATCCCTGTTTTTATTATTGGTATATTCTTTTTATTTATTTTTTTTCAAAAATTATCTAGAAAATGAGCATAAGGATGGGATATGTAATCATAAGTTAAATAAAAAATGAATTAACAAATTGAAAAATAATTAATATCTTAACCCCACCAACTCCAAAAAAGGTTTATAAAAATCGGATTTGGTTGGGTCTAGTATTTGACTAGCAACTAATGTAGAATGGCGAATTATCCCAAAACTACGTCCATCCAATCGTGTGAGCGATATCCATAATGCGGTGAATGCTGGACTGACGGTAACGACACATGAGAAGGTTATTCAGTATAAGGGTTGGCATGGTAGTGGGTATATTATTATTGACCCAAATACTGGAACTGGGGCTTATTTGATAGACGGTGGAGCTGATGGATGGCGGACTCAATTTATTAAAAACAATGCTTTCATAATATCTTTAGGATTATTAGCATTATCTTTCGTTCCATATGTTGGTAGCATTGCGAATATATTAGGTTGGGTTTAGCTAATTACTTATTATTCATATCCTTTCAAAAAGCTCTAGACTCTACATGTGCACGTGGAGTGAGTGGGATAATTACCGCATATAGTTTTATATTTTTATTAAATACAGCATTGACTTTTTATAGAGGTGGTGCAATTGGAGCATTTATAGCTTTCTTCTTAGGTGATATTTTTGCTGAGGCTGTATCAGGAGCTATAAACAATTTATCTTGTAGAGAAATGCCATGAACAATGTAAACAATTTGGATTATATCTTACTAATTATTTCTTCATTAATAGTTTCGTATTTTATTTTACTAAAATATAAGGATTATCATCAGAGCTTAAAGATTAAATATTATTTTCATTTTATCAATCTCATTTATTCGTTTTGTGGCATATTGTCTTTCTATTTGGCGTTGGAAATGTACAATCAGGCATTTATTCAATATAAAATTGAAGGATTAATGAAGCTATTTATCATAACAATTATTTCAGCAGTTGTTATGCCTATTATCTGGAAATCTAATATGCGTAAATATATGAAATAGCCAGTAAAAAGGGCGATGATGCAAGCTGGTGTACAAAGTTATATTACGATTAACCAAGCCCAAGATGTTATTGTTTCCAAACAGCATGGTAATATAATAAACAACTGTTTATGATTTGACAGCTTTGTAACTTATGTTCTTTGCAATCTGTATTTATAGACAAGCTATATGCCACATAAGGCACTCAAAGCTCTTTATTGAGCTATAAAAAATAAAAGCAGTTATTTTGATTAAATTATGCTATGATAAACAAAGTTTTGCACGACTTTCTTCATTCATTATGCTTATATAAATTTTTGCATAAATCCACCACAATTTAACACCATTTAATTTATCATTATTAATTGACCGCCATGAAACTACCCTTACCCAAACCACCTGCCCATCTTATCAAAGGCAAACGCCCCATCAAGCGCCCACAAACGCACATCAAAGCAAAAAACGACAACAACACACAGCTGGCAGCTGCTCAACAGGATTTTCACAATGCGCTAAATGCAGAAGATTACAAAACCGCACTGACTGCCACACAGACCGCTCACCGCCTAGCGCCCCATCTCATTGCGCCTTTGAGCGATATGGCAACGGTGTACATCAAGCTTGAAGATTGGAACAATGCCATCACATCCGCTCACAAGGCGTTGCAAATTAATCCCAATCATATCAACAGCTTAGATGTATTGTCACACGCCTATGGCGCCAAGCGCGATTGGAAAAACGTCGCCATTTATGGCAAGCGCGCCTTAATGCTGCGTGATGAAAAAATCACCGATGCGCCAAATCTGTCCACGCCGTTTATGCAGCAGCGCGACGACACCCAAAACATCATTGCCTTTTCGCTGTTTGGCGACAGCTCCGCGTATATTGAGCCTGCTGTATTGAACGCTCAATTGGTTGCCAAGATTTATCCAAACTGGCAATGCCGTTTTTATGTGGATGACAGCGTGCCTGATTGGGCAGTGGATAGACTGAGCAACACCCACAGTCACATCGTCAAAATAAATGACGAACACAAAAACCTACCCAAAACCATGTGGCGCTTTTTGGCGATGGACGATGAATCGGTGGGTTATGTTTTGTTTCGTGATGCCGACTCGGTCATCTCTCGCCGTGAAGCGGCAGCGGTCAGCGAGTGGATGGCAAGCGGTCAGGCATTTCACATCATTCGTGATGCAGGTTCGCACACCGAGCTGATTTTGGCAGGGCTTTGGGGTGCCAAAGCAGGTGTTGTGCCTGACATGACTGCCAAAATGCACGCTTATGCTGCCGCGCACAGCGAACATCGCCACAGCGACCAGTTCTTTTTGCGCGATTGCATTTGGGCGTATGTGCGTCAAGATGTCTATGCCAGCGATAGATTGTTTGATTTTGGTGATACGCACCCCATCACAACCGTTGGTTTTGACCATGACAAAACACACATTGGCTGCGATGAGGGCAGCAGCCTATTTACGCTAACAAGCAAGCAGTTGAATGTGGGTGATTGGGTTGTTTGGCGGCTACACAGTCGCATTGACCCATATCTTAATGAGGATTTGAGTTACAATCTGACGGATGAGCGGCTTATTTGCAGTTACAAAACCCAAATCAAAAAAGCGGCAACCATCACAGGGCGCATTCCAAGAATATATGCGCGCGGCATTCCATCAGGTGACAGTCGCATTGATTTTGCTTGGATTGACAAGCCATCAGCGGATAATTGATTTGTCAGACATAAGCCTAATAGCAGTGCAATACATTTGACCATAAAACAGCATCAATGGCGGTTTAAGATGGATAGTAGCATAAATCAGTATAAATAATTGACTCAAAATTAGCCAACCAGTTGTTATTTTGCAATCAATTATCTTGCAAGCAAATACCAATAATAACAGACAACATACCACAATCATCAAATTATCATCGCTGATTTTTTTGATCTAAAAACAAAAACCGGCAACAAGCCAGCTTTTGTTTTGATGATTTGCTTATCAACGAATAAAGGCACGGGCGTTGCGGAACAGTCGCAGCCACGCACCATCTTTGTCCCACTCTTTGGGCTTCCACGCATGATGAACCGCACGCAGTGTTCGTTCTGGGTGTGGCATCATCAATGTCACGCGCCCATCGTTGCTACAGATGCCTGTAATGCCCTCACGAGAGCCGTTGGGGTTTAATGGATAATGCTCGGTGGGTCTGCCTTGACTGTCCACATAGCGTAAGGCGATTTGTCCATGTGCTGTCATTTGTGCCAACGCATTGTCATCTACATTGGCATAGCCCTCACCATGAGCCACCGCAATCGGCAAAATGCTGTCTTGCATGCCTTTGAGCAAGACCGATTTGGTACGCTCCACACGCACATTGACCGTACGTGCCTCAAAACGTGCCGACATATTGGCACTAAAACGAGGGAAATGCTCAGCACCCACCATCAACTCTTTGAGCTGGCTCATCATCTGACAGCCGTTACACACCCCAAGCGTAAAGGTCTCTGGACGATGGAAAAATCTGGCAAACGCCATCCGCAGCTCTTCATGGAACAGCACCGAATTTGCCCAGCCTGTACCTGCACCAAGCACATCCCCATAGCTAAAGCCACCACACGCCACAAGCCCTTCAAAATCACGCAAATCCACACGCCCACGCATCAAATCACTCATGTGCACGTCTATGGCATCAAAACCCGCCATCTTAAAGCCTGCTGCCATTTCAAGATGGCCGTTTACGCCCTGCTCGCGCAAAATGGCGACTTTGGGATGGCTGCTGCGGCTGTTGATATAAGGGGCTTCTACCGCTTGATTCAAATCATAATTGGCAAAAGCAATCAAGCCATGATGATCAATATCATCAATCAAAGCAAACTCTTGGTCAGCACAGTTGGGATTGTCTCGCAAACGTGCGATTTCATGGCTCACCTTTGTCCATTCACGCTGCAAATCACTTCTGGCAAATTCCACATCAAAGCTTGGCGATACAATGCTCAAAATATCCTCATCAGCACCGCCCACTGGCGTTTCAAAGACTTGACCAATGGCGGTCAGCATCTCCGCCACTTGATACTCGTCCGCCAAATCTTGCAAATCCGCCACATATTCAGGCAGTACTTGTATCACCGCCCCAAGCTCTTCAGCGAACAGCTGTCCGATGAGATTGTCATCATCCAAACTCAGGTTAATGCCGACACGAGCGGTAAACTGCATTTCCGCCACTGTGGCAATCAAGCCGCCATCAGAAATGTCATGATAAGCACTGATTAAGCCTTGTTCATTGGCAGCTTGAATAAAGCCAAAGAAATTCACCAAATCATCGGCACTGTCTACATCAGGGCATTCATCGCCAAGCTGACTTAAAGTCTGTGCCAAAATAGAGCCGCCCAAGCGGTATTGCCCTTTTGACAAATCAATACGATACAGATGACTGTCGGTATTGACAAGCTCTGGAGTGATGGTTTTATTGACATCAAGCACAGGGGCAAAGCCTGTAATAACAAGACTCATGGGCGACACCACCGATTTGTCGGTTTGGCTGTCCGTCCAGTTGGCGCGCATGGACAAGCTGTCCTTGCCCACAGGAATGGCAATGCCAAGAGCAGGACACAGCTCCTCACCCACCGCATGCACTGCGTCAAACAATGCCGCATCTTCCACTTCATCGCCACAGGCTGCCATCCAGTTGGCGGACAAGACAATGTCGCTGATTTTGTCAATACGTGCCGAGGCAAGGTTAGTGATCGCCTCAGCAACCGCCAATCGCGCTGAAGCTTTGGGATTAATGAGTGCAACAGGCGTACGCTCACCCATCGCCATCGCCTCGCCAGTGTCGGCGGTGATGGTGGTACTGGTCACCGCACAGTCTGCCACAGGTACTTGATAAGCCCCAACGTATTGAGCTTGCGTAACCATACCCGTAATAGAGCGGTCGCCAATGCTGATCAAAAACGATTTACTGGCGACAGTCGGATGACGCAGCACATCTTTGATGGCGTCTACCAAATCCACCGCGGATACATCCAATGCTCGCAGATTGGGCGTACGGCGGACAAATTGGCGTTTCATTTTGGGTGTGCCGCCAAGCAACACCTGCATGGGCATATCCACGGGCTGCTCTGGCAACAAATCATCGTCCACTTTGAGCGTGCGGACGTTGGTCGCCACACCAAGCACCGCATAAGGACAACGCTCACGGCGACAAATCTCATCAAACCGCTGTTCATCTTGAGGCTTGATGGCAAGCACATAACGCTCTTGGGCTTCGTTGGACCAAATCGCCATCGGACTCATGCCCTCCTCCAAGGATGGCACTTTGCGTAAGTTGAGATGAGCTCCAAGCTCATGATCATCCACAAGCTCTGGCATAGCGTTGGACAGACCGCCCGCCCCCACATCATGAATGGAGACAATGGGGTTGTTGTCCGCGCCCATCGCCCAGCACGCGTCAATCACCTCTTGGCAGCGGCGTTCCATCTCGGCATTATCACGCTGCACGCTGGCAAAATCCAAACCTTCATCCAAATCACCGCTGTCCACCGAGCTTGCCGCACCACCGCCCAAGCCAATCTGCATGGCAGGACCGCCCAATACGATGAGCAAATCGCCCTGTTCAATGGTGTTTTTGCCAATCAAATCACGCTTGATGTTGCCATAGCCACCTGCAATCATAATCGGCTTATGATAGCCACGCATGGCAGAGCCGTCTTGGTTGGCACTGGTATCCAACTGAAAGCTTCTAAAATAGCCCGTCAAATTTGGACGACCAAATTCATTACTAAACGCCGCACTACCCAAAGGAGCATCCGTCATAATCTCCAAAGCCGACGCCATACGCTCAGGCTTGCCATAGGCTTTGGTGGATACCATGCCTGAATTTTCCCATTTTTCGGGCAAATTGGGCAAATACAAATGCGACACGTGAAAGCCTGTCAAGCCCGCCTTGGGCTTACCGCCACGCCCTGTCGCCCCCTCATCACGAATCTCACCGCCTGAGCCTGTCGCTGCCCCTGCAAACGGTGCAATGGCTGTGGGGTGGTTGTGCGTTTCCACTTTCATCAAAATATCCACTTGTTCATTGTGGAATTGATATTCTGATTGTCCATCGTCATTGATGGTTGGATAAAACCTGTCTGCAACAAAGCCTGCCATCACCGCTGCGTTGTCTTTGTAGGCGGACAACACACCATCAGGGTTTTGTTCAAAGGTGTTTTTAATCATTTTAAACAATGATTTGTCTTGCACTTTGCCATCGGCGCGCCATTCGGCATTAAAAATCTTATGGCGGCAATGCTCACTGTTGGCTTGAGCAAACATCATAAGCTCAACATCGGTAGGGTTGCGTGCTAGGATGTTGTAGTTTTTGATTAAATAATTGATGTCGTCATCAGACAAGGCAAAGCCGTATGTTTTGTTGGCTTCTTCTAAGGCAGCTCGCCCTTTACCCATGATGTCAATGTGATTTAAATGCGCAGGCTTGGTGTCCATAAACAACGCCTTGACATCACTCAAATCATAAACCAAGCTTTGGGTCATGCGGTCATGCAAAATCTCTTCCACATTTTTTGGCAAACGCGAAGACACATTACCCACGAGACTAAATACCACCACGCGCTCAATGCGCTCAATATCAATGCCGCAGTTATTAAAAATATCTGTCGCCTTTGACGACCAAGGACTGATGGTGCCAAAGCGCGGTGACACCACCACTTGGCGCGCGTTGTCAGGCTTTTCAAGCTGACACACCTGTCCGCCGTTTAATAACTCAACCGCTTTTTCGCTGTCTTTTTGACTCAAATAATTCTCAAGCACATACACCGCTTGCGTGCTCATCGCCGTCAAATTCAAATCACTGACCGCATTAATCTCGCTGATGAGTTTTTGTATTTGAAAATCAGTTAAAACACCATGCCCTGCAATCGTCATCATAAGCACTACCCGCCTGCTAAACTAAGAACCTGTATTCACAACATTATGCAATTAAAATTTATTGTGCAAATAATCAATAAAAGTTTGCTTTTGCATGAAAAATGGCTAAATCTTGCTTTTCTACATCAAAAATTTGCTTGATAGCATCACTATCAACCTGCATTTTTTCCTTGAAAAGCTTGCGATTTATCTCATTTTTCAAAAGCAAAAATGTTATGAATACAGACTCTAAAAACAAATTGATAAAAATAAATGTCCAATTATAGCATAAAAGCAACATAAATTGATGTTATTTTAATCATTGTTGCTAAATTTTTTAATCAACTTGTGCTATAATATTTTGCAAAGCGACTTTTAAAATGCAAAGAATAAATTGATAAAAACAAAATCAATTTTTATTTTATTTTTATCAATCTTTATAACCAATTTTTTAAATGATTAATTATGTCAGATTCCATCTTAAACAATCCACCGCTCATCAGTCATTTTGAGACGCAGACCTTTGGTCAGATGGCACTTGCGCCCATCAGCTTGTCTGTTCAGTTGTCTTATCAGCCCACCGAATTAAAAAAAACAGGGCTGCAAGCACTGCTTGCTAAAACACCGCTCGGTGGTGGCGATACGCTTGCCATGGATATTGACGTTGGCTGTGCGCTTTATAACAACAAAGATGAGCTGATTGAGCTTGTGTGGTATGGCAATGTGCGCAACAAATCACAAGCAATCCGTCTAAGCGGCGATAGTTTTGGTGATATGATCTATCGCCAAAGCCTCTTAAAAGAACATATTGACGTACATTTGCCCGATGTGGCAAACGAAGTGCACAAAATGGTATTTTTTGTCAATTCTTATCACAAACAGCCTTTAAGACACGCTGTTTTTGGGCAATTGTCTTTGGTTGCTGATGGTGATGAGCTGCACAAAATCCAATTTGCAAGCCTTGAGCCTGATACGACAGCGCTTGCTTGTTGGCAGATGACACGAATCAGCAATGATTGGCAAGTGAGCGCTTTATTGGAGGCTGTCAAATCCGATTTGTTGTCAAGCATTGCCAAAAACTTTACAGGACTTAGCAAACAGTCTTTGGACGATTAAACTTTGGCTGATTAAACTTTGGATAATTGGGCTTTGAATGATTAAACTTTGGATAATTGGGCTTTGAATGATTAAACTTTGGACAATTGAACTTTGGACGATTAAACTTTGAACAATTAAGCCAAAAACAATTTGTTGAGCGATTTTTTAAGCCAAGTTTATTTAACAACCCCACTTTAAACAATCACAAAAAAACAAAGCCAAAAAGCGCCTTTGTCTTATTACAAAAGCGCTTTTTTATTGCATTTATTATCTTATCTTGTTTTTGGTGATGACCAATCAAAATCATTTGATTGGCAAATACCAACAAAAAACCTATAAGATTTGACGAATTTTTTGCAATGCCTCGTCAATTTCTTCTTTGCTAATAATCAAAGGCGGCGCAAAGCGAATCACCGTATCGTGCGTTTCTTTGCACAAAATGCCAAGCTCTTTGAGCTTTTCGCAATACGGACGCGCAGGCTCTGTCAGCTCCACCCCAACAAACAGCCCACGACCACGCACATCTTTGATGATTGGATTGTCAATCGCTTGTAATTGTTGCAACAAATACTCGCCAAGCTCGGCGGATTTTTGGCACAGATTTTCATCAATGAGCACATCAAGCGCCGCCATAGACACCGCGCAGGCAACAGGATTGCCACCAAATGTTGAGCCGTGTGAACCAGGATTAAACACCCCCAAAATCTCATCATTTGCCAGCACGCATGAAATTGGGAATACACCACCACCCAAAGCTTTGCCCAAAATATAGACATCTGGCACTACGCCCTCATGTTCGCAAGCAAACATCTTGCCTGTTCTGCCAAGTCCTGTTTGAATTTCATCGGCAATAAACAGCACGTTGTTTTGTTGGCACAGCTCATAAGCCGCTTTCATAAAGCCCGCTTGTGGGATTTTAATGCCCGCCTCGCCTTGAATCGGCTCCATGATAAAAGCAGCCGTATTTGGCGTAATGGCAGCTTTTAGCGCGTCAATATCACCATAACTGATGAGCTTGATACCCCCCATCATCGGACCAAACCCACGCTTATAATCTGGATCAGACGACAAGGACAACGCACCCATGGTGCGTCCATGAAAATTATCCACGCACGCAATGATTTCTGCCTTATCATCTGCCACGCCTTTGACGTCATACGCCCATCGGCGCGCGGTTTTGATGGCAGTCTCCACCGCTTCAGCGCCTGTATTCATCGGCAAAACGCGACTTTTGCCAGCAAGCTTGCATATCTTTTCGCTCCAAGGCGCAAGTTTGTCATTATGAAAGGCGCGCGAGGTGATGGTCGCAAGCTCCGCCTGTGCTTTTAATGCCTCTACGATTTTTGGGTGGCAATGCCCTTGATTGACGGACGAATAAGCACTCAAAAAATCCATATATTTGTTGCCTTCAGGGTCTTCTACCCACACGCCATTGGCGCGACTGATGACAATGGGCAGCGGCAAATAGTTTTTGGCGCCGTATTTATCGCCAAGCTCAATCAGCTGTTCAGATTTGGTTGTCATACATTCTCCTTAAAAAACACATTCAAAAAAATACGCTAAAGGCATTGCACATAAGACGCATTGCATCGCCACACAGCCGATGATGTCACATCCAACGCCTCAATCAAAAATATCATTAAGCCTGCCATCTTACCCAATTGTCACACCAAAAACAACCCCTTTCATTACAAATGAATAAATAGCACTGATGTAACAGCTCTTTTAAACCGATGTTTAAAGCCCCTTTTAAAGGATATGACGCGCCTAGAGCATTTATCCAAACAGCTTAATGCGCTTTTTTGAACATCAAACGCGTGCTATAATAATCCATTTGATAAATTGTGTGTGATGAATGATACAAACTGATTATGATGTCATTGTGATTGGCGCAGGTGCGTCAGGCTTGTTTTGCGCCATGACACTGGCAGAGCATGGCAAAAGCGTACTTGTGCTGGATCATGCCAACAAAGCAGGCAAAAAAATACTGATGAGTGGTGGTGGCAAATGCAATTTCACCAATTATGATGTCAGCTTTGAGCATTATTTGTGTCAAAATCCGCATTTTGTCAAATCTGCCTTGTCTGGCTACAGTCAATGGGATTTTTTGGCGTTGGTTGCTGCTTATGACATTGCTTTTGAAGAGCGTGAGCATGGTCAGCTGTTTTGTCAAAACAGCGCCAATGATATTTTGCAAATGCTGTTGTCGCGCTGTCAAAAATTTGGTGCACATCTGTGGCTAAACCGCGAAATCACAGCCATTCATGCACAACAACACAGCGACAGCAATTTTGTACTCCATGTCAGCAAAAAATCCAAGCAGCACACCCAAGAGCAATCATCATTGCGCTGTCAATCCTTGGTGGTTGCCACAGGTGGTTTGTCCATTCCAACCATGGGTGCAACGGGTTTTGGTTATCAAATCGCCGAACAGTTTGGACATCGGATTGTGCCGACAGTCGCCTCTTTGGTGCCGTTTACCTTGACCGACAAAATCGGAGAAGCACTCAAGGCGCTTGCTGGCATCAGCATTGATGTCGTTGCCTTTAATGACAAAATCAGCTTTGCCTTGCCGTTATTATTCACCCACCGCGGACTGTCTGGGCCTGCAATCTTGCAACTGTCCAATTATTGGCAATTGGGTGAATGCATTTATATCAATTTATTCCCCAACATCAACATCAGCGAACAACTGCTGCACATCAAAAAAGCACAGCCCCGCGAAAAAATCCGCACCATCATCACGCAATTATCAGCAACACTGCCCAAGCCCTTGCCCAAAAAGCTCTTGAGCACTCTGCAAACACTGCTGTTTGATGACATCGGTGAACAGACCATCGCCAACGTCAAAGACGACAGACTAATAAAGCTTGGACAAAGCCTAAATGCTTGGCAACTAAAGCCTTCTGGCAGTGAAGGCTATCGCACTGCGGAAGTCACCAAAGGCGGTATTGACACCCAAGATGTCTCTTCAAAGACACTACAAAGTAAACTTATGCCCAATTTGTACTTTGTGGGGGAGGTGCTTGATGTGACAGGTTGGTTGGGTGGTTATAATTTTCAGTGGGCATGGGCAAGCGCCTTTGCTTGCGCACACGCCATTTTACATCCAGACAAATGATTTTGTCTGTTTTATCCTTGGGGCTTTTTGGGCTATTTTTTGGATTATTTTGACACTCAAATTCGCAAGCCCACCAAATACCCCTCTTCAATCGCGCGCTTGGCGTCCAAGCCTTTGGCGTTTTTGGCACCACCAATCAGATAATAATCCACGCGTGGCGTATCGTCCATTTTGGGCATGAGCTCATTGACCGATTCTTGCCCTGCACAAAGCACCACAGTATCCACACGCAGCAGCTGTGCTTGCCCATTGACAGTTATCCAAAGCCCCTCATCGGTGATTTTATCATAACTGACGCCCGATAAGGTCATGACGCCATATTTTTTGAGAGTGGATTTGTGCACCCAGCCTGTGGTCTTGTTGAGCTCAGCACCAAGCTTACCTTTGCTTCTTTGGCACAAATAAATTTGGCGCGCGCTGTCCACAGGCGCAGTTGGTGAACGCTGCAAGCCGCCAGAGGTGGTGTAATTGGGCAAGGCATCCACCCCCCAAAATTCAAAAAATTCATCGGCAGTTTTGGCGGTTGGACGATAGTCTGGGTCATTGACCTGAGCTGAAACGCTTGCGTTTTCTGCCAAAAATTCCGCCACATCAAAACCAATGCCGCCTGCACCCACAATTGCCACACGACTGCCCGCTTGTTTTTGTCCTGACAACAGCTCAGCATAGCTCATAACTTGAACTTGGCTTGTGCCATCAGATGCAATATTTACTTGTCTTGGCACAACCCCTGTGGCAACCACCACCGCATCAAAGCTCTCCAGTAGAGCGCGATTGTCAGCGGATATTGGACTATTGAGTACAATATTTACGCGATACTCTTGCAAAGATTGGCGATAATAACGAATGGTCTCAAAAAACTCTTCTTTGCCTGGGATGATTTTGGCATAATTAAACTGCCCGCCCAAGGTGTCATTCGCCTCAAATAAGCTCACCTCATGCCCACGTTTTGCTGCGACAAGCGCCGCTGTCATGCCTGCAACACCGCCTCCAATGACAGCGACTTTTTTGCGTTTTTTGGCAGGCACAATGGCAAATTGCGTCTCACGGCAAGCCGCTGGATTGACAAGACAGCTTGCCATTTTATTTTCAAAGGTGTGATCAAGGCACGCCTGATTGCACGCAATGCAAGTATTGATGGCATTGTCTTGACCTTGTTGTGCTTTGTTTACCCAATCGCTGTCCGCCAAAAATGGGCGCGCCATTTGAATCAAATCTGCCTCGCCATTTTGCAAAATGCGCTCAGCATCGCTTGGCATATTAATGCGGTTGGCAGCCATCACAGGAATGCTCACAGCTTGCTTGATGGCGTGTGTATAACGCACAAAAGCGGCTCTTGGCACACTGGTAACAATCGTCGGTACGCGCGCCTCATGCCAACCAATGCCCGTATTGAGCAGACTTACACCCGCTGATTGCAGCGCACGCGCAATCTCAATCACATCCGCCATGCTGTTGCCTGTTTCCACCAAATCAAGCATTGACAAGCGAAAACTGATGATAAATTCATCACCAACCTCTTGTCGCACAGCGCGCACCGCCTCAAGCGCAAAGCGCATACGATTGGCAAGACTGCCACCATACTCATCTTGTCTTTTGTTGGTGTGCGTGGACAAAAACTGGCTGATGACATAGCCCTCTGACCCCATAATCTCAACGCCGTCATAGCCCGCCAATTTGGCAAGGCGCGCGCTGTTGGCATAATCAGCAATGGTGTCTTTGATGTTTTTTTGGCTCATCTGGCGCGGTTTAAAGGGCGAGATGGGAGACTTGATGGCGCTTGCGGACATCACAAAAGGATGATAGCCATAGCGACCGCTGTGCAGTAGCTGAACAATGATTTTGCTGTCATATTTATGTACCGCATGAGTAATGCGTTTGTGATGAATGACATCCGCCAGATGGTTGAGCGTGCCGCCAAACGGCGTCAGCTGTCCTGTGCGATTGGGCGCAATACCCCCTGTAATAATCATCGCCACGCCACCTGCTGCGCGCGCTTCATAAAATTTTGCCAATGCGCCATAATGATAAAATCTATCCTCCATGCCTGTGTGCATAGAACCCATTACAATGCGATTTTTGAGCGTGGTAAATCCCAAATCAAGCGGCGTAAAGATGTGCGGATACGCGGTGCGGTCTGTTTGCTGGGTGGTGATGATTTTGGCAGATGGCTTGGTTTTATTGGCAGACGGTCTGATTTTATTAAAAATTGCTTTGGCAGGATTCATGGCCACTCCTGTAATGTTTGGCTAGATGATGCTGAATAATCCTAATTTCACGCCATTCTCAACTTTATTTAACTCAATTGATTTTTTAATAAATCAATTATTTAAAATGTTGGGTTTCGTTTCACTCAACGCCAACCTGCAAAAACGGTTTAAAGTTGAAAAAACGGTTTAAAGTTGAAAATGGTGTTAATTTTTTATTTTATCACACTTTAAAGGTGCAAAACCACGCACAATCTATCGCATGAGCGCATAAAAATCACTTGCCAAATCACAAAATTTCCGCTAGTCTTATTTGATTATCTGTTTTTTTGATTTGATATTTGCTGTTTTAAGGATATGTTATGATTGATACAAGCCAAATCACCCTATCAGGACAAATCACGCCAGAAGATGTGGCGCATCTTGCCACACTGGGCGTCAAAACCATCATCAACAACCGCCCCGACGACGAAGAGCCCAATCAACCCAAAAGCGCTGACATTGAGCGCGCCTGCCAACAGCACGGCATTCAA
Organism: Moraxella sp.; assembly: GCA_041811915.1. GTDB lineage: Bacteria > Pseudomonadota > Gammaproteobacteria > Pseudomonadales > Moraxellaceae > Moraxella. The sequence continues at coordinate 3,165 of JBGXSA010000039.1, read as the reverse complement.
TATGCACACATCGGCTTTGCTGGCGGTATGATGGATATGGCTCATGTGCAAGCTTTTGCTGATTTTTTTAACAGCACCGAGCGCCCTTTGCACATTTTTTGCCGTACGGGCAATCGCTCCAATGTCATTTTATCCAAAGCGCTTGAGCTGGATTTGTTGGATGAATGATGTTTTTTAATGACTGACAACTCATCATCAATGATGGCTTTATATTTGAGCACCAATGATTTGGCTTACAAACGCTTTGGCGATACATTTTAAAAAATTATCATGTCCAGTCTGTCATTAGTAGCATAATAAATAAGCACAAAAAAGCGCCCATTTGAGCGCTTTTTAAGTTTATTGATATCAATCGGCGGCAATCAGCATTCATTTAAAATCAATCATCATTGGCAGAGGGCAGTTTTTTGATGTCTTTTTTGACAGTCTTTGCCTCACCGTCCACGGTCGTACCACCAAACCCACCAAAAGGACTATTGCCACCAAAAGGATTGTTGCTACCAAAGGGACTATTTGCACCAAAAGGGTTATTGGTGCCAAAAGGACTGCTACCCATAGCGCCAAAGCCACCTGTGCCACCCATTTGACGTGCCATCATGTCCATCATTTTTTGTTGATTGTTCATGGCGTATGTTTTGGCGGCGTTGGTGAGTTTTCGCTGCACAAATGGCAACAACAAAAGCAGCGCCACCACATCCGACAAAATACCCGGCAAAAGCAGCAAAAGACCCGCCACGCCTGTTGCGATGGACTTGGTGATGGTGTTTTCACTGGGCGTGGTGGCAGGGTTTGGAATGACGCCTGATTTCATGGATTGCGCCATGGGGTTTAGTGTTTGCACGGTTTTTTTAATCATACCAATACCAATCACAGCGGCAACAACAAACCACATAAACACCCACCAACCCGCGCCATAAGCAAGCTGTGCAATCAGATACCAAATAAGCATCTCAATAATAAACCAAACCAAAGCGATACCAACAAGCGCGCCCATATTTCATTCCTATTTTGTGCTATAATAAATGCAAAACAGCAACGCTGCTTTATAATTAATCAGCTTCAACTGTTGCAAAATAATTTTTATGGCGATTTATTGATGTCCAATAAGACTGTTATTGACATCAATCACTCAAATTCTAACCTAAATAAGACCAATTGTCTATTTTTCAAGAAGATTGCTCCAAATTCAAGAAAATCGCCATTAGAAAATTACCACTAAAAAATGGTTTTTGCAAAATTAGCATTAAAACCAATTTAATTGACAATAAGCCAATATTAAACCACAAACCAACACAAGTACAAATTGTTATGACACTCATCATCGGCATTGACCCAGGTTCGCGCCTGACAGGTTATGGCATTATTCATATGCAAGCAGATACGCTCACGCATTTGGATGCAGGTACCATTCGCACAAACAGCGACGACATGCCTGTGCGCATAGGGCAAATTTTTGATGGCATAACACGCATTGTTCATCATTTTCAAAAATACAGCGATGAGCCCATGGTGGCTGCCATTGAACAAGTGTTTATGGCAACAAACCCAGACTCCGCCCTAAAACTTGGGCAGGCGCGCGGTGCTGCCATTGCTGCTTTGAGTTTTTGCGGACTGCCCGTCTCAGAATACACCGCGCGTCAAATCAAGCAAGCAGTCTGTGGTTATGGTGCTGCTGACAAAGAACAAGTCACGCAAATGGTCTGCCGTCTGCTTGCACTGGAATTTGTGCCACAGATGGACGCCGCTGATGGGCTGGCGTGCGCCATTTGCCATGCGCATTCCAGTCATGCCATGACCAAATTGTTTGGCAGCAGCAAAATCGCCTCCACCAAAAAAAAGGGACGCTGGCGACTGACCGAAGAAGACTTGATGATGTTAAAAAAGTCGTCTTAGCTTCGTTGCCATGTATAGCGCCAGTTTGATGCTTGTAAAACAATAAAGTTAAATAAAATTAATAAGTTAAGCACAAATCCAGCCTTAAATCAGCAGGTTTTTATAACAACAATTTTTATCATTGAGTACCGAGTTTGCTATCCAAACAATGCCTTAATCATTTTTTGATATAACAGCCTTAATATGACAACTGTAATCATACAACGTCTTTGTCTTTGTACCATTTTTAACAATAAGTTAATTTTTTGTAAAAATTTTATTGCCATTTATTAATATTTTGTATATATTGTGATGAGCAGTTATTGCTGCTATCTTTCTTAATGGATTAGGCGATTGACAGCCCTAAGACTGACTGATGGTTTATTCACAAGGAATGCATATGAAGAAATCTCATTTGATTTGCGCTGTGAGCGCGATTTTATTTGGTGGATTTAACACGACTGCTTTTGGTTCTACCCCTCCCACCATATCAGGTCGGCTGTATTTATCCATGCTCAAAGATGATATTCACACCAAACAAACCAATCTTAACACCAATACCGTCACAAACGACACCACCGAAAACCGCACCAAAATGCACTCTGGCGGTTCGCGCTTGAGGTTTACAGGCTCGCAAACCATGAGCGAAGATGTGGATTTGGAATATTATTTGGAATACAGCATCTATGTTGATGACAACCCCATGAATGACAAGGGTCAAACGCTGAATTTTTCCTCTCGCAACACCTATCTTGGACTCAAACACAATGATTATGGTACAATTCGTGTTGGGCGCTTATACACACCTGATGACGATATTGATTATGTAGATCAAAGTTATCTGTATGGCAGTGGTGCAGGTACGCCATTTAGCTATTGGGGGCAACGCACCAACAATACCATTCAATACATCTCTCCAGAATTTCGCAACACGCACATCAAATTACACTACACCATGGACGAAGGTGAAGATGGCGGTAAATTCTCAAGCTTTGTGGATGGCAAAAAAGCCACCGTCTCAGCGCGCGACCTCATTTCAGGTTATGTTTTGTATGAAAACAAAGACACCGAGACCGCCATTGGTGCAGCATACACTCAAGCAGGTAGTGATTTTAACGCCTTAAGAGTAATGGCGTCTTATAAGCCACAAGATAAATTCACTTTGAGCTTTATGGCGCAAAGAACCGACTACAACAGCGCCGATGCTGAAATTGGTGCTATGGTTAGCGGCTATTACAACATCAATGACAATTTGGACTTTTATGCCCAAGCTGGTCATGCCAAACACTATGC
>JBGXSA010000038.1:0-5612 GCA_041811915.1 Moraxella sp. | reverse complement strand
TCGCCTTTACCATCTAAGACAAAAACAGGCGCAATCAAGTGCTTGGGTTCAATGTAGGTTTCTTGCACCATCGCGCGAATATTGTCGTTGTAGCGCAAGCGGCGTAAGCGTGTGGTGGGAAATTGACGATTAAATACATAGCTCATGAATGTTTCCTTAAATCAATAAATAAAAATAAACTTTTTTGAAGCGTGTAAAACTTAACACACTCAGTTGTCATTATGACCGCTTAAAAATCAAAAAAGCCCACGCATGGGCTTTTATTAGAACAAATTGCCAATCCAAGCCACCAAAGAGCGCCATAGACGACTGACAAAATTCACCTGCTCAACATCACTTGTCGCAACAATTGGTACACTGGCAACTGGTTTGCCATCCAACACAGCGACAAGCTTGCCAAGCTCTTGACCTTGCTTGATGGGTGCGCTGATGTCGGAGTTGAGTTGAGTAATCGTGGTGATTTTGTTGGATTGGGTTTTGGTGGTTAATACTTTTAGATCGTCGGCTGTGACAAGCTCAACCTCATTGGTTTTGCCAAATTTGACAGGTGCTTTGGTAACAAACTCGCCCTTGGGTGCTTTGAGTGCGTTTTCAAAATGCCCAAAGCCAAAATCCAGCAATTGACGCGCTTGCTTGGCGCGCGCATCCATACTGTTGGCGCCCAGCACCACAGCAATGAGACGCATATTATCACGCTTGGAGGACGCCGCCAACGAAAAACCCGATTCTTCTGTGTGTCCAGTTTTTAGACCATCTACAGTCGGGTCGGACAGTAGGGTGTTGCGATTGCCTTGTTTGATTTTGTTGTAGGTATATTCTTTTTCAGAATAAATTGGGTAATATTTGCCACTGTTTTTGATGATGGCTTTGGACAGCACCGCCAAATCTTTGGCGCTGGAGGCATGATTGGGGGCAGGCATACCTGTGGCATTACTAAAGACAGTGTTGGTCATGCCAAGCGCCTTTGCCTCTTCGTTCATCAAAGTAGCAAACGCCGCCTCAGAGCCTGCAATATGCTCGGCAACAGCCTTGGAGGCGTCATTGCCAGACTGAATGATGATGCCGCGCAGCATATCAATGGCGTGCGCGCTGTCATTGAGTTCAACATACATACAAGATTGGGTGCTGGAGCCGCGACACCAAGCGTTTTCGCTCATTTTGATGAGTGTGTCTTCTTTGATTTCACCATTTAATAATTTTTGCTCAAGAATGTAGCTGGTCATCATTTTTGTTAATGAAGCAGGTGGCAGGGGCGTATCGGCATTTTTTTGTGCCAAAATCACTCCTGTGTCATAATCCATCAGCACATACGCTTTGTTATCAAGCTCTGGGGGTGTGATGCCTGTATTGGCGCTGGCTGTTTGTGCCAAAAATGCAGCCGCAGAAACAATGAGCGCAGAGTAAAAAGGCAATGGGCGTTTGGTTGTGATGAACATGATGACTAACTCGCGATAATAAATACAAATCAATAAAAAAACAACAATCCATAAAAAACGCATACTATACCAAAATATGCGTCCATTTGCTTGAGTTTTTAGCAAAAAATACAACCAAAATTGTGACAATTAGATACTCTATTTGTGGCTTGTCACAAAGGTCTTTGGTTTGATGATGGCTGAGTGGATGTTATATTAACCATTGCACTAGCCACTGCTGGATTCGGCAAACTCAATGCACAACGCGCGGTTTTCCTCGCGTGGAAAAGTTTTTGTCCATTTGCGCGCCCAATCCAATGCACGTTTGTACTCACGTTGTGAGCTGATTTGGTGCATGGCAGCTTTGGTGTTGATGTTTGGCATAAAATACACAAGCTGTTCATTGTATGCTTTGTTAAAAAGGCGTTTTTGTTCGGCGTTGAGCATGGGCGGGCATATTTCGGACAATACTTGCAAAAATGCCAATTCATGAGGGGTGGCATTGATTTGTGATAAATCTTGTTGGCTATAATTGTCAATACGATCGGCGCTGTTGTTGGCGTGGCTGAGTGTGCTTGTGATGCCAAAAAACACTGTGGCACAAACACAGCACAAAGATTGTAATTTTATCATCATAAATTTATTGCACATCTGTTTTAATGGCGCAAATAGCAACCATAGCTTGGGCAAGCCAAAGTTAAAATGGGGTGTTTGTTGGTCGAGCATAACAACCTCTTATGAGTATTTTGGAGTTAATTGATAATAAGTCTCATTATTAATTATTTGTGTTTGTCATATATGCTGCAGAGTGAATGATTAATAATGAATGCAGATTATCCAAATCAATTGCTCAATAAAAAACTTTGTATATAATAATCTGAAAAATAAAAAATGCCATCAATAAAGCTTGATAAAGTGTAGTGAATTTGTTGCGATTCTTGCTTTGGAGCAACAATTGTAAATTGTTAAAGCTTAAGAGCGCATCAATTGTGGCAAAAACCAAGTGTCTTATCTATTATTGTTTTATAAATATAAATTATTTTTTAATAATGATTTATTTAATAAATAATTAAAAGCAAATCACAGTTGATGGTGTTTTTGATGGTTTGGCTATTGATTTTAACCAATGATTTTGAACCAATGATTTGTTGTTGGGTTGGATGGCTTTATGGCATTCATGATGATATTCGTATCAGGAGTGATGAAAAAAGTCTTAAAAAAATGCTTGATAATATTTTTGAAATTTTATATAATCAGAACTGCATTAAATAGGGAATTGTTACAGAGTTGTGATGCGCAACTTAGAACATTTCATTGGTTGGCTGCTACAATTAGACAGTCAGCTACGCCAAGCGGTGTGTGGCGAGGTAACGACCGCAGCAACTGATTATCACCTCCTGCGTATTAGCCGCTAATACGTTGCTGCAAAAGCACGATAAGGCAGTTGCCATGCTTGTTATTATGCTGGCATGATTACAAAACACACCAATTTTTATTGGTGTGTTTTATTATGTGTATTTCAAACCTGTGCGCTTTTTAAGCTGGCGCCATTTGCAATAAAACTGCATTCATCTGTCCCAATGCTCATTTTAATCTTTGCCGCTTTGCTTTTTTGTCAAGTGATTGGCTACTTTGTGTCAGGCTGGCTGTTTTGTTGGGTAATTAATTGCTGCGATGGCAACCCTGTCTATTTTAGTGTTACAAAAACAAATCCAACTGCGACTCATTTTGGCTTAATTTAGCAAAGCTTACACCAACCAGCCGAATCGCTTTGCTGCGCGGAACCTCACCAAACAATCGCTGCAGTGCCAAGCGGCTGCTTTGCTGATCAAAGGCATGACTTTGAGTGTACGAGCGTGTTATTTGTTGAAAGTTGCTGTATTTGATTTTGAGCGTGATGGTGTGCGCCTGCAGTTGTCGTTTGTTTAACTGCGCCAACGCGTCATCACATTGCAAAAAAATCGCCGCCAACAGCGCGGTGTCATCACTGCTGTCGTGATGAAATGTCGTCTCAGAGCCGACCGACTTTCTTGTGCGCGTGGGCTCTACTTGCCGCTCGTCCTTAAGATGAGCGATGTCATAATAAAACTGTCCGCGCTTGCCAAAATGGCGGGTGAGCATGGTAACATCGGCATTTTTTAGGTCAAAACCTGTGTGAATGCCCATGGCTTGTAGCTTGCGTGCGGTGGATTTTCCAATGCCAAAAAATTTATCAATCGTCAAATTGTCTATGAATTGGGCAGCTTCCTCGTAAGTGATGATGGTGATGCCATCGGGCTTGTTGATGTCGCTTGCGATTTTTGCCAGCATTTTGTTAAAAGATACGCCGGCAGAGGCGGTAAGCCCTGTTGTGTCGTAAATTTCGCGCTTTAGATGGTGCGCGATGAGCGTGGCTCGCCCACCAAACAGCGGACAGTCGCTGACATCCAAATAAGCTTCGTCTAGCGATAAAGGCTCAACAATTGGCGTAACCTTATGAAAAATGGCATGAATTTGTTGGCTGACGGCGCGGTATGCGTCAAATCTTGGCTTGACAAAAATTGCCTCTGGGCATAATTTGTGCGCCTGATAGCAGCTCATCGCGGATTTGATGCCAAATTTTCTTGCCTCGTAACTTGCAGCAGCAACCACGCCGCGACTGTCCACAGTGCCGCCGACAACCACAGGTTTGCCTTGATAATTGGGATTGTCGCGCTGCTCAATGCTGGCAAAAAACGCGTCCATATCAATGTGAATGATTTTGGGCATGATGTTTGATGTCATGTTAAAGTGAGTGTCTGGCTTTTAATGTGGTTTGGTTAATGTTGTTTGGTGATTGATAAAAAATTAAAACAGCGTGTTATATTATCTGCCATTAAAAATCTTAGATGATTGCAAAAGCTTGAATTGTTATTGCATGGATATTTTTCATAGCTATTTTTATATGTGATTTTTATGGATAGTTTGCATAGAAAGTTTTTTTTGCCAAGATATAAAACCTAATATTGCAATGATGGTAAATAACAAATATTGAAAAGAGGTAAATATCATGCCTTTATAAAAATAAAGAGGAATGCTGATGGTGTCTGCAACAATCCATACCAGCCAATGCTCAATATTGCGCTTTGCCATTAATAACATCGCCATTAAAAATAAACCTGTCGTTAAAATATCTGTATAATCCATCCATGAAAAATGATAAAAACCCAAAGATACACCATCAAAGCTAAAATTATTATGAATAACAGGTTTAAAATAATAAATGACTGTCACAAATATAAAGCTAATACAGGTCATTGCAATCAAACCAAGCCATTGTTTTTTATTGGCTGTTTGTATCAAAACTTCATGGTTTTGTGTGTGATTGGACCAATTTATCCAGCCTAAAATTGCCATGATAAAATAATAAAAATTAATCAGCATACCACCAAATAATTGCCATTGCCAAAGCAAATAGACATAAAGTGCGGTGCTAATTAAACCAACAGGAAAAACAAGAACATTGCCACGCTTGGATAATAATACACTCATCAAACCAAATACACTGGCGATGATTTCAAGCACCATTAAAGATGTGGGATATGTTTGATATTGCGCAAATAACCAATTAAATAAATCATGCGTAATAAAAATAAACCATGATATAGATAAAATTTGAATAAAACAATTATTGTATAAAATAAATAAAAATCAATAAATTCCAAAAAAACCCAATGGCAAAATCAAATTGAATGTATTTTTAACATTTGTTATTTTGATAGTCGCTATGTGGATTCCGATGGCTTAGACTCCAAATGCTGCTCTCATTGCTTGGCATGTGATTGCTGTGTCATTACTTGATATTTGGCTTGGGTTTGTTGCTGTTTATTATAGCAAAATTTATAAATTTATGGCACAATAAGCTTTAATTTATTCAATTGATGTGATTATAATGAAAGAATCTTTGCGTTTTCGCCTTGACCAAATGGTTGATCGTTTTGAGGAAGTGACCGCGTTGTTGTCCGACCCTGACACCATCTCTGATGGCAAAAAATTTCGGGAGTTGTCGGTGGAGCACAGCGATTTGTCCGAGATTACCGAAGTTTGGAAAAAATACACCCAAGCTGAAGAAGATTTGGCGACCGCCACAGAAATGCTGTCTGACCCTGATATGAAAGACATGGCGACAGAAGAAATTGACAGTGCCAAGGCTATCATCAATGAGCTTGAAGAGGTGCT
>JBGXSA010000037.1:0-64498 GCA_041811915.1 Moraxella sp. | reverse complement strand
GATGATGATGACGCCTAAGCCATTGCTTGCTGTTCATAAACTGACCATCTGCACACCATCAGCTGTGCTGGTGGATGGGCTGTCATTTGAGCTTTGTTTGGGTGAAACACTCGCCATTGTAGGTGAGTCAGGCTCTGGCAAGTCTTTGTCAAACTTAGCGATTTTGGGTCTATTGCCAAGCACATTGCGTATAAGTGGGCAAGCTGCTTTTTGTGATGACACGCATGAATATGACTTGCCAATCGCCTCTGCGCACAGCAAGCAAAGCGCTGCGTTATTTCGTCAGATTCGCGGTCAAAAAATCGGCATGATTTTTCAAGAGCCGATGACCGCACTCAATCCTTTGCACACGGTGGGTCAGCAATTAACAGAAAGCTTGCTGCTTGCTGGCGAACCAAAACACACGCTCAAAGATAGAGCCATTGAGCTTTTGACTCAAGTCAATATCAAAAATGCCAAAGCGCGCTTGACTGCTTATCCACATGAATTGTCTGGCGGTGAGCGCCAACGCGTGATGATTGCAATGGTCTTGGCGCAAAAACCCAGGGTGCTGATTGCTGATGAACCAACCACTGCGCTGGATGTGACTTTGCGTCATGACATTTTGCATCTGTTGGATGATTTAAAAAAACAGCACAACATGGCGATGATTTTGATCAGTCATGATTTAAAGCTCGTCAAAAACTACAGCGATACACTGATTGTTATGAAGCAAGGACAAGTTGTGGAGCAGGGTGCCACAAAACAAGTATTTGCAGCGCCCAGTCATGATTATACCAAGTCTTTGATTTATCAGGATTTTGGTGTGGCACACAAGGTGGACAACACCAAACCAGACGTCATGGACGTGCGTGCATTGCGTATTGATTTTGCCAGCCAGTATGGGTTTTTTGGTGCAGTCAAGCACTGGCAAACGGCAGTCAAGGGCATTGATTTTTGTCTAAAACAAGGCAGCTCATTGGGTATTGTGGGTGAGTCAGGCTCTGGCAAGACAACGACTGCTTTGGCGCTCATACGACTGCTGGCAAAAAACGCCAAATCATTTGGACAAATTATCCTGCATGATACAAATGGATCTGTTGATATTTTGGCTTTGTCCGCTGCTGCGTTTAAGCCTCATCGTGCATCTATACAGATGGTTTTTCAAGATCCCTATGCCAGCATTAATCCAAGATTTACAGTGGGGCAAATCATAGAAGAGGGCTTGCTTGTACAAAATGTGCCCAAAGCTTTGCGCCAAGCGCGAATTTTGGAGGCGCTGACTGTGGTCAAGCTGCCTGCGGATTTTGTCCATCGTTATCCGCACGAGCTGTCTGGCGGTCAGCGGCAGCGCGTGGCATTGGCGCGCAGTCTTGTCATGCGCCCAAAAATTCTTGTGCTGGATGAGCCGACATCCGCCTTGGACAGTCAAACCCAGTTGGCGGTCGTCAAATTATTGCAAGAAATTCAGCAAAATCATGACATCAGCTATATTTTCATCAGTCATGATTTGTCGGTCGTGCGAGCCTTATGTCATCACATCCTTGTTTTAAAAGATGGTGAGTGTATTGAGCAAGGCGAAAATGCCACCATTTTTCATGCGCCAACAAACGATTATACCAAAGCTTTGGTGCAAGCGTCCTTAAAATAAAACAGCGAAAACTGTACAAATTAACAGCTGTACAAATTAAAAAACTGTATGAACCAAAAAGACGCCTTCTGTCAAAAAAACATCAACAAGCTCAAATTTCATTCATCACAATCATCAAACTTCATTTGGCTTGTCTATATCAAACGACACCCTTTTAACCATATCCAATTCTTTCAACCATGTCCAGTTTAAGCCATGTCCAATCCTTTAAATAACGCTTTTGAATTAAGTCAAACACAAGCGCGCTTTTTGCCGGTGATTGTGGCGATTTCACTGTTTATGCAAATTTTGGACGCCACCGTACTGAACACCGCCTTGCCTGCGATGGCAAAAGATTTGAATCAATCGGCGCTGTCCATGCAGTGGGCGGTGATGAGCTATGCGCTGACGGTGGCGATTTTTACGCCCATCAGTGGTTTTGTTGCGGATAAATACGGCACAAAGGTGACGTTTTTGGCTGCCATCAGCGTATTTACCGCAGGTTCTGTGATGTGTGCCTTATCGCCAACGCTTGGCAGTCTTGTGTTTTCGCGCGTGGTGCAAGGTCTTGGCGGTGCGCTTTTGGTGCCTGTCGCCAAGCTTGTGCTCATCAAAAGCTACCCAAGACAACAAATGTTGTCGGTGATGAATTATGCGGTCATGCCCGCGCTTGTTGCGCCTGTGATAGGGCCTTTGTTGGGTGGCTATTTGGTAGAATGGGCAAGCTGGCATTGGATTTTTTTGATTAATGTGCCAATGGGTGCGATGGGGCTGTGGGCAGGCATTAAGCTTGTGCCAAATTTTCATCAAAAAGACTCAAGCATGGACTTGTTGGGCTTTTTGTTATTCGCTGGTGCGATGGCGAGTGTCAGCTTTGTGCTGGAGTTTGCGCATAACATTCGCACAGACAATGCTTTTGCGCTGATTTTTGCCATCATGGTTGCCGCGCTGCCAATCGCTTTGTTGATTGCTTATTATCATCATGCCAAAAGCGCGAGCAAAAACGGTCAAAGCCCTTTGTTTTCATTGGATTTATTTTTGTTGCGCACCTTTCGCGTGGGTCTGGTCGGAAATTTACTGACACGGCTTGGCATGAGCGCGGTGCCGTTTTTATTGCCATTATTGTTGCAGGTGGTGCTTGGTTATTCGCCATCACAAGCTGGATGGATGTTGGCGCCAATTGCGCTGGGTGCTTTGACCACCAAACCTTTGGTGACGGTTGTCGTCAAACGCTTTGGCTATCGTAAGGTTTTGTTTTTAAACACTTTAATCATTGGTATCAACATCATCATCTTGTCGCAATACAATCATCTGGCGACATGGCTGGCGGTTATTTTGCTGTTTGTCATGGGTGCGTGTAATTCTTTGCAATTTAGTACGATGAACAGCATCAGCATTGCGCGGCTGCGAGGACATCAGACCAGCAGCGGCAACAGCTTATTATCCGCCAATCAGCAGCTGTCCATAAGCTTAGGCATTGGGCTTGCTGCTTTTTTGTTGCAACTATTAACACCCAATCAGGCAAGTCTTGCACAAATGCAAGTGGCATTCTCCCAAACCTTTGTTGTGCTTGGTGTATTGACCATTTTGGCGGGTTTTTATTTTTTAAAGCTGCACCCAAATGACGGCAAGGGCATGTATCGCTAGCGCTGATTCACGGTTATTTTTGTACTCCATAGCCTTTGATGGTGCTTACCCCCGATGATATGCGCGATACCTCAATGTGCGTGCCAATGCGCTGTTTGAGACTGTCAATGTGCGAAATGACCCCAATCATTTTTCCTGTTTGCTGCAACTCACCAAGCGCGCCAAGTGCAATGTCCAGCGCCTCATCATCCAGTGTGCCAAAGCCTTCGTCCAAAAACAGCGAATCAATACTCATCTGATGACTTTGGATTTTGGACAAGCCAAGCGCCAAAGCAAGGCTCACCAAAAAAGTCTCACCGCCCGACAAGTTTTTGATGGCGCGTACAGCGTGCGCTTGATGGGTGTCAATGACGCTAATCAACAAGCTGTCCACATCTTTGTCGTCGTCGGCAGACTTGGTGTTGGTGAGTATGTAGCGATTGTTCATAGTGGCGAGCGCTTCATTGGCGAGTGTCAACACGCGCGACAATGTGATGGCTTGCACGATATTGCGATATTTTTTGCCGTCTGCCGAGCCAATCGCGGTATTTAACTTGTCCCACAAATCAAATTCCAGCACCAGTATTTGGTACTGCTCTAATAATTGCGCTTTGTTTTTGAGATTTGTATCGTGCTGTTTTAGGGTGTTTTTGATGTCAAATAAGCGCTCTTGATGAGCCATCAGCGCCTGTTTGTCGGCTGTGATTTGTACTTGCAAAAGCGCGCTGTCTATATCAGCCACATCGCCGACCGCATTGACAATGTGTTGAATGGATTGCTCAATTTGCGCAAGCTGGCCTTTTGTTGCGCTGATTGCTTGCAAAGACGCGCTGTGCTCATGCTGTATCTGCGCGCGCACATCGGGCGCCATCTCATAAGCCAGGCAGCTTGCCACATCATGAAAACCAAATTCAGTCAGCTTGTCTTGCAACTGCTGCAAGCTTTGCGTGATTTTGCTGTCCAACAGGTCAATCTGCTGATGATTGTGCTTGATGTTATTTTTTGTGTCAAACAATTGCCTGTCCAATTGCTGCAACGCCTCATTTTGAATTTGATAATCTGCCGCTGCCGCTTGTTGTTTGTCATTTAATTCATTAAACAAATGTTCTGTATCAAAAGTGTCAATGAGTTGAAATTTCTCATCATTCAAAAGCTGTATGTTTTTGGCAAATTCTTTTAATTTTTCGGTCAAATCAGCCATCTCTTTTGACAAAGTCTGTTTGGTGTTATTTTCATAATTTAATTGCAGGGCTGTATTATCCAGTGTTTGATTGATGTCATTGAGTTTTGTTTGCAGTGTGTTATATTTATCAAACAATTGATAAGACTCATCAATCATCAGTTTTACTTCATTGCTATGTTGTATGTCATTTAAAAAACCTTGATGATTTTGATGAATGTCATCAATGATTTGATGGTTGTATTCAAAAATATGCTTGATATTTTGAATGTCCTCAAAATCGCCCAAATCATTCAAGCTTTTAATGGAGAGTTTTTTGGTAAAATCATCCATGGGTTTTAATGAATCAAAAGATTTTTCATTTATTTGATTTTTTAGCGCATAAAAATAAGAAAAATCCGACTGTAATAATTGTTTTAATTGAGACAATCTATCTTCCAATACAACAAAAGAATGTACAAAATTTTTGTCATTATTTATTGTATGAATGGTTTTATTGATATTATAAATAATATTATTATAATGCGTAATTAGACTTGCCAGATGTAGTGTGTATTCATGGCTTTCATGGATAATATCATCCATGTTATTTTTAAACACATCCACATCTTTTAATAAATCATGCAAAAAAACAATGTCATCATTGATTTGATTTAATTTTTGCTGCGTGTGCTCATCAATATCATCAATCAAATCAATGTCTGTTTGCTGACTGACTGCGCCAAGCTTTTGCATAAGTGCTTGCTGTGACTCATGAATGATAACTTCTTGTTTTTGATAATGTGCGCTCAAAAGCTCAATGCGTTCATTTTTGATGGCGCAATCTTGTGTGATTTTTTTATAATCATCCATCAGCTGATTAAGCACAGCTTCTTGTTGTGATAATTGCGATTTTGCAGTCGTCAAATTATCACAAGAACGTTTGTTTTCTTGATTTTTTCTTGGGTGCTCGTATGAACCACACAAAGGGCAGGGCGTATTGTCTTTGAGTTGCAAAAAATAATGGTGCAATAAATCATTGTCTTTTGCCAATTCATAATTATCTTTTGCCATTTGCAGTTGTTTGTCGGCAGTTGCTATGGATGTATCCAAATGATTTTGCCGCAGCAACAAATCATTTAATGCTTGCTTGGTTTTATTGATTTGTTCGCTGCTGTGATGATGTTCATTTTGATCGCGCAATAAACGCTCATAATCTGCTTTGATTTGCTTGATGTCGTTTAGCTTATTAATGTATGATATTTTTTGTTTTTCCAATTCATCAAGATAAGATGATGTATCACAGGATATATTATGCTGTGCCTTGTAGGTATTTATTTGATCATAACATGATTGCTGTTGCTGCTGTATTTGTTTGAGTTGTTTGTGTTTGCTATAAATCACATTGATGTCTTTTTTAATGTCTTCTTGATATTGCATCATTTGTTGATACAAAGTCATGATACCCATATCGCCAAGCAAATCATCTTGACGCTTGTTTAGATTCTGATGCCATATCTTATAAGGCTCAATCAAAAACTCTTCTTCGTCATAGGTTTGTTTGATATTGGCAATTATATCCAACTGCTTTAATTGCTTGGTTATTTGATTTTTGTTGTGATAATGGCTATTTAGTGTTTGATTAAGCTCATCAATACACAGCTTATTTTTATGCCACAAATTATTTTTTTGATTCAAAAAATCTTGATTGATGGACACATTTGTATTTTGTTTTTCAATGTCTTTGTCAATTGCGCGTGCTTGTTGTATTTTTGGCAATAGATTTTCCAAATGTTGATGGACAGACATCAAAATTTGCTGCGCATTTTGTGTGATTTTTTGTTGGTTGCTGTATGTATGATTGAGCTTATTTTCTTCCAGCAAAAATTTAGATAATTGTTCTTGATGATGATTGAGCTCTTTTTGATTGTCCAAATAATTTTGATAAATTGGTTTTATGACATCAACATGAGCTGCTTTTTTTATTAATTCAATTTTTTCATCAAAAGTTTTTAGTTTGTCTTGATATTGTAATAAAGATTCATTAAATTTTATTTTATCGGACAGCAATATATCGTATTGTTGTTTTTTGTGCAATCTATTGGTCATCTGCTCCAAAGAATGATTTAAACTGTCATATTGCTGATTTATATTTTCCATACTGTCAAGCAAATGCGCGTGCTCATCATCTGTTAATAACTGTACATCGCTAATTTTTTGTTGATACAGTGTCAGCTCTTGACTTTTTTGTTTGTGAGTTTGATACACTTGCATACTGATTTTGGCATAAATGTCCGTGCCTGTAATCTTTTCTAATAATTCGCCGCGTTTATTAATATCGCTGTGCAAAAAAGCCGCAAAACTGCCCTGCGCCAACATGACAGAGCGCGTAAATTGATAAAAATCCATTTGCAAAAGCTTGGCGGCAAGCGCATTGGTTTTGTTTGTTTGGTTTTCTAGCAAAATTTGTTCAGTGCCAACCACTTCATAAATCTCACGCTTGGCGGGCTGTAGTTTACCTGTTGGGCTATTTCTGGCGCGTCTTTGTGTGAATAAAAAACTGTATTGTTTGTCGTTGATTTGTAGCCAGACTTGCGCCAAGCATTCGCCGCTTTGCTTATTCATAAGCTCATTGTTATTTTGGCTGATGACATCAAGGCGCGGCGTGCGCCCATAAATCGCCAAGCAGATGGCATCCAAAATAGTCGTCTTGCCTGCGCCTGTTGCACCTGTAATGGCAAAAATACCTTGGCGCGTATAAGCATCGTGAGTCAGATCAATGATGTGCTTGTCTTTGATTGAATTAATGCCTTGCAATGCAATTTTTAAAATTTTCATAATAAATTTAAATCCAAAATAATGAATTTTTAAATACAACACCAATCAAAAAATGAATTACCATCAAACCGCATTAACATCTGTTTCTTGTATGGTTTGAACGACCGATTGATATAATTTTTTGAGCGCTGATTTATCATTTTCATCATAATCATGAGTATTTAAAACAAGATCAAAAACATCTTCTTGCTTTATTTGAGAAATGTCACGAATAAAATGTGTCAGTACATAATCATTTTTAATGGAATAATCTTTGATGGATATAATAATCATGGATTCATCAATACATTCATTGATTTTTTCTACCAAATTGGCAATGACTTTTCCTGTATAATGAATGTCAATAAAAATAGGCTTTGGCTCAATACTCATCAAAGGATGTGTGTTTTCTGGTAAAGAATACAAATGTTTTATTTGCTGTTTGATGTCGTTTAAATCGCCTTTGATTTGTACAATGTGGCGAAAAGTCGGTACAGCCAGCGCGTGCACACTTGGATGCGATGGCTGTTTGTTTGCATTATCAAAATCCACAAGCAGCACATATTTTTGCATTTGACATTCACCAAAGCCCATCACCAGCGGTGAGCCACTGTAGCGTATGTGCGACTGCTTGCCAATCATTTGCGCTTTGTGGATATGACCAAGTGCCACATAATCAAAATCAAGCGCTGTGATGTCCACCGCGCCCAGCGTGCCCACATAGGCAGTGGTTGCAATGTCGCGCATACCATCATCTTCTGATGACGGGCGCGCACCCACTGCAAAAAAATGCCCTGTTGCGATGATGGGGATGTGTATGCCGTGCGCCATCAAAACGTCTTGCTGTTTTTGGCGCGCCAAGGCTTGAATGTCTTGATAATACGATTGTATGGCGATAACGGTGCTGCTTTCAATAGTCGCTTGGCTGTCGCCAAACTCGGTGCTTGTGTATTTGTCGCGAATGTCCTTATCTCTTAGGTAGGGCACAGCGCACACAATCGCCTCTGGCACGCCTTTGTGTGTCAGCACGATGAGCTCATCTTCCATAGATTCTGTGGGCAGTCCAACAATGTGTATGTTTAGGTGTTGCAATAATGATTTGGGCGCTTGCAAAAAAGTGGGGCTGTCGTGGTTGCCTGCAACAATCACCACATGACGGCACTTTGTTTGAATGACTTTGCCCAAAAACTGATAATACAGCGCTTGTGATTTGTTGCTGGGTGTTGTGGTGTCAAAAATATCACCTGCCACAATCAACACATCAATGGCATGGTGATTCAAAGCAATGATAAGCCAATCTAAAAACTCTTCAAACTCATCATAGCGCTGAATGTCATTAAAGCGCTTGCCGATGTGCCAGTCGGAGGTATGCAAAACGCGCAATTGATGATTGGATTTGGTGGGCGGTGCAGCCGCTGCATAATCAAAATCAAACAGATTTATGTCTTTGTTCATGGGATAAGCCATCCTTTTTGTTGGGACATTTGATTTGTTGGCGCATTTAAAAGATGTGTTGCAGCTTTTGTCAACAAATCACCCATAAAACAAAACCTGCCAAAAGACAGGTCTTGAGTTGGTTCTTAATTATATCACAATAGTTACACCACAGTTTTTACTGTTTTAGCGCTGTCAAGTGCGGCGTACAAACGGTTGATTTCGTCAGCACTTTTGACGTGCAAATTGGCTTTGACGGCATGAAATCTGCCTGTTTTTGAGGGATTGACGCGCAAACTTGCCGCATCAAACTCAGGAAAAATCTCTGCCAAAATGAGCGTTACCTCGTTTTTTAGACTGTCGTGCTCACCTTCATGACCAATCACGCTAAGTGGATAATCCATCGGAAAATTCCACAGCTCGTGGCGCTGAATGTCTGTTTTTTTGCCCACGGTGGGTGGGGTATCTACTTGAAAAATATTTGTCATAATAATCGCCTTTTATAATTAATGATTACACATTAATGGGGTTTATTTTTGGTTTTGCAAGGCGCTTGTGACGGCTAATCCAAGCGGATTTTGTCTTTTAAGAGTAGCTCCATCAGTGCTTTTTGTGCGTGCAAGCGATTTTCGGCCTCATGCCACACCACCGCGCGCGGATCTTTTAACAAATCGTGGCTGATTTCCTCACCTCGGTGCGCAGGCAGACAGTGCATAAACAAGACGTCAGGATGCGCCTTGTCAAGCATGGCAGGGCTGACTTGATAGGGCGCAAAACGGCGCGCGCGCGTTAATTGTTCGGATTCTTGCCCCATGCTTGCCCAAACATCGGTGGCAATTAGGTGTGCGCCTTTGGCGGCTTCTTGGGGATTTTCCACCAATTCAACACAATGTTTAAAACGCTCAACAAGCGCCAAATTCGGCTCAAAGCCATAAGGACTGGTAATGCGCAGATTAAAGCCAAACTGATGTGCTGCAAGCATATACGATGAGCACATATTGTTGCCATCACCCACCCACACCACTGTTTTGCCTGCAATGTCGCCGCGCAGCTCATAAAAGGTCTGCATATCCGCCAACAATTGACATGGGTGAAAATCGTCAGTCAGCGCATTGATGACAGGTACGGTGGAGTTTTCGGCAAAGGTTTGAATTTTGCTGTGCTCAAAGGTGCGAATCATGACAATGTCGCACATGCTGGAAATGACGCGCGCAGAATCCTCAATCGGTTCACCGCGCCCAAGCTGGGTGTCTTTGGGTGATAAAAAAATCGCATGACCGCCAAATTGCCCCATGCCTGCCTCAAAAGAAATGCGCGTACGCGTGCTTGATTTTTCAAACACCATGGCAAGTGTGCGCCCCACAAAAGGACGATAAATCTCGCCATTGTGTTGCATGGTGCGCAGCTCACTGGCACGGCGAATCAATTGCTTTAATTCTTCAGAAGATAGGTCAAGTAAGTTTAAAAAATGACGGGGCATATCATGTCCTGCTGACTGGGGCGCGTTAACAGTTCACACGCTTAAAAAGTTCACACGCTTAAACAATGTGAATATTAAATAGTGGACGACTTTGGTAAGGGCGCGCACGCTTTAATATCGCACAATTATTTTGACGCTAACAAGTCAAAAGTATAGCAAAGGCAAAAACAATTGGCAATAATTATCAGACGACAACACGCCAAGGACGCGTGGTTGTCTTGCAAAACAGCTCATAGCTGATGGTATTGGCGCGATAAGCCACCTCATCGCAAGGCAGCTCATCTCCCCACAGCAGCACGGTTTTGCCAAGCCAAGCTGTGCTTTTTTTGGCGCTTGGCTCATCGGTCAAATCGGTCAAATCCACCATAAACATATCCATCGCCACGCGTCCCACGATGGGGGCTTGCTTGCCATCTATCAGCACCACGCCATTGGTGATGACGCGCGGATAACCGTCGCCATAGCCTGCCGCCACCACGCCAATGACGCTGTCTTTGTCCGCTTGCCACAGCGCACCATAGCCCACCGTATCGCCACGACAAACCAAATGCACCGCCATGATTTGGCTTTCAAAGCGCATGACAGAGCACCGCGGTGTGCTTGGCTGCTGTGGGTACAAAGGGTTGCCGCCATACAGTGCAATGCCTGCGCGCACCCAATCATAATGGCACTGCGCAAAATTCATAATCCCTGCTGAGTTGCACAATGACGCGCTTATCTTTGCACCATATTCCTGACAAAGTGCGCGATACATCTCATCAAAACGCTTGATTTGCTTGGCATTGAGCGGATGATTTTTGTCATCGGCACACGCAAAATGACTGGTCAAAATAATTTGATAACCACAGTCAATCAGTGCGCGCGCTGCATGCATCACGCCCTCATCATCAAAGCCCAATCGGTTCATGCCTGTGTTGTATTTTAGCCAAATGTTGGCGGCAAAACTGTTGGGCTTTGGTTTATCCTGACAGGCCAGTTTGAGCTGCTCTTCGTCTTTGACCACCACCGCAAAATCATGCGCGCGCGCAATCTGCCATTCTTCGGCGCTAAACACCCCCTCAATCAGTACAATGGCGGCAGGTTTTGTTATTTTTTGGCACACCTCCAAGACCAAAAGCCCCTCCGCCAGCGACGCCACACCAAAGCCATCGGCGTCAATATAAGGCACAATATGCTCAATACCGTGTCCATAAGCATTGGCTTTGACCATTGCCAAAAGCTTTGCAGTTGGTGCAAGCGCGCGGATGTTGTGGACATTTTGAGTCAGGTTTTGCTTATTGATACAAATAGTGGTACTGCGATGATTGATTGTGTTCATAATAACTCTTGTTGTGATTGGTATTACTGATGATTGTTATTGCTGATGATTGACACTGTTTGTTATTAGCGCTGATTGTTATTAGCGCTAATTGTGCTTAGGCTTGCTTGCAAGCACTGTTATCATTAGCACAAAAGCTTGATGGCAGACGAGTGTTACATCATTCTTATTAATCATTCTTGTTCATCATAATTGTCATCAATTGGCATGACAGGATTGCTAAAGCGCGTAAATTGACCTTCAAAGTTTAATATCGCCCGTCCAATCGCGCCGCTGCGGTTTTTGCCGATGATGATTTCTGCCAAGCCTTTGTTGCCTTTTTTATCAGGAAAATAAACCTCATCTCGATAAATGAACAAAATGATGTCCGCGTCCTGCTCAATCGCGCCAGACTCGCGCAAATCACTCATCATGGGGCGCTTATTGGGGCGCTGTTCAAGCCCTCGGTTTAATTGTGCCAAAGCCAGCACAGGACAATCAAGCTCACGCGCCAGCGCTTTTAGACTGCGGCTAATCTCACTGATTTCGCCCACGCGGTTGTTGTCAAACCCAGGGACTTTCATCAATTGCAAATAATCCACCACAACAAGCCCCATCTGCCCATTGTTGTCCTTGGCGATGCGGCGACACACACTGCGCACCTCCGATGGTGGCATATTGTTTCTGTCATCAATGTACAAGCGTGAATTGGTCAGGCGCGTGACGCCATTATTAAATCGCGCCCACTCATCAGGATTCATTTGACCTGAACGCACATTGCCCATGGCGATTCCGCCCCAGGCTGACAATAAACGCATGACAATGTCATTACTGCTCATTTCCATAGAAAAAAAGACCACAGGCAAATCCTGCTCAAGCACACTTTGCACAAGATTGAGCGATAAGGCTGTCTTACCCATGGCGGGTCGTGCCGCAAGCACAATCAAATGCCCTTTTTGCAAGCCTTGTGTTTTGTTGTCAAGCTCTTCAAAATGCGTGCGCAAACCAATCATGCCATCCACGCCCAAAGCTTGGCGTTCGCTAAGCTCGGCGATGACGTTGTTGAGCACTTCATGAATATTTTTAACCCCTTGCTTACCACCTTGCGCGCGGTAAAGTTCATTGATGGCAAAAATTTTAGATTCAGCGCTGTCCAAAATGTCTGGCAGAGTTCTTTGTTTGGGGTGATATGCCAAATCCAAAATGTGATTGCCGCACTCAATCAGCTTGCGATAAGTTGCCAATTCGCGCACTTTTTGGGCATAAAAAGGCAGGTTAAACATCGTGCCAGAGGTCTGCTCAATCTGCATAAGATAGCTTTCGCCGCCCACTTTGTCCAAAAGCTCTTGCCGTTCCAATGCCTCAAACACCGACAGCACATCATAGGGCTGATTGGTCGTCCACAAATGGGTGATGACAGAAAAAATATGGCGGTGGCGCTCGCCATAAAAATCATCGGCGTGCACCACATGATGAATGCCATCAAAACTGTCCTCAATATTCATCAAAGCCGCGAGCAATGCTTGTTCAATGGCGATGTTGTGCGGCGCTTGTAGGCCGTCGTCTTTTGATGGTATTGCTTGAGATGGTACAGAGTAGGGCTGCAACGCGGTGTTTTGTTCGGGCGCTATACTGGCTTTTGTTTGCTTATCGCTGTTTGTTGGGCTTGTGTCAAATGAGTTCATATTGGCGCGAATGTGCGTAGGATGATTGGCTAAATCATCCTTTAATGAATTGTCATTGGGCAAATGATTATAAGATGAATCGGTGGGCATAAATCAAACCTGTGTTATCAATAAATGGTCAAT
Organism: Moraxella sp.; assembly: GCA_041811915.1. Lineage (GTDB taxonomy): Bacteria > Pseudomonadota > Gammaproteobacteria > Pseudomonadales > Moraxellaceae > Moraxella. The sequence continues at coordinate 51,268 of JBGXSA010000037.1, read as the reverse complement.
CAAAGCAAGTGGTCAATCAAAGCTTGTTTTTAATAAATTCTACAAAAATATCAAAGCGCGATTTATTATAATCAAGCTCTTAAATAAATTAATTATCAAAAATCACAAAAATGCGCTAAAATACGCCAGATTCATCGCGGATACTGTGTTATTTTTGCAGGCAATCTTAACAAAATTTTGTCACAAAATCCATCATCTTTTATCCATAGGAAAAACGTATTTTATGAGCAAATCCACCCATGCGCCTTTGCTGATTACAACTGGTGAGCCTGCAGGTATTGGCATGGACATCGTGTTGGATGTTTGTTTGAATGACAAGCTGTCTTTGTCCACGCCAGTTGTCATCACTGCGTGTCTTCATAGTTTGCGCGCGCGCTTTGATGTGCTGTCTGCCATCACGCCGTTTAAGCACGCACCAAATTTTGTGGTGATTGATTGTCAAGCCAATAGTTCAAGTGCTTGTTTTGATGTTTGCTTTGATGCTTGTTTTGATGACGCTGCTGCTGGCACCTTGTATGTGATTGACGTGCCTTGCGCCCAAGATGTCATTGCAGGTACGCTAAATTCAAGCAACGCCCCCATGGTGCTAAGACAGCTTGAGATTGCGCACGCACTTGCGATGGCAGGGCGGGTGTCCGCCATCATCACAGCCCCCATCGCCAAATCGGTGATGATTGAGGGCGGTATTTGTATTAATGGCGGCTTGTTTACAGGGCATACCGAATATTTTATGGCGCGCGCGCAAAAAGACAAAGTGGTCATGATGCTCGCCAATCAAACCATGAAAGTTGCGCTTGTGACCACCCATCTACCCCTAAGACAAGTCGCCGACGCCATCACCGCTTGTGAACTCAAAAAAACCATTGAAATTGTCGTGCGTGATATGGCGGACAAATTCCAAAAGCCCTCTGCTAAGATTTTGGTGTGTGGACTCAATCCGCACGCAGGAGAATCAGGACATTTGGGCGATGAAGAAATGCACATCATCAACCCTGTATTGGAGGATTTTCGCGCGCAAGGACTTGACATTTCTTTGGCGCTGCCTGCTGATACGGTGTTTACTCGCCGATATTTGCAGATGGCGGATGTCATCATTGCCATGTATCACGACCAAGGTCTTGCGCCCTTAAAATCGCACGGCTTTGGCGATACGGTGAATATCACGCTGGGGCTGCCTTATGTGCGCACCTCGGTAGATCATGGGACAGCGCTGGATTTGGCAGGGACAGGACAGGCGAGCAGCTCAAGCTTGTGCGCCGCACTGACCATGGCGCATGATATGGCGCAGTGAGCGCATTGATGGCTATATAATAAAGGCGGTAATTATTCAACTCATTTATCCAAAAATCCATCAAACAACAATAAAACGCAATGATTTATCATAATTGACATTCTTAATACGAGCCAAAACAGCCATGACAACACTTTCAAAAAAACCTAGAACACCTGACGAGGTCGGACACCATACGCGCAAGCGATTTGGGCAAAATTTTTTGCACGACACCAACATCATTCGCCAGATTGTTGATGGCATTCACCTCAAAAAAGAGGATAATTTGCTTGAGATTGGGCCAGGTCTTGGTGCGCTGACAGAGCCTTTGCTTGAACAAGTCAATGGCATGACCGTCATTGAGCTTGATCGCGATTTGGCAAGCCGCCTAAAGCTACACATCGGCGCAAACAGCCATGATGATTTTACCATCATCAATGACAATGCGCTGGATGTTGATTTTGCCAAGCTCAAACAGTCCATCAACAAAGGCAAGTTTAGGATTGTAGGCAATCTGCCATACAACATCTCAACGCCCATTTTGTTTCATTTGCTCAATTATGCCGACAGCATACAAGATATGCATTTTATGCTACAAAAAGAAGTGGTTGATCGCATCACCGCTGAGGTCGGCAGCAAAGCTTATGGCAGACTGTCTGTCATCATGCAGTATTATTGTGAGGCACAATATTTGCTGACTGTACCCAAAGGCGCGTTCAATCCACCCCCCAAGGTCACAAGCGCGGTCTTTCGCTTAACACCCATCACCAACAAAACATTGGTGGCGCACGACGAAAAACTGTTTGCGCTTATTGTGCGTGAGTGCTTTAATCACAGACGCAAAACCTTGCGCGCGATTTTTAAATCCGCTCATTTGTTGCCAAATTTATCAGCAGAAGATTTTGAACGGCTTGGCATTCATGAAGAGCTGCGCCCTGAAAATTTAAGCGTGGCAGATTTTGTAAATCTAAGCAATTACATCGGTCATTTATCGCAGTAATGTTATTATCAACAAAATTATCTTTATAATCAAAGCATTATGTCAAATTATCGTTATCAATACATCATCGGCGATTTGCAGGGCTGTTATCAGGCATTCAATCAATTGTTGCAAGCAATTGATTTTGACGACTCTTGCGACCACATCTATCTGTGCGGCGACGTTGTCGCGCGCGGCGAAAACTCGCTTGCGACCTTGCGCAAAGTCAAGCAATTAAGCGACAAAGGCGCACTGTCTAGCGTGCTTGGCAATCATGACATCACGCTCATTGCCACTTGGCTTGGCGTGCTACCACCAAAACCAAAGGATAAGACGGCGCCGATTTTTGCTGCCGATGACTGTGATGAGCTTTTGGATTGGCTGCGCCATCGTCCGCTGTATTTGTTGCCTGATGATGACAGCATTGTGGTGCACGCAGGCATACCGCATATTTGGACGGACGCGATGGCGATGGCGTATGCCGATGAGGTTCATGCGCTGCTGCGCGGAGAGCTTGATACGCTAAAAAAAGTTTTGCCAAAGCTATACAATAAAGACATTGAGCCTTGGCGTGACGATGTCAAAGGCGCCAAACGACTGCGCCTCATCACCAATTATTTTACGCGAATGCGCGCCATTGACAAAAACGGCACTTTGGAATTTAGCTATACCGACAATCCCAAAGACAGCAAATTGCCCACAACTTACCGTCCTTGGTATGATTACCCATCAAAAAGTGCACGGCGCATTTATTTTGGGCATTGGGCAGCTTTGGTTGCAAGTATTGATACGGCAGATGTACGCGCATTGGACGGCGGCGCGGTGTGGGGTGGGGCACTTGTGGCGTATCGCCTGCAAGATGGACAAGTATTTTGTGTCAAAAACCCAATAATTTAACAAATCATATACAAAAAATTGTTTTTTTTGTAACAAAATACTTGAATGCAAAAAATATCGTGGTATCATAATTCCATGCTACATCAGCATTGCAAATGGTGTGGCATGTGTAAATGGTGTGTCAGCTTGCTAGGATATTGCATTCTTGATGGCGCATACCGAAATTGAAAAACCGCTTGCCAAGCAAGCAACTTAGATAGGAATTGACTATGTCAGCTCGTGAACAAGGTACCGTTAAATGGTTTAACGACTCAAAAGGTTTTGGTTTTATTCAACGCGCCAGTGGCGAAGACATTTTTGTCCATTTTCGCGCCATTCAAGGTGAGGGCTATCGCTCACTAAAAGAAGGTCAAGCGGTTGAATTCATCGTTACCGAAAGTGATAAAGGATTGCAGGCTGAAGAAGTCACCAAATTGTAATTATCTTATCCAACAAAACTTTCTATAAGAGATTTATAGAAAGTTTTTTTAATTATTTTAAAAAAATCATTTTGTCGGTATTTTATGATTATCAAACAATCAAACTTCGCATAATATATATTATGTTAAATAAGATAATCATCAAGAAAGCCGATACATTTGAGACACATTTGGACAGCTCCAATCATGATGTATCAAAATATCCTGCTTATTAACGGTGCTAATTTGCATTTATTGGGTCGCCGAGAGCCACACATTTATGGCAATACCACCTTGCTTGACATTGAGCAGGATTTGACTGCCCATGCCAAGCTTAACAACATTCATTTGGATTGTTTTCAGTCCAATCATGAAGGCAAGATTGTGGATTGTATTGGTGATTATTTGCTTTATGACAAGCCCCTAGATGGCGTCATCATCAATCCTGCTGCCTTTACGCACACCTCTGTTGCCATTCGTGATGCATTGTCTGCCATCAACAAACCCTTTATTGAGGTGCATTTGTCCAACATTCATCAAAGAGAAGCTTTTCGCCATCACTCCTACTTTTCTGATAAGGCGGTTGGCGTGATTTGCGGCTTGGGTGATTTGGGTTACCGCATGGCGCTGGATTGGTTTATTGAGCAAAATAAAAAACAATCATGAAAATACCTGATTGTTTTTATTTAAATTAATTATACAACAAAAATTGTTTGTATTTATTACATCATTCTCAAGCTTTAAAGCGTTTTTGTGGGTTCGTGCTCCGCGATAGAAATTTAACATTAGAAACCTAACATTAGCAAACCCAACACTTTAAATGATTGATTTGATTTAAAAAAATTATTGGGTGTTATTCTTCCGCTCAACTTACAAAACGTCATTTTTTTATAAAAAATCAATTGAGTTAAATAAAGCTGAAAATGGCGTATTTTATTAAAAATCCTAAAAAAACATCCCCAAAATTTAAATTTTTGGGGATGTTTGCTGTCTGTCTTAAATCATTTACTGGGCATTAATTAACGGTGCGCTCACGATAGACCTTTTTTTCAGTCTCTTGAATGAACTCTTCATAGCTTAGATTGCCTGTAGGTGCAGCTTGAGCAGCATTGCCATCCACAGGTGCAACAGGCGCAGGTTCGGTTGCTTGTGGTGGATTGGTCTGTGCTGATGCCTCGGCTACATTCGCCGCATTTACCTCGGTAGGCGCATCGGCGGAAGTTGGTGCTTGTTCAGCGTTCGCCTCGGTGGGTGCCGCCTCGCTTGGCGCAGCTGCAGGTTCGGCAGCCGCAGGTTCACTTGGTGCAGGTGCGACAACAGGCGCAGGCGTAGCAACAGGCTCATCATTAAACAAAAACATCTTGGCAACAAGCGCAGCCACCACAAGCAAAAACAAACCAATTAAAACGGGCAGCAGCTTTTGAGTGTCCAATTGCAATGATTTTGGTTTTTGCGCGGCTTTTGCGCCAGAGACAATGCCTGTTGTCAATTTTTTGTCGCTGCTTGGCTTTTTGCTGAATAAGCCCATTTTTTTGGCTTCTTTGGTGCTTGTTTTGGCAGGTTGCTCGGAAAATCCATCCAATCCTGGCTGACTTTGATTGTCGCTGAATTGATCAAAGGATGAATCTTCCACTTTGGTTGATGGTTTTTTACCAAAAAATGATGGCTTGGAGGCGGTAACAGAACTGCTTTTTTTGCCAAACAAAGATTTTTTGGGTTGCGCTGCTTTTGGCGCTGTATTTTTTTTCTTAAACAAGTCTTTCATAAATTTCCTTTAAAGCATAATGCCTGCAAGATATGTCACAAATAAATTATACACGCATTATATATGCAAAATATATGCCAAACAAGCAAATTTTTAGCAATCATTTATCAACAAATCACCCTACTTTTGCAAAAAAGCTTTAGGATGTATTGGCATTTCGTATGTTTTTTAAATTAAATTCATACTGTCTTATATTTAACAGCGAATGAATTTGGGCAGCGGATGATTTTTTTAATGTTTGTTTATATTTAACGCAAACATATCCAAATGTTAGTCATTTTATTGCTAAAGTTGAATTAATTTGTATTATTTATGATAAAATGCCTTATTTGATTTAGGGAGCAGACGCATGAGCGTAACGGCAAATGATTCATCTGGCACAAAAAGTTCGCTTGGTCTAAAAAACTTTGGACCTGGCATTTTGCTTGCCTCTGCAGCAATCGGCAGCTCGCACTTGGTTGCCTCCACCCAAGCAGGTGCGCTGTATGGTTGGCAGTTGGCAATCATGATTATTCTGGCCAATTTTTTTAAGTATCCTTTTTATCGTTTTGGCACCGATTATGTTTATCAGACGGGTGACAGCTTAATTACAGGTTATGCCAAAAAATCCAGACTGTATTTGTGGGTATATTTTGTCATGGCTATTTTTTCGGCGATGATTAGTATTGGTGCTGTTGCGCTAATGACGGCGACCATTTTGGGTTATATGCTGCCAAGTGGTACAAATTTCAGTCCGCTCATGCTGTCTATTATTGTGCTTGTTGGTTCGTGGATTATTTTGGTTGCTGGTCATTATAAGCTGCTCAACAGCATTAATAAAATCATCGTCATTGGACTGACCATCACAACGGTGCTGTCTGTGCTATTTGCAATGGGCAATCCTGTCACTCCTGCGCCAGATTTTGAGCCCGTGAGTCCGTGGACGGCGGTCGGTCTTGCCTTTATTGTGCAACTGGTGGGCTGGATGCCAACACCGCTTGAGTTTGTGGCGATAAGCTCAGTTTGGACAGCCAAAACCAAAAACAGCAGTGAGACCAATTATCGTCAGGCGATTTTGGATTTTAATGTCGGTTACATGACATCGGCGATACTTGCGCTGTTTTTCTTGGCGCTTGGCGTGTTGGTGCAATACGGCACAGGCACTGAGATTGAAACCAAAGGCGGACAATACATCGTACAGCTGATTGATATGTATGCTTTGGCGATTGGCGATTGGTCCAAAATGCTTGTGGCGGTGATTGCATTTTTATGTATGTTTGGCACAGTTTTAACGTGTGCTGATGGTTATGGGCGCGCCCTTGCCGAATGTTTGTCGCTCATCACGCACAAAAAACAGCTGGCGCAAACAACGGTCGTGCCTTGGATAAGCTTTGGTGTGATTGGCGGACTTGTGCTCATTACCGTATTCAAAGGTCAAATGGGCATGATGTTAAAATTTGCAATGATTTCAGCCTTTGTAACCGCGCCTATCTTTGCGTGGCTTAACTATTCTTTGGTAAAATCCAAACAAACCTTTAAGCCGCTTTATCACGCTTATATCATCGCAGGGCTTGTCTTTTTGTTGGGCTTTACACTGTTGTTTATTGTCAATGAATTTATGCTAAAATAAACAAAAACGCACATTTGTGCGTTTTTTATTGCTTGTATCAAATTTAGTCTGTGCCAAACTCGGCGCGTTTTTTGGCAAAAAAGCGCTCTATTCTATCCATTGCTTCGGTCAAATCAATAATGTTGGGCAAAAAAACCACGCGAAAATGATCAGGCTTATCCCAATTAAAGCCTGTGCCTTGCACCATCAGCACTTTTTCTTCTTTTAACAATTCCATCATAAATTGCATGTCATCTTGAATGGGATAAACAGACAAATCAAGCTTGGCAAAGCAATAAAAAGCGCCTTGTGGCAATGTGCATGACACGCCCTTGATGGCGTTTAGACGCTCTACTGCCAAACGGCGCTGTTGGTCTAGTCGTCCTGATTTGGCAGTCAAAGCTTGCATGCTCTGGTAGCCGCCCATTGCGGTCTGGATAGCGTATTGCGCAGGCACATTGGCGCACAGACGCATACTTGCCAACATGGTCAGCCCTTCAATAAAATCAGCGGCGTGGTCTTTTTTGCCAGAGATCATCAACCACCCTGCTCTAAACCCTGCAATGCGGTGCGATTTTGATAAGCCATTAAAAGTCAGCACCAAGCATTCTTCGGTGAGTGTACACATCGGTGTGTGCACCGCGTCATCATACAAAATGCGGTCATAGATTTCATCTGCCATGATGACCAGATTGTGCTCTTTGGCAAGCGCGATGATGGCTTTTAGGTTGTCTGTGCTATAAAGCGCACCTGTTGGATTATTGGGATTGATGACGACAATCGCGCGCGTCTTTTCGGTAATTTTACTTGCAATGTCTGCAACATCGGGCTGCCAATTATCTTCTTCGTTACAGCGGTAATGCACCGCACGCCCCCCTGCCAAATTGGTGGCTGCCGTCCACAAAGGGTAATCTGGCATGGGAATGAGCACCTCATCACCATCATTTAATAGCCCCTGCATCGCCATGACGATGAGCTCGGACACACCATTACCGACATAGACATCATTGACATCAATGGCAGACAATAAACCCTTTGCTTGATAGTATTGCAAAATCGCTTTGCGTGCAGCAAAAATCCCTTTGGAGTCGCTATAGCCTTGCGCATTTTGCAAGTTGCTTGCAACATCGGCAATGATTTCATCTGGCGCAAACAGACCAAAAGGCGCAGGATTGCCGATGTTTAATTTGATGATGTGCTGACCTTGCGCCTCCATTTGATTGGCAGTTTGCAAGAGTGGGCCTCGGATGTCGTAGCATACATTAGCCAATTTGGCGGATTTTTTGAGCGATTTCATAGCATTTCCATCGTTGTTATTTAAAAAATTATTGTGATTAAAAAAGTTGTGGTCAAAAGAATTTGCACCAACATACGCTTGAGAGGCAGTAGGTGAATCATTTGCAAGCACAGAATCAGCCAAATTACCTTGCAAATCTGCCACAGAGCAGCCCAATATACTGGCAAGTGCAGGTAATTTATCTTTGGCAATGCCGTTTTTACCGCATTCCCAATTGGCAATCGCGCCGCGACTGACTTGCACGCCAGCCTCGCTGAGTTTTTTTGACAACGTACTGGTTGTCATATTCAAAGCCTTGCGATATGCTTTTAGGCGCGCACCTTGCACTTTGGCAGCAGACAATTCATCGCATGGCGGGGTATTTTGCTTGATGGTGTTCATAATTATTTTGGTTTTGCAACTATTTTGATTTGCGATATTGGATTATGTCATTGGGTTATGTTGAGCGTGTTGTAAATTAAAGTATTTGTCAATGTTTTGCAAGATTGTAGTAAACATTGCAACAGGCAAGGCACTCATTAAATGCAAGTATTGTACGCCGATTTGATTATTTTTGCAAGTTGTAAGTAATAAAAAATGCAAGTATTAAACTTGCATTTTAAAACGCTTGCTTGATACGCCATACATTGACAGCTGCCTGATTGTTTACGTCAAAACATCAACATGACACAACAAACGATATAGTCAAGTCAAACTTATATTCAAACTTATATAAAATCTAAGACCTGTTCATGATTCTTTTGACAAAAATAAGATAAATGACAAGCTTTTTAAGGAAAAACTTAAGATTGAGGATTGTTCTATCGGCTAAGTTTTTTGACACTTAAAAAGGCAAGATTTAACTTCATTTTCAGCTTTATCTAACTCATTGATTTTTATAATAAACTTCCTAAAAAACCGTAATTTTAATTTTTTGAGAGTGTGTGATTGTAGAGCTTGTTGAATTCTAAAAATTAATAAAAATCAGCCCATACAAATGTACTTTATGACTGTAATAATTCAATCAAATCTGTCATGTCCTGAGGCATGGGTGCGCTGACGATGATTTGCTCATTTTTGGTGGGGTGGATAAAGCCGAGCGTATGCGCGTGCAATGCTTGACGAGAAAAATTTTTGATGGCGGATAATTGCGCTGCACTCAATTCAGGATGCACTTTGGCGGGCTTGCCATACACCCCATCTCCAACGAGCGGACAGCCGATGTGCGACAAATGAACGCGAATTTGATGAGTACGCCCTGTTTCAAGCATGACATTCAATTGATGGCAGTTGCCCACAAGCGGTGTGATGGTTTTGAGGTGCGTGATGGCGTGCTTGCCACTGTGCTTGACTGCCATTTTGGTGCGCTGTGTGCTGTGCCGAGCGATTGGCAAATCAATACTTCTGTTGGCGCACAGCGTTTGATAATCGCCAGTCACCACACAGATGTATTCGCGATAAACCGATTTGTCTTTGAGTTGATTGATTAAATTAAGCTGGGCCTGCGCGGTCTTGGCAACAATGAGTAGTCCTGAGGTGTCTTTGTCAATGCGATGAACAAGCCCTGCTCTGGGCAGTGCTGCAAGATTGGGATAATGCCACAATAAGCCATTGACAAGCGTGCCTGTGCGATTGCCAGCACCAGGGTGGACGACCAAACCAACAGGCTTATTGATGACAAGCACCGTCTCATCTTCATAAATCACATCCAGTGCAATATCCTCTGGCAAATCCTGAAGCGTCTGCACATCACAGGCGCTTAGCACAATTATATCATTTGCCTTTATGCTATATTTGGGCTTAACTTTTTCATGATTTACTGTCAGCGTGCCATCCTCTATCATTTTTTGTAAGCTTGCGCGCGAAAAATCACTGAATATCGCCGCTGCCAGTTTATCCAAACGCACGCCCACATCACAAGGCTGCACAGCATAAGTCTTATGTGTGTCTTGTGCTGTGGTTTCTTCGTCATCAAATTCATCATGAACCTGAATGACAGACTCGCCATCGGTAAATGCGTGTACATCCAAGCCCTGACCAATTCTTAGCATAATCCACCTTTTATCTCTTGAAATGATGGATTATAGCACAAAATAAGTGGGAATTTGATATAATGACCAAAACACCCTAAGGGATAGCTTATGCAGATTGGTTCTGTTATGATTGATGATAGCTTGATTGAGCAAGCCATGAAAAGCACTGGACTAGATAGTCAAAGCGATGTGATTGAGCAAGGCTTAAGGCTTTTGATTGCTCATCACGCCCAGCAAAACTTGCGTGCATTGCGTGGCAAGCTGTCTTGGGATGGGGATTTGGCTCAACTGCGTAATAATTCATTATATCAAAATTAACAAATTATTATTTTCAATTATTTATTAAGAAAAACTATGACCACACCCTTTACCCTAGCCGATGTCGCAAGCACACTTGGCAAAGCACCCAAAGACATCAAAGTCATCGTCGGTATGTCTGGCGGTGTTGATTCTTCCGTCTCTGCTGTACTACTAAAAGAAGCGGGCTTTGCTGTTGAAGGCTTGTTTATGAAAAACTGGGAAGAAGACGACGGCACCGAATACTGCACCGCTCTTGAAGACCTAGCGGACGCTCAAGCCGTTGCCGATAGCATTGGCATTCATCTGCACACCGCCAATTTTGCGATGGAATATTGGGACAGAGTATTTGAGCATTTTTTGGCAGAATATGGCGCAGGTCGCACGCCAAACCCTGATATTTTATGCAACAAAGAAGTTAAATTCAAAGCCTTTTTGGATTATGCTTTGACATTGGGGGCGGATTTTATTGCCACAGGGCATTATGCCCGTCGTGGTTTTGCGGTAGATGGTAAGGCGCATGGTAAAGCACAGCTACTTCGTGGGCTTGATGGCAACAAAGACCAAAGCTATTTTTTGCACGCCGTCAGTGGGGATAAAATCGCTCGCACCCTATTTCCTGTGGGTGAGCTTGAAAAACCTGCCGTGCGTGCCATTGCCGAAAAGTGCAATCTTACCACCGCCAAGAAAAAAGACAGCACGGGCATTTGCTTTATTGGTGAGCGTAAGTTCAAAGACTTTTTGCAAACTTATCTACCTGCCAAACAAGGCGACATCTACACCGATGATGGCGTGTGTATCGGCAAGCATGATGGACTTATGTACTATACCATCGGTCAGCGTGGCGGGATTGGTATCGGCGGGGTATCAGGTCGCCCCGAGGCACCGTGGTTTGTCCTACATAAAGACCTTGAAAATAACCGCCTAATCGTCGGTCAAGGGCATGAACACCCTTATCTCATGTCCACCGAGCTTACTGCTTATAAGCTAGATTGGGTGGTTGCACCGCCTGCCGACGGGGTGAGACTTACCGCCAAAACTCGCTATCGCCAACCTGACCAAACTTGCACCGTGTATCATGATGGTGATAAAGTCAAAGTAGTGTTTGATGAGCCACAACGAGCCGTGACCTTAGGGCAGTCTGTCGTCTTTTATGATGGTGATGTGTGCTTGGGTGGCGGTGTGATTGATGGTTGTAATGTAAAAATTGACTAAAATAGATTAATTCACCAACCAAAAAGACGGTATTTAGCCGTCTTTTTTTCATTTTTTTAGTATTTTTGAAGTATTTTCACTTGAATTGCAAGCGTTTTTGCTGATAAATACTTTGATAAAAATCCATCGCCGCCGTCACCCCAACTTGCTCAATCGGAATGATGGCAGTGGATGCGCCAAGTTTGATAGTCAAATACCGCGCATCGAGTGCAAAATCACCCACCTTGTGCCACGCCCACTGTTTGGTCTTGCCACTCATCGTCTCACGGATGCCCGTATCGGTGATTTCAATCACCGCAGGTTTGCACCAAAACGACAGTAAACCAATAATCAATGCATACACCAACACGATGGACGCACTCAATATCACCACCCCAACCCAAGGAAAACCTGAACCTTGATTGATAGACTGCACACCAAAGACAACTGCATAAGCGACAATCAGCATCACAAGCCAATCAAATTTATAAAGAAAATATCGGTTCAGTTCTTTGACCGTCAAATGATAATGTAGCTTCATTACACATCTCCTTGATTTTATTCATCATATCTTTACCATATCAAACCTGATTAGCTAAGTCAAATCCGCTAACAATTCAAAAATTAGTGCAACACGGCCACTTTTTGACCACAAATCCCCCAAAACTGTGTAAACTTTTGTTATAATACGCCAAGCCCTTTTTCTTGATGATTTTAAGGATTGTTCATGACCCTATCTACCCTTACCGCCCTATCACCGCTTGATGGACGTTATGCGTCTAAATGTGATGCACTTCGCTCATATCTTTCAGAATTTGGTTTAATTCATGCCCGTGTAACGGTTGAAATTCGTTGGTTACAAGCCTTAGCTAATCACCCAGAAATTCAAGAAATAGAGCCTTTTTCAGCGGAAACTAATGCTCGTCTTGATGCGATTGTAGCGAATTTTTCGGAAAAAGATGCAGAACGCATTAAAGAAATTGAACGCACTACCAATCACGATGTCAAAGCGGTTGAATATTTCTTAAAAGAACAAATTGCTGACATTGATGAGTTAAAAAATGCAGGCGAATTTATCCATTTTGCGTGTACATCAGAAGATATTAACAACTTATCACACGCATTAATGTTGAAGTCTGGACGTGATGTGCTGGTGGCAAGCATGGAAAAAATTATCAATGCCATTGCGGACTTAGCAGAAAAACACGCTAGCCAGCCAATGCTTTCTCGTACTCATGGACAAACTGCAAGCCCAACCACATTGGGTAAAGAAATGGCAAATGTGGCTTACCGTTTACATCGCCAAATTCAACAATTTAAATCGGTTGAATTATTAGGCAAAATTAATGGTGCAGTAGGCAACTATAACGCTCATTTATCGGCATATCCTGAAATTAATTGGGCAAAACATTCGCAAGGATTTGTGGAAAGTTTAGGTTTAACCTTTAACCCATATACCACACAAATCGAACCACATGACTATATGGCGGAATTATTTGACGCATTACGTCGTTTTAATACCATTTTAATTGACTTTAACCGTGATGTATGGGGCTATATTTCACTTGGTTATTTCAAACAAAAATTAAAAGAAGGTGAAGTGGGTTCATCAACCATGCCGCACAAAGTCAATCCGATTGATTTTGAAAATTCAGAAGGTAATCTAGGTATTGCAAATAGCGTCCTTGCTCATTTGGGTGAAAAACTGCCCATCTCTCGCTGGCAGCGTGATTTGACCGACTCAACGGTGCTGCGTAATATGGGTGTTGGTTTTGCCCAAAGCTTGATTGCGTTTGATGCCTGCCTAAAAGGTATTGGTAAGCTTGAGCTGAATGCCGACCGTTTGGCAGAAGACCTTGATAATGCCCAAGAAGTGCTTGCCGAGCCAATCCAAACCGTGATGCGTCGTTATAACGTTGAAAAACCATATGAGAAGCTAAAAGCCCTAACTCGTGGTCAGGCGATGACTCGTGAAATGATGGTGAATTTTGTCAATGGTGATGAATTAGCGACCGTACCAGCAGCCGACCGTGAACGCCTAGCTGTCATGACCCCTGCGACTTATACAGGTAATGCTGAAGAGCAGGCGAGAAAGTTAAAAGATTATTTGAATTAATCACTTGCTAACATTCAAATAATTTTATAAGATGGCGGTATTGATTCTAATATCGCCATTTTTTGATGTTTGGAGTAAAAAATGTTTAAACTTGCTTTAAAAACTGCCCTTTGTGGCACAATCGCATTGATGACGGCTAGCTTTACTCAAACCACTTGGGCTTGTGCAACAAATGACCATGGCTGCATCTATCACAACGTCATTTTGCCACATGAACAACAAATGCGAGAAGCACAGGCTCAGGCACAAATACTCTATGAGCCGATTGATTTTACTCCAGCTCCAACATTACTTGACCAAGGTGAATTTGCAGTCGCCCTAAGTTCTAGCACAGGGGCGGTAGGTGTATCAAGCTTTGCTTGGAAAGACACCCAAACACATCATCGGCTCATGGTGGGACACGACACCTTTGCTCTAGCATCTTGTATCTCCAAAACTAGGGGCGAGCCAATTTCGTCTTTTACTCTAGAAAAAGCTGAAAAGTTTGTCAAAAAATACGGCAAAAAAAGCGATTGCCAAGTCGTCAAAAAAAGTTCCCCTGTGAATGAAAGTTTGGTTGCCGTACTCAAAGGCAAATTGCCAGATGGCACTTATCAGCTATTTATGACAACTCGTCCAAGCAACAGCTATCTATTTAGCCAACAACAGCCAGAATTCCAATCGCTATTAGCGACTTGTCAAGCTCAAGCAACGAATTGCGAAATTGTTGGACAGTTTGGCGATACAACAGAGTTGTATTAGTTTTTTGATTAAGCTATATTGTTTAGCCTAGTTTTTTAAGCAATCAATAGGGCATCCTGATATTTCATATTTGTCATTAAAAATGAGAAAAATCGTAGTATTTTCAAGGAAAATTGCGTATGTTGATATTAAAATATCAACAAGCAATTTGACGAAGAAAATCAAGATTTAGCCATTTTTAATGCAAAAACGCTACTTTATTTCTAAATTATTGCTAGACAGTAATTAGTGTTATGAAGTGTCAGGATGCCCTAATTATTGGTTGCTTTTTTTGTGAGAGATTAAATGTTTTATTTAAACAAAGCAAAACTTATTGCCTTTGTATTCACCCTTATTTTATCCATTTTCTTTAGTTTTTATACGCTGCATTTACCGTCATACGGCTTACACCAAGTAGGTACGGTGATTATGCTTATCGCTCTATTGTATTTTAATCACAAGTTTTGTTTTTCAAATTTTAGTTTTATCTTGTATTGTTTATTTTTGTATTTGCATATTTTTGCCGCGTGTTGGTTGTATTCATTTGTCCCCTATAATGATTGGTTTATTCATTATGTTAATTTTGATTTAAACGCTTATTTTGGTTGGCAGCGTAATATGTTTGACCGTCTTGTGCATTTTGCCTATGGTTTTTTATTATATCCGTTGTTTTTTGAAATGGGTAAACAGTATTTTAAACCTTTGTCGGCTAATAAAATCCACATCATTGTTTTATTATGGATCATGGCAAGCAGTATGATCTATGAACTCATTGAGTGGGGCATTGCTTTTGGTTTATCGCCAGAGGCTGCTGAAAACTATAATGGACAACAAGGGGATGTGTGGGATGCCCATAAAGATATGTTTTTGGCAAGTGTTGGCGGTCTTTTGTCTTATTTATTTCTTACCATAAAAAATAAATAAAGCAAGTGTTCATTGATGATTTATTTTTTGTTTTTTATTTATTTTTTATAAAAATTAATTATAATTTGTCTTTCAAAAATAGATTTACATTATGCATTTGATTGACTATAATAAAGCCACGTTTAGGATATCTTGACATTTCATATTTGCCATTAAAAATAACCGAATTATTAATGGTATTAGAGCCATCAGGATTGTTAATCAAACTTAAATTTTATGTCGCCGTTGATGGATTGACATTATAAGCATGAGCAAGGAGTTTTTATGAAAAAGTTTGCATTCGCATTTTGCGCCGCGACATTACTATCAGGCTGCGCAACGAGCGCACTGCTGGAGAGCGACAGCCACACCACAACAACAAACCGACAAATCACTCTCGTTAATGATGATGTGGTTGCATTTGGTACTCCCGCCACGCCAGTTGCTGGCGTACCTGCCAACAGCATTGTGATTGTTGGCGAAAAACACAGCTATGTACTCACACACGGCGGCCAAGAAGCAGCACAACTATTCACAAGCTTGGATCCAAATTACATTCAAGTCACCAAGCCCTTGAATTTTTATTCAGAAAACAACGATGGCAGATTTTCTGGTGTCTTAAGCTTGTCTTATACCAAGTTAAAATCAAGCTTTGGACAAAATGATTATGATTTTATTTTGCGTAACAAAGGTCGTGAATGCAGCACTGACAGCGATGCGCGCATGAATGCACAGCGTTTTTGTTTTGACATCAATATTCAAGGCGGCGTTTATCCTGCGGTGAGCAATTTATCACTCATTCAATCAAAATATCGTGCTTTATCAAAGCCTTATCAAGTATCCATCTACACCAACCAAACCCAAACCACTCAACACCATCAAGGTGGCAATGCGGTAGCCAAGCTGGTTGCACTGCCTTTTGCGTTGGCATTTGATGTGGTGACTTTGCCAGTGCAAGCGCTTGCAAGCTTGGATTAATTCCAAAAATCTTGCACGCTTTAAACAGCGCTTGTCATCAAAGTTTATAAATAAGCTTTTAACAACAATGCATAATGCACAAGTGGCGTTATGCATTGTTTTGTACTATGTATTGTTATCACACGCTTTTTTGACTTGGGATATTTGCTGCTGATGTATTTTTTGATGGATGGATGGTTCGCTTGATGAGCAAATCCGTCCTCATCTTGACCGAAGATTGAGATATTGAGCGACTTCTTCGCCGCAGCCTCGCCCCATCGCAAAACATGCCGTCAATAAATAACCGCCAGTTGGCGCATCCCAGTCCAGCATCTCACCTGTACAAAATACTTGTGGATTTGTTTTGAGCTGAAAATGATTTGTCAGCGCCGATTGCTTGACGCCACCTGCCGTGCTGATTGCTTCTTGCAAGGGGCGAAAACCGCTTGGCACTACTTTCAAATTCTTGATGTGCGCTGCCAAACGATTGGCTTGCCAATCTTCTTTATCGGTGCATTCTTTGAGCAGAGCGATTTTGCATTTGTCCAGACCCAAGCGCAGCAAACGCGTATTGAGTGATAATTTACCACTAAGATTTAGTTTGTCATGGATTTTTTCAACGCTGAGCGCTGGCAATAAATCCAAATACAAAACCATCTTTGAGTTGGTGCGCAGGGCGTGATTGAGCTGATAAATAACCCCGCCTTCTAGCCCATAATGGCTAATCATCACATCACCAAAGGCATCATCGCCGTTTTGTGTCCATGCGCGCACGCGCTTTAAAGGCTGCCCAAAAAATGCATTCATAAATGCAGACCACATCACGCAAATGCCGACATTGCTTGGTTTGGGCATCTCAATCATCTCACCACCAAGCCACCGCTGCCAATCGCCTGTACTGCCAAGCTGCGGATAAGACAACCCACCGCACGCAAGCACAATCACATCATATCGCGCGCGCATTTGTCGCACATGATTGCGCTCATCAATTTGCAACACAACATCACCGCCATCAATCTCACAGCATTTATGACGGCAAAAAATTTCCACCCCTTTATCATAAAGCACCGACAACCATGCGCGCAGCAATGGAGAGGCTTTCATCTGCGTGGGAAAAATACGTCCAGACGAGCCTACAAAAGTTTCAATACCAAGATTTTTTGCCCAATTTTGCAGCCATTTGGCATCATAACGGCGCACATAAGGCTCCAGCCATCTGTGCGAATAGCGCGTTACAAACCGATCAATCGGTTCATTATGGCTGATATTAAGACCTGTTTTGCCTGCCCATAGAATCTTACGCCCTGCGGTTGGCATTTGCTCAAAAATATGAACATCTGCATCAAACTGACTTAGATAATCAGCGCACATCAGTCCCGATGCCCCTGCGCCGATGATGGCGATTTTGGGACGGACATCAACACCGCTTTTTGTGGGCGCGCTCATGGCTCACACACCGCCTTTGGGCAAGAAATCATCAAAGCGCGTTTGATGACCGATGGGTTTTGTGATAATAAGCTCCTCACAGCACTCGCCGCGCGCCAGATATTTAATTTCAAAATGCGTGCGCGCCGATGACGAATCAATCACATTGCGCACGCACGGCAATCGCCAATGATTCACCAGCCTATCTTCTGCTTCATTGATATAATCGGTGATGTTGCTTGCCAAAGTGATTTGCCCACCATCTGCCATT
Organism: Moraxella sp.; assembly: GCA_041811915.1. GTDB lineage: Bacteria > Pseudomonadota > Gammaproteobacteria > Pseudomonadales > Moraxellaceae > Moraxella. The sequence goes on along the minus strand of JBGXSA010000037.1, from coordinate 33,179 downwards.
CTGGACAACAAAAACTCAAAAAAAGGCATATTTACCCAGCGCTGATTTTTGTTGTGCGGCTCTGGATTTGGATACAAAATAAACAAGCACTCAATTGTTTTTGGATATACCGCGTGTGTTATCCATGCAATCGCATCGGCATGAATGGGCTGTAGATTTGTCAATGCTGATTTTTGATGATTTTTTTGCAGGCTAAAAAATTTATCGCTTGTGCGCTCAATGGCAAATAAAGTCTTGTCTGGGTGGTTCTCGGCAAACAAACAAGCGTGCTTACCGCGCCCCGCCCCAATCTCCACACAAATAGGCTTGTGTTCAATGGGCACAAAATCTCTGGGTGCAAAAATCAGTGCAGGATTAAATAAACGATTGGTCATGATGTCTTGTTGGGGCGTGTTAATCTTGATGTGTTTAAAAATGTTAAATGTTCAGCTTTTGGGCGCGCGACACATCACTGCGCCCTAATTTAAGCTGCATAAACGTTATGACACTTTATAAAAATGAATGAGATAAGCGTGTATTACAGCCCTGCCTTTAGACTCGCTTCAATAAATCTATCCAAATCACCATTTAACACTGCTGTTGTATTGGACGTTTCCACACCTGTGCGCAAATCTTTAATGCGCGAATCATCCAGCACATACGAGCGGATTTGCGACCCCCAACCGATGTCAGATTTGCTGTCTTCTAAGGCTTGTTGTTTTTCCATGCGCAGCTGCATTTCGCGCTCGTAAAGCTTGGCGCGTAGCATTTTCATCGCCGTTTCGCGGTTGGAGATTTGGCTGCGCTCGCTTTGACACGCCACGACAACTCCAGTCGGCAAATGGGTGATACGCACCGCAGAATCGGTGGTATTGACGTGCTGACCGCCCGCCCCGCTTGAGCGATAAGTATCCACACGCAAATCGGCAGGATTGATGTCAATTTCAATGTTGTCATCAATCTCAGGCGATACAAACACAGCAGAAAATGACGTATGACGACCGTTGTTGCTGTCAAATGGCGATTTTCGCACCAAGCGGTGTACACCTGTTTCGGTGCGCAGCCAACCAAAAGCATAATCACCCTTGATATACACAGAGGCGCTTTTTAGCCCTGCCACACCGCCTTCGGACACTTCCACAACTTTTGCCTCAAAGCCATGCGACTCACACCAGCGCAAATACATTCTTAGCAGCATTTCTGTCCAGTCCTGCGCCTCGGTACCGCCAGAGCCTGCCTGCAGCTCAAGATAGCAGTTGTTGCCGTCCATCTCACCGCTAAACATCCGCTTAAACTCCAAATCGGCGACTTTGTTTTCAGCATCATCAAGCTCGGCTTGCACATCCGCCAACAGACTTTCATCATCCTCTTCTTGGGCAAGCTCCAACATGGCGCGCGCATCCTCCAGTGTGTTGTCCAGTGACACAATCACACCAACAATGCCGTCCAACATGCTTTTTTCTTTGGTGATTTTGGTTGCGCGTTCAGCATCATTCCAAAGCTCTGGATTTTCAAGCTCCAAATTGAGCTCTTCTAGGCGCTCTTGTTTGGCCTCAATGTCAAAGATACCTCCGAAGCTGCTCACCACGTTCATTCAAATTTTTGATATGTTCTAAATAAGGATTGATTTCCATGATAACACCTTTAGTAAATGTAAATTTTTTATTTTAGCACATTTTGCTTAAGAATAAAATCAAACGACAAATAAAGCCCAAATTTATCAAAAAATTGTTGGGTGTCATTATTCTACCCAACTTATCTTTCACCCAACTGACAAAAATTCATTTTTTACAAAAAAATCAATGATTTAAATAAAGTTGAGAATGGCGTATTTTAATGACAAATACAAAATGTCAGAATACCCTAAATTACAAAACTTTTAAATAATGTCTTTGGCAGACTTTGTCGTCATCATATCTGCAAGCCCTTCAATATGCACCGTACGCTGCGGAAATGGCAAGCTGATGTTTGATTCGTCAAATGCGTATTTGATGGATTCCAAAATATCGCACTGCGTCGCCCACCAACCATTATTATCCGTCCAAACATACAAAGTCAATACAACGGCATTGTCACCCAAATCGGTCACGCGCACCACAGGCTCTGGAGTGTCAAACGTGGCAGAATGCTCGCTGCTGATATTTAGCATAATTTGTTTGGCGGTGCGAATGTCGCTGTCGTAGCTGATGCCCACAGCAATCTCAAGCCGTCTGTGTGGCAAAGATGAATAATTGATGCTGGCGGTAGTCATGATGTCGCCATTTGGAATGATGATTTCATGGTTGTTGGCGGTGCGAATGCGCGTATTCACAAGCGTGATGTCCATCACCGTGCCCACTTTGCCACCCACCTCCACATAATCACCTTGGCGAAAGGGGCGAAAAATCACAATCATCACCCCTGCAGCAAGGTTACCGATTTGATCTTTGAGTGCAACACCAATGGCAACACCAATGGCGCCGAGCACCGCCACAAATGAGTTGGTATTGACACCAAGCTTGTTGAGCGCCGCCAAGGTGACCATCACAAGCATAAGCCCATACAGCACATTGCTCAAAAAATTAGCAGCCGTCTCGTCCATATGGGTGCGATTCATGAGTCGCACCACAAAATTAACCAAGCGTTTGCCTATCCATTTACCAATAAAGAAAATAAGCAAAGCAAGAAACAGCTTGCCACTCCAGTCTATGCCCCAATGGATGATGGTATTGATGTCTATCGGTATGCCCAAAAAATTCAAGGTTTGATTGGTCGTCGCCTCCAGCTGAGCGCCTGTCTGTTTGGCGATTTCGCGCACTTGCTCGCCAGCTTGTGTGCTTGCTGCATTGGCGCTTTCTGCCAATTCTTCGGTGGCGTTTTTTAGATTTTTGGCGGTATCTGTCACAGCCTCACTTGTGCTTGTTTTGATGGTTTCTGGCACAACATCACCCACTTTATCTTTGGTTTGATCGGCGATTTGTTTGACAGGATTGTCAATAGCAATCACCTTACTTGTATCAGGATTGGTATTGTTTGACATAACAAATTGACTAATGGCTAAAAAATGATAAAAAACAATGAATAAGCATGGATAAATAAATAAGCATGAATAATTGAAATGAGCAAAATGATTGATTTGGGTTTTTGGGTGTTATTGCTTGATTATTAAAAATCTTGATTATTAAAAATTTCAGTTAAAAATCAAATCAAAAACAATCAAAATGCTCAATAATTGACTTGAATTTGGTCGGCATAACGCCATGTGCGCACAATGCGCAGCTCAACAATGTCCTCCATTTCTTTGGTGAACTTGCCATAAGGCGCGGACTGGCGCACCGATTGCTTGGCAGCTTCATCCAAAATCGTTGAGCCTGATGATTCAAGCAAGCGAATTGCCTTGACGGTACCATCTGAATTGATGATTACCATAAGGCGCACATCGCCTGTAATGCCTTGCGCACGCGCTTGGCTTGGATAGTATTGATTGGCAACACGCTCAACGTGCTGACGAAAATTCTCCAAATAGCCTGCCGCTTTGCCGTGTGTGGTGGAATTGCTGTCCACAGTTTCAATTTTGGTTTTGGAGGCGAATACCTGCTGGCGCTGCGACAATTGCGCCTCAAGCGTGGCGATGCGTTTGCGAATGCGCTCTTCTTGGGCGTCGGCTGCGTTGTTTTCTTTTTCGTTTTTGTTGTCTGATTCGCTGTTGGTGTGCCGAATGGACAATGTGGTACGCAGATAGCTTTGCTGATATTGTTGCTGACGGATTTGTTTTTGTTGATTGATGATGTCTTGGACTTGCTCCATGTCATCGGCAGATTCAGGGCTGATGTCATTGGTTTCAAGGCGCTGCTGTTGGCGCACCTCACCACTGCCTTTTTGACTGGCATTGGCAATAAAGCGCGCTTCTTCGTTTTTTTCGGTATTGGTCGTCAGTACAGTGGCAACATCCATCGCCATGTCCGCAGGGCTTTGACCTGTGGTAAAGCTGATTCCAAATATCACAAGCGCGTGCAGACCCACTGCAATCGCGGTCGCAGTCGGCAGTGTGATGTCTTTGGTTGGTGCAGTTGATGACAAATGATAAGTTAAGGAATCTTTGATGTGTGCCACAGCATATCCAAACGCTTATTTAAACACTGTATTTTAGCCTAAAATATATTTTTTTTCAAAGCTTAAATGGCGTTTTGTCAAGGTATAAGATTTAGGGCTTACTCTCTTTGGCTTTTTATAATCAATCACGCCACACAGTTCATTTGATAAAAGTATTTGCGTCATCTTAAATACCATCACACGCAATTAGGGCTTATAGTTAAGATTCATAGTGCGCGTGCAGTTTTACCACCTCGCCCACAATGATGATGGCAGGTGCGGGCAGCTGATGGATTTGCTGCTTGGCATAAATGCTCTTTAAGCTGCCTGTCAGTACGCGCTCATTGTCCAAGCTTGCGTTTGATACAATCGCCACAGGCGTATCGGCAGCGAGCCCTGATTTGATGAGCGCAGTTGTCAGGCTCTCCAAGGCGTGTAGCCCCATATAAAACACCAAAGTCTCATCTTTGTGATACAGGCTTTTGAGCTCTTGCAGATACGAATCAGTCTCAAAACAAGCGGTCATAAAGCGAACCGAACTTGCTACTTTGCGATGTGTCAAAGGAATGCCAGCACCTGCCGATGCTGCCAGTGCAGAGCTAATGCCATTAACCACCGTATAATGAACACCTGCGCTTTGGCAGGCAAGCATCTCTTCGCCGCCGCGCCCAAAAATAAACGGATCACCGCCTTTAAGACGCAAAACGCGTTTGCCTGATTTGGCAAGTGTCACAAGTAGTTCGTTGATTTGCTCTTGTGTTTTGGTGTGGCAGCTGCGTTTTTTGCCGACAAATATTTTATCGCTGTCACGGCGGCACAAATCCACAATTTGACTGGGTACAAGCGCATCATACAGCACAACATCTGCTTGCTGCATGAGTCTTAGCGCTTTGAATGTCAATAAATCAGCACTGCCTGCACCTGCGCCCACAATATACACCTCACCTGCTTGATTGGGGTGTTCGTTGTCTTTAAAATCGTGAAGCATCTGCACAAGCTGCGCACCATCATGAACGGTATTGGCGCCATCATCCAAAATAGGCGTAAACACCCTCTCCCAAAATCTGCGTCTTGCTGTGATGTTGGGCAGTCGCTCTTTGATGAGCTTGCGGTGTTCCCCTGCAAGCTTGGCAATTTTGCCGACCGATGGAGGGATGATGCTTTCTATTTTGGCGCGAATCAGTCTTGCCAGCACAGGCGCCTTGCCATTACTACTAACGCCAATCACAACAGGACTTCTGTCAATGATGGCAGGAAAAATAAAATCACAAAGGTGCGGCGTGTCCACCACATTGACAAAAAGATGTTGCGCATGGGCGTCATGATAAATGCGCTCATTGAGCAAATTATCGTTGGTGGCAACAATCACAAAAGCAAACGACTGTGCCAAATCAGATGATTCATAGTCTTTTTGTATGAGTGTATGCTGGCTGTCTTTGAGCAAATCAAACAGCTCTGGCTTGATGTTGCGTGCAATCAGCACAATGCTTGCCCCCGCCTGAACAAGCAGCGCAACTTTGCGATGAGCGACCTCACCACCACCGATGATGAGCACAGCTTTGTCAGACAAATTAAAAAATAAGGGCAATGTATTCATAGGCTTATACTAAGGCGTGCGGATGTGTCACGCTTAAAATATTGGATTTTTAAAATATTAGATTAAAATCTTGGATATTCAAACATTAAATATTGATGGGTGTGTTATTGATAAAAATAAGCCAAGCTTTGCTTTTTGTCTACCTTTATTTGTGCCACAAAAAGCTTGCAGCTTAGCTTAATTTTTTATTCAAATCAAAATCAACACACCCATATGATGATGGTGATTAAATCTGAGTATGCAATCCACATTCACGATTGGCAAGCGCTTTGGTGGGATCAAAATAGTCGTTTTCGCCATATTGTCCAATCGTCGGCAACTCATTGTCCACCAAATATTGATTCAAATCAGAAGCCGTCAAATGATACAGCGGTGCAACTTTAAGCACGCCATCTTTGGATAAGCTAAGCACATCAAGCGCTCCGCGAAATTCGGTTTGTTCGGCGCGAATGGCAGTAAACCACACATCAGGATTAAGCTCACTTAACGCGCGACGAAATGGCTCAAGCTTGACCTGCTCGGTAAATTCATCATGCAAGGGGCTGTCCACCTCAGGAATGCCGTTCATTGCCACATCGCGATAAGCGCGCGTTTGCTTTGGAATATAAGTAACGACATTCAGATTGAGCTTGTCAATCAAGTGCTGTGCGTGCTGATAGGTGTCCACTGTATTGTAGCCACTGTCCACAAACAAGACGGTGATGTCAGGACGGATTTGCGCCACCAAATGCAAAATCACCGCTTCATAAGGGCGAAAATTGGTTGTGATGATGGGGTTTTTGGCCTGTGCCAGCGCCCATGTGACGATTTGCTGTGGGCTTTGATTGGTTAAATCTGCGTTGTATTGAGCAAGATTGCTTTCATTGACGATGGTTTTCATAATCGCTCCAAAGGCTGTTGATTTATAAAGGCTCATTATAAGCCAAATGAAATGGTTTTTATTTTAATAAAATTTACTATCATTAATCCATTTTGGAATTTTAAAAATGCCTTAATATTCCCAAATTTCAAACATAAGCGCAAAAAAGCGCGCCATCGGCACGCCTTTTGTCATCGGTTGCGCAAGTCCAAACAAGCACAATTTTAAACCATCATAATTTTACACAAGCACAATTTTAAACAATCGTGGCATATTTTAGCGAAACATGGGCAAGGCGCTGACCGAAACGCCATCGCTTGCGGTCTGTAAATCGTCAATGGTTTGCTGAATGATGCTTAATTTGTCGCTGTCCGCCACAAACGCCGACACCCCAATTTTTGACAAATAAGCCACCTGATCAACGCCATATTGCCCACATACCCAAATTTCTGATTCCACTTTGGATTGATTGATTTGACGAATCAAGCTAAAAATGCGCCCATCTTTAAAATCCGTGACATAAATCACAATGTGATGAATGTGCGCAAGCAGCGCTTTGATATCATCAAATTCATCATCGGCGGTGAGCAGCAAATTGATGTTTTCATCACGGTGGCGCGCCGCCATTGTGGGCGCTGCTGTAACGATGGCGGGGTTTTCGCTGTCTGTGTTGTAGTCGTTATTTGCAAATTGCACCTCGGTCAATGTTGGCAGATTGATGCCCTCAAAATCTTGCGCAGGTGTCTCTTCGTTGTGCAAGACATAAAACTGTCTGGTGCTGACAAGTTTGGTTTTGGGATAAAAAATATTCATCTTGATGTTATCCTGTAATCATTTGATGGCAAATCAACCATAAACAGCTGTTTTAAAGGGTGCAATGCCCACGCGATTGACAAAATCCGCAAAGCTTTCTGGTGTATCCAAATTGTCTTGACGTTCATTTTTATAAACATTCAAAATCGTCTGCAAGGTATTGGCGACCTCGTCTGCTGCCACCGCCTTGCCCAAAATCTGCCCAAGCTTGGCGTTTTCATTGCTTGTACCGCCAAGGCTGATTTGATACCAATGCTCGCCTTTTTTGTCCACGCCCAAAATCCCAATATCGCCCACATGGTGATGGGCACAAGCATTCATACAGCCTGACATATTCAAACGAATCTCGCCCAAATCGTACAAATAATCCAAATCATCAAATTGACGCTCAATCTGCTCGGCGATGTTGTGTGTCGTGGCGTTGGCAAGACTGCAATAATCAAAGCCTGGGCAAACAATCATATCGGTGAGCGTGCCGATGTTAGGACGTGCAAGATTAAGCTCATCCAAAGCTTGCCACACAGCGTACAAATCCTCTGTTTTGACATCTGCAAGCACCATGTTTTGCTGATGCGTCAAACGCACCTCACCCAAGCTATAACGCTCGGCAATGTCTGCCATTTGACGCATTTGATGGCTCGTCATATCGCCAGCAGGGATGAATTTTTGTTCGCCATCAATAAGCCTTAATCCTGCCTTTAAGGACACAATCACCGCACGATAGCCTGTGATTTTGTGGGCGATGGTGTTGTGTTCGTACCATTTGGCAAAGTCGTTATTTTCACGAAATTTTGCCAGCGTTTGCTGTACTTGAAAGACATCAAACTGCTCGTATTGAGGCGTGCTAAAATAGCTTTTTGCTTTTGCAAAATGCGCATCGCTCAACGTCAAATCACCGTCTTTGGTGGCGACCCACGCCTCATCCACCAAGCGAGCAAATTCTTCTTTGCCAAGGCTGTCCACCAAGATTTTGATGCGCGCTTTGTATTTGTTGTCGCGTCTGCCGTGCAGATTGTACACACGCAAAATCGCATCCAGATAGCTAAGCAGGTGCTGTCTTGGCAAAAACTCACAAATCACCTTGCCAATCATCGGCGTACGCCCAAGCCCGCCACCGACAATCACCTCAAAACCAATCTCACCTGCGTCATTTTTTTAGAATGTGCAGACCAATGTCATGCACTTGCGTGGCGGCACGGTCGGCTTTGGTGCCAATGACGGCGATTTTGAATTTGCGTGGCAAAAACGCAAACTCAGGATGAAAAGTGCTCCACTGGCGAATAATCTCACAATATGGGCGTGGATCTTCAATCTCGTCTGTGTGAATGCCTGCAAAAGGGTCGGTTGTGGTGTTGCGAATGCAGTTGCCCGAGGTCTGAATGGCGTGCATTTGATGATCGGCAAGCACCTGCAAAATATCGGGCACTTGCTCCAGCTTCACCCAGTTGAGCTGAATGTTGGTACGCGTGGTAAAATGCCCATAACCACGGTCGTATGTATCGGCGATGTCCGCCAAACAGCGTAACTGATAGCTTGCCAAAAGCCCATAAGGAATGGCAATCCGCAGCATGGGGGCGTGTCTTTGGACGTATAAGCCGTTTTGCAATCGCAGCGGCAAAAACTCCTCTTCGGGCAGCTGTCCTGCCAAAAAACGCTCGGTCTGGCTTCTAAACTGGGCGACACGCTCATTGACAAGCTGTTGGTCGGCGTAGGAATATTGATACATGACGGTCTCTTTTTAACTTTAAAAATCTTAAATCAAAAAATCTTAAATCAAACACAAATTTGACTGACTTACACCAAGCTTATGGCTTTACATTTGTAGCTTTTTGACTGACGGCTTTGCGTTTGTGGTTTTTTAAAATGAATGCGTTTTGCTTTGCTATTATCGCCTGATAAGTGCAATTTTACAATCACATTGATTGGGTAATTGTATTGCGGCGATGCTATGCGTTAAACGCTGTACATAGTATGCCCAAATCATTCAAAACATAAATTCAAAAATGGCATATCAACAGTCAGCCATAGCATAGACATTTTTTTAAAAAATACATTAGCCTATTGTCAACTTAATTTAATCGCCGTGGCTGATGGCAATATGACTCAAATACATATTGCCCAAGCTTTAATAAATAGCCCAAGAACCTGTTTATGATTAATTTTTTTATCAAAAATGAGAAAAATCGTAAGATTTAGCCATTTTTGACAAAAAAGCCTTTGAATGAAATATTTACAAAAATATGCAAGCGTCATCAAACTATGCAAGCATTATTAATTGTGAACAGTTCTAACATTTGGAAAAAACAATGAGCCAAAACCAAAACGCCTTTAGCAACCAAGACATCTATACAAACCTTGTGCCACCACACGGCAGCCCCACCCTAAAGCCACTTGTTTTGACGGGCGATGAGCTTATCCAAGCCCAAAAAAACGCCCAAAGCTTACCGCGTGTGCGTATCAATTCTCGTGAGCGTGGCGATTTGATTATGCTTGGCATTGGCGGGTTTACGCCGCTGGACGGCTTTATGGGACAAGCCGACTATGAGGGCGTGGTGAGCGACATGACGCTCGCCCAAGGCGGTGTGGATGGCGATTATAAAGGCGTGTTTTTTCCCATTCCCATCACTTTATCCACCGACAAGGCTGTCGCCGATACGCTCAATACAGGCGATACAGTTGCCTTGGTGGATGAACACGATGAAATTATGGGTGTGCTTACCATCAGCGATATTTACACCCCAAACAAAGAGTGTGAATGTGAGTCTACCTTTGGCACAAGTGACCCCAATCATGTCGGTGTCGCTCAAGTGCTAAACAGCGGCGATGTTTATTTGGGTGGTAAAGTACAAGTGTTTAGTCAAGGTGGTTTTGAGCAGGATTATCCTGACATCTACAAAACCCCTGCACAAACTCGGGCGTTGTTTCAGCAAAAAAACTGGCAGACGGTTGCCGCCTTTCAAACACGCAACCCCATGCACCGCTCGCATGAATACCTTGCCAAAATCGCCATTGAGATTTGTGATGGCGTATTGGTGCATTCCTTGCTTGGCAAGCTCAAACAAGGCGACATTCCAGCGGACGTACGCCAAGAGGCGATTGCGGTGTTGATTGACAATTATTTCAAAAAAGACACCGTGATTCAAGCAGGCTATCCCCTAGATATGCGTTATGCTGGTCCAAAAGAAGCTTTGCTACACGCCCTATTTCGCCAAAACTACGGCTGTACTTATCAAATCGTGGGGCGTGATCATGCAGGCGTGGGCGATTATTATGGACCGTTTGATGCTCAAAAAATCTTTGACACTCTGCCCAAAGACGCCCTTGTTACCAAGCCTTTAAAGATTGATTGGACGTTTTATTGCACCGCTTGTCATGGTATGGCAAGTACCAAAACCTGTCCGCACGATGACAGCCATCACGTCAAAATCAGCGGCACTGCCTTGCGTAATGCCCTATCAAAAGGCGATGATGTGCCAGATACCTTCAGTCGCCCCGAGGTGCTTTCGGTATTAAAACGCTACTATCAAAGCCTATAAAAAATCTTTAAAGGCAATGAAAGCAATGTTTTAAAAAAGCTTTGTTTTAAAAGCTTTAGGCTTGTATTTTTGAGAAAATAATGAAAAAATCTACCCCCACCCTGATATTTGCTGCTGCTTTGCTCACCGCTTGCAGTCCTGCACCCAATGCAAATAATCAAAACAGCACCGCCACCGCCACAAATGGCACGGTGGAGCTGTTAAACGTGTCTTATGATGTCTCTCGTGATTTTTACAAAGAGTACAATCCTTTGTTTATTGAGCACTATAAGACCGTCAATCCTGCCGTAAATCTTAACATCAAACAATCGCACGGCGGATCAAGCAAGCAAGCCTTGTCGGTTGCCAATGGGCTTGCTGCTGATGTTGCCACCATGAACCAAAACGCCGACATTGATTTGCTTGTGGGCAAAAACTTGGTAAATAGCGACTGGCAAAACGCCCTGCCCAACCACGCCGTGCCTTTTACCAGTGCGACGGTATTTTTGGTACGCACAGGTAACCCCAAAAACATCCAAGACTGGCAAGATTTGGCTCGTTCAGACATTCAGATTGTCATGCCCAATCCCAAAACCTCTGGCAACGGTCGCTATGCTTTTTTGGGGGCGTATGGCTATGGCTTGCACACATTCAATCAAGATCAAAGCAAAACCGATGATTTTGTCAAAACCTTGCTTGGCAATGTCGCTGTTTTTGATGCAGGGGCGCGAGCAGCGACCACCACCTTTACTCGGCGCGCCATTGGTGATGTGCTCATCACCGCCGAAAACGAGGCAAACATCATCGCTCATGAGCTAAGCAAGGGCGAGTTTAGCGTGGTGTACCCAAGCTATACTGTCGCTGCCGAAAACCCTGTGGCGGTGGTCAATGCCGTCACCGACAAAAAAGGCACCAGTGATATCGCTAAGGCGTATTTGGAATATCTGTGGAGTGAGCCTGCCCAAAACCTTGCCGCCAAGCTGTATTTACGTCCAAACAACAAGGCAGTATTGGCCGCCAACCAAGCGCGCTTTCCTGCGATACAAACCTTTTTGGTCAATGACGTCTTTGGCGATTGGGATACGATTATGACAACGTATTTTGCCGATGGGGCGAAATTTGACACATTGGCACAGGGCAATGCCAATAAAACAACTTCACACCCACAATAACTTTTGTGATTTTTATTGATATTGGAGAGATTTTATGACATCAAACATCCGTTATGCCCTGTATTCATTGGGCTTGGCAAGCTTGACAGCACTGGCAGGTTGTCAGCGCGCGCCCACACAAGACGCCAATCAAGCGCCGACAAACAGCACAGACAACACACAAACAGCCGCCGTCAGCAGCGCCCCTGCCGATGCCAACAATCTTAAAATTTTGAACGTTTCTTATGATGTGGCGCGTGATTTTTATAAAGATTACAATCCTTTGTTTGTCAAAGAATACAGCGCCAAACACAATGGGCAAGCCATTGACATTCAGCAATCACACGGCGGCTCAAGTAAGCAAGCCTTGTCGGTCGCCAACGGCTTACAAGCCGATGTGGTGACCATGAATCAAGGCTCGGACATTGAGCTTTTACAAAAAAAGGGGCTTGTTGCGGACAATTGGCGTGAGCAATTCCCCAACGAGGCGGTGCCTTATACCAGCGCGGTTGTTTTTTTGGTGCGCAAAGACAATCCAAAAGCGATTCATGATTGGTCGGATTTGACCAAAGATGGCGTGCAAATCGTGCTTGCCAATCCAAAAACCACAGGCAACGGTCGTTATGCCTTTTTGGGGGCGTATGGCTATGGCTTGCACAAATTCAACAAAGACGAAACCGCAACCAAGCAATTTGTCAAAGACATTCTAAAAAACGTGCCCGTCTATGAAAATGGCGGACGCGCGGCAACCACCACCTTTTTGCAACGTCAAATCGGCGATGTGCTCGTTACTTTTGAAAATGAAGCCAATCTTGCCAGTAAGCAATTTGGGCAAGGACAAGTGCAAATCGTCTATCCAAGCTATACGCTTGCAGCAGAAAACCCTGTCGCCATTGTCAATGCCGTCACCGACAAAAAAGGCACCACCGCTGCCGCCAAAGAGTATTTAGACTATCTGTGGAGCGAACCTGCTCAGCAGCTGGCTGCTGATTTGTATTTGCGCCCAAGCAATGCAGACATTTTGGCAAAAAATGCCGACAAATTACCAACGCTCAACACCTTTGGCGCGCGCGAAACCTTTGGCGATTGGGACACCATCATGAACACCTATTTTAAAGACGGTGGTGTGTTTGATGAGCTTGCCGCAAGCAATGCGCGATGATTTGATGATGTCACAGATGTCAAAAAAGATGATGTTACAAAAATAAATTCAATCATCAGCACATCGGATTAAGACTGTGCGATTATATCTGATGAGCAAACCTGACTGCATTTTTGATGGATAACAATATCCAAAAAAATGCAGTTTTTTATTGTGTTTTTAACAGAACGCTTTGTAATCCATCATAACAGCGGCAGCGCACATTAAGCGTGGTTGTGCATTAAATAACGCCACTCTCAACTCTATTTAACTTAAATTGATTTTATAAAAAATAAATTTTTTGTAAGCTCGGTGGAAGTTCGTAAGCTCGGTGGAAAAATAACACCCAACACTTTTTTGATAGATTTTAAATCAAATCAATCATTTAAAATGTTGGGTTTCTAATGTTGGGTTTTGCTATCGTGAGGGCACCAATCCACAAAAACGGTTTAAAGCCCAAGAATGGCATTAAATAACAAAAATCAAAACCAAGCAATGGCAAGCAAGTTTTTAACATTCCAATTTTGAATAATGATAGACAATAAAATTATTTTTGGGCATAAACAAACTGGTTTACAATAGCGTGCTTATCAAGGCTGGATATCGCTTTTGCGCTGCACTTGGCGCATGAATGGTCATAGCCAGTATAATTTTATCGTATAAAAAGGATTATGTATGGCGACCGCCAAACCGCATCTGCCGCCACCCAACAAAAAACGTCACATCATGCCGTTTTTTAATCTAAGCTTAGGCGTGAGCGTGCTGGCATTGTCTTTGCTGGTTTTTTTGCCCTTTGTTGCGCTTGTGCTGACTGCCAGCGATTTGGGTCTGACAGGTTTTTGGCAAGTCATCAATGAGCCACGCGTCAAGCACGCCATTTATTTAACCTTAAAAGTGTCTTTGCTTGCCACGCTGACCAATCTTGTATTTGGCACGCTCATCGCATGGGTGCTGGTGCGCTATCAATTTTGGGGCAAATCATTAATCAACGCCTTGGTGGATCTGCCTTTTGCGCTGCCCACCGCTGTGACAGGCATTGCTTTGGCGACGCTATATGCGCCCAATGGGCTTTTGGGCAAGCCGTTTTTTGTTTTGGGTGAGGCATTGTTTGGTGCGCCGATTCGCGTTGCATTTACGCCGATTGGGATTTGGCTTGCGCTCATTGTGGTAAGCCTACCCTTTGTCATTCGCGCCGTACAGCCTGTGTTGGAGCAGATGTCCGTAGAATACGAAGAGGCAGCGGCGGTGCTTGGCGCCAGTCGCTTGACTACCTTTGTCAAAGTGGTGCTGCCAGAATTATACCCCGCCTTATTGATGGGTGCAGGCATGATGTTTGCGCGCGCCACAGGCGAATATGGCTCGGTGATTTTTATTGCAGGAAATTTGCCCATGAAATCTGAGATTTTACCTTTGATTATCATTGGCAAATTAGATGGCTATGATGTAACGGGCGCATCGGCGGTTGCATTATTTATGCTGCTCATTTCATTTGTTATTTTGTTTAGTATCAATGCCTTACAATGGCTATTCACCAAACGCATGGGCGGTGCAACATGACAAATCACGACAATTACCCCTATCAATCACAAGCCGCCACTGCCGAACCTGCTTGGCTTAGACGTACGCTGATTGGCATTGCCGTCTTGTTTATGATTGTCATGCTCGTCATTCCTTTGGCGACGGTCTTTTATGAGGCGCTAAAATCAGGCTGGTCGCTGTATCTCGCCTCTTTGGTAGAGCCTGAGGCATTGCACGCCATCAAATTAACCTTATTAACAGCCGCCATCGTTGTACCCATTAATGCCGTCATTGGTGTTGCATTGGCTTGGCTTTTGACGCGCTTTGATTTTAGAGGCAAGCAGTTCATCACAACTTTATTGGACATTCCGTTTTCGGTGTCGCCTGTGGTGGCAGGTCTTATGTTTGTTGCACTTTTGGGGCGCAATTCATGGCTTGGTGGCTGGCTTGAGTATTTTGGGTTTCAGGTGATTTTTGCCATTCCAGGGATTATCATCGCCACCATGTTTGTCACCTTTCCTTTTGTGGCGCGCGAAATCATACCCCTTATGCAATCACAAGGCGCAAGCGAAGAGCAAGCGGCGCTGACTTTGGGCGCAAGCGGCTGGCAGATGTTTTGGCGCATTACCTTGCCCAACATCAAATGGGCACTTTTGTACGGTATTATTTTAACCAATGCGCGTGCCATGGGCGAGTTTGGTGCAGTATCGGTGGTGAGTGGGCACATTCGTGGTGAGACCAACACCATGCCGCTCTTGGTTGAGATTGCTTATAATGAATACAATTTTACCGCTGCTTTTGCGCTGTCTAGCCTATTGGCTTTGCTTGCGCTCATGACATTGTTGTTGCAGCAGCTATTGAGCCATCATCAAGCCAAAAAATTTCGCGCAACCGATGATGAGCAGTCCTGACCATGGATAGTCCAACAATCAATTGTGTCAATTTGACATGAACAAAAGATGAATTAGGAATAAATATGAGCATTGAAATTTGTGATGTCACCAAACAATTTGGCAAATTCACCGCCTTACAGCCCATCAATCTGACCGTACCCACAGGCAAATTAATCTCGCTGCTTGGGCCATCTGGCTGTGGCAAGACGACACTTTTGCGCATCATTGCAGGGCTTGAGCTTGCTGACACTGGCAGGATATTTTTTGATGGCGTGGATGTGACAGACACGCCCGTACAAGCGCGCCACATTGGATTTATGTTTCAGCACTATGCTTTGTTTCGCCACATGAATGTCTTTGATAATGTGGCTTTTGGGCTGACGGTATTACCAAAAAACAAACGCCCAAGCAAAGAGGACATCACCAAAAAAGTCAATCAGCTGCTTGAGCTTGTACAATTATCCCAAACCGCCAAAAAATACCCCCATCAACTGTCGGGTGGACAACGTCAGCGCATTGCCTTGGCGCGTGCTTTGGCGGTTGATCCTAAGCTTTTGCTGTTGGATGAGCCTTTTGGTGCGCTGGATGCCAAGGTGCGTAAAGAGCTGCGCACTTGGCTAAAGTCCATTCATCATGAGCTTGGTGTGACCAGTATTTTGGTGACGCACGACCAAGAAGAAGCGGTTGAATTGTCCGATGAAATCGTGGTTATGAATCATGGACAGATTGAGCAAGTCGGTGATTATCACACGCTAAAAAACCACCCAAAAAGTCATTTTGTAGCAAGTTTTTTGCAGGATAATTATATTGACTACACCATTTAAAACACAAAAAAATTATTTTAACAAAAGCCCAACTGCATGGGCTTTTGTGCCATCATGCGACTTGTTGGCACGCACTTAACATCAAAGCACATCTTTATTTTGATTTAGCATTTTGCCATTTTGCCATTTTGCCATTTTGCCATTTTGCCATTTTGCCAAACCCAGTTTGCGCCAAATCTTACAAATTCTCACACATTTTTTGCCAAAATTTGCTAAAATAACTTGAACTGTATGAAAGATATTAAAACGCTGTATTTGTAGCATGATACAATCAAAATTTTGTTCATTTTGTTAATATGACTTTGTTTTAAAAAGATGGCTTTGTTTTAAATACAGCTTTATGCTTTGGTATAAAGTCATCAAAACTTGAGGGCAAATCTTATTTGTTAAGCATTCAAAACGTGTTTGATAAATAGTTTGATAAATAATTATCAACCTGATATTTTTTAAAAAGCAAGTATTTGTCTCATTTTTACAAGCAAAACACGATAAATACAGAGTCCAAATATCATTCATAGACCACGCATACATACAACTTTTAATAAATTAAATTATTTTAACGCCATGACCAATATTTCAGACAAACCCACCCCTACACCCAACACGCCGAGCAGCACTGACAGCATCATCAGTGATAACAGCACCTTTCACAAGCAAGAAAACGGCGTACTCATCGCAACCCCCAAAGACGATGTGTCAGATGTGTGGTATGCCGAGGACAACGCAATCAACATTGAGTTTGACAGCGAACATTCGCTCATGGATGCTTTTATCAGCGCATGGCAATCTTTGCTCAAAAGCATCAAAAACAGCTATGTGACCACCGCGGACAGCTTTATTGATGAGATTTTGATTAAATTATCCGAGCAGCAAGTTAATGACGCCCTGCATCAATTTGTTGTCAAAAATGTGGACATGGTGCATGAGCTGTATATGCGCTTTCATGACGATTGGCTGACCTTGTACGTCACCGTCAGCGTTAAGGGTGTGTTTGCCAAGGTGTCCTGCGATTTTCGTTTGGTACAAGCCATCATCAGCGCTGATGCGCAGCGTTTTGTTTTTGAGCAATTATCCGACGTCAATATCATTGAGCTTCACACCAAACAATGGTGGCAAGCACCTGCTGCCAAAACTGGCGTTGGCGTGTACAAGGCGCTCATGCGCCAAGATCCGCTTGGCTTGGCTTTGAGTAAAATCACTGTCAAAGATTTGCCGTTTGCCACATACAAAGGCAAGTTTATTTATCTGGACATTCATCGCTATCTTGCCAAACAAACCAAAATCATCAATATGCTAAGAAAAGTACAAGTCAATCACGGCGCCACAGGCATTGACAAATTACTCTTGAAGCTACAAATTAATTTTGCTGAAGTGCTAAGCTTTGGGGATTCTGGCGAGGACATCATCACCGAAAAAGACAACCCTGACAGACAGCCCAATAAAGCATAGCTCAATCATTGCTTGGGCCATAAGCGCTTGGTTTTCGCACTTCACATCACAAACAATTCACATCACAAGTAGCCTGATGCGCATTGTGCAATTTTACTTAAATGTTTATGAATAACTCAACAAGCCAACCTTTAATCACCCTTGCAGTCATCGGGCACACCAATGTGGGCAAAACATCGCTCATGCGCACCTTGACGCGTGATGACAGCTTTGGCGAGGTCAAAAATGCTTCTGCCACCACGCGCCATGTTGAGGCGGTTGTGATTGGCGATGACAACACAGACCTAATACAGCTGTCTGATACGCCAGGGCTTGAGGACGCCGCTGGACTTATGGATTATCTTGCCGAGCATACCAACGCGCGCGCTGATGGTGTGTCGCGATTGTCACAGCTTTTGCAGGATTTTCAACATCAACACAGCTTGCAACATTTTTCACAAGAAATCAAAGTCATCAACGCTGTTTTGGCAAGCGACATTGCTTTGTATGTCATTGATGCGCGCTTTGCGCCCACTGCCAAATACCAAGACGAGCTTAGCATTCTTGCCATGACAGGCGTGCCTGTGCTGCCCATCTTTAATTTTGTCAAAGACGGTCAGCACATTGATGAATGGCGACAAGCCTTATCGCGGCGCGCACTGCACATCAGCAATGAGTTTGACACGGTGGCGTTTGATTTTGATAATGAAATGAAACTTTGGCAAAACTTGGCAACGCTCACGCAGCACCCATCTGCCATCACAGCGCTCATGACACATCGCACCAAATTGTGGCATACACTTTATGAAGATGGTCATTTGCTCATCAGTGATTTTTTGATTAATGTGGCAAGCTACGCCATCAAAGCGCACGAAGATGACGACCCCACCCCCATCAGTAACGCCATGCAAAGCAAAGTGCACCAAGCTTATCAGCACACTTATGAAAAATTGCTCAATTTGTACAAATTTTATAACAAACCTGTGCATTTGATGGATGATAAAATCAACATCCATGCCCCAAATCCATTTGATGCCAGTTTGATTGGACAGTTGGGTTTGCGCGCTGCCAGTGGCAGTGCAGCAGGCGTGGTCTTGGGCGCAGCTTTTGATGTGGCAAGTCTTGGCACAAGTCTTGGCGTGGGTACGCTGCTGGGTGGATTGATTGGCGGAGGTGCCGCCAATTACGACACGCTCAAAGACAAAATCACCCACCACAAGCACTACCGCATTGATGACAATGCACTGCTTGTCATGGCAAGCCAGCTCAACGCCTTGCACCACGCGATACGTCGCACAGGTCATGCCAGTCTTGATGACATTCATTTGGACAGCACCGATACGGCTTGGCAAAAACTGCCAAAATCGCTTGCCAAAGCACGCCAAAAACCACATTATTCAAGCCTTGATGACAACAAAGACAAACAAGCCTTGCGCGCAGATTTGGCTTATCGTTTGGCAGCTGAGATTTTTTAAAATCGGTTGCAACTGATTCAATGTTTATTGGTTCAATGCTTATTGGTTGTTATTTGTTGTTTATAGACGTTGTTTGTAGAAATTTGAGCGCAGTATTTGAACACAGCAATTTGAGCGCAGTTGTGGCGTATTGACTACGCGCATAGCGACAAGCACTCAACAGTTATTGGAATTTTTTATGTCATTTCACACCATCAAAGACCCCAAAGACAAACCTGCTGACATCCTCCCCAGCAAAGCGATTTATCCAGCGCCCACACATATTTTGCGTGTGGTGTCCATCAACGTCAATGGATTGCGCTCTGCTGCCAAAAAAGGCTTTTTTGACTGGCTTGCCACATCCGATGCCGATGTTGTCTGCATTCAAGAAAGCCGCATCAGCCACGAGCAGTGGACAGATGAGTTTCGTCCAGCAGGTTGGCACGCTCATTTGTTCGCCGCCCAAAAAGCAGGCTATGCAGGCACGGCGATTTATAGTCGTTTACCTTTTAAGTCCATACAAGACGGCTTGGGCTTTGAATTGGCGGACACACAAGGGCGATTTATTAAAGCAGAATTTGACATACAAAGCATTGATTATCCTGTATTTATCGCTTCACTGTATCTGCCATCTGGCTCATCTGGCGATGAGGCGCAAGCACGCAAGGACTTGTTTTTGGATGAATACAAGCAGATTTTGAAGCGTTGGCGCGATGACAATCAATCAATAATTATTTGTGGCGATTATAATATTGTCCACAAAAAAATTGACATCAAAAACTGGTCAGGCAATCAAAAAGCCTCGGGCTGTCTGCCCCATGAGCGCGCTTGGCTTGATTATATTTATGACGAACTGGGTTATGTGGATACCTTTCGTCATGTACGCGCCGATGAGCCTTTTTTGTATTCGTGGTGGTCCAATCGCGGTCAAGCACGCGCCAAAAACGTTGGTTGGCGCATTGATTATCAAGCGTGTTCGCCTGATTGGCGTGCGCGCGCTGTCGGTGCGTGGGTCTATCGCGACAGTTGGTTCAGCGATCATGCGCCTGTCGTCATTGATTATGATTTGACCAAATCCTAATAAAACAAACGCATTTGCTTTTTGTATCTTTGAATTTATCTTAATTGGATGAATTTATCTCAATTGGATTTGTATCGCTCACATTCGTCTATCAAATTGAGATTTAAACTCATCATTCCGTGATGTGTTATTCGGTGGTGTATTATTCGGTGATATTTAGACAAATGCGCTCGTGCGTCTTTAGGGGCAGCCGCTCTTGTATCATAAGCCAATCACCCTGAATATTCACCGCCATCACATCAATGTCCATCGCCACCAAATAGCCGTATGCAGCGCTGTTTTTGCGCTCATCACGGCCACAAAGTCGCTCAACGTCCTTAAACAGCGCCACCAGCACAGACAGTTGGTGTGCGCTATACAGCTGCACTTTCATCGCTTGATTGTGATATAAGTTTTGGGCGCGCCCTGTGTGATCGGCGCTGATGTGCTTATTGATTACAGTGCAGCTTTGCACCAAAATGCTTTGGTAAATGTTTTGTGTAGCAAGTGACAGATTGTGTTTGGCATCATCATTACTGCCCATCATGACAATCACAGCAGTGATGGTTGTGATGTCACAAAAACGAATATGATGATTTGGATTGATTAACATCATTCAAAAATCCATCCACAAATAATCGCGCTTTGATATTTTTGTAGAATGTCTCATAAAAAATTGCTTTTTGTCAAAAATTAATCATAAACAGGCTCTAGGTTCTGCGCGCGTAGCGATCTCTTGTGATGCTCACGCCAACATTTTGTGCATTTTTGATGGCGTGCGGTTTTGTGAGACGCAGCTCTATCTTATCAATCGGATAGCTTTCAAACAACTTTTTAAAAATTTGCCCTGCCAAATATTCCAACAATTGTGCACGAGTGTCATGACAAACTTTTTCAATGTCTTCGCACACTGCCTTGTAGTTGATGGTGTGCGCCAAATCATCTTCGTCAAGCGCCGCACTCAAATCATAATGCAATTTAACATCAATGACCACAGGTTGACAAATGGCGCGCTCCCATTCATAAACCCCAATCACCGTATTTACGGTCAAACCCTCTATCAATACAACATCTGTCATTGGTTACTCACTTATGGCTACATTTGGCTTATTTCTGTTTTTAATCATATCAATACTAAATATTAATAACCCAAGCCAAATCATTGCAAAAATCATCAATCTTTTTAAATCAATCGGCTCATGATAATAAAATACCGCAATAA
This sequence comes from Moraxella sp., assembly GCA_041811915.1. Taxonomy (GTDB): domain Bacteria; phylum Pseudomonadota; class Gammaproteobacteria; order Pseudomonadales; family Moraxellaceae; genus Moraxella. Next base: position 11,654 of record JBGXSA010000037.1, on the reverse strand, counting down.
TAAATACCGAGGTAGGTGTAATATATTGCATAAAGCTTAGTGTATTAAAGTTCACTAACTTGGTGGATTTATTGTACAATAAAAGCGGAATCAGTGTGACAGGTCCTGCAATCATCAACAGCCAAATATCAGAAGACACCCAAAAAGACAATTGGCTGCTTGCCACATCATGCGTCATAAACCAAATCACACAAAACGGCACAAGCATTGCTGTCTCCAAAAACAGTGCCGAAATAGAATCCAGCGGTGTGCGTTTTTGCATCAAACCATAAAACGCAAAACTCAACGCCAATAACAGCGACACAATCGGCAAAAAGCCAAGCATGATAACTTGAATACCCACCGCAATGCTGGCTAATGTAATGGCAATGATTTGTAATGGTCGCAAACGCTCTTTTAAAATAAAAAACGACAACGCCACACCCATCAATGGACTGATAAAATAACCCAAACTGGCATCAATAATTTTATCGTTATTGACCGCCCAGACATAAGTCAGCCAATTGGTTGCAATCAAAAGACCAGAAATGAATGTCCAAATAATAATCTTGGGCTGATTTTTAATGATTGTGATTGCTTGCCAATGATTTTTGATAATCAAAAACAAAAACAAAATCACAAAAGTCCATATCAGCCGATGACCAATAATTTCAATGGCATTATAGTCACTTAATTGCTTAAAATAAAATGGAAACAAGCTCCATATTGTATAAGCAATTAAACCCAGAATAATACCTTTGTTTTGATTGGCTTGCATTGTTATTAACCAATTTTTTAAATAATTTTATTGCAACATCATTACTAAATTGTATGATTACAAAACTTTTGTTAACTATAATTCCAAAAGCCTATTTTAATCACAAATCACGTCTATATTTAACCCTGCACTGTTCACCAATTGGGCAAAATTTGGAAAACTTGTGTTCACTGTTTCAGTGCCATTGATGATAATCTCATTTTTGGCTCTAAGACTTGCCACCGCAAAACTCATCGCAATACGATGATCATGATGACTTTCAATCATTCCACCGCCAAATACAAATTCACTATCTCCCTTACCGATAATTTCAATGCCATCAGCAAGCACCGTGCAATCAATGCCAAGCGTGGTCAAGCCGTCCGCCATCACCTGTATGCGGTCAGACTCTTTGACACGCAGCTCTTCTGCACCATGAAGTACGGTTTTGCCAGTCGCACAAGCACTCGCCACAAACAGCACAGGAAATTCATCAATCGCCAGTGGCACAAGGTGCAACGGAATTTCAATGCCTTTTAATTGACTGGACTTGATACAAATATCCGCCACAGGTTCACCGCCCACGGTCGTTTTGTTGGCAAGCGTAATATCCGCCCCCATAAGCTTTAAAATATCAATCACCCCTGTGCGTGTCGGATTAATGCCCACCTTTGGCAAGACAACATCACCCCTACCAGCAATCGCTGCCGCCACCATAAAAAACGCCGCACTTGAAATATCAGCAGGCACTTCAATATCACAGGCAGTCAGCTGTCCGCCCCCTGTTAGGCGAATCTCGTTGTCGTATTCTCGCTTTTTGACATCCACTTGATAGCCAAAAGCGGTCAGCATTCGTTCGGTGTGGTCACGCGTAACTTCAGGCTCGGTAACAACCGTTTCGCCATTTGCCCACAGTCCTGCCAATAGCAGGCAGGATTTAACTTGAGCGGACGCCATCGGCATTTCATAACGAATACCCTGCAAGGATTGATTGCCTGTAATCGTAACAGGTGGCGTGCCTTTTTCGCCTGTGGTGGTAACTTTTGCCCCCATTTGGCGTAAAGGCTTGGCAACTCGCTCCATCGGGCGTTTGGATAGGCTGGCATCACCAATCATCGTGCTATCAAAGCTTTGAGCGGACAAAATCCCTGACAACAGTCGCATACTTGTGCCAGAGTGCCCCATATCCAGGGGTTTTGTCGGTGCTTTTAGACCGTTTATCCCCACGCCATGAATGGTAACTTTGTCGCCGTCTCGGTCAATCTGCACGCCCATATCACGAAAGGCTTGCAAGGTGGACAGGGCATCTTCACCTTCCAAAAAATTACTGACGTACGTTACGCCAGTCGCCAAACTACCAAACATAATGGAGCGGTGCGAAATGGATTTATCAGGAGCGACTTTGTGCGTACCTGTAAAAGTGGTGCTTGGGGTAAGTTTGTATTTCATGGGGTTTCCTAAAATAAGGGGTGTTAATTTGTTGGGGTAAGGTGCTTACTTTTAAATAAAAAAGTATGTACCAATGTTAAATTAAGGGTCAATCTTAATATTGTGTTTTTTAATATTCTCATACAATTCATCAATTTCTTTCATAATCAAGTCTGCTAAACTGCCGTCATTGATTTTTGCCCAAATATCAGGGGTAGATTGCCAATTTTTGCAAAATACCCAATAATATTTACCAAACCAGCTAGGGGTTGTCTTTATCTTATTTTTATTAGGCAAAGATTTGATGATTTCTTTTGCAATTTTATCATATATACAATTACCTTTTCTTAAATATTTGTCAAGTGATTTGTACCCAATGACCAAATCTTTATAATTATCCCTTTGAAATTCAAAGGCAATATATAAATTATAATCTTTGGCTTTTATATAAAAACCACTAAACCGTTTTTCAGTAAGAGATACAGGTTTGTTTTCATATAATTGATAATTAGAATTTTGATTGATTTTTTCGGTTAATTGCTTATTTAATTTTTCAATTAAACGTCTTTGTAACATAGGAATTTGATTGGAAATTTTAATTGCTGAAATAATACTTTCATTATTTTTCAGCATTACATCAACAATGGCGTTTTGTTCACTCATATCACTTATTTTCATAAATTTTTTTTGAATAAATTTGATAAATTGATTGATAAATTCCAAAACACTAATATTTTGACATCCCATCTTACAAGCATTTAACCAATAAACTAAATCATGATAGCTAATATGACTAAATTCATTGTTAATTTGCCATTGCTCTAAAGTTTCTTTTTTTACACTTTTATCGCTTGGTAGATTTTGAGCCAAATAAACCAAATGTTTATAAGAATGTTTTTTGCTTAACTCTTGATAATAATCACTTAATTGATTTGACTGGTCTTTAGCATAGGGTTTATTTTCAATACAAATTCCATAATTATTACCATCAGTTAAATAAATATCCATTTTCCGATAAGATTGATTGGCAGATGTAATCACTTCTGTTTTAACACTGATATTAGCCAAATTATCCAAAAATTTATTCCATGCTTGGCATTGCAAATTTGGCAAACATATTTTGATAAAATTTTTTAAAAATAAATCATCTTGCTGATGAGAACCTTTGGGATTTAATAAATCTGCCAAAACATAACTTAAATTGGTTTCATTTGTAGAGATATAATTAAATATACTAAACTCTGGAGCTAGCTGTTTGGCGTACAGTCTTTTTGAAGTGTTGATAAGCTGTATTTCATTACTGACAGTTTTTAATAAGTATTGAACTTCTTGCATAATATTCTCTAATTTTGATTTTTCAACTTCTCTTTTTCAATCAAAAGTTGCCCAAAATAATCTCGTGCATTTTTGGCGGTTTCAAAGGTTGTTAATAACTCATCAGAATTATCGTTTAAAATGGCTGTTTTTAGTTCATTTAAAATCGCTTGATAAGTATCCAAGCCCTTTAATACCGCTTCTTTATTTGCCAAAAATATATCATGCCACATAATCGGACTACTTGCCGAAATACGGCTAAAATCCCGAAATCCACCCGCCGCATAGCGAAAAATATTTAAATTCTCATCATCTTTGGCAAGCTGATAAGTCAAAGCATAAGACAGCAAATGAGGCAAATGACTGGTTAAGCTCAAAATTTCATCATGCTTTTGGGCGGTCATGATACTGACTATCGCCCCAACACTTTGCCATAATGCTTTGATTTTATTAACAAATTGCTCTTGGGTATTGTTATCACAAATAATCAATTCATGATTAACAAATAAATCTGATTTTCTTGCCAATACGCCTGATTTTTCTGCCCCTGCAATCGGATGAGCAGGCACAAAGTTTAATTCAAGATTAAACTCTTGCTCAATCTGATGACACGCATCAATGACATTGGCTTTGGTACTACAAACATCGGTAATGATACAGCTATCCGCCAAAAGTCCGCTTTTTTTAGTCTGTGCCAAAGTTTCAAAAATCGGTAATACCGCCTGCACAGGCACACAAATCACCACCAAGTCACACCCTGCCAAAATATCGGGCAGATGATTAGAGCCTTGTGAAATTAGACCGATTGCTTGGGCAACATTGAGTGTATCGCTATTGTTGTCACACGCCACAATCTGTCTAGTGAGTTTGCGGTCAAGCATCGCCTGAGCCAAGCTTGCACCGATAAGCCCAAGTCCGATAAAGGCGGTTTTATTGAATAATATTGTAGATTTCATAAATATTCACTCGGTGCAACCACTATTTAAAAACCACCCCAAAATGAGGCAGTTTTCATCCAATTTGCTTAAAATCTATTTACAAAACCGCCTTCGGATATGACCCAAGCACTCTTAAATCCTTGACATTTGGGCGGATTTCGTTAATTGCCGCTTTGACATTATCATCATCAATATGCCCATTCATATCAATAAAAAACACATACGCCCATTTGTTTGGACGCTCTGGACGCGTCTCAATGCTCGTCATAGATACGCCATGCTTGGCAAGTGGCTGCAAAATTTCAATCAACGCCCCCGCTTGGTCTTTGGCGGACACCAAAATACTTGTTTTATCTTGACCACTTGGTGCGATAGTCTCACGTCCAATCACCAAAAAACGTGTGGTATTGGACGGATTATCCTCAATATTTTCGCTTAATTTATGCAAATCATATTCCGCCGCTGCCACATCGCCTGCAATCGCCGCCGAATGCCACTCGCTTTTGATTCGCCGTGCCGCCTCGCCATTACTGGATACCGCGACACGCTCCACGTTTGGATAATGGGTATCCAGCCATTGGCGACATTGAGCAAGGGCTTGTTGATGGGCGTAAATCTGCGAAATGGCGTTTACTTTGGTGTGCTTATCCACCAAAAACTGATGATGGATAGGCAGCTCCACCTCACCAATAATCTTTAAATCACTGCTCAAAAATCCATCCAAGGTATGATTGACGACACCTTCAGACGAATTTTCCACAGGCACCACGCCATACATGGCAGCCCCTGATTCCACCTCACGAAACACATCCATAATGGTCGCAAGCGGCACAGTGGTCGCCGCCTTGCCAAAATGCTTTAAAGCAGCGGCATGAGTAAACGTCCCTGCTGGCCCAAGATAGGCGACTTTTTGTGGCGCTTCCAAATCCAAGCACGCCGACATAATCTCACGAAACAGCCGTGCCATTTTGTCAGCAGGCATAGCACCCGTGCCATTACGCTCCATGACTGCCTTTAATACTTGCGCTTCACGCTCTGGACGATAAAAAATCGGATGATCTTCATGATGTTTTTTGACAACGGCGATTTTTTTTGCCAAATCTGCGCGCGCATTGATTAAATTTTGCAATTTTTCATCAATGTCATCAATTTGTTGTCTTAATTGACCTATTTCTTCGGTGTTCATAATGCCTCTTTGTTTATAACTGTAAAATTTTGTCATCATACTACATTTATTTTAACTTTTAAAGCGCTTTGTGCAAACAGTTCACGCAAAACAAATTACATCAACTAGCAGGCGGCTTAATTGCTTTTAAATCACTTTTATTTTGGTGACTGTTATAAATTTAGGCGTGTAAAATGGTAACATATCTTGATGATTTTGTTTATAAAATACAGTTATAATACCGATAAAAAATAAGCTTATTTCGTAGCTATTAATGCAAAACATCCAAACAAATATGGATTATGTTAAATAAATTTGTACAAATGCTGCGCGCCATTACAAAATATCCTTGATAAATTTTCTTACAAAGCATTACTGTGAAGTATGATGTATTATCAAATATCAGTGTGCAAAGCGTTGCTACAAACAGCAAAAACCATCTTATCATCATTGCCAATTTAAAAAAAATGTGTTAGTTTACTGTCGTTATTTGATACATTTTTTTGACATCTCACTGTTGGCGATATCCAAGCCAACCGACACAGCAGGAAATTATTCATGTCCGCACTCAATCAGCTTGCCGAATTGACCACCATTGTTGCCGATACAGGCGACCTATCTGCCATTGAACGCCTAAAACCCAAAGAAGCCACCACCAATCCAAGCCTCATTACAGCAGCGTTTGCCAATCCAAGCGACACAACCGCTCAATTATTGGCGCAGATTCAAGGCAAATCTGAAGATGATGCGATTGATTATTTGACGTGTGCGTTGGGCGCAAAAATCAGCCAAATCATTGAAGGTCGCGTCTCTACCGAGGTGGACGCGCGCTTGTCTTTTGATACACAACAAACCATCAAAAAAGCGCACGAATTTATTGAGCGCTACGAGCAGTTGGGCGTGGCAAAGTCGCGCATTTTAATCAAAATTGCTGCCACATGGGAGGGCATCAAAGCTGCTGAAGTGCTTGAAAAACAAGGCATTTGTTGCAATTTAACCTTGCTGTTTACCGACACGCAAGCGCGCGCTTGTGCTGATGCAGGAGTGACGCTGATATCGCCTTTTGTTGGCAGAATCACCGATTGGCAAAAAAAGCACGAAAACAAAGACAGCATCGCCATCACAGATGACATGGGCGTCAATTCGGTCAAGCACATCTACCATTATTACAAATCGCACGGTTATCACACGCAAGTGATGGGCGCAAGCTTTAGAAGTGTAGAGCAGATTTTGGCATTGGCAGGCTGTGATTTATTGACCATATCCCCTGCTCTGTTGGATGAATTGTCCGCCCTAGACAGAGCAATCACGCCGCAATTATCAGCAAAAAATATTTTGCTACAGCCAAAACAACCCGCCATCAGCGAACAATCATTTTTTGACAGTCAGCACAATCATTCTTTGAATGAATTATTAATCAAGGGCATTGATGGTTTTGTAACAGCACGCCAAGCACTTGCTCAACATTTGGCAAGCCTGTCTTAACTCCAGCGCAGCAATCTCATACCAAAAAAGCTTTGTGGTTTAATATGTACACAAAATTTGCTTAAAAATCAGTGGATTATTGGCTTAAATAAGCGCTCATCTTAGCGCTTATTGACAAAAGCTTTTTTCTTATTAACAAAAGCTTTTTGATGTTTATCAGACAGCTTGGCTTGTCAGCAATGTTATTGGATGAATAATGTTTATTAGATTAATGTCTTTACATTTTATAATAACAAATGTAAACTATTATGATGAATTGATGTGCTTTAAATTTTAAATAAAAAATTGTAAGCCGATTGTTTGCTGTTAGATTGGAGTGATTATGAAAAAATATCAATGCATCATCTGTGGCTGGATTTATGATGAGGCGGTGGGTTGCCCTGAAGAAGGCTTGCCTGCTGGCACACATTGGGAGGACATTCCTGATGATTGGCTGTGTCCTGAATGCGGCGTTGGTAAAGCGGATTTTGAAATGATTGAGATTTAAACGCAATCATGAGTTACGATTTTAGTACTTGGCGGATTTCTGATTTGTCGCCCCTATTTCGCCAGTCCATCGTAGATGTTGGTGAAAATATCAGCTTGTGCGTTGAGGTGGCAGGCGACCCCAATCATCCGCCCATTTTGTTTGTAGCGGGTCTTGGTTCGCACATGACGTTTTGGTCGGCTGAATTTTTGCAAAAATTTGTGGCGGCAGGATTTTTTGTGATTCGCTTTGATAATCGCGACGTGGGATTGTCCACCAAAATCCAAGTTGGCGGATTGCCGCGCTTGAATTTTTTAAAACTCATCGGCAAGGTTCAGCTTGGCTTATCCAATCGCACAGAGGCGGTGGCTTACAATTTGTTTGATATGGCGGAAGATGTTGCTCGTCTTATCAAAACACTTAAGCTGCCCAATACACTGACTGTCGTTGGCGTGTCTATGGGCGGCATCATCTCGCAGATTTTGGCGGCGCGCTACCCCAATTATTTATCCAAATTGGTACTTTTGTGCAGCACAACCAATCACAAATTTTTGGCATTGCCACACCCCAAGCAATTTGCAACTTTTTTGCGCAGACCTGCCAGTCACAGCGAGCGTGACATTGTACGCCACAGCGTGTGGTTTATGACCACCGTAGGCACCCAAGGACATTTGGACATCAAAGGCACGCGCAGTGTTGCAAAAGAGCGTTATCGGCGCTGTTTTTATCCCTTGGGCGTCATTCAGCAAATGCACGCCATTGCTGTCACAGGCTCTATTTTGCGCCAAACCAAAGCCATCAAAACAGACACGCTCATCTTGCACGGCAGTAAAGATGGCTTGATTCCTGTCTCGCACGGCAAACATCTTAATAAGCACATTGAGCACTCAAAACTCATCATCATTGATGAGATGGCGCACGACATTCCTGCGTATTATCAGCCGCATTTGGTGCATTTGATTATCAATCATATTCAGAATAAATCATGAATCATTTTAAGGCGCTGAACTCAAACTTTTCTGTCATTAAGTGCATTCATTGATTCTTTGCAATCTTTGCCAGATGTTTTGAGCGTGCAAAAAGACACGGTCATAACTTTGCATGAATCTACATCGTTCATGGACTAAATACCACAATTTAAGCGCATTAAATTAAGCACATTTTATGATTTAATCTACAGTCTGCTCAAACGCTTGATGTTCTGCTTCGTACAGCTTGCCCAATCGCTTTTGTAAATCATCATCCAAAATCTTTTTGGCTTCTTGAAAAAATTCCTGCTCTTCTTCTTTGAGATGATGGCGCACTTTATCAATCAATGCTTGGGCTGTTTTATGCCAATTTTCATCACCTGTGCGCCCATCATTAAGCGTTGCCATCATTTCATCCATTTCATGATGTTCGGCAATGGCATGACGTGACAAATCAAGCCCATCATCATGTTGCATGGCAGGAATATAAAGATGGCGCTCTTCGGCGGCAGCGTGCGCTTTTAATTCCACATCAAGCGCTTGATAATGTTTTTTTGCAGTAGCGACATCGGACAACTTGCTTTCAAGCTCATCACACAGCTTGCGCTGAATGTCATGATGACGGATTAACACTTTAAAAATATCTTTTTGAGACATAACAACCCCCTGCTCAATCAAACCATTTAACCAAAATCATCAATATAAACGTGCAATTTGGGCATACGCTACGGTTTAGCACAAATCACGCAACAATTTATGCAACAATTTATATTGTAACGCTGTATTGTAACAAATCATCACCGCTTTTGATTGGCAGTTTTGGAGCAGTTTTGTTATTGCTTGGTAAACTATAATTAAATAAGGGGATACGGATTATGTTAAATAAAATTTATGCACAGCTTTAAAGCGCTCATTCATTTTATCTGTATTTATTTTATCTGTATTTTTGCTGACTTGTTCAATCAAAATCTTTAGAGTGTTTTGATGCTTTATAAGACCACCGATGATTTCGCCAGCGCTTAGAAATAAGAAACTTAAAAATAAGAGGCTTAAAAATAAGAAGTTTGGAAATGTGATGTTTTTGTGCTAAAGATCATTTTTGTGAACAGATGAGCATTTTTATCACTCAACCGCCAACCACCACCGCTCGGTGGACGTTGTTTTATCAAAGATTTGTCCAATCTTGGGGCTTAGCATGGCAAGGTTTTGTACATCTGACAGGCGACTACTGTCCATGACAGACTCGCTCCAACCGTGCGTGGACAATGCATAAGCTCCCCAATGAATCGGCATCCATCGGCGTGCGTTGACGTCTTTGGCGGCTTGCACCGTCTGGTGAGGAAACAGATGATTGTCAGGCCACAACTCGTTGTATTGCCCGTTTTCTACAAACGCCAAGTCAAATTCGCCAAATTTTTCGCCAATTTGCTTAAAATGCGGTGCATAGGACGAATCGCCCGAAAAATAAATTTGCTCATCGCTGGTTTGAAATACCCAGCCTGCCCACAGCGATTTTTTACCGTCAAAGGCGGTGCGCGCTGAATCGTGGCGCGCTGGCACGGCGGTCAAAGTTAGATTGTCAAGCTCATAACTTTGCCACCAGTCAAGCTCGGTAATGCGATTATCATCAATGCCCCATTTGATTAAATACGCCCCCACGCCAAGCGGTACGATAAATTTGGTATCTTTGTCTTGATAAAATTTCACCACATCAACATCCAAATGATCATAATGGGCATGGCTATAAATGATGTAATCCACATCAGGCAAGCTTGCCAAATCAGGCTTTGGGGCAAAGCGTGTCATCATGACAGGCACAGGCGAGGCAGAGTCGGCAAATGATGGGTCAATCAGCAAGGTTTTGTCATCCATGCGTGCCATCAAGGCAGAATGCCCAAACCACACAAATCTAGCCTGCGTTTGCGGCTGAATAAAGGCTTGCCAATCGGTCTTGATGGTGGGCAATTCACCTTTGGGGCGGTATTTTTCGCTTGCAAAAATCATAGACCACAGGGCTTTTTCTGTGCCACTTTTGACAGGCTGACTGGCAGGCGTGTTAAAAAATTCCCCTGTGGTAGGATTGTATTGAGGGCTTTGATATGCCTTAAATTTAGGCTGAATTACCCACATACCTGTCAATATGACTAAGCCCAATAAAACAACGATTAAAACAATAATCAACATTGTTTTGATAAAAAACCATGCCAAACATTTGACAGCAGGAGGCAATCCAGATAAGGGCTTTAAAATAAATGCTTTCACAAAAAATTAACCAAGTGTACAAAGTTAGGGCGTGTTTTCTTAAGACAGATGAGGGTAAATGACAGAACAAGGGCAAGGTAAGCCAATAAAACAGCTTACCTTGCATTAATGATGAATTGATTGCTTAATTATCAATGGGCGGCGTATAATTTCCGCTCACAATGTCATCTTTGATGCGTTCGGCTTCAGCCAGCACTTGGGCAAGTAGCGCTTGGACATTTTCAAGCGTCGCCACAGGGCTAAGCGTGGTCATCTTCAGCGACTGCACATCTTGGCGAGCATCAATCACCCGAGTCACGCCGATATTGGCTTCACCACGGGCAAACAGCTCATCAGCGACATTTTGGTTCAGACTGTCGATAAACTCGGCAGGATACCCCGCTGGCACGACACGGAATAGCACCGATGCAAACTGTGGCTCAACCAATAGCTCAAGCCCATCGGTCGCCTTGATATAATCCGCCACTTGACGAGTCAGCTTCACCCCGTGGTCAATCATTGAGCCGTATAGCTCTTCACCCAAGGCTTCAATGGTCATCCACAGTTTCAACGCATCAAAACGGCGTGTGGTCTGTAGCGACTTAGAAACAAGGTTTGGCACGCCATGCTCTTCGTCATAAGCAGAGTTCAGATATTCTGCTTCATAGTGCATAAAGCGATAATTTTTCTCATCTTTTAATAAGAATGCACCGCATGAGATACTTTGGAAAAAGTGCTTATGAAAATCCAAAGTCACCGAATCCGATAGCTCAATGCCATCGAGCATATCACGGTAATCATTGGACAATAATAACGCTCCGCCCCACGCTGCATCAATGTGCATCCACGCACCGAATTTATCAGTCGATGCACGCACCTCCTTTAAATCATCAATCCTCCCTGCATCGGTCGT
>JBGXSA010000036.1:0-30192 GCA_041811915.1 Moraxella sp. | reverse complement strand
TTAAGCAATAAAAAATTCAAGCAGCTTTTTTTGTTTATTTTCTTTGCTTAGATTTTGTTAATTTGGATAAGTTGGCTTCATATTTTTAGTATAACATGAATGCTAATCTACTTCAGCCCAAAAACTAATCTTGTGGTGATTTTCAAGTTTTTTAGATATAGAAGGACTATTTAGCCATCTTAAACAATCATTGCGTTGTCATCAAGGATTGTTTAAGTCAAGAAAGCAGAAATTTATCATCAGTTTTTGCAAGCATACACTTAAAGTAGCCAAACAAAATCCCCAATCACTACCTAGTCTAAAATTTAGCAACCATTAACCATAGGTAAAAATCATCAACAAATTCAAATTTATCGCTTGCAAAATTCACAAAATTTGTTAAAATAAGTGTCTTTTCGGGGTGTAGCGCAGCTTGGTAGCGCACTTGCATGGGGTGCAAGGGGTCGCGAGTTCGAATCCCGCCACTCCGACCAAACGCAATAAAGGGTTGTTCGCAGCAATGCAACAACCCTTTATTTTTTTGCAAAATTTTTTGTCAATTTGTTTTTATCAATTGAATATCAAAATTGATTTAGTAGTTTAACCAAATCAGCCAACATAAAAGCAAATCATATTAAGCGCTATTAAGTAGCTAGACATCAAGGCGATACCAAAGCGCGCAATGCCAAAGCAACGACAGACAGCAATGATAAGCCCTTGATGGAGGCGATTTTATAAATGCACCAAATGGCAAATCACAACAAACCTTATCACATATACCCTTATTGCATATACCTAAGCCCAGATGTCTTGATTGCCCAAATCAGCTCCACAAAGGCGCGATTGTTGGTCAGCGGCTCATCATCCAAAATCAGCACATAGCCCATATCATCTATCCACAAAAACACAAAGCTGACCTCGGCAAGCAATAAATCCACCTCCGAAAACAGCGAAATTGCGCGCCCAGACAGCTCAAGTCCGCGCTGTTCTTGACGGATAAAAAAGTCAAAAAAATCGGCCGCAGCGACCGACAATCTGTCGGCATCTTCTTGGCTGTAGCCGATTTTCGCCAAACAAAATCCTTCCGCCGAAGCAATGGCAGCTCTTCGCGTGGCAGACAAGCTTGCTACCACATAGGGCAAAAATTTATCCAGCGGCATAAGTGGTGCATACAAAGCCTCCGCCAAGCTCTCCACATAACCCATCTGCACAAATTCATCCAACCAGCTGTGCGAATAATGAATCAGCCATTCGCTTGTTTTTTGGCTTTTTTTGTCAGACAAAAGCACCTGCAGTGCGCGCTGCTTATCGCTGGGCTCTTTATTTAAAAAGGCGTAAAATACGCCTTTTGCAGTCAATGTCAGATACTCATCCATCTGGGTCATGACATCGTCCTATTCAACAATCATATAAATCAATGAACGCACAAGCTGCTGCATTTGCATTTTGTCACGCGCATCCACAACGCTGACGTTCGCGGCAACACCGCGCTCAACCAATGCCGCCGTCAGTCGCTCATGCAAATCCCAAGGCATATTCTCTGCGTGTGTAATGCCCACCACAAGCGCACTTGAGGCAATGAGCGGCATAAAGCTGTCCAAATAATAATGCAAATCAGCGATGGGGTCTGCCTCTTCGGCATTTAATAACAAGACCAACCCCAAGGCGTTTTCGCTCAAAATCTCCCACATAAAATCAAAGCGGCGCTGACCTGGCGTACCATACAAGCGCACCTGCTCGCCTGTGGACAGCTTCATCACACCATAATCCATCGCCACCGTCGTTGTCTTTTTGATGTTTTTGACATCATCAGAGGCAATCTCTTCGGTGGTCACAATGCCCTTGTCAGACATAGAGCGAATTGCCTCGGTTTTGCCTGCGCCCACAGGGCCTGCTATGATAAGTTTGTAAGACGCTCTCAACTCATTCATATCATGACTTACAGCATCACTCATGGCAACTCCTCGTTATTTATGGATTGGATTTATAACTGACTAATGGGTGTGTTTAATTTTTCAATCAAGCGGCGCAAAAAGCCTGTGCCGATTGCTTTTTTCACGCCTGCATTTTCGTTTTTGGTGGGTTTATGAATGGCGTGTTCTGCATTGTCATGGCATTTTTTGAGAATCTCTTCATCAGCCGCTCCCGACAAAATCGCAAGCAAAATCACCCGATTGACAAAGGGTTTGCCCGCCTGCCCAAGACCTGACATCTCGCTCAATTGATTGAGACTGCGCGGCGCAATCAAGCTCACCGAGGTGATGGCGTGCACATAATCAGGCACCGCCCCCATTTGTCCCAAGTTTGGCATATAGCGCATTTTAAGCAGCAGATTATGATCGTCCACATGAATTTTTTCTGGCAACAGCGCAGATTGCATTTGCCACAAAAAGCTATTAAAAGCGTGTTTTTGATAGCCGTTATTGGGCGCTTGTTGCACCAATGCCTCAAATTCTTCTTCGTCAATAAACTCAATGGCGACAATATTGCTTAGGATTTGGCAGTTATTCGCCACCACGCAATAATCAATCAAACGTCCAACATTGGACACCAATGCCATGTTTTTTTGGCGATTCAAATACAGCACTTGACTGCCCGCTGTCAATTTGGCAGGCTTGGTAATCAAGCTTAAATCCAACAAATCATGCAAGACTTCTTTTTGCGCCACATTAAAATATTTGTCAATCACATCATGCAACACACTTGGAATGTGCTGACGTTTGGGCTTGGGTGTGCTTTTTTCAACCACCTCATCCAACACCTCTTCTGTGCTTGATTCATGATAAAATTCAGCCGCATGCGCTTTGGCAGTGGGCGCAACCTGCAACAAAGCCGCCACAGTTTGCGTCATGCTTTGCTTGTCAAATGGAGATTTTAAAAAGAAGGCGAACTGTTCTGGCAAAATATTGGAGGCTTGCCAAAGCAGCAAATTACCGCGCGCAACAATGATGGCAGCGCGCACACCAATGAATCTACGCAATTTTTTGGCATACTCTTCAGAATGCCCAATCATGCCCACCCCATCCAGATTAATAATCATGGCTTGCGCATTCATATGCTCTGAGGGCAGATTTGGTAGCGACAAGCGCAGATTGGTACCAAAACTGCGCGCAATCACCACCGTTTGATGCTCTGGATAATTGCGCTTCATATACATTTCAAGTACGGCTGCACTTTGCTCCGAAAAACCAATCAACAATACTTTCATAATTTTTATCCTAAAATCAGGCGCGTCAATTGAGCGCGTGTGGCTGTATTATTATATGCCGTATTGTAGCAAAAATTAGCAAAAAATGGTTTATTTTGCCAACAAAATTCAATCCATCCGATGGATGTTGGGCGTGGATATCAATAAACATTTGCACCATAAATCAATAGCTTATGATGATTTCATTTATTAGCTTTGATGACAAATGCAAATGTGATGTACCAAAACCGTCAGCCCAACACACAACTTTTACAAAGCTCATCCCTCAAGAAGTCTGCCCCTCAAGCACAAGCTTACAAGCTTGCCAACCTTCGTGCATGGGATAGCCCATTTTTGAGATGGCAAACCATGCCATCATAAAGCTCATCGTATCGCGACAAGCCATGCAATGCGCAAAAAACTCACTTTCAATTTGCGTCACTTTCAATTCATCACCATCATAAAACGCCACGCTAAATGCATCTTTGAACACATCTGCCACTTGGCGTGCCTCATCTTTGCCTACATACATTTGGTGGGTAGGCACATCCATGGAAGGCGTTACAAGCACACTAAAACGCGTTGCCAATGTGGAAATTTGCGTCATATAGCTGCCTTGATTGATAAAGCCCTCAAAGGCAGACATGATGTGACGCGGCAGTTTGTCTGCTGCCATAAATAATGTTTGGTAGCCATCTTTGGCGATTTCGTACCAACAACCAAAAAAATAATCAGCAAGCGCGCCAATCAAAATATCGTTTTGTTCAAACTGTAAGGCAAGTAAAATTCTTTTTTTGTGATAATCACTAAATGTTGGATTTTTATAAATCATGCGTGAATAATAACGAAATTTACGCCTTAACTGGCGCTCAAAATCGTTTTTGGCATCCAAGCTGCTTGCAATAAAACTTTGATTGGAAGATGACATTTGATTTACTTTATATTAAAAAAATTAAGCGCCCAAAGCTTGCACATCACGCTAAACAGTCGTTCAAGCAACATTTTGAATCAACAAATGATTCATTGAATAAAAGCCGACAAGCTTTGGGCGTTTTGATTAATCCAGCAAAGTTTCCATCAAATCAATCATGAATTCTGCTTCTTCTTCGCTCATCGCCACAAAGCCCTCAGTCATGCCAAGCTCATTTAATACCGCCTGACCATCGCTGTCGTCATTGAGAGATAATAGCACATTTTGTAGCGTATCGGTATGCTCAAAGCCATCTTTGACCAATATGACGTGTGACAAAGTAGCGATGTCACTTTTGATGAGTACGTTGAGCTGTGATTTGGTGAGATTGGACAACGTATCAAAAACTTCTGCAATAAAAAACGCCGCTTGCGCTTTTTGTTGAATCACACTTCTGGCAGCCGCTTGATAGGTTTCAACAATATCAAAGCTGACATCTTCTTCGGTCAAATCAACCGCTTCCAATAAGCGCATACCAATCAGCTTAACATCGCGGTTGTCTGCCATCGCAATGGTTGCGCCCGCTTTTAAATCTTCCAAAGACTGAATATCGCCATTTGCCGCAGAGGCAATCACCATCTCGTCATGCTTACCTGCTGGGCGTGCAATCGCACGATACCCTTGCTCACGAATCATCTTGGCAGCATCAAAAGGGTTGGCATAAATCAACGCAATATCGCCTGAGCTGATTTTTGCTGTTTGTTCAGCATGAGATGCTGGCGTATGCAAATGCAATTGCAAATCAGAGCGCTTTTGTAACAATGTGTTGAGCAAATGCCAACCTGCAAATCGCTCTGGTGAAAAGTCAGGCGCAATCAAAAAATTATAAATCATGGGAAAATCCTTTATTATTTCATAGTCTCATAAAGCGCGATTGCTTCATTGATTTTGTTGCGACTTGGCTTGCGACGTACAGAGGTATAGCCCACAATCTGCCCACGGCGCACGTTTGGCACCACACTGGCGTATACCCAATAATGTCCGCCATCTTTGCACAGATTTTTGACATAGCCATGCCATTTTTTGCCAGATTTTACTGTGTCCCACAAATCGGCAAAGGCGGCGGCAGGCATTTCTGGGTGGCGCAAAATCGCGTGTGGCTGACCGATAAGCTCATCGGTTGTGTAGCCACTGATGGCAACAAAAGCATCATTGACGTGCGTGATTTTGCCGTCCAAGTCCGTACGAGATACAATCAGTTTGCCATCAGGAAAAGGATGTTCTACACCTGTATCATAGACAGTACGCGTTGTGCCATCATTTAATGTAATGGTATATTCCTTCGCATCCGCACTGGGACGCGGCATGGTAGGTAAATTGCTCATAGTCTTCTCTCAATTTTTATTATATTAGGGCGTGTTGACATTTCAATTTGAGTGAAAAATTTAGATAAATCGCAAGCCTTTTTAGGCAATAAATGCAGTCAATATGATAATATTGACAAGCTTGTTAATAACAGTTATTAACGACAAAAGGCAAGATTTAGCTTATTTTTCATCAAAAGCACAACCAAATCCTAATTTTCAACATTTTTTTCTTAAAGCGTGTGAAATGTCAACACGCCCTACACAACCGCATCAATTGTGTTGATGGTTTTGGCGGTATTTTTGATGTCATGGAATATCATGCCAAGCTTGGCATCAGGACGGGCAACTACCGTTAATAGCAACTCTTCATTCACCATCGTCACAATCACATAGCCCACATTGCTTTGAATCATAACGCGGTCGGTTTCAGTGCCTGACAAATCAGCAATCATGCGATCGCCCAGCGACAACATCGCTGCACTCATCGCCGCCATACGATCTTCGCTCACATGAGTTGGCAGATGAGAGGCAATCATGATACCATCTATAGACATCAAAGCAGAAGCTTCAATCTCCAAAGAATGGTCGTGCAATTCATTTAATACTTGTTCAAATTGTGTATTTATCATAGCGTTCACCTTAAGTTTAATTGATATATTGGTTTAATAAATGACGACTGACATCGGTTGCCGTCATTTGATTCGTCTGACTCATCACCAAAATTTGACAAAAACATCCCTGTGCCTTTTTGTTGTATAATAAAGGCAGTTTGATAAGGTTTTGTTTTATTTGAAAATGATGATTGGATTTGCCAACTTATGTTAAATCAAATCAATTTGGCTAAAGCTTCGGCAGCGCGTTTGATGTCCAAAAAGATAAGACCCAGCTTGGCATTTGGTTTTGCCAAAATTGTTAATACCGCTTCACGACCTGCTGATGTCATGATGACATAGCCTTTTTCGCCTTGTACCAAGACGCGGTCAGTGCTGCCACGACCAAGCTCACTACCAGCGCGATCACCCAGCGATAACAATGCAGCGCTCATTGCGCCCACACGATCTTCATCAATACCTGTAGGTAGTGCTGAAGCAATCATCAGACCGTCAGTAGAAATCAATGCTGACGCTTCTACATCAGCAGATGAACTATTGAGGTCATCTAAAATTTGTTGAAACATATCAGTACGCATAGCACTTTTCCTTAACTCATATCGTTTTGTCTTTTTAGATGTCTTAAATACATTTTCAATGATTTATTTAATAAACCAAGTCATTTAATAAAACAAAATTGAAAATGTTTTGCAATTATACGCCAAATTTGATTAAAAGCAATAGATTCACAAGACAAAATCCTTAAAAATTTTATGGTATTATTATAAAAATATATTTTATATGAATTTTTAATAAAATAATCAATAAAAAATCAAATAATAACAATAAGTTATAATAAAAAACGTATGTTTTTAAATAAATTTAAATTATATTATTAAATAAGTTAAATTTATAATTTATTTAAATAATGTCATAAGAAAATTATAAAATTAATAAAATTTATCTACAATATCACGCCGTTCAAGTTACCTTTATTTCACAAAATCCATTTGTCGGATATTTTATATTTTTTATCCAAAAGTTTTAGTACAAGACTCATCAAAAACCATACCCCCAAAGCATTATTCATTCAACAAATGCACCAAACTCAATAAGCGCTCGAAATGTCAGCACAAGCTTATAATTATCGGTTGATTTATAGTATAATAAACAGCCATACAACCCAAAAAACCGATTGATTTAGAGAATTTTATGACCAACAAAAACATCCCCATTTTAAACGCCCAAGACATTGAAAAAATGAAAATCGCAGGGCAACTTGCTGCCGACGTGCTGGTCATGTTGGACGAGCACGTCAAGGTCGGTGTCAGCACAGGCGCGCTCAACACCCTTGCTCATGACTACATCACCAAAGTGCAAGGGGCAATCCCCGCCCCACTAAACTACGGCGGCTTCCCCAAATCCATCTGCACCAGCATCAACCATGTGGTCTGCCACGGCATTCCTGATGACGAACGCCTATTAAAAGACGGCGATATCATCAACATTGACGTCACCGTCATCAAAGACGGCTATTATGGCGACACCTCCAAAATGTGGATTGTCGGACAGCCGACCATCATGGGTGAACGCCTGTGCCGTTTCGCCCAAGAAGCCTTATACGCTGGCATGAGCGTGGTGCGCGATGGGGCGTATCTGGGTGATATTGGAGCGGCGATTCAAGCGGTGGTTGAGCCCGAGCGTTTTAGCATTGTGCGTGAGTTTTGTGGGCATGGTATCGGCAAGACCTTCCACGCTGAGCCACAAGTGCTGCATTATGGCAAAAAAGGCACGGGCGTACAGCTCAAAACTGGCATGGCACTCACCATTGAGCCCATGATTAACCAAGGCGTGTGGCAGACCAAAGTCATGAAAGACGGCTGGACTGCCATCACCAAAGACCGCAAACTCTCCGCCCAATGGGAGCACACACTCATCGTTACTGACAATGGCTGTATTGTCACCACCAAACGCGATGAAGAAGATTTGAGTTTTATTAAGGAATAACACAATAAGCCATCACCAGTTTTATGATGGCTTATTAAAATACAAAACATGATGCAAGCTTTTCAATTTAAAGACAAAACATTTGAGTTTCCGATTGGGGTTTATATTTATTTTGGGCGTATTGGTCTTATTGCCAATGTACTTTTGCCATTGGTTATTTTATTTTTTATAATCGATGCTTTTATTAACAAAGATATGTTTACTGCAGTATTTGGTATTTTTATTATTATACTGTTTGGCATCATGATATTTTTAAATAACAAACCAAGACTGATATTACATCCCGACAAAATCGTTTTTGTGGAGCATGGACTTATTAAGCCCAAAGAGCTGTCTTGGCAAGATTGTATTTTGCACGCCACTTTTGATAAACATCATGCAACAAAAAAAGAAATTGCACTTTTGTATTTTTATTATCAAGACAATAAAAATGAAATGCAACGATTTGCTTGTTTGAATTTAAATAACATACGCTTTGATGACTGTCATTTTGATAAAGATGACACCTTAAAATTTTTTGAACAAATTAAATCATTTAGGAATAATCCACCATAAAATATTAAATACCCATGTTTATTTTTCAGCTAATGTTATGTAGAGAATAAAATGCAAAAAACTCAATTTAGGGGTATTACTTTTACATATCCCATTAAAGTTTATTTTAATATTCAAACTATTCCTATGAAATTTTTTTTATTGGGATTATTGTTAATGAGCGGTTATGCTACTTTAAAGTTTTTTCTTGAAAACAAAATGGAAGGGTTTTTTCTGTTTGGTTTGGTTTTTATTTTTATGGTTGTATTAAATTTTGCTTTTAGAAAGCCTACTTTAACGATATATCGCAATAGAATTATTTTCCATCAAATTGGCAAAGATAAAGAGTTGTTGTGGAAAGATTGTGATTTCACCATTGAACTCATTAAAGGTTATAAAAATACCCAATATCATTGGTTGTATTTTTATAACAAAAGGCAAAATAAAAACTCAAACCCTTTATTTACTATTAATATAGAAAAAATTTGTTTTGAAGGGCATGATTTTAATACTGATGGCAATTTATTATTCTTTACTCAATTGAAAGAACAAGGTATAAAATGAAACAATATCTAGAACTTTTATCCCACATCCTAAATACAGGCGATGACAAAGGCGATCGTACAGGCACAGGCACACGCTCTGTTTTTGGCTATCAAATGCGATTTGATTTGGCGGATGGCTTTCCTTTATTGACCACCAAAAAAGTGCATATAAAATCCATTGTGCATGAATTGCTTTGGTTTTTAAAAGGTGATACGCACGTCAAATACCTACAAGACAATGGCGTCACCATTTGGGATGAATGGGCAACAGCCGAACAAACAGCACGATTTGGTCGCATGGCTGGCGATTTGGGGGCAGTCTATGGACATCAATGGCGAAATTTTGGTGCCAGTAAAAATACCGATGGCACTTATAATGCCGATGGCTTTGATCAAATTTCATGGCTCATTAATGAAATCAAAACCAATCCCAATTCACGGCGTTTGATTGTATCAGGTTGGAATCCGATTGAAGCAGGACAAGTGGCTCTGCCGCCATGTCATACTTTATTTCAATTTTTTGTGGTGAATAATAAGCTGTCTTGTCAGCTGTATCAAAGAAGTGCTGATGTTTTTTTGGGTGTGCCATTTAATATCGCAAGCTATGCTTTATTAACCCATATGATTGCTCAAGTTTGCAATTTGCAAGTTGGTGAATTTATTTGGACAGGGGGCGATACACATCTGTACCACAATCATATTGAGCAAGCAAAATTGCAATTAAGCCGTGAGCCTTTGGCTTTATGTCAATTAAACTTAAATCCAGACATTAAAGATATTTTTGATTTTTGTTTTGATGATATTAAGATTGAAAATTATCAATCACACCCTGCAATTAAGGCGGATGTTGCAGTTTAATTAAAATTACTCTATTCT
This sequence comes from Moraxella sp., assembly GCA_041811915.1. Lineage (GTDB taxonomy): Bacteria > Pseudomonadota > Gammaproteobacteria > Pseudomonadales > Moraxellaceae > Moraxella. Next base: position 20,197 of record JBGXSA010000036.1, on the reverse strand, counting down.
CAACTCTATTTAACTCATTGATTTTTTATAAAAAAATAAATTGTTCGTAAGTTGGGTTTCGCAAGCTCAACCACAACCTACAACACATTTATTTATAAATTTTTTAATAAAATCAATGATGTAGGTTGGGTGGAGGCACGACACCCAACGTTTTAAGGTTTCGCAAGCTCAACGCCAATCTACAAAAACGGTTTAAAGTTGAGAATGGGGTTAAAATTATTATCAAATAAACCACATGATTGTTATAAAAACCATTAAATCAAGTTTATTTGATATGATTGGCTTTCATTGAATTGCCTGTTTATCTATATAAAACTCGCCAATCAATTTACGCTCTGGCATTAAGTAATAGCGATAAACCTGAACAACACCACCATGAATCATTGCCTTTGCTGTTGGTGTTTTTTTAATTTCATTAATACGAAAACTTTTGCCCGATTGTAACAATGCTTGAATCTGCTCTGTACTGCTATTTGCAATCTGATTGCCGCATAAATCATCCATTAGCAAATTATCAAAAATGACTTGATTGTCCAACTTTGCTACTTCCATTTTTGTGCATTTATCAATTGGTATTTGGCAGTGGCTTGAGCATAAACCAAATCAGCCAATTCATTAGCACTTTTACCTTGAGTTATGCGATAAAAATCTGCATTGGTATTGATATTTAGTGAAGGTGGTGTCTGACAAGCAGATAGAAAGCACAACACACCAACCAATATCATCAATCTCATTTTAATTCTCCCAAATTAAAATTGTATTTTAACTGAAATATGGATTAAAATACAAGCAAACACGCTTAAAATGACAGATTGGTTTAGGGTATTTTTAGAATTTGCAACATAAAAGTTCACCATACATTATTTTGCAATCAACTCAATTAAATTGTTTTAGGATAAATCATGCCATTTTCCACCATCAAACAAAACCTCAATGCCAAAAATATTACATTAGTCCATGTGGTTGCCTTTGACCAAGAGCATTGTATCGGTAAGGACAATCAATTGGCATGGCACGTTCCTGAAGATTTGCAGCACTTTAAAGCCATCACCACAGGCGGGGTCATCGTGATGGGGCGAAAAACCTTTGACAGCATGGGACGAGCCCTACCCAATCGCACCAACTGGGTGATTACACGAGACAAGACGTGGATGGCGGACGGCGTGAAAATCGCCCACAGCCTAGAAGACGCCCTGCTCTTGGCAAGTGATGATGTTGCAAACAGCAAACAGCAAAACAGCCTATTTATCATCGGTGGTGGTGAAATTTTTAAGCAGACACTGCCCATCACAGACAAGCTTCACATCAGTCGCATTGATCTTGATGTGCAAGGCGACGCCTTTTATCCTGCTCTACCTGCTGATTTTAGGCTGATACAGCAAACACACGGCATCAGCAAAAACGGCATTGGCTATTGCTTTGAAACTTATGAACGCTCAAGCAAGCATTGATGGCGACTGCGTGATGCGTGTTTATTTCTAAATATTTTCTATTTTGTTGATTTTTGTATTGATTGTAAGCGATTAGACGACATACCAGCCAAATATGTTGATTAATTACTTTAATTCTTGCTGATATTTTTACAAATTTCTATCAAACCGTCATATTTTATACACATTCTGCGATTATAGTAGCCTTGTGATAAATTGTTTCTTTTTTGAAACAAATGTTATCCGAATGTGTATTATTGAAACAAATGTAAGCAAACATTTGTACGTACTAACCAGTCAGCAATCGTCCCAATAAGGATGTTAATTTGCAAACAAAGGAGAATTTATGGGCGTTTTTGATTTTAGAGCGTTGAGCCGCGAGGCGGCGATTGAGCTTATGACCACAAGCAATCAGCTTGCGGTCTATAGCAATGCGGTGTCGTTTTCTTATCTGCCGACAGGCGATATGCTAAACGCCATCTCTGACATCAGCGGTGATTTTAATGCCAACCGCATTCGCATTGGACCGCCTGACGGTTGGCGAGAGCTCAAACCTGCCGAGATTGGACTGCCTGACAGCATCTTGGACGTCTCAGGCTACTACACCATTGAAAGCTCGGTGACAGGCAATCGCCCCCTAAACGGCACAGGCCCGCAGCTTAAGATTTTGGGTGAGTTTGACGAGCAAGGACGGGTGACACGTTTGGCGGTAAGCTTTGCTGGTACAAACGATTTGCTGGATGTGGCGGATTATTTTCATCTGAACGAAGGCAAGATTGCGCCGTTTATGAATGACATTTTAAATCATGTCAAAGACTACGTCATCGCCCACAATCTGTCTGCTGATGATGTGATTGTAACTGGCTATAGCCTTGGCGGTGCGATGGTCAATATCATGGCAAAATACCGTCAAGAGCTTGCCGATGGCTTTTTTGACACCGCCTTGTATGTCGGTCATGCCTCGCCTTTGATGTATGACAATCCTGATGTGGTGCTCAACATGGGCTTTGATAATGACGCTGTTTATCGCATCATTGGCGACGCCCCCACCTTCAAAGATGCCGTGGCACTCATGGGGCAGATGATGTCCAATACCGACACCAATTATGACACCAGCATTGACAACATCGCTTTGTTTACAGGGGCATACGGCTCGTTTTTGTGGGATGTGTCAAACCCATTTGTCATGTCCATTTTAAATCAAGTGCAAGGCTGGGCATCACACGTGGCAGGCATTGGCTCTAATGCCTTGGAGCGGATTGGGGAGTCGCCATTTTATGACTTCACCGACAAAGACAGCCGCATCATCGTGGATCAATTAAACATCTTTGAACGCCCCTTTATGTGGGTCAAAGACAAAGCAAGCAATGCCGACACCACGCCTGCTTTTATCATTGGCAGTGATTATGCCAATTTATTAGAAGACAACAAACAAGGCGACTACATTGACGCTCGTGCGGGCAATGACCGCATTCGTCTGTCTGATGGGGCTGACCGTGTCAATGGCGGCGAGGGCACAGATACCGTCATCTTGCAAGGAGTCAGCCAAGACTGGGACGCCTATCGCATGAGCGATGGTACAATTTTTATGCAAAGCCACACCAACACAGGCATAAAACAGCTTGAAAATGTTGAAAAATTAAGCTTTGCAGGTGAGTCATTTACCGACATTCGCCCCTATGAAATTGGTGATGACGCCATTTATAGCCACCGCTATCTCATTCAAAGCCGCAACCAAGACATCAACTACCAAGACCATCTGGAGGGCACAAAAGCCAATGACGTCTTGACAGGTGAGGTGGTGTTTGGCTTGGCAGGTGATGATACACTGGTTGCACAAGAGCAAAGCCAAGCACTGTTGCACGGCGGTGAGGGCAATGATGTCTTGATTGGCAATACAGGCAGTGACACGCTGTACGGCGGTGAGGGGCATGACTATCTGTATGGCGGTGCAGGCATCAATCATTTGTACGGCGGTGTCGGTCATGATACTTTTGCCTTTGGTACAGGCAGTACAGGCTTAAGCTTTGTGCGTGATTTTAATCACTACGCAGGCGACAATGATACGTTGGTGCTTTCAGCGGATTTGTTCGCCAGTCGTGAAGAGGTGCTGTCCGCCACTCGTGCTGTGGGTGACGACCTTCACATCAGTAAAGATGGCGTGGGCATTATTCTGCACAATGTCAGCTTTGATGAATTGAGTCAAGGCAATCACATTAGTATTATTTGATTTAAAATCCTTGAAAAACCCTTAAGTATGTTATGCACTTAAGGGTTTTTCTTGTTTTGTCAAACATTCAAACAAAGATTAACGCACGGTATCATAAAAGCGATAATCTTTGGACAATTGCTTGTTTTGGCGCGTGGCAATCACGCTTAACAATAGCAATAGCGCGCACAATGCCAATGTGGGATATGAGCCAAAGCGCGCATATGGCGTAAGTCCTGTACGCATTTGCACTTGTCCACGCAGCACGCCTGCCTCAAACTGCGCAATGCTCTGCACAATTTGACCCTTGTCATCTATGATGGCAGTAATGCCATTGTTGGTGCCGCGCGCAAACCAACGCCCCATCTCAAGACTGCGCATTTGCACCATTTGTAGGTGCTGATGAGGCCCTGCCGATGTGCCAAACCATGCATCATTGGAAATAGTCAGCAAAAACTCGCTGTTTTTGGCATTTAGGCGCGTGGTATCTGGATACGCCACCTCATAGCAAATGGCAACGCCCATCGGGTGATTGGCAATCATCAGACTGTCCTGATTTGCTCTGCCTTCACTGTGCGACAGTCCGCTGTTGGCAAGATTGGGCAACACATCCAGCCATCCTTGCAAAGGAATGTACTCTCCAAAAGGCACAAGACGTTGTTTTTTGTACACGCCCTCATTGGCACCAAGCAGCAAAGCGGCATTATAAAACGGCGGAAAACCATCGCCTGTTTGCTCGCCGATGTCTTTATAAGGAATGCCTGTTACAAAATGCGTGTTACTGTCTCTGGCAATGGTGGCAACTTGCGCCAAAAAAGGCCACGCCTCATCTTGAAACAACGGCACCGCACCCTCTGGCCACACCACCAAATCACGCCCCCACTCGCTTTGGCTCAATGTGGCGTAAATCTCAAGTGTCTGCTGCTGATATTGGGTCAGCCATTTTAAATCCTGCGGAATATTGCCCTGTACAAGCGACACCGACAAGCTTTTGCCTGTGGGCGTGGTCCATGCCACAGCTGCAAAGGACAACACCGCCCCAACCGCCAACATGAGCATAGACAGCACAAAATAAAAAGCACGCGCACGCAGCAATTCCACAAGACTTGCCGACAGCAGCACCGCAACAAAGCTTATCAAAAACACACCGCCAATCGGAGCAAAACTTGTCAATATGGGTAAATCAGTAAAGGCATAGCCCACAAACAACCATGGAAATCCTGTCAAAAACCACGTCTTAAACCACTCTTGCACAACCCAAATCGCTGCAAATGCCAGTGGCTGACGACCCAAAAACTTGACAAAAATCCACGCCATCACAGCATGAAACAAGCCCATGACAAGCGCCATCACGCCAATCATGATAAGCGCAAGCCAGCTTGGGATATTGCCATAAGTATGAATGGAATGATACAGCCAAAATGCGCCAGTCGCCCAAAGCCCTGTGCCATAAGCCAGCCCAGTCAAAAAAGCGCGTCTGGCGCTTATCTTGCCCAAAAGCAATGCATACAAAATTAAGGGCGACAAAATCGCCACGCCCCAAACGCCATAAGGCGCCAAAGCAAACACAAACATCGCACCTGCAATCAAAGCCGCCATCAAAGCAAGCGATATCGGCAAAGTGTCATATTGAGCGGTTTTGTTGGATTGTCTTGCGACTCTCATAAATTCTCACTTGCGCATAAAATAACCAAAAGACAAACAAACCACACCAATCCCTATGCCGATAAAGATGTGCATCAGCAAACTTTTGGTATTGATAACTGTTGGTGTTAATAACATTGGTATTAATAACATTGTCATTAATAATAAAAGACGCTGAGCGCGTCTTTGGATTTGGTGCAATCACTCGCCATTGTACTGCGGCTTTAGCACCATTTCAAGCTCTTGGATATGGCGCCCTTCGGTGCTTGTGATGGTAATCTGCCAATCATCAATCTGCACCGTCTCGCCTTGCAGATGGCTGACCGAGCCCAGCGCCTGCATGACAAGCCCGCCCATCGTATCCACATCGGTATCATCAAAATGACTGCCCAGCACCTCATTGCAATCGCTGATGAGTGTGGACGCCTGCACAAGCCATACGCCATTTTTTTGTGAATGCGGCACGATGTTATTGATGTCGCTGTCTTCATCAAAGCTGTCATGCTCATCCACAATATCGCCCACAATCTCTTCAATCAAATCTTCCATGGTGACAATGCCAGACACCCCACCAAACTCATCCAGCGCCACCGCCATATGCACCTGTGCTTTTTGTAGCAAACGCAGCAATGTATCACAACGCGCCGTTTCGCTGATGTACAAGGGCTTTCTTAGCAGAGATTTTAAATCAAAATGCAGCGTGGCATCTTGCTGCTTGGCAAGCATAAAAGGAATCAAATCTTTGGTCAATAAAATGCCAATCACCGCATCCAAATCCTGACTATCAAACACAGGATAACGCGAATGGGCGCTTTCTAGCACAGCTGCCAAGATGTCTTCAAGCTCATCTTGACTGGTGAGACTCATAAGCTGCGTGCGTGGCGTCATGATTTCGCGCACTTGCGTGGCGGGTAAATCCAGCACACCCTCCAACATATCCACCGTATCTGGCTCCAAAAACTTGCGCGAATCGTGCACAAGCTTTGCCAATTCATCTCGCGTTTCAGGCGCAATGGACAACCAGCGCTTCAGTCCGCGCGACCAACTACCGCTGTCATCAGACATAATAATTCCCATTCTAAAGATTATAAGATTTTTGCGCTCACTTTAGCGCAAAGCGATAAAATATTCAATACCCTTTTGGTTGCCACTCATCACGCCAAGCCATCAAAAAGCCAACATTGCGCAAATCACAGACAACGCTGCTACAGACCAAGCATGGCGCTTATACCGACACCCAGCGCACAATGCGCTCTTCAATCTGCTCATCACAAAGCCCTACCTCGGACACCACCCGCCCTGCTGCGCTTATTCGCTTCATCGCTTCGTTGTGACGCGCGCGCCCTGCCAATAGATAATGCCACTCTGGCAAGCCTTGCTTGAGATACAAACGCTTGTAGGCGCATGTTTTTGGTAGCCACATCATCTGTGGCAACAAATCCACCGACAAGCGGATACAATCAGGTACGCGCGTTTTGCGTTTGGCATAATCGCTACAAAGCGCGGTTTGAGTGTCCAGCAATTGACACGCCACATCGGTGTACTCCACGCACAAAGCGTCATCATCTTCCAAAAATTTGACAAGACAGCACAGCCCGCAGCCATCACACAAAGCCTCCCATTCATCTTGTGTCAGCGTATGCAGCGGATACTGCCAAAATACTGGGCGTAAATTTGCACTCACAAAAGCCGTCCTTTTTATATATTATAGTTTGGGTATATAAAGACATAAATGATTCATTCTCAGATAGTCGTTGTATTTAATGTCATTTATTTATGATAAATTCAATACCTTGCTCTCAACTTTAAATGGTTTTGCGTAGGCTTACGCTGCACAATAGCGAAACCCAGCATTTTAAATAATTGATTTGATTTAAATTCATCAAAAATTGTTGGGTGTCATTCTTTTGCCCAACTGACAAAAATTCATTTTTTATAAAAATCAATTAAGTTAAATAAAGTTGAAAATGCGTAAATTCAATGATAATTTGCATTGATAGCACGCTTACTTTGATTGAGCAATTTCACACAATCCAATCCACCGCCAAAAGCAACAAGCACGCATTGTAACACAAATCCCACCAACACAAAAACCCTTTGAACACCAAAGGGTTTTTGTTTAGCATTGGTTTTATTTGGCTTTGAGTGCGCGCTCTTGTTTGTGTGCCGCCTCCATTTGTGGACGCACTTCAGACAAATAAATCCAAATCAAGCTCACCCACACCACCCCAAACATAATCATAAACGCACTTGAGCGAATGCCTGTGATATCCACCGCCGCTCCAAACATGATGGGCAAGATAAAACCACCCAAACCACCTGCCAGACCGACCACGCCAGACACCGCACCCATGTTTTGCTTGTAGTCATCGGATAAATATTTAAACACCGATGCTTTGCCCACCGCAAAGGCAATACCCAGTGCAAAAATCAACACGGTAAATACAGTGGAATTAAGCCCAATATGAAAGGCTTTGATGCCGTCCACTGTTTGGATGTGTAGCTCGGTTTGTGGATAAGACAACACGAACAGCAACAGCATAGACACCCAAAGCACCCACCATGTAACGGTATGTGCCGAATATTTATCCGACAGCCAGCCACCTAACGCACGAAGCACGCCCCCTGGCAAGCTAAAACACGCCGCCAAAAATGCCGCAGTTTGCAAAGTAAAACCGTATTCATTGACATAATATTTGGTCATCCAAAGTGCCAACGCCACATAACCGCCAAACACAATGGAATAATACTGACTATACCGCCACACATTGGGGTCTTTTAGTACCGCCAATTGGTCAGACAAACTGACCGAGCTTGCCGTGCGGTGGGCTTTGTTGTCATAGCTAAAAAACCAAAACATAATCGCAGTGGCAAGCATAATGCCAGCATACACTTTTGGCAGCATTCGCCAGCCTTCTGCTTGACCCAGTGCGGTTGCCGCCCCTGCTGCAATGATGGAGGGTCCGATGATTTTGGTGAGTGCCGAGCCTGCATTACCTGCCCCAAACACCCCCATGGCAAAGCCTTGCCGCTCTTGTGGGAACCATTTTGCCACATAAGCAATCCCAACCGTAAACGAGCCGCCCGCCAAGCCCACAAACAAACCCAACACCAAAAAATGCCAATACTGATTGGCATACGCCATGGCATAAATGGGAATCACCGTGATGAGCATTAACACAAAATACACAATGCGGCCGCCGTATTTGTCCGTCATCAGCCCAATCGGCAGTCGCACGAGCGAGCCTGTCAATACAGGGGTCGCCGCCAGTAGCCCAAATTCGGTATTATTTAGCCCAAGCGTTTTTTGAATGGGAATGCCAAGTACTGCAAACATCATCCACACCATAAAACACACGGTAAAAGCGATGGTTGAGGATGTCAGCACCGCCATTTGTTGGTATTTTTCACTTGCCATGACAAGCTCCTTTGTTTACAACCAGATTGTATTATCATAGCAAGGTTTTTGGATTGGTTCTTGCTTGTAATCAAGATTTTTGGTGGTATTTTGCGCGCAACTGATGGCATATACCACTTTTGATGGATGGTCATTCCAAATGGATTAGCGTATAAAGTTACATAAATTCAAACAGTTATTTTGACTGTGTTACAATAATTATCCGCAAAATCACACGGCAGATTTGCCAAACTATTTAGGGGTAGTCTTGCAAAAGCTCATACAACTTTATTATAAATACAACAATTCACTACCCATACGCGCCTCCAGTGCCGTTATGATCATCGCAAGCTTGATGATTTTGTCGGCGGTGGTGAGTGGCTTTTTGGCGTGGACCTCCGAGCGCGATGCACAAGCGGTCAATACCGCAGGCTCCATGCGCATGGCAACCTACCGCATAAGCTTTATGCTTGCAGATGATTATGCACATTTTGACAAATTGGACGATTCGTTGCTCATCGCTGATAAGCCAGACAGCAGCGAGCTGATTGATGACATGGCAAATAAGCTTAACTTTTTGATGGCGTATGAAACAAGCGCAGGTAACAAAGATGTGCATATTTTAAGACAGCTGCAAGACATTCGCGCGCTTTGGCAAAATCAGCTTGCGCCCACCATTTTGCACAATCAAAAAGATGAATTTTATCAACACGCCAAAGACTACATCAATCGCGTGGATAGTTTGGTGCTGCTTATCCAACTGCGCAATGAAAAGCGCCAAGCCACTCAGCAGTTTTTTCAGCTTGTGATGCTAGTCATCAGCATGATTGTCATGATGGCAGGCTTGTATGAGTTGCACCAAAATGTCTTGATTCCCATCAAAAAACTCAACAGCGCCACCAAGCAAGTCAAAAAAAGCAACAGCTTTCAGGTATCTGTGACAGGCTATGATGAGCTCAATGAGTTGGCGGACGCGTTTAATGACATGAGCTACACCATCGCCAAGCACAAAACTCATCTGCAAAGTGAGGTTGCGCGCAAAACTCATCACTTAACACAATCCAATCAGGCGCTGGCGTTGCTGTTTGAGTTTGCCACACACATTAACACACAGACATTGTCTTTTGGCAAGCTGCAAGGCTTGATTGATGAGTTTGCCAAATTACTGCCGCACACGCAGCTGACCTTGTGTCTCAACAGCCAAATATCCAAGCAAAAAGGCGCGGTGGCGCTGCACAGCAAAAAACAAGGCAGTTTTTGTGAGATTGACAATTGCGCTGTGTGCGACATTAAGCACGATCAGCGCGTCAGCATCTATCCCATCACCAATCAAGACGTGGAATTTGGCGAGCTCATGGCACAGCACGCCAACACATGGCAACCGTCTTTATCTGCAACCAAGCCGCCTGCCACAGACGGACAAATCCCCACGCTCACACTGCACACAGATGAGCTGTTTTTTGAAGAACATGATTTATTAAAAACACTTGCCAATTTGATTGCCATCGCGCTGTCCGAACAAAGCTTGCGCCAAAAAGAGCACGCGCTGGTGCTTGTGCAAGAGCGCACCGCAATTGCGCGCGAGCTGCACGATTCTTTGGCGCAATCATTAACTTATCTAAAATTTGAATTAAGCGCGCTAACCAAAGCACTGAATAAAGCCACCACAACACAATCAGATGGCGACGCATTCATTCATCAAAAAATTGACAATCTCAAACAAGGCATCAGCGGTGCTTACAGTCAGCTGCGCGAGCTGTTGCAAACTTTTCGGCTCAAAATTGATGGCGATTTTGACAGCGCCTTACAAAATGCTTGTGATGAATTTAGCGCCAAAGGCAACTTTAACATCACATTGGACAATCGCATAATGACGATGAATCTGACTGCCAATGAGCAGATTGACGTCATTCAAATCATTCGTGAGGCGCTCTCCAACATCCACAAACACGCGCAAGCGGACAATGTCGCCATCAGTTTGTCACAAGACAGCACAGGCAAGGTTTTTTTGTCCATCATTGATGATGGTGTTGGCATTGATTTTAATTTTAATCCAGAACATCATCACGGACTTAAAATCATGAAAGAGCGCACCGCAAATCTGCGCGGTGATTTGCAAGTGGACAACATCGGCTATCTGCTGTCCACCTGCCCACAAAAAGCACTGCCGCTTGGCACAGCCACCCAAGGCACGCAGTTGTCGGTGGTGTTTTTACCGCATTTGTTTTTTGATTCAGAGGTGTAAACTTGGAGTGTCTTCATCAAAATCACTGCTTTTTGCTCTTAAATTGTCAAGCCAAAAAAACGCCAACCTAAAAGATTGGCGTTGTTGCAGATTTTTAAGAGTTATCCTTTGCTATCGTCTTTGGCTTTTTCTTCTGAATGTACCGAAAGCGCGCTTGATGCAGATTGTCCTTTGGCGCCGCGTTTGCTTTTAAGCTTGATTTGCAAGCGCAATTCATTGGCAGAGTCGGCATTGCGAATCGCCTCATCATAGCTTATCGCGCCCTCATCGTACAAATCAAACAGCGCCTGATCAAAGGTCTGCATACCAAGCTCGCGCGATTTGGTCATGATGGCTTTGAGCTCATGCATATTGCCCTTTAAAATGATGTCCGAAATCAAAGGCGTGTTCAGCATAATCTCCACCGCCGCGCGGCGCCCTTTGCCGTCTTCGGTGCGCACCAGTCGCTGACTAATGATGGCTTTCATGTTGGAGGACAAATCCATGAGCAGCTGACCTTTGCGCTCTTCTGGAAAAAAGTTGATGATTCTATCCAAAGTCTGGTTGGCGTTGTTGGCGTGTAGCGTGCCCAAACACAAATGCCCTGTCTCGGCAAACGCGATGGCGTGCTCCATCGTCTCAGTATCGCGAATCTCACCAATCAAAATCACATCAGGCGCTTGGCGCAAGGTATTTTTGAGCGCGTTGTGCCAAGAATGACTATCCACACCAACCTCACGATGGGTAATCATGGATTTTTTGTGCTTGTGTACATATTCCACAGGGTCTTCCACTGTGATGATGTGCCCTGCCGAATTTTCGTTGCGGTGGTCAATCATGGCGGCAAGCGACGTGGATTTACCAGAACCTGTACCGCCAACCACCAGTACAAGTCCGCGCTTTTCCATGATGACGTCTTTGAGCTTTTGGGGCAGCATGAGTTTTTCAAAGTTTGGAATCTCAGCGGCAATGGTACGAATCACCATGCCCACTTGCAGCTGCTGCTGAAAGACATTGACACGAAAACGACTAACATTGGGCACATTGATGGCAAAATTGCACTCCAAATGCGCCTCAAATTCTTCTTGTTGGCGCTCATTCATAAGACTATAAGCAAACAGCTTGGTCTTTTCGGCGGTCAATGGCTGCTTGCCAAGTGGCTTCATCAGCCCTTGATGCTTGACACTGGGTGGAAATTCTGCGGTGATGAACAAATCCGAACCACCAATCTCCACCACCTTGGTCAGCATATTAAACATCATGCGGCGCGCTTCGTTCAGCGATTCTTCGGCGAACGACATCAAAGAGTCTTCTTTAATCATAATCATACCAAGTTATCAAATATTCATCGGTTGGCAAGTCATCTTGCACAATCCTGATACGCGCCTATTATACGTCATTTTGTCGTAAATTTTAAACACTATGCGCCAAACGGACAAAATAAGCACCCAAAGCCACAGCCCTCACCTTGTCATGCTGTGCAGCCGACAAAAAAGCATCGCCGTCATCACCGCATCGTTAAGTGCGTCGTGTGCAGGCAAGAGCGGAATGTCATACTCGCTAAGCAGCGTGTTTAAGTGCTTTTGTTCGGCGACCATATCAGGGTTTCTGATGAGTTTTTGGCGGTGGTTTTTTTCCATAATACTGACATCAAGGCACGGATTAATCAACGCCACGCCAAGCAAATTTTTCACTTCATGATTTAAAAACGCCTTATCCATCTGCGGACAAAATCCCACAATCGGACGACTGCCAACAAGTGGCAACAACGCCTGCAACATCGTCTTATAATCCACACCGCTTTCTAAATCCATCGGACGAAGCCCATGAATGACAATACTGTCGGTGGTCGGCATAACAGGCGGACGGCAAATCATAGACAGTGCCGATGCCATATCCAAGGTCAAAAATCCGTTGTCCTTGATGATTTTGACCGCACCCACGCTCAAAATCTTGTCGCTTTTTGGATTGACCCCTGTCAGCTCAAAATCCAAACAAATCCACTCATCAGCCGTCGTCTCATCAAACAAATAACGGTAAGTGTCATCTGTGAGTTGTGATAATGCCTGATGACGCAGATGATTAAATTTATAGTTTTTGTCAAAAAGTTTTTTAAAAAAATTCATCATCGCCTCCCAAGTTGTTGCATCAGCGACTCACGCCAAATACATCAAGGCGATAATGATGAACAATAAACCCCTTAAACTGCTTCACCACGCTCAAGCTTTCTTTTAACAAATCACGCTCCAAATTGGACAGTGTATTGGGATTGACTTTGCGAGCGGTTTTGTCCGATGTGGTCAGTGCAACAGCCAGCCGTTTACTCAAGAAAAACTCCAACGCCTCCAAGGTGTTTTTGGCAAGTTTTTCATCAATCGCACCTTGTTTGATAAGGGCATTGAGCCTCGCTTTAGTGCTGGTATCCATCAGCCCAAACTCCAAGGCAAGCGTGCGTGTGCCGTGCACGATTGGAAAAATCCCTGCTTTTTTTAGGTCAATGTCGCTGTCTGCCCCACCTGTGAACTTTTGCCAAAAACTTGCGGTATCGCTAATCTGCACAGTGGGCAAAGCAAAGCGATTGATAAAATTACTGCCATGAAAATCTTGATAAAAATCAATCGTATGGCGGTACAATTCATCAAACAACGCTTTATCGCCACAGACAAAATGCGCGTCCAACAAGGTCGCCAGCCAAATCATATTTTGACTGTCTGGCGTTAGATACCAGTCACTGATTTGAGTCTTAAACTCACTCAAAGGCAGTCGCCACATCGGATTATTCATCATAATCTTGCCATCACAAAACGGATAGCCAAACGCATTTAATTGCTCATTAAACGTATCGGCATAATGTTGCAATGCGTCTTTATGGTCATGATTGTCAGGGTTTGCAAAAAATTCATCGTTGATGATGAGTGCATTGTCTTGGTCGGTACGCATAATCTGCTCGCCACGCCCCTCCGAACCCATGACAAACACCGCCGTATTATCAAACACCGCTTGGGGCACAATCAGCTGCCATAATTTGGCAAACACTTGGGCATTTAGGCTTTGCACAGTCCGCCCAATGAGCCCCACTTTCATGCCTTGTGCCACTTGACGGCGGATGTATTTACCAATCATCTCCACCGCAGCGGCAAGCTCATCAAACGATTTTGCCTGCTCAATATGCACCACAATCATCTGCGTGTGATTGCTCAAAAAATTCAAAAGCTCGGTCTGCCCAATCACCGCCAAAATACCCCCATCATCGTCCACAATGGGCAAGCGGTGCACTTTTTTTTCCAGCATGGCAACCAGTGCCTCTGCCACGTCTTGCTCGTGATGAATGCTTTGCACCTTAAAATACGCATAATCAGCAACTTTGGTCGCCTTAAAATCACAGCCATCTGCCACTGCACGGCACACATCAGCTTGTGTAAACATACCCACCTGCTCATGATTAAACCGTGGTACATCGCCCATTTTGTGCCGATGGCTCATATCGGCAACCAAAATGTGCTTGGCGTGTACAGCATTCATCGCACAAGTCGCCTCATATAAGCTTGCGTTTTTGTCCACAAAATTAGGAGGCTTGATGTGCTCGTGCAAATCTTTGATGGCAATGGACAATAGGCTTTGCGTTTCAGAAAACGCTCGGCGTTCGCTTTGAGCTTGACTGCGTGCGGACAAATCAGCAAACAGCGTTGAGCCAAATTTAGCATTGGTTTTGGCAATCTCATTAATCACATCACCATCTAGGCGGTACAAAAGTGTCTGCTCGGAAGTGATTGCCTCGGTGTTTTTATTAAAAAACCAATCGCCATCGTGCAAGCCTGCAATCAGCTCGCCGTCTTGATAGTGTTTTAATTTACCCTTGATAATCACAAAACAATCGTTGTGCCACTCGTTTGGAATGGGCGTATCTTGCTCCAAATAGCTGATTTGACTGTGTTTGGCAAGCCGTGCACGCTCGCTGTCTGTCAGCACATCAAAGGGCGGATTGGTCAGATAAAAAAGGGCGTTGTTCATAAAATCATCCTTGTTATAACACTCAAAAAAATTATAATTTTATAACATTACGCCATTCTCAACTCTATTTAACTCATTGATTTTTTATAAAAAATAAATTGTTCGTAAGCTCGGTGGAAGAATGACACCCAACAATTTTTTAATAAATTTTAAATAAAATCAATTATTACAAAAACGGTTTAAAGCCTGATGGCGTAACATTACAAATGTACAACTATTCATTTTAAAACAAAACCATAAAACAAAAAACACCCAAATTTATCAGGCGTTTTGTTGTCGTTATGCTACCAAATCGGCATATTCTGGATTTTTTTCAATAAAATAAGCCACGAACGAACAGCTTGGCACAATGTTAAGCTGATTATCGCGTGCGTATTCCAAGGCAAATTTTGCCAATGCCTTGCCCACGCCACGACCGCTGAGCTTATCAGGCACGATGGTGTGATTGTAGTTGAGTGTATTGTCGTTCACTTTGACATAGCTTAAATAAGCCGTCACGCCGTCAATGACCGTCTCAAAACGTTGATTGTCCGCTTTATGAATGATTTGCATAATTTTTTCCCTAACTTTTGTACAAATAAAAAATGCGTTTTTTAATTATAACGCATTTTTTAAATGGAAGAATAAGATTTTTGTTAATCATTCATAACATCAATGATTTAAATCTAATGATTCAAAATCTTCGCCAAAAAGTCTTTGGCTCGCTCACTGCGTGCACCGCTAAAAAACTCATCACGGCTACAGTTTTCAACAATATTACCCTTATCCATAAAGATGATACGATTTGCCACTTGGCGTGCAAAGCCCATTTCGTGCGTGACACACATCATCGTCATGCCCTCACGCGCAAGCTCAATCATCACATCCAGCACCTCTTGAATCATCTCAGGGTCAAGAGCGGAGGTCGGCTCATCAAACAACATGGCAATGGGGTCCATACTCAACGCACGGGCAATCGCCACACGCTGCTGCTGCCCGCCTGACAGTTCAGCTGGATATTTTTTGGCATGAGCCGACAAGCCCACACGGTCCAGATAATACAAGCCCTTTTTTTGAGCCTCGTCTTCTTTACGTCCCAACACCTTGATTTGAGCCAAGCTTAGATTATCTGCAATGGATAAATGCGGAAACAGCTCAAAATGCTGAAACACCATACCCACACGGCTACGCAATTTTGGCAAATCCGTATTTTTATCGCCCACCGAAATACCATCTACCAAAATCTCACCTTTTTGAAAGGCCTCAAGTCCGTTTACTGTTTTGATGAGCGTGGATTTGCCTGAGCCTGATGGTCCACAAACCACCGTCACATCGCCTTTGTGGACGTGTGCTGTACAATCGGTCAATACCTGAAAATCGCCGTACCATTTGCTGATTTTATTGATATTAATCATGATTTCATCGCTTTCGTGACCTGCGTCTGACACAAGTCCACCAAATTCGTTAATCCATGTTTTTTCGTCAATTTGGGTTACAATTGCCATGTTTTTATCCTTATTAAGAAGTTCTCAATTTTGTTTTAAGATGATTGACAAGCGTAGATAATGTAAAGCTGACAATCCAATACACAAGCCCTGCCAGCAAAATGTACTGCGTCAAAAAGCCCATCAAATCGCCACGCACATAGCTTGCACGGAAAAAATCCACCAAGCCAATGGCAAACACAAGCGTGGTATCTTGAAATAGAATAATGGACTGCTGAAGTAATAATGGAAACATTTTTCTAAAGGCTTGCGGTAATATCACATAACGCATGGTTTGATTGTAATTCATACCAAGGGCTTTGGCAGCATTCACCTGCCCCTTGCCAATGGACTGAATACCTGCACGCACAATCTCCGAAAAATACGCCGCCTCAAAGACCATAAACGCCACCACACACGACACAAAGGCGGTGTCCAATGTCAAAAACTGCCCTGTGACAAGCTTGTACACCATCGGCACGGCAAAATAAAACCACATAAGCACAAGCAGTAATGGCACCGAGCGAAAAAAATTGACGTACAATTTGGCAAAGGTTGAGATGATTTTACTGTTTGACAATCTCATGAGTGCCAAAATTGTCCCAAGCACCATACCGCCGATGATTGCCAAAAACAGCACCTTTGCGGTCATGGCAGCCCCACTCATCAAGGCAGGCATTGCCGCTTGTAATTCGCTAAAATTCATGCCAAACCTCCATCAATCCGACCTTTAATACGCAATTTTTGTTCCAATTTGGTCATCAAAAAGATAATGGCTAAGTTAAACACCAAATAAATCAAAGTCGCAAAGGCATACACTTCAATTGTATTTTGGGTATATTCGCTGATGGTTTTGGTTTGGCTAATCAGCTCTGCCACACCCACCAATGACGCCACAGACGCATTTTTGTAGCAGTTGGTCATCTCTGACGACAACGGCGGTAAAATCACCCGAAACGCCTGTGGCAATAGCACATAGCGATACACTTGCGACGTCTTAAAGCCTAGGGCATAGCCTGCATTGGCTTGACCTTTTGGTAGCGATTCAATGCCTGTACGCACCTGCTCAACAATCCGTGCTGCGGTAAACAGCCCCAAACCGATACTTGCTGAAATCACCGCGGAGGTATTGGGGTGCAACTCTTGTAGCCACCATTTTTGCAAGCCATCAGACAGCCAAGTTGGCATGACATAAAACCAAAAAAACAGCTGAATCAACAGCGGTACATTTCTAAAAAAACTCACATACGCCGTGCCAATCCACCGTGCCAATTTATTGACAGCATTGGTATCTGGCAATGTACGCATGATGCCCAAAATCGTACCGATAATCAGTGCCAATACCCAGCCTGCCGTACCGATGACAAGTAGCCAACCAAACCCTTTGGCAAGCCAGTGCCAATACAACTCACTGCCCACGCCTGTAGACTGCGACAATACGCCCCAATTCCAAGTATAATTCATAATTTCCCCCATCACCTAAGATTTATGATGATGTCAATGGATTGTAGCAATCAATACATAGCAAAACAGCCAAAACCCAACCATCACCACAAAAAATAAGACTAACGCTCAAACTTATAGAACGTTAGTCTCACGCCCAAACAGCACGTTTATTGTGCTTTTGGTGCTTCTGCTTCAGCAGGTGCAGAAGCTTCTGCTGGTGCTGTTGCGGTCGCAGCTTGTGGCTCTGCTTTATCATGCGGAGCAGCCAACAATGCTTTTAGATTGTCACTCATTGGGAAATTCATATTGACATTTTTTGGTGGAATTGGATTCATAAACCATTTGTTATAAATATCATTGATTTCGCCTGAGGCATAGGTCGCTTTTAGCGTATCATCCACAACAGTCTTAAACTCGCTGTCGCCTTTACGCACCATACAGCCATAAATCTCAAAAGATTGAGGCGTGCCAACAATTTCCCATTTATTTGGATCTTTGGCTTTGGCTTTTTCACCTGCTAACAGCACATCATCCATCATAAAGGCAGCTGCACGACCATTTTCAAGCATCAAAAACGACTCGCCGTGGTCTTTGGCAGAAACGATGTTGATACCCATTTTTTTGGCGTCATTTTCTTGCTTGATAAAACGCTCGGAGGTTGTACCTGCGGTGGTGACTAGTGTTTTACCTTTTAAATCCGCAAAATCTTTAATGCCAGAATCTTTGGCAACCAATAAACGTGTGCCAATTTCAAAAAAGCCCACCGAAAAATCCACTTGCTGTTGACGCTCTGGATTGTTGGTGGTTGAGCCACACTCCAAGTCCACTGTACCGTTTTGGACCAGTGGGATACGTGTTTGTGAGGTGACAAGGTTGTAACGCACTTTTAGGTCGGGCATATTCAGCTTTTGCTTGACCGCTTCCACCACTTTTAATTGTAAATCATGGGCATAACCGACAGGCTCGTTGGGCTTGTCTGCGATATAAGAAAACGGAATAGATGAGTCACGGTGAGCCAGTACAATCTCACCTGATTTTTTGATTTTATCAAGGGTGCCTTGTGCAGGTGCGCCAGTTTGTGGCTGGGCTGGGCTGTTATCTGCGGTGGTGGTCGCTTCTTGTGGTTTGTTACACGCACTAAGCGCCATGCTGCCTGTCAAAACAGCGACACAAAGAGAGGTTTTTTGGATGGATTGCATGATAAATACTCCTTTAAATCCACAATCAATGCAAGTTTGGCAAATCATAATAAAACTTACCAAAACACATTTACAATTTACATTCAAATGTCTTGCCTTAGACAAAACTCCCTCTTTGTCTTACACACAAACTCAAAGCTTGCTAAGGATTTCAATTATACTAAATCAAACAATAGATAATATCAATAGGGTAATCAAAAATATTTTGTAAAAAACGCGCCACATTTTGGCAAAAAAGCAATAATCTTAAGCAAATTTGCTACAAAAATATCAAGACATCATAGCGCTTGTTAAATCATTGCGCGTGTTAAATTTTTATTACCAACATCCAAAACCATCTTGTATAATGATGACTGGGCAACGATTCATCTTTTTATTAAGAAACATCTATAAAACTAAACCTTGTTGCTGCTGTTGCAATCATTTTAATGCTGACAGGCTGTCGCAGCATGATGGATGGTTACGGACAAGAAAGCGGCGCTAAAAAAAGCTGCCACACTTTTATTTGTTTATAGCCAACAAACTGCCTCAAAATCCACTCATAAGGTGGATTTTTATTGCCCCACATTCCAAACCATGCGATAATAAGCAGTTAAGCTTTTTATTGCAATTTAAACAGGAAATTTATGGCTCAATATATCTACACCATGAACAAGGTGTCAAAAATTGTTCCCCCAAAGCGTGAAATTCTAAAAGACATCAGTCTGTCATTTTTCCCAGGTGCCAAAATCGGTGTCCTAGGTCTAAACGGTACGGGTAAATCTACCCTACTTCGTATCATGGCAGGCGTGGATACCGAATTTAATGGGGAGGCTCGCCCACAAGCAGGCATCAAAGTCGGCTATCTACCCCAAGAACCACAGCTAGACCCCAACAAAGATGTGCGTGGCAATGTGGAAGATGGCGTGCGTGAAGCACTGGATGCTTTGGCTCGCCTTGATGAGATTTATGCTGAGTATGCCGAGCCTGATGCGGACTTTGATAAGCTTGCCGCCGAACAAGGCAAGATGGAAGACATCATCCAAGCATGGGATGCGCACAACCTAAACACCCAGCTTGAAAAAGCTGCCGATGCACTACGCCTACCACCATGGGATGCGGATGTATCCAAGCTATCAGGTGGTGAAAAACGCCGTGTGGCGCTGTGCCGTCTGCTACTGTCCAAGCCTGATAT
>JBGXSA010000035.1:0-6308 GCA_041811915.1 Moraxella sp. | reverse complement strand
CCTAAAACAGTATCATGGGTTGTGCTGGCAACAAGGGTGATGGGTTTATCGTGATTGGGATTTAAGGCTGCTGCAGAGATGTAGGCAGATAAATTGGCGGGGTTGGCAAACAAATCGTAGCTTTTGGTTGTGGATGTCGGTGTATGTTCTAGATGGATGTTTAAAAAAGATAGGGTGTTGTCAGATTGAGAGGCTATGGTGAAGAAGTCTTTGAGGGTGGCGGTATGATCATGGGTTAAATCTATAATTTTTAAATCATTGGAATCTATACGTTCTTTAATGGCGATATAAATAACTTTACCTTCTTCATCTGTACCATGCCATAAGCTATCTGTTATCTTTTTAAAACTCTCTGGAAGGGCGGCAGCATCTTTAAACCACCCACCGCTAAACACAATCTCACCTTTGCCATCACTATCAAAAATGGTATCGTGGTCAGCAATGTGGTAGGTGTCGTAGCCTTGACCGCCTTCTAGATAGTCGTTACCGCTATTGCCGATTAGGGTGTCGTTGCCTGTGCCGCCGAATAATTTATCAGAGATGGCACCGCCTTTAATTGTATCGTTATCTTTTCCACCAAAGATGTAATAATGATTGCCAGCAATATCAACACCATCAATGTCTAGTTTTAGCTTGCTGTCTAGGTCGTGATAGATGTGGTCGCCTTGAACAACTGGTAAGGGCAGTAAACCCAATACTTGTAGTTTATCGTCATAATCAATATCCATATCAGAATACTGAAGCTTAAAACCTAACATTTCATTTCTAGTTTCTAGATATTCTTTAGTCATGCCATTGGGGTTGTCTTTGGAATACAGATCTAACTCACCATTTTGGTTGTATTTAGAATAGTCTAAATTGGTAATCACCATTGGCAGTAGGTGCTTTAATGAAAAACGATAGGCTTTTGCTAAGTCATTGTCTTGTAGGGTAAGCTCGCTATAATTAGTGGTTTCTTTAAAGCTTTGTGGAATGATCATGGTCTTGCCACGCATCTCTTTAAAGAATGGGTAGGCTTGCTCCATTGACTTAATCATGTCATCAGCAGTGGTGATGTTGTCAACACTGTCTGTGCCTGTGATGGCTTTGTATAGGGTTTTATAGATATGCAGAGCTTTTTCAAAGCTCATTTCCTTATAATCGTCAGCACTAAACAAAATGGCGGTATCTTCCATCACCACAGATTTGCCTTGATTATTGACAAAGTTGCCTAGTACCATGGTATTAAAAGCAATGACGGCGTTGAGTTCTGTGCCTGTTAAGTCTTGGAAGATGGTGGAGTAGGCAGTATCCGTGAAGTTAATAAACCAGTCCATTTCGTAGAGTTCTTTGCCGAATACCGCATCAAAGCCTTCTGTAAACATCCATTTACCAAAAGCATAGCCAAGCTTATAACTCACATCCGTCAATATGCCTGTAATGACACTACGAGACAATATGCCGACAACACCCTTGGCAGAGATGGCAGGTATTTTTTGAGCAAGACTCTCAAGGTATTTTAGTCCTTCGGACTGTACCATGCTGCTTAGACTGACCGCTCCTTGTTTTGCACCATAGAGCAGTCCTGCTGAACCTTCAACAAACGCTCCGCCTGATAACTTTGGAATGAAGTTAAGGGCATCTTTTAAATAATCCGCTTGTTTACTTGTATCGCTTGGCATGTCTTTATCAAAAGTATTGTACACCATTTTAATATAATCATTATATTTAAATAGCTTATCCATACTGTCATTAAAAAGTTTGCCATAGCCTTGACCGACCAGTTTATCAAGCGTGGTGGTCAAATCATCTTCTTTGACATTGATATTGATGTTTTTATCATCGGCAAGCAGTTGTATGGCTGTTTGCAAATCGGCAACCTGTTCTTTGAATTTTAGCTCTATTTGATTAAATTCTGGATGTTTTACAAACTGTGAAGATCGTAGTGCTTCTAGGTTTGATTTCATGTGATTGACCTGAATCACCAACATTTCAATCTGAACAATGTCAGGATATTTATGCTTTGTTGCTTCAATCATCTTATTGTCACTTAGATATTTGAGTGAAGTTTCAAATACAACATGTGCTACTAACTTTGCTTGATTGCTAAACGCCGCCTCCCAAATTTTTTCATAATCACTGTTGTCCTTATCCGTCAATGAACCAAAAGAATGTTTTTCAAACACTTTGCGAAACTCTTCAAAATAGTAGCTGTCTACTAGACCTGTTAAGTTACTCATACAAAATCTCTCTAATTAGTTGATAATAAATGTTTAATTAAATTAGTTATTGATATTACTAATGCCAATCCTGTTTTAAAAAAAGCATTAGCAATAAATAATGTAATAACAAAAAATAAATGCCCAATATTGAAGAAAAAATTATCCACCCAAGAAGATATATTTAACAACATGGTTGCAGTGGTTTCAATATCTATTAATAATTTACCCACACCTCCAAATAACATTATAAGCAAAAAAAACATAAGAAATGATAGCCATAAAAAATTTTTTATATTATCAAAAAATCTAATCTTTTGATAATGCATTTTAAATTTATTAGCTCCACTCCAACCAATAATTTTAGAAAATATCAAGTAAGTTGAAATAAAAATGAGAGGGAAATTTAAAGCTCTTATAAAATGAAACAACAAGCTTGATTTGCCAAAATCTGAATCCAAAAACTCAGTTTCTGTGGCATACATGGTGCGTAGTAATTCGTCGCTAGATGAATGAATTTTCAACAAAAACAGCTTTCTATCCACATTTAGTGGTGGTAAGTTGGTATTGGCTCGCACCCACTCAATCAGCATACTTGCCCATTTTGGCTCCCACACCAACGCCAAGTCCTTCACCCAAGCTGAAATAAAAAACACTTCAAATAAAAAATATGAACCCAAAAACACCAATGCCCATCTTTGAACAGGTCGCATAGCAAGACCGCCTGTATGAAGAAGTTCGGCTTCTACTTCTGCTCTGTCATATTCATCAAGATCATCTAAGGCTTGTTGTAGTTCTTGCTCTCTTTTGGCAGTATGAGTTTTACCAAAAAACAGCTTAAACCAAAAAGGACACAATGCCATCATGGCACAGATAAATAGGTAAAATACAAAATTAAAGAATAGGTTTTGAGTTTGACTATAGCCATTAATTTCAAAACCAAGAAAACAAAATCCTATAAAAAACCAAACAAGGATAATCAAAGCATAATAAAACAGATTATCTTCATACAGACGATTAGAAACAAGCCAGTCTTGGAGGGTGTCGGAATGGGACATGGTGATTAGTCATTGATTATTTAATTTAATATACATATGTTTATTAATTATGGTAGTGTTTTATTTTATTGTTGTCAAGCATTTTGTTAGAAATTCTAAAATGTAGGTTAAAAATATTGTCACCATAGATGACATCATCACCTTGTCCTGCATAAATGGTGTCTGCTTGGTTGCTACCAACAATCAAATCATTGCCTGCATTGGCTTCTATGATAAGCTTATGTGTGCCACCTAAAACAGTATCATGGGTTGTGCTGGCAACAAGGGTGATGGGTTTATCGTGATTGGGATTTAAGGCTGCTGCAGAGATGTAGGCAGATAAATTGGCGGGGTTGGCAAACAAAAACGCTTTAATTTTAAATGCCTTACAAAACAAAAAACCATAAGGTTTTTACCCTTATGGTTTTATATTAAAACACTCACTGCGACGTTTTTTGTCGGACGATTTGATAGCGTCTGCCCAGATACCAAATTGGGGCAGAGATGATGTGAATCAGCCGTGTAAATGGCACCAATAAAATCAAGGTGGTGCCCAAAAACATATGCAGCTTATAAATCATGCCGGCATTTTCCACCAAAGATGCGGCATACACAGGGCGTAAAATGGCAAGGTTTTGTGCCCAGCCGGCAAGGCTTAGCATAAGCTCACCATCTTTGTGTGCAGGATACGACCAAATCGTGCCAAGCCCCATGAGCAGCTGTACCAAGATAATCACAAGCAACATTTTGTCGCCAAAGGTGGACGTATGGCTAATGCGTGGATTGGTAAAACGTCGCCAAATCAGCATCACAAGCCCAATCAGGCACAACACACCTGCAATCCCACCAACAATCACAGCGACCAATTGCTTTTGTGGGGCACTGATAAACCGCTCATAGACAAAATGCGGTGTAAACATCCCAAAAAAATGCCCCAAAAGCACCACAATAATGCCAACGTGAAATAGGTTACTGGCGATTCTCATATAATTATCCGACAGCATTTGGCTTGAACCTGCACGCCATGTGTACTGCGACAAATCAAATCTTGCCCAACAGCCAAGCACGCACACCGTCAAGGCGATATACGGATAAATGCCGAATAAAAAAACGTGCCACCAGTTTTCTGCAATTAAGGTATTCATAAAGTTGCTCCTTGTGTTGTCCGTTTGGCATGATCAAAGCCAACCCAGTGTACAGGCACTTCGCTGTCGTTTTGGGCTTGGCGTGCCAACGTCTGGGCAATGTGTGTTTGGGTGGTGCTTGTTGGACAGCGTGCCTCTTGTTTGGCACCCAAAAAATCCACCATTTCTTCTTCCCATTCTTTGTCCATGGCGTCTTTGGTGTCATCGGCCGTTTCGCCTGTCAATTTGGCAATCTCATCATCAATAACAGTTAATGGCTTGCCAGCGATTTGTAACAATGCACAAAACAGTGCCAAATACGGACTGTGCCGCTGTTTGAGCCTTGCCCCAAGCAGTGTGATGATGTGGCTGATGTCATTGATATCCATGCGAATTTCAATATCATCATCAAGCGTGGTTGCTTTGTACGCCAAAAATTCTAAATACATGGGCAAATAATCAGGCAACTCTTTGACACCAATCTCAAAGCCTGCCGTCTCGTATTGAGCCATCAAATCCACCATGGCTTGCCCACGATCACGGCTTTCGCCATGCACGTGTTCAAATAACCACAAGGACAAGCTACGCCCACGCTCAAACAAGCCATCATAGACCGATTGTGCCTCAAGCTCACCCAAATTGTGTAAATAATCAATTAAATCAACAATTTGAGTGCGTACATCAGGGCTGATTAGTACTGATGAATTGACAATTTTTTTGCATTCATCAAGCGTATCATCGGCAAAAATCTCATAACTTGGATAATCCATAAGCAGGCTTATCACTTTTAATAATTTAAAATCTGCCATTTATAGCTCCCAAGTCTGCACCGTGTCAATCATCTCACGGCGGTTGGTTTTGCGTTGTCCAAACATATGGGTGTCGCTGTCGCCTGTACAGCCCTGCCCAAAGCTAAAGCCACAGCCGTTACGCTCACCAAACACATCGCTCATCGCCTCCTCGCGGTGGGCGGTTGGAATGACAAAGCGGTCTTCATAATTGGCGATGGCAAGGTAGCGATACATCTCATCCACTTGCAGCTTGGTCAAGCCAACAGCATCCAGCACGGCTTTGGCGTCTTGTTTTTCAACAAGCTCAAGGCGTTTGTAACTACGCATGGCAAGCAGACGCTTAAGTGCTAAGCGAACAGGTTCTTCATCGCCAGCAGTCAGCATATTGGCAAGATAACGTAGCGGAATGCGTAGGCTATCCACATCAGGAATCAACCCGTCCATGCCCACTTGTCCTGCCTCGGCAGCGTTTTGGATGGGCGATAGTGGTGGCACATACCATACCATTGGCAAGGTGCGGTATTCTGGGTGCAACGGCAAGGCAAGCTTCCAGTCCATCGCAAGCTTGTACACAGGCGATTTTTGAGCTGCCTCAATCACGCTCATCGGCACGCCGTCTTTTAGGGCTTGCTCAATGACTTTGGGGTCATTGGGATCTAAGAACACGTCAAGCTGTGCTTTGTATAGGTCTTTTTCGTTTGGTGTGCTTGCAGCATCTTTGATTTTGTCGGCATCATAGAGCAGTACGCCCAAATAACGAATACGCCCAACGCACGTCTCCGAGCAAATGGTTGGCTGACCTGACTCAATGCGTGGATAACAAAAAATACATTTTTCAGATTTGCCCGATTTCCAGTTGTAATAAATCTTTTTGTAAGGACAACCAGAAATACACATCCGCCAACCACGGCATTTGTCTTGGTCAATCAGCACAATGCCGTCTTCTTCGCGTTTATAAATCGCCCCAGATGGACACGACGCCACACACGTTGGGTTTAGACAATGCTCACACAAGCGTGGCAGATACATCATAAAGGTGTTTTCATATTGCCCATAAATGTCGGCTTGCACATTGTCAAAGTTTTTGTCAATACGGCGTTTGGCAAATTCAGAACCCAAAATCTCTTCCCAGTTGGGACCCCATTCAATTTTTTGCAT
>JBGXSA010000034.1:0-6516 GCA_041811915.1 Moraxella sp. | reverse complement strand
ATAAATGCAGCCAATATGATAATATTGGCAAATTTATTAACGACAAAAGGCAAGATTTAGCTTATTTTTCACCAAAAGCACGACCAAATCCTAATTTTCAACATTTTTTCTTAAAGCGTGTGAAATGTCAACACGCCCTATACTACTTTGTCGTATAATAACACATTATCCCAAACAACTAAATAAAAAACTCCCAACGCCCCATTTTAACGCTACATCGCCACAAGCCTTATAATACAAGACTGGTACGGACACGCAAAGCCTAATTTTTCTAGCCTTTTACCACACCCAACATTTTCATCACACCCAAAAGCTACGCTTACATTCACACCTTGCATAAACTTTCACCAACATTTACACAAAACCTGCAAAGCCTTTACAATAAACTGTTATAATAGGGCGATTTTTATTGTCCGTCCTTGTCCTTTGTCTTTTGATTTGTCATGAACGCCTCTTTTCACCACCTGCTTAGCCATCAGCGAATTTTGCTCTTACAGGGCAAGATGGGGACGTTTTTTTGTCGTTTTGGCAAATTTTTAAGCCAAGAAGGCAAAGTGGTCAAAAAAATCAACTTAAATGCAGGGGATGAGTTTTTTTATTGCGACAAAAAAAACGCCACCGCTTATCGCGGAAAGCTTGGCGATTTTGATGATTTTTTGAGTGAATTTATTCAAAAAAATCAAATAGATGCCATCGTTTGTTTTAATGACTGCCGCCCTCATCACACCATCGCCAAAGACGTCTGCCAAAAGCAAAATGTGGCGTTTTTTGTCTTTGAAGAGGGCTATTTGCGTCCTGATTACATCACCTTGCAAGAGCACGGCATTAATGGCTATTCACAGCTTGACATCAGTGCCATTGACAAGCTGAGCTACGCCCACGACAAACCTGCCTATACCGACAATCGTTTTTGGCGTTTGTGTCTTGCCAGCATCATTTATTATGCGGTGGTTTTTTTAAAAAAATCCGCCTACCCCCACTATCGTCATTATCGTGGCTTGTCCATCTGGCAAGAGGCGGTGGCATGGCTTGTTGCCCCTTGGCGTAAACTCATCGGCTATCTGCCCGACAAATTGCTCCAAAAACAGCTGACGAAAGGCGATACACCATATTTTTTGGTGGCACTGCAAGTGCACAATGACTCACAAATCAGTCACCACAGCGATTATTGTGATGTTGAGGATTTTATTGTTGAGGTGATGACAAGCTTTGCCAAATACACAAGCCAAAGCCAAGACAACACAACACAACTGGTCTTTAAGCACCACCCGCTTGACCGTGGTCATCGCAATTATCGTGCGTTGATTGATGACACCGCCCAAAAGCTTGGGCTGTCAGGGCGAGTATTTTATGGCTGCGATTTGCACCTGCCAAGCCTCATCAAACGCTGCCAAGGCTTTATCACCATCAACTCCACCACCGCCTTGCAAGCCATTTATCACAAAAAACCGACCAAAATCACAGGGCGTGCTTTGTATGATTTGCCCAAACTCTCAAGCCAGCTAAGCTTGGATGAGTTTTGGGGCAATCTTGTGCCGCCTGATTATGATTTTTATTTAAAATTTCGTGAATATTTGATTGAGCAGACGCAATTAAACGGCTCGTTTTATGGCAAATCGCCGTGGAAACTTGCCTATCGCACCCACAAAACCGAACAGCAATCTATGGCAAATCACTCATGACAACCAATAGCCCCTCTTATACCAAAGTTTTGTACCCTGGCACGTTTGACCCCATCACGCTTGGGCATATTGATTTATTAAACCGAGCCAGTCGCCTGTTTGACAGCGTAATTGTCGCCATCGCCATCGGGCACCACAAAAAACCGCTGTTTAGTATTGAAGAGCGAATCGCCCTTGCCCAAGACTGCACCAAACATCTGCCCAATGTGACCGTGGTGGGCTTTGAGGGCTTGCTTGTGGAGTTGTTCAAAGAGCATAACGCCACTGCGGTGCTGCGTGGACTGCGCGCGGTGAGCGATTTTGAGTATGAATTTCAGCTTGCCAACATCAACCGAGAGCTTGATGGGCAGTTTGAGACGGTGTTTTTGACCCCCGCCCAAGAATACTCATTCATCTCATCCACCTTTGTGCGTGAGATTGCCAAGCTTGGTGGCGATGTGCATAAATTTGTCGCCCCGACTGTGCAAAATGCCTTGATTGATAAATTCAAACAGCTTTGAGGGCTTTAAATCCTTGATAAATCAAAACTTTGACAATTTAAAAGTCGTGATAATTAAAAAGCTTTGATAATTAAAAAGCTTTGATAATTGAAAAGCTTTGATAATTGAAAAGCTTTGATAATTGAAAAGTCTTGATAAATACAAGCAATGCTAACAAATGTAAACTGTTAATCACTTAAACTTTTAATCACTGACACAGCGACCACTCATTTTATCCAAACAATTTAATTCATTCAGAGAATTTAAAACAAACCATGGCACTTAAAATCACCGAAGAATGTATCAACTGCGATGTCTGCGAGCCTGCCTGCCCCAATGACGCCATTTATGCAGGCGATGAGATTTATGTCATCAACCCTGAGTTGTGCACCGAATGCATTGGGCATTTTGATGAGCCGCAATGCGTCGCCATTTGCCCTGTGGATTGCATTCCCAAAGACCCCAATTACCCCGAAACCGCCGATGAGCTGCTTGCCAAATTCCAAAAACTCAATCAATGTTAATTAAATCTAATCAATCCATAAAAATAACTAAATTTTTGGTTATTTTACTGGCTTTTTGGGCGGTTTTCATTTAAGATAGCAAGTTTTGTTTATTTTACCCTTAAGATCAACCGATACTGTAACCATTTTATGAAACATTTTAAATTTGATATTGTCTTTACCATCGTCGCCCTTATCTTGGCAGGCTACTGGGGCTACAGTCATGGCGGCATGGGGGCGATGATGACCGCCCTATTTATCTGCTTTGTGCTCGCCTTGATGGAGGTGTCTTTATCCTTTGATAATGCCGTGGTCAATGCCTCGGTGCTCAAGCACTGGGATAAGTTTTGGAAGACCATTTTTTTGACCGTGGGTATGCTCATTGCGGTGTTTGGCATGCGTTTGGTATTTCCGATTGTCATTGTTGCGGTGACTGCCGACATGGGCATGGTGGAGGTGGTGCAGCTGGCACTCAACAACCCCACAGAATACTCCGCCAAGCTTATGGAACATCATGCTGAGATTGCCGCCTTTGGTGGTATGTTCTTGCTGCTTGTGTTTTTGAATTTCGTCTTTGATGACAAAGATGTGCATTGGTTTGGCTGGCTTGAACGCAAATTGGCACGCTTTGGCAAGGTGGACGCCATGAGCGTATTTGTGGCGATGTTGATTTTGCTGTTGTCCTTGTCTTGGGTGGATGCAGCGTATGAATCGGCGGTACTGATGGCGGGCTTTTTTGGCATTTTGGTGTATTTGGGCGTCAATGTCTTGTCCAGTATGCTAGAAGGCAGCAGCGATGAGCCCATGTTTGACAAGGACGGCAAGCCCTTGTCTGCCATTGCCAAAGGCGGTATGGCGGGCTTTTTGTACCTAGAGGTGCTTGACGCTTCGTTTAGTTTTGATGGTGTGATTGGGGCGTTTGCCATCACAAGCGACGTGGTGATTATCATGCTAGGGCTTGCCATTGGTGCGATGTTTGTGCGGTCTATGACCATCTTTTTGGTGGAAAAAGGCACGCTTGACCAGTTTATTTATCTGGAGCACGGTGCACATTATGCCATTGGGGCGTTGGCGTTTATCATGCTGCTGTCCATGAGATTTCATGTGCCTGAGATTATCACAGGGCTGATTGGCGTGGCGTTTATTGTTGGGGCAATCATTGCCTCCATCCGCCACAAAAAGAACAATCCTGAGACTCAAATAGAGCATTGATTGTATGAAGCGCCCAAACTGTCATCGGTTTGGGCGTTTTAAATGTCGTTATAAATTCATTTAAGCAACAAATCGTTGTTGTTTTGTAGGAAATATCTTACACACATTGACGTTTTTTGCAGCTTGTGCCGTCAAGTCAATTCATGCATAATACACACATCAGCAAACGGAAAGAGCCTAAGGATTAGGCAACATGGATGATACGCTGATACGATGGAATGAACAGTAAGGACACGGATTGAGCAATCAATCCAATAGCAAGCCACTGAAGTTATCACCCCACCTTATGATAACTTTGGTGGCTTTTGTTTTGCGACAATTTATCATTTAACCATCATCACCATTTAACTATCATCACACATAAAAATCTGATATAATGAATCTTGGTAGATCAAACGGTCGCTGTTTGAGCAGATTTATCTTTAAGCTTTTAATCAAGCCATTGTTAAATTTGCAATCAAAGAGAGGAAAGTCCGAACTACACAGGGCAGAGTGCCAGCTAACGGCTGGGCAGAGCAATCTGACGACAAGTGCAACAGAGAATAGACCGCCCACACTTCTTTTATGATGTGGGTAAGGGTGAAACGGTGCGGTAAGAGCGCACCGCATGACTGGCAACAGCTCATGGCAAGGTAAACTCCACTCGTAGCAAGACCAAATAGGTGTTCAATGGGTTGCCCGCCTAGAACACGGGTAGGTTGCTTGAGCGTATCGGCGACGGTGCGCCTAGATGAATGACCGTTCACGACAGAATTCGGCTTATCGGTCTGCCAATTTTTTTAAAAGCCCAAGCTGACATCGGTTTGGGCTTTGCTTTTGATGAACAACATTTGTGCAAATGACATTAGAGCAAGGAGCGACTGCGTGATTACCATCTATGGCATCAAAAACTGTGCAACCATGAAAAAAGCCTTTGAGACATTGGATAAATTGGGCGCAGCTTATGAATTTTTTGACTACAAAAAAGAGCCTATCAGCAAAGAGGTTTTGGCAGATTGGGTGCGCCGCGAAGGTTTGGATGTTATTTTGAACAAAAAAGGCTTGACTTGGCGCAAAGTCAGCGATGACGACAAGCAAAAAGCTCTGCACGATACTAAATTTGCGCTGTCGCTTATGATGAATCAGCCCAGTATGATCAAGCGCCCAATTCTGAGCGATGAGCACAATCGGCTGCTCGTTGGCTTTGATGAGGCGGCATTTGAACAGTTTGTCAAAAACAATGCGCATTCAGATGGTTAAAGCCTTGTCTTTGCCGATAATTTTTGCAAATTATCCCAGCAATCGTCTTGACAAGTCGTCAATCTGTGCTATAATTTGCACCCTAAATGGCGATGTAGCTCAGCTGGTTAGAGCGCACGACTCATAATCGTGAGGTCAAGAGTTCAAGTCTCTTCATCGCCACCATTATTTAAGCTCAACTTCGGTTGGGCTTTTTTGTTTTTTTGGATTTGCTAAGATGTTTTGTTTTTTGGGGTTTTTGGGTTAGAATAAGTTTTCTAAACAAAGAAAAGCTATTTAGAGCGTTAAGATATGAATTTTAGCCAACCTGTTATGAACTTCAAGCACATTTCTATAGAGCTGCATCTGATGTGGCAAAAAAAACTCTAAAAGACGTGGTGCAGTTTTATTGGCAGCTGCAGGAATTGCGCGTGTCGTTGTTCGCGCAGGAGTTGAAAACACCTCATCCTGTTTCGGTGAAAAGGTTGTTGAAAGAGTGGGATAGCTTGGGGAAATAATTTTTCAGGCAGCTTGAAAATTATGTTAAACTCATTAGATGTATTTGCAAGGAGTATATATCATGACCCAAGCCACTATTTTTAAAAGCAATCAAACCCAAGCATTGCGTTTGCCCAAAGCGGTTGCCTTTCCTGACAATGTGAAAAAAGTAGAAGTGATTGTATTAGGCAAAACACGTTTGCTGACACCCAGCGAAAATTTGTGGGACGACTGGTTCGCGCAACTGCCACAAGTGGATTTCCCCGACCGCGAACCCAGTTTTCAAGCCGAACGCGAGGATTTTTAATCATGTTGCGCTATATGTTGGATACCAATATTTGCATTTACACGATTAAGAATAATCCTGCTACGGTGCGGGAAAATTTCAGCAACATCAACATCATTTGTGTATCAGCACGATTGTTTTGAATGAATTATTGTACGGTGCAGAGAAATCCAATAACCCCAGTAAATCGTTGGCACTGATAGAAGGTTTGGCGGCACGGTTGGAAGTGCTTGATTTTGACGATAAGGCGGCTACTCATGCGGCTGAAATCCGCGCCGAATTAGCCAAAAAAGGTACACCGATTGGGCATTATGATGTGCTGATTGCAGGTCATGCGCGTAGTTGCGGATTGGTTTTGGTTAGCAACAATTTAAGGGAATTTGAGCGCGTGAGTGGGTTAAGGTTGGAGAATTGGGTGGTTTGAGATTCAGGCTACCTGAAAACCATCACTTCCAAGAAAATACTATTTTCTAATTGGGGCTGACGTAGATTAGATCTAAATTTCACACCATTTTCTCAAGATTTTAAGCTTATCAGATGGTGTCCCATAGTTAAATCTAAACTCACATTCTTTTAAAAACAAATGGAAATGTTTTTTATCAAAACACAAATATTTACCAAGAATGCGTTTAGATTGT
>JBGXSA010000033.1:0-15572 GCA_041811915.1 Moraxella sp. | reverse complement strand
TATAATCCAAATGGCAATGCGGTAACCAAGTCACAAACCCTACCAGTAGATGCCCAAGGCAATCCGTTGAATGTGAACAATGCCGCTACTGTGGGCGACATCCTAAATTCAGGCTTTAACCTACAAAACAACGGTACAGCAAAAGACTTTGTTAAGCCTTATGACACCGTGAACTTTGTGGATGGCACAGGCACCACGGCTGTTGTGGAGACTGCTACTGACGGTAAGTCAAGTACGGTTAAATACAATGTCAATGTGGATGGTACAACCATCACCACTAAGACGGTCACCGATCCAGTAACAGGTACGACAACCAGTCAAATCACAGCCAATACCACACCATTGACCACTACTGATGGTAAGGTAAATGCCCCTGCCAATACAGATGCACTGGCAACGGCAGGTGATATTGCCAATGCGATTAACAATTCTGGTTGGAAACTGGCAGCAGATGGCACAACAGGCACTGAGCTTATCAACCCAAGTGATACTGTAACCTTCAAAGCTGGTAGCAACAACTTAACTGTTAGCCGTACGGGTAGCGACATCACTTATGATTTGGCAAAAGACATCAACATCAACAGCGTGCAGTTTAATGATGGTCCAAAAATCACCAACGATGGCAACAACATCAAAGTCGGTGATAAAGACGGCAATGCCACGAAGATTACCAACGTTGCTGCTGGCGATGTGACTGCCACTTCAACCGATGCGGTCAATGGCAGTCAGTTGTATCAAGCGGTGAATAACATCAACACCAGCATTGCCGCCTCCAAAGAAGAGGTGACATCAAACGACAAATCGGTGACTGTGACCACTACGCAAAATGCAAAAGGTGCCAATGTCTATGATGTATCGGTCAATGTGGATGGTACGACCATCACCAAAGATGCGACCACAGGTGCAATCAAGGCGAACACCACACCGCTGACCACTACCGATGGTAAGGTAAATACCCCTGCCAATACAGATGCACTGGCAACGGCAGGTGATATCGCCAATGCGATTAACAACTCGGGCTTTAAGCTGACCACCTCGGCTTCAGATGGCACAGTGAGTGGTACAACCGAAGAGCTGGTTAATCCATCAGAGACCATCACGGTGGATGCAGGCAAAAACATCGCCATCACGCAAAACGGCAACAAAATCAGTGTCGCCACCAAGGCAGATGTCAGCTTTGACAGTGTTGCCATCACCAATGGTCCAACCATTAATGGTGACGGTATCAACATGAATGGCGATAAAATCACCAATGTTGCTAAGGGTACCGATGGCACTGATGCGGTGAATGTGGATCAGTTGAATGAGGCAATTAACAACATCAACACCAGTATCACCAATAACAATAAAGTGATAGGTGGTGATACTGTTAATACCATTGTAACTGATGGCGAAGGTAACAAGATTACCTATGAAGATGGTACACAAGTGGATGATATTACTGCAGGTGATGCCTTACGTACGTACGACGCTGCACAAGGTGGTACAGTTGAAACCAACTCAGTATTGACCGCTATTAAAAACATTAATGAGCAAGGTACTAAATATTTAAGCTTTAATGGTGGTGAGCGTAGCGTGGGCGGTCGGCGCGGTGAAGATGAAGTTCAGTCACAAGCCAATGGTTCTATGTCTACCGCAATTGGCTACAAAACAACCGCTGATGGCGACAATGCTGTAGCGATAGGGAATGAGGCACATGCTGTTGGCACAAGCTCAGTATCCATCGGTAATCAAACCGTCGCAGCTGAGCAGTCCATCGCTATTGGTGATCAGTCTCAAGCCACAGGCAGTCAGTCTATCGCCATCGGTACTGGTAATGTGGTTACTGGCAATCATTCTGGTGCCTTTGGTGATCCAAACAAAGTAACGGCTGATTATGCTTATGTTGTGGGTAATAACAATGAAGTTAATACCGAAAACACCTTTGTATTGGGTAATAACGTCACCACCGTGGCAGAAAACTCTGTGGCCCTGGGTAACAACACTGCCATCACCGCCAACGCAGGTAAAACCTTAAATACCGATGGTAGTGAAGGTGTATCAGCGACCACGGCAGGGGCGACTGGTACGGTTGAGACGGCGACTGTGGGCAATATGACTTATGGTGGCTTTGAGGGGGCGACTGCCAATGGTGCGGTATCGGTCGGTGCCTCAGGCAATGAACGCCGCATCCAAAACGTTGCCGCAGGTGAGATTTCAGCGACATCCACCGACGCCATCAACGGCAGTCAGTTGTATGCGGTGGCAGATGGCTTGGGTAATCGCATAAATCACATTGACGCTCGTATCGGCGATGTGGAAGACGATGCCAATGCTGGCGTGTCATCAGCGATGGCGATGGCATCCTTGCCACAAGCTTACATCCCTGGTAAGTCTATGCTGACAGGTGGTATCGCCACTTATAATGGCGAGGGTGCGGTGGCTGTTGGTCTGTCCAAGCTGTCTGACAACGGTCGTTGGGTGCTCAAAATCAGCGGCTCTGCCGACACGCGCGGTAACGCAGGTGCGGCAGTGGGTGCAGGTTTCCACTTCTAATCACCATGCCGATATCTGCTGTGGCGGATATCGGTTTTATCCATGAATTAAAACTTATTTAGGACTTTATGATGAAAAATTTAGTGAAATTAACCGCCAGTACGGTTGCGATTTTGGCGATGACAGGCTGTATGGGCACCAAGTATTTGAGCAGTGGTATCAGTGATGAGGGCACGGTCAAGCACGAAGATATTGTATTCCCAGAGCTTGATGACGCTTGGCAAAAAGACGGTCAGTTCCCAAATAGCGAAAACCTTGCCAAAATCCGTGCAGGTGTCGCCAAAGATGAGTTGTATCAGCTCATCGGTCGTCCGCATTTTAGCGAAGCACAGCACGCTCGTGAGTGGGATTATATTATGAAGTTTTATCGCCCTGATGAAAGCGTGCAGATTTGCCAATACAAGGTGATTTTTGACAAAGAATACAAAGGTCAAGAGTTTTATTGGAAGCCTGCAGATTGCGTGAATTACGTCAAGCCCTTGCAGCCAGACAATCCAATCAAACCTGTGGTGGTCGGTGCCCCCATCATCAATGAAAAAATCAATCTATCTGCCGACGCTTTGTTCTATTTTGACAAATACAAGCGTGAAGATATGTTGCCACAAGGCATTCCGCAGCTCAATGCTTTGGCAGACAAGCTTGCCGAATACGACCAAAAAGGACGTATGCAGGTGATGATTACAGGACATACCGACCGTTTTGGTGATGATATGTACAACATGAATTTGTCATTACTAAGAGCTCAAACGGTACGCAGCTACTTGGCGGATCGTGGCGTGGATGCCTCTGTGATGTGGGCGACTGGTGCAGGCGAAAGCGACCCTGTCAAGCAGTGCAGCGACAATCGCAACAAGCAAATCACCATTGACTGCTTGCAGCCAAACCGCCGTGTGGAAGTTGAAGTGGCGGTATATGCTCAATAAGCTATGATGAGCTCAACTGTGATGAATAAAAAGAGATCCGTCAGGGTCTCTTTTTTTGTTTTGTCAAAGCAGTTTTGTGTTATAGTGACAGGTTTTGTGATGAGTGATTTGCCAAAAATGCCTAAAATCAATCAATTATCCTATATAGACAGAATCAAGCTTATTATGATGATGGCGATGACGCTTGGACATATTGCGTGGGTGTTTGTACCGACAGACAGCACAATGGCACAGCTTATGCACTTTGTGGGGCGGCTGACCATGCCGCTTGCGTGTTTTTTGGTGGTGCAGGGCTTTGTGCTGACGCATGATATGATGGCGTATATCAAGCGAATGTTTGGCTTTGGGCTTTTGGCACAGGTGCCTTTTGTCATGACGTGGTTTGGGGTTTATCGGCTTATTTATGAGCCAAGCTTGGTGATGGCGGCGTTGAATGTGTTGTTTACGCTTGGTTTTGGATTGCTTGCCTTGTGCTGTGTGCGTGCGATGATGGGCAAAAGATGGCAATACAAAGTGCTTTTTGGGCTTATGATTGCTGTGCTGTTTATGCTCTCGCAGCTTGCCGATTGGGGCATGGCGGTGCTTGTGTGGGTGCTTGCTATTTATTATGGCAGATTTTTGGGTTTTTTGGTGGCAAGCGTGCTTATGTTTGTACTGGCAGCTTTTGTGCCAGAAGACAGCGTGTGGCGACTTGTCAATCCAAGCGAGCTTATGGATTATGGTGTGTTTTTGAGTGTGCCTATTATGTGGGCTTATGACGCATTCAAGCAGCATTCACCAAAGACTTATCGGCTGCCACGCACGCTGTTTTATTGGTATTATGTGCTGCATTTGCTTGTTTTGGGGCTGTTGGGGCAATACAGTCCATGGGCGATTGATGAATATCAGCTGCGTTGTCAGACGGTAGATTGCCGTGATTTGACATGAGTGTTGAGTAAGCTTCGCAGTTTTTGCCAATCAAAATGAGCACCTGGGTCGGTTTTGCGTGTGGGAGCGATGTCGCTGTGTCCCGCCAAATGCCGATAAGTGGCAGGATAAGCGGTATAAATGGCATTTATTACTTGTGCAAGTATGTCGTATTGTCTGTCGTCAAAATCACTGTCGTCCGTGCCCTCAAGCTCAATGCCAATGGAATAATCATTGCAATTGGCTTGCCCAAGATAGCACGATTGCCCTGCGTGCCATGCTCGGTCGTTAAAATTGACGTATTGAATGATGGTGCCATCACGTTGAATGAACAAATGTGCCGATACTTGCAAGCCCTCAATGGTCTTAAAATACGGATGGTCATTGCTGTTTAGGGTGTTGGTAAACAAAGCGGTGACGTAGTGATTGCCGTGCGTGTCAGTTTTGCCAAATTGATGTGGGGGCAGGCTGATGTTGTGAATGATGATGGCACGAATTTGCCCTTGTGGGCGGGCGTTAAAATTGGGTGATGGTATGTATTGAGCAGGGTGCAATACACCATCTTGAATGTGAAACACACCGTCTTGAATGTGATAGGTCATGGCAAATAATCCAAAAAATTTGTGTTATTGTAGTGCAAATGACGGCGAACTGCTAGCACAAAAAAGATGTGTGTGATAGTATGACAGCAATTTAAGCAATTTAAGCAATTTAAGCAATTTAAGCAATAAGGATAACTATGACGGCGGTAAAATTTTGTGGCATTAGCAATGATGTTGATTTAGAGCACGCCATTTCGTTGGGCGTGGATGCGGTGGGTTTTGTGCTGTATGAACCAAGCAAAAGAGCGGTGAGTGTGGAGATGGCACGACAGCTTGCCAAGCGTGTGCCGCCGTTTGTGACAGTGGTGGCACTTGTGGTGAATATGCCTGAGCAGGATTTGGTGTATTTGTCGCATCACATGCCTTTTGATGTGGTGCAATTTCACGGCGATGAATCGGCTCATCAGTGTCATCTGATGGCAGACAGGGTTTGCAAACGCTGGATTAAGGCGATTCGCATTCAGCCTTGTGACACAAGCGAAAGCATTTTGGAGCAATTACACGAGCTTAAGCACTTTGGGGCGAGTGCTGCCTTGCTGGATGCGTATGAGCCGACCCAATACGGCGGCACAGGATGTAGTTTTGATTGGTCAAAAATCCCCAAAAATCCGCCTTTGCCGATTATTTTGGCAGGGGGATTGACCTCCGATAATGTCGCCGATGCCATCGCCCAAACAGGGGTGTATGCGGTGGATGTCAGTGGCGGTATTGAAAGCCAAAAAGGGGTAAAATGTAGACGGAAAATGCATAAGTTTATGGAAAGTGTTAAAACCAATGGTATTAATAAATAATGGTATTAATAAATAATGAAAATTCAAAACTTATTAACAGATATTAAAAATATTCATGAGAATATTTCATTACAAATACTGGATGATATTTATCATGATATTTTTAATCAAATTGCAAATGATCACAGGGGTGTTTATTTTGATGATAAAATTTGGGTGATTGAGCGGTAGTGTCAATTTATTTAAGGAAAACTTTCATGAATATTATAATTACAAGTGTAAACTAATATTTTAGATTGATAATCGCCAAACTTTTGCTAAAACACAATCATGCAGTCATCATCACACAATCGGCTCTTTGCGATAAATGATGGTGGATGGCAATGACAAACCAAGCACCAGCGCCAAAGTGACAAACAAAGCACGCAAGGCATGATTCATCATTTGTGCAAACAGCTCATGAGTATAGCCTGCATAACCCAGCTGCACAAGGCTTAGCATGGCTTTGTAAGCGTCCACGCCAGGCATCATACACAGCAGTGCAGGCACAAGAATGGCTTTTGGTGTAATCAAATAGCGCCTTGCCAAAAAAACAGACAAAAAGCCTGTCACCATGGCAGTGACAAATGTGCTGACAATCAAATTGGCGCCATGCTGCAGCCAAATGTCTCTAAGCCCAAAGCCAACCAGAGTAATCAGTACACATTTCCACAAATGATGGGTGGGCACATTAAACATAAGGCTCCAGCCAAGCGTCATTAAGCACGCAAAAAACACAGCCTCCAGCAAGGACAGCAAATCAATCATATCAGCCGATTCCCCAATCATGGATTTGTAATAAAATCAGCACAAGACTGATGCCAACCCCTGCTGCCAAAGTCAAAATCACCACAAACACAAAACGCCCAATGCCCATATTCATATAGCCTTTGAGCATATCTGACAGCGAGTTGATGAGCGGAAAGCTTGGCACAAGCAGCAGCACACTGCTGGCAATGGCGATGTCTGGGTCATTGCCGATGTGCGCCAATAAAGCAATGCTGCTTAAAATAGAGGCGCAAAAAGCGGTTGCCCCTGCTGTCACAAACGCATTGACGTGATGTTTGGTCAAAAAATAACGCACCAAGTGCCCAGTTGTTGCCGCAAGGTAAGTTGTGCCAACAATCACCAAATCCCCACCTGCCAAATGCGCAAAACAAGCGCAAGACATACCCACCATGACAGCCACAAGCGACACAGGATAAGTGCGTTTGTCCAGATTGTCAAAACGTTCTGCTGCGTATGCCAAAGGGCTTGTGATGGGCATTCTCTCCAAATCCAATACAATGCGCTGAATTTGAATGATCATATTGACATTGATGAGGTGTGTGGTGGAAGCGCGCAAAGTGGTGATGCAGCGATTGTTATAGATGGTGGTGATGGTAATGCCATTAAAAGCAAGTCCGCATTCAACGCTTGCCACCCCCAGCGCATGACCAAGCCGCTTGCACAAATCCACCACAACGGTGGACTCTGCACCGTATTGCATGAGCAATAGTCCACATCGGACGCACAAGCGGGTGATTTGTTGTTGGTCTTCGTATGCCATATAGGGCAGACGGCGAATGGGTGTACTCATAGATGTGATGATGAATTGTGATGGGTGGATTGTACACAATTTTGGCAGGCAACACAATCCAAGTTGCTATTAGCGATGTTTTTAAAATTGGTTTGTGGTTTGGTAGGTATTAATAAGTGAGTTAAACTAAATATTTAAGATATCTACAATAACATACGTATTTAACTATAAATATTTTGTCTTAAGTTACATTGTTTTTGGTCAGTGGTTTTTGGATTTGCTTATTGATGTGTATTTGCCAGTAAATTTATGTCGTTAAATTACCAAAGTTTAGATAATCTTAACAATAATTAACTTTTCTTGATTGCAAATAACTATAAACATTTGTATAATTATGTTTCTAGTTTATTTTTAAGGAGTATATGAATGAAAAAGTCTGTTTTAAGCTTGAGTGTTGTTGCAGCAGGGCTTATGCTGTCAGCGTGTGTAGCGCCATCTCATCAGGTGTCACCACAGGATTTGCACCATCAAAACCATCACAAAGACCATCATCATTGGGATTACAACAATGCGCATCAATGGGGTGATGTGGAGGTGAATAAGCTGTGCAAGGTTGGACAGGCGCAGTCACCCATCAACATCACTCAAGTTGTCAAATCCCCCAATGTGTCTTTTGATTTGCGTCCAAGTTATCAAGCGCAAGATTTCACCATCACAAACAACGGACACACTGTCGTATTTGATGCAGTAAACAGCGCGCAAGGTGTGCTTGACATTAATGGCACGCGTTATGAGTTGTTGCAATTTCATTACCACATTCCAAGTGAGCATACGGTGATGAATGCTTACTATCCTTTGGAGCTGCATTTTGTACACAAAAACGCAGAAGGCGGTTTGGCGGTGATTGGTGTGTTGGTGGATAAAGGGGCTGAAAACCCACAATTGGCAAAAATTTTGACCGATTTACCGACCAATGCCAACACCAAAGGCGTGCTCAAAGGCTTTGATGTATCCAGCATCATGCCCAAAAACAGCGAAACCTATGCTTATGATGGCTCATTGACCACACCACCTTGTGGCGAGCAAGTGCAGTGGCTACTCAAAAGCACACCAATTCACGCCAGCGCCAGCCAGTTGGCGGTATTGTCTGCCTTGTACGATGGCAACAATCGCCCCATTCAGCCTCAAGGCGCACGCACCGTTTATTTGGTGGAATAAGTAATTTGGCGGATGATATGGCAATACTGTCATAAATCGCCATCAGTATAATGAAGTACACCCCAAAGTTGGACAAGCTTTGGGGTATTTTGTTTGTGTCAAGCGTCTGCTTTGGGGTAAAGTTTAAGCAAATTTACGAATAATTAAATTTACGAATAATTAAAGTTGCGTTGGTGCCACCAAAGCCAAAGCTGTTGGTCATGATGGTATCAAGCGATGTGTTTTGACACGATTGGACGATGTTGAATTCCTTGGCGATATCGTCAAGCACATCAATATTAATGCTTGGCGCGATAAAATCATGATTCATCATCAGCACACAATAAATCAGCTCTTGCACACCCACCGCACCCAAGCTGTGCCCTGTCATGGATTTGGTTGAGCTGATGGCATAATCGGTATGCCCAAATGCCGATTGCAGCGCTTTTAGTTCGGTCACATCACCAATCGGCGTACTGGTACCATGCGTATTGACATAATCTACCTTGTCAAGATTTGCTTGCGCCAATGCCATTTTCATACAGCGCACCGCACCCTCACCGCTTGGTGCAACCATCTCTGCGCCGTCCGATGTTGCGCCATAACCCACAATCTCCGCCAAAATCGTCGCGCCACGCGCTTGTGCCGACTCTAGGCTTTCCACCACGACCATACCGCCACCGCCAGCAATGACAAAGCCGTCGCGGTCTTTGTCATAAGGACGAGAGGCTTTGGTTGGCGTGTCATTAAAATTGGTACTCATCGCACCCATCGCATCAAACATACACGATTGCGTCCAGTCTTCTGCCTCACCACCACCTGCCAAGACAATGTCTGCTTTGCCAAGCTGAATCAGCTCCATAGCATGACCCACGCAGTGACTGGAGGTAGCGCACGCCGATGAGATGGAGTAGGACACGCCTTGAATTTTTAGCCCTGTGGCAAGGGTGGCTGATACGGGGCTGCTCATGGTTTTTGGCACCGCCATTGCACCCACACCGCGCAAGCCCTTGTCTTTCATATTATCCACCGCGGTGACGACGTCATGCGTGCTTGCGCCGCCAGAGCCTGCAATCAAGGCGACACGTGGGTTGTGCGCAATCTCATCTGTGCTAAGATTGGCGTGTTTGAGCGCGGATAGGGCACTTAGATAAGCATACAAACTGGCATCGCTCATAAAGCGTTTGAGCTTGCGGTCAATCGCGTCGGTGTTCAGCGTGCTGTCGTCAATTGAGCCAGAGACTTGTGATTTAAAGCCGCGTTTGGCGTACTCTTCATTAAATGTCAATCCAGATTGACCGTGTTTGAGGTGGTGAATCACGGTGGGCAAGTCATTGCCAATATTGGATACAATGCCAAGTCCAGTAATGACGACACGTTTCATAAAATTTCCTTGGAAAATTATTATCGGTAAATAAAATGTGAATGGTTGTTTTATTTTATCAAAAATTCATTGACTTAGCATCAAAATTTTCTCAAAATTATCAATACGGCAAAAATTCACCAAAAATAACAAAATTATCGCATAAGCCTACAGTTTTTTGTAACAAAGTGCGTTATGATGATTGATAATTTACACAAAAAATTTAAGGAGCAATGTTGTGGCAAAATCAACCAAAAAATCAAAAAATCAAACAGAGCAGGCGATTAAGCAAAACAGCGTATTGCATGACGAGGCGCTCAATATTGATGTGCAAAGTGATGATGTTGAGGTGCTTGCTGATGATGTGCACCTTGATAAC
Source organism: Moraxella sp. (assembly GCA_041811915.1). Lineage (GTDB taxonomy): Bacteria > Pseudomonadota > Gammaproteobacteria > Pseudomonadales > Moraxellaceae > Moraxella. The sequence goes on along the minus strand of JBGXSA010000033.1, from coordinate 5,378 downwards.
GAAGCGGTCAGCGTGGCTGCCGTCATCAAAAACAGCCATCACGATGAGCAACATGAATCTGTGCAGACGGATTTGCAGTCAGACTCAAATGTCACCAAAGACGACTTAAAGCAAGACGATTCCAAAACCAAAGTTTTTGATGAACGCGTAGAGCAAGTGCTTGGTGACGACAAAAAAGAACATAAAGACAAAAAAGAACACAAAGACAAAGCCGACATCAAAGATGACGTCAAAAGCACCGTGAATGACGTCAAAGAGACTGTAAAACAAACTGTGGATAATGCGCAGACGACTGTCAAAGAAGAGCTTGAGCACATCAAAACAGATGTCAAAGACGGCGTGGAGAGCATCTCACAAGAGATTGCCGACAAAAGTAAACAGCTTGGCGAGCGCACATCCGCGCTCAAAGAAGACTTAACCCACCGTGCCGAAGATGTGGCGCATGACATCAAGGACAAACTGGATGACGCCAAAGATAAGCTTGATGATGTTAAGCTCAAACTTGAAGATGGCAAAGACAAGCTTGCGCAAAAAACCGAAGAGCTGACGGCTGATTTGACTGACAAAAAAGATGAGCTATTAGATGAGGCTTATGCGCGCAATGAGCAAGCCATCAAAGACGCCAAAGCTTACAAAAAAGCGCATAAAAAAGGCGCGCTTGCCACAAGACTTGGCATGATGGGTGCGTATTTGGGTTCATTGTATCATGCCAAGGCAGACTATGCGCCTGCCAACCTTGATGACAATAGCAAATCAGACATCTTTCATCGCCAAGGCTCACAGCTCGTTGAAAATGTGCTTGGGCCCAAAGCGGTGAGCGCGCACAGCCTTGCCAAAAAAATTGTCCCCCAAAGCAAAATGGACGCCATTTCGGAGTTTGCTTATGAAAAAATCGCCGACTGGGCACAAAAATGGGCGGTCATTGAGCTTAAGTCTGATGAGCGTTTTCAGCAACTGGCTGCGCTGAGCGAGGGTCAAAAATCAGCGTTTGTAGATGACATCGTCAATCAAAATCGCGCTTTGGTGACCTTTGGCGGCGTGACTGGATTTTTGGGTCTTAAAGGTGTGGTGATTGATACCGCTTGGTTGTTGCTCATTAGCCTAAAGAGCATTTATCAGCTTGCCATGATTTATGATAAGCCATTGATTGGCAAGGCAGGTGTCAAAACAGCCTATGGCATTTTGTCCGCTTGCGACTTGGATAAATTGCAAGACAAACAGCTCATCATGACGGCGTTGGCGCTTGGCAATGTTGTGCTTGCCAATGCGCAAAGCACAAGTGTTGCTGATGAGCTACAAAAACTTGGGCAAAAATACCAAAACCGCAGCTATGCTAAGGGCTTTGAAGAATTGTCAAAATTTGTTGATTTGGATAATTTAAATCCATCATGGTTGCATTGGTTGCTCCCCACAACTTCCACCGCCATCAGCGCTCATTATAACAATGAATTGATAACAGAGGTTTTGGGTGTTACCAAAGCAACCTTTGCGCCAATACAGGCGCCTAAATTGCTGGAAAATAAAGCTTAAGTACAAGCACTTACAACATTCTTTACTTTAAACAAGCGGACTGTCAAGTGATTTGGCAGTCCGTTGTCAATATAAAATGATGATTATACGCCATTTCCAACTCTATTTGACTCATTTCCATTTAACTCATTGATTTTTTATAAAAAATGAATTTTCTTAAGCTCGGTGGAAGTCGGTGGAAGAATGATACCCAGCAATTTTTTGGGTTTTTGTCGTGGGGCGCCAACCCACAAAAAAGGTTTAAAGCTTAAGAATGATGTGATTATGCAACTTTGGACTTGAAATTTGGCTGATAAATCTATATAATACGGTGTCCCAAAAAAGGGGATGATTGTTTTGTTGTTTAAACAATCTGTAAATTAACAAACGGGAGACAATTGCCTATGGCAACCACAAACCAACTCATCCGTAAAGGTCGTAAGACAATTACGGAAAAATCCAAAGTACCTGCACTGCAAGCGTGCCCACAACGTCGTGGCGTATGTACTCGTGTGTATACCACCACACCAAAAAAACCAAACTCAGCCATGCGTAAAGTATGCCGTGTGCGCTTAACATCAGGCTATGAAGTATCCAGCTACATCGGCGGTGAAGGTCATAACCTACAAGAGCACAGCGTTGTACTCATCCGTGGTGGTCGTGTTAAAGACTTGCCAGGTGTGCGTTATCACACTGTGCGCGGTGCACTTGACTGTGCAGGCGTGAAAGACCGTAAACAAGGTCGCTCTAAATATGGTGCAAAACGTCCTAAGGCGTAATTGCATTAAACAAAACATCGTGCATGGCTTGTGAGAATGTGTGTTAATCTACTCCATGCAACTCCAATCATGCAGTAAGGCTGGCTAAATGCTTGATTTATTTTAAGTTTAATTTATTTTAAGATTGTATGCCAGAGTTACCCTGAAGAAAAAAAGGAAATATTATGCCAAGACGTCGTGTCGTTGCTGCTCGTGAAATTCTACCAGATCCAAAATTCGGCAGCCAAACCATCGCCAAATTCATCAACCATGTGATGGTTGATGGCAAAAAATCAGTCGCCGAAAAGATTGTATATGGCGCATTAGAAGCCGTTGCAAAAAAACGCAACATTGAAGATCCTGTAGCATTCTTTGAAGATGTGCTAGAAAATGTTCGCCCAACTGTGGAAGTAAAAGCCCGCCGTGTGGGTGGTGCCACCTACCAAGTGCCTATGGAAGTACGCCCGTCCCGTCGTACTGCCCTAGCCATGCGTTGGTTGGCGGATGCGGCTGCTAAGCGTTCTGAAAAATCTATGGCATTGCGCCTAGCAGGTGAGTTGGCGGATGCTTCTGAAGGTAAAGGTGCTGCCATCAAAAAACGTGATGACGTGCATCGTATGGCAGACGCCAACAAAGCGTTCTCGCATTATCGTTTCTAAGCTTGTACGGATATGCGTTAAGCTAGCAAAAGGATTGCGAGGGTATCTTTGCAATCCTTTTATCAAAAATTTACAATTTTTCTAGGAAAAATTATGGCTCGTAAAACTCCTTTAGACAGATATCGCAACATCGGTATCTCAGCTCATATTGACGCGGGTAAAACCACAACATCAGAGCGTATTTTGTTCTACACAGGTAAAAGCCACAAAATCGGTGAGGTGCATGAAGGCGCTGCCACGATGGACTGGATGGAACAAGAGCAAGAGCGTGGTATTACCATCACTTCTGCGGCGACCACAGCGTTTTGGTCAGGCATGTCCAATCAATTCCCAGAGCACCGCATTAACCTAATTGACACCCCCGGCCACGTTGACTTCACCATTGAAGTTGAGCGTTCTATGCGTGTGCTTGACGGTGCGTGCATGGTTTACTGTGCGGTGGGCGGTGTACAACCTCAATCAGAAACAGTATGGCGTCAAGCCAACAAATACAAAGTACCACGTTTGGCGTTTGTAAACAAAATGGACCGTACTGGTGCCAATTTCTTCCGTGTGGTTGAGCAAGTCAAGCAACGCCTAGGCGGCAACCCTGTGCCTATCGTTGTGCCAATCGGTGCTGAAGACACCTTTGCAGGTGTTGTTGATTTGATTGAAATGAAATCAATCATTTGGGATGAGCCTTCTCAAGGCATGAAGTTTGAATATGGTGAAATCCCTGCTGACCTAGTTGATACCGCTAATGAATGGCGTAACAACATGGTAGAAGCCGCCGCCGAAAGCTCAGAAGAGTTGATGGACAAATACCTAGATGAAGGCGATTTGTCAAAAGAAGACATCATTAAAGGCTTGCGTACTCGTACTTTGGCAGGTGAAATTCAGCCCATGCTTTGTGGTACTGCCTTTAAAAACAAAGGCGTACAGCGTATGCTTGATGCGGTGATTGAATTTTTGCCAGCACCAACCGACGTTGAGGCCATCAAAGGCATCCTAGATGACAAAGACGAAACCGAAGGTTCTCGAGAAGCGTCTGACGAAGCACCATTTTCAGCCTTGGCGTTCAAAATCATGAACGACAAATATGTGGGTAACTTAACCTTCGTACGTGTGTACTCAGGTGTTGCCAAGCAAGGCGATAGCGTGTACAACCCTGTGAAGATGAAGCGTGAGCGTATCGGTCGTATCGTAGAAATGCACGCCAACAGCCAAAACGAAGTGGATGAAGTCCGCACAGGTGACATCGTTGCATTCGTGGGTCTAAAAGACGTAACCACAGGCGATACATTGTGTGACAACGACAACATCATCACCTTGGAGCGTATGGAATTCCCAGAGCCTGTGATTTCGTTGGCAGTTGAACCAAAAACCAAAGCTGACCAAGAAAAAATGTCTATCGCACTGGGTCGTCTTGCCAAAGAAGATCCGTCATTCCGCGTGCGTACCGACGAAGAGTCAGGTCAAACCATCATCTCAGGTATGGGTGAGCTACACCTTGACATCTTGGTAGACCGTATGAAGCGTGAATTTAACGTAGAAGCGAACATTGGTGCACCACAAGTTGCCTATCGTGAAACCATCCGTCAAACGGTGGAAGTGGAAGGTAAATTTGTACGTCAAACTGGTGGTCGTGGTAAGTTTGGTCACGTTTGGCTGCGTCTTGAGCCGCTTGATCCGACAGGCGATGTTGAGTATGAATTTGCTGAAGAAATCGTCGGTGGCGTGGTTCCAAAAGAATACCACAGTGCGGTTGATAAAGGTATTCAAGAGCGTATGAAAAATGGTGTATTGGCGGGCTATCCAGTGGTTGGCGTCAAAGCAACCCTATACGATGGTTCTTACCATGACGTGGACTCTGATGAATTGTCATTTAAGATGGCAGGTTCTATGGCGTTCAAAAAAGGCTTTATGCAAGCCTCTCCAGCACTGCTTGAGCCCATCATGAAAGTTGTGGTAGAAACACCAGAAGACTACATGGGTGACATCATGGGCGACCTAAACCGTCGTCGTGGTGCGGTACAAGGCATGACAGACATGCATGGCGGTATCAAAGAAATTACCGCTGAGGTGCCATTGGCTGAAATGTTTGGCTATGCCACTCAAATGCGTTCTATGTCACAAGGCCGCGCAACTTATTCTATGGAGTTTTCTAAGTATCAAGAAACACCGAAGAACGTTGCTGATGAAATCATCAAGAAATTCGTTGCCAAAGACGACGATGAGTAATTTATGGTAGGGTAACACATTGATTGGCATCAAAGTCAATCAATGTGCTTGTAAATATTTATTATCAACTTTTTAAGTTGTTGTTATTTTAAGGAAAACATCATGGCAAAAGCCAAGTTTGAACGTAACAAACCACACGTAAACGTTGGTACCATTGGTCACGTTGACCACGGTAAAACCACTTTGACTGCTGCAATTGCTACCGTTGCTGCTAAGCACCACGGCGGCGAAG
>JBGXSA010000032.1:0-23443 GCA_041811915.1 Moraxella sp. | reverse complement strand
TTTGTTGTGCCACGCTTTAAACACAGTACTACAGGACGTGAAGATGATGAAATTCATGAACATCGTTCGGTACTGGTGATTGGTATGGGGCGTTTTGGGCAAATGACAACCGATATTTTAAGAATGTGCGGTTATGATTTAACCATTATTGATAAAGACCCTGTGATGGTAGATGGTTTTACCAAATATGGTATTAAAACGCATTTTGGCGACGCATCACGCCCTGAACTTTTGATTACCGCAGGCATTGAAAAAGCTCAATTGTTGGTCATTGCCATTGATGATAAGGAGCAAACCCTACACATCATTGAATTTGTAAGACATTTAAACCCAAATATCAAGATTATTGCCCGTGCCTATGACCGTCTGCATACCTTTAAGATTCATAAAGCGGGTGCAGATTTTGCCATACGAGAAACCTTTGATTCAGCCGTACGCACAGGTCGCACCGCTCTTGAAGTCTTGGGTATGGAAAAAAGCAAAGCCGATGAAATTTGCCGTTTTTATTTTCAGCGAGACCGTGCTAGAGTGGCAAAAATGGCTCCGCTGTATAATCCTGAAGATGCGATTTTTTCTAATAAAGAAATGCTTAATGTCGCTAAACAAGATGATGCCGAAACCGCTCAAGCCATTTCTGCTTTAATGCGTGGTGAAGTGGTTGAATGGGACGATGAGCCAGATGAGTTAATCATCAAAAAAGGATAAAAACAAGGGTAGTAGTCCAAAAAGTATGCTGTAACAAAAACTAAAAAGACAACTTGCACAAAAGTTGGTAATTTACGGTTATGAAGACACAAATTACCATTACTTGCCCAAGTTGCCTATCGGCTAGTATAAAGAAAAATAGCATAAAAAGCTATGGCAAACAAAACTATTTTTGCAAAGATTGTCATAAACAGTTTGTTCATCATTTACAGCTTACTTACAAAGGTTGTCAGTCTTACATTGATGACAAAATACGCTTAATGTTGGTTCGTGGTTGTAGCATTGCTGACATTGTGATACTTGAACAAGTGAGTAAGGGCAAAGTGCTTAGTGTGCTTGCAAACAGTAATCACCAAATCAAACCAAGACAAAAGCATTACAATACCTTAGAGATAGATGAGTTTTGGACTTACGTGGGTAACAAGAAAAACAAAGTTTGGCTCATCTATGCGTACGATAGACACACAGGTGAGATTGTTGCCTATGTATGGGGCAAAAGAAACCTTGCTACTGCCAAACAGTTAAGGTCAAAACTGATGAGTTTAGGTATAAGTTTTGATAAAATTGCTTGTGATGATTGGGATAGCTTTCTGACGGCTTTTAAGCACTCTATCAAACAAGTGGGCAAACACTTTACCGTTGGTATTGAAGGCAATAACACAAGGCTTAGAACCTTTGCTAGGCGAGCATTTAGAAAAACGTGTTGTTTCTCTAAAAACCTAACCAATCATTTTAAAGCATTTGACTTGGTGTTTCATTATATCAACTATGGGTGGGTGTAGCATACTTTTTGAACCAGAGCCAAAACAAGAAATAAAATGCCGTTTGAAAGTTCAGACGGTATTTTTTTATTCAACAACCTTAATTTGGTACATCCAACATTAGAAAAATCATCTTAATTATCGATTGTTACTTATAATCCGTTGTTTTATAAACAACAAAAAGCAATAATTCAATTATCAACTTAGGAAGCAACTTTATGATTTTACAAAAAATTGGGGAGCGGGTACGTGAACTTCGCAAAAGCCAAGGGTTGAGTCAAGAAAAATTTGCTCTAAAGGCAGAAATTGACCGCACTTATTTGGCAGGCATTGAGCAAGGTAATCGCAACCCATCCATCAAAAGTATTGAAAAAATTATCAATACACTAGGTGTATCATTTGGTGAATTTTTTAATGGCATGTAATTGTTGCTTATAAGCAACAATTTTGATATAATTTAAGGAGTTTTTTTATGGTAGGTTTTAGTGAATCAGAACGTCGCATTTTAAGTTATTTTGTACGTGGTGAAACTGTTGAATTTAATGGGCAATCCTATCGAATTAATAGAGTTGGCAAACCAAGCTGTTCAAGTGGTGAACCAAAAACAGATATTTATATTGCTTTAACTCATGTTGATAATGAACATGACACTATTGAAATTAAAATCTCTTACAAACAAAGTAATGCCGATTTTCTTGAAAATAAAATTAAGGCGGAACGTGCTGAGCAGATATTTGGTTCTGAATGGCAAACCATCATTCGAAACTCTGTTGAGCAAATTCGTGATGCACTTAATGACAGGAGACTAATTTATAGATTAGATGCGGGGAGAACAGAAAAGGGCTCAATCACTTTGGGTTGGAAATTTGAATTGGTCAATAGGGGAGGTGGCAGGTTATCTAACTCAATTGTACTAACCAATGAACAATACAAAGATGTATTAAGTGGCAATAACTTATCAGATGATAAGAAAAATGCTTATGTTGATAACGAGAGAATTAACAACAGTGGTGTAGCCAATTATATTTTAACGGGCGATAATTTTAATAATGCTAATACTGTATTAGAGAATTTACAAACGATTGATGATTATATTGCTAGCCATCCAGAAATTTATTTTGCTTGTAAAGCATTAAATTATCGCAGTTTTTCTGAAAAGTTTGATGGAGACCGTCCACTTGTAGTTCAAGTAGAGTGGCAAATTCAAAACAATCAACTTACACCAAACTTGATATTTGATAGACCCTTAACTTACAACGGTCGTGAAGTTTATCAAAATTTATTAAATTGTTTAAATCAATTAAATATCAAGACGACTAATGATATTAATAGTAATAATACAGACATGAGTTGTGTTTATGGGTAGAAAAGAATGAATATACTAAGCTTATTTAGTGGATGTGGTGGTCTTGATTTAGGCTTTAAAAAAGCAGGTTTTGATATACCTGTAGCTAATGAATATGATAAAAGCATTTGGGCAACATTTAAGGCAAATCATCCAAGCACCCACCTTATTGAAGGTGATATTCGCAATATCAAAGAAAGTGATTTCCCAAATAATATTGATGGTATTATTGGTGGGCCACCTTGTCAATCTTGGTCAGAAGCAGGAGCATTGCGTGGTATCAATGATGCACGTGGTCAATTATTTTTTGATTATATTCGCATCCTAAAAAGCAAACAACCAAAGTTTTTTCTAGCAGAAAATGTAAGTGGTATGCTTGCTAATCGTCATTCACAAGCGGTACAGAATTTATTACAAATGTTTCATGATTGCGGTTATGATGTCAGCGTGACACTTGTTAATGCCAAAGATTATGGGGTAGCACAAGAACGTAAACGAGTTTTTTATATTGGATTTCATAAAGATTTAAATATAAATTTTAGATTTCCAATAGGCTCAACAGTAAATGATGATAAAAAGATTACCCTAAAAGATATTATTTGGGATTTACAAGATACCGCTATTCCTGCATTAGAAAAAAATCAAACTAATCCACATGCCATTAATAACAATGAATATTTTATTGGTGGCTTTTCACCAATATTTATGAGTAGAAATCGGGTTAAAGATTGGAACGAACAAGCTTTTACAGTGCAGGCATCTGGGCGACAATGCCAATTACACCCACAAGCTCCAAAAATGCAAAAATACGATATTAATGATTATCGTTTCGTGATAGATAAAGAACATTTATATCGCCGAATGAGTGTTCGTGAAGTAGCACGTATACAAGGTTTTGATGATAATTTTAGATTTATTTATCAAAACACCAACGATGCTTACAAAATGATTGGCAATGCTGTACCCGTTAATTTAGCTTATGAAATCGCACAAGCAATCAAAATACAGTTATCCAATCCTGCATAATTTTTTACATGCCTTAAAAATGCCGTTTGAATGATTGTTCAAACGGCATTTTACTCCCCAAACTCAAAAATTCCTTACAAAGCAATTGAAATACTTACCAATTTTTACACAGTTATCGGCAAAGATATGACATCATTATCTTAGATTATCTTTATCAATAAAATTGATAATTATTTTAAACTCCCCTTTTTTATTTGAGTATCTCTTATGAAACGACACGCTATCGCTCTTTTGCTTGGTACAAGTTTAGCATTAACTGCCCTTTCTGCTTGCAAAGCCCCACAACAAACAACCAAAGCCACAACCCAAACTAAAACCTATGTCAGCGATGGCTACAACAAACGCAAACAAGGCTATGATTGGGTAGCCGTTGAAACCACAAAGCAAGCCAATAATACGCTTAAATTACAAATCCGCTCTCGTGCCGATAAGAAAAAACCGACTTGTACCTTTGATGGCGTTGCCTATCCTGTAAGAACAAATTTTTATCAACTTAAACAAGGGGATATGATGCTTAATTTGACATTAAACGTCAAAAGTATTGACATTAAACCTGCCCAAGAAAGCGACCGTAATCAAGCAATATATTATTGTTCAGGGGGTGGTAGTTTGATAGGGAGTTACAAACAAATTGTAAAAATAGAACCTTAAGTTCCAAAAATGGCACAGCATTTTGCTTTACATTTTATCTTTCATCCAGTACATTAGCTTATTTTAATGATAGGAAACTATGATGAGTGTTGATAAATATATTGCCACCACCAAAGATGTTGGGGGCATTCCTGTTGCTCGCTTACTACCACAAGCCCGCCGCAAGACCATCGGTGCTTGGTGTTTTTTAGACCACGCAGGCTCAGATGAATTAAAATTTGCCGATGATTCGGGTGGTTTACAAGTCGGCTTACACCCACATATTAACTTGCAAACTTTTACTTGGATGTTACAAGGTGAAGTGTGGCACCAAGACAGCTTAGGTAATCGTAAGCTTATTCGCCCAAAACAAGTCAATTTGATGACGGCAGGGACAGGTAATCAAGCAGGCATTAGCCATACCGAGCAAACCCCAGAAGGCATTAAAGATTTACACGCCGTGCAACTGTGGATTGCCTTGCCAATGAATCAGGAAATTAAGCCAAATTTTGAGCATTATCCAACATTACCCGAGTGGCAAAAAGATGGCATTCGTTATATTTTAACTACTGGTCAATATCAAGGCTATGTCGCCCCAACCACGCAATTTAGCCCATTACTTGGTGTGGATATGCAGTTTGATGTAACAGGCAAATTTGATATTGAAAAGCAAGATAAGTTTGAATATGGCTTTTTGGTCATCAAAGGGGAACTTCGTATCAATGGGCAAGTGTACTCTCAAGATGAGTTAGCCGTTTTATCCGATTGTGCAAATAGCGATGGCGAGCTTGAGCTTTGGGCAAGTGAAGGCACACACGTTATGCTGTTGGGCGGTGAACCATTGCCACATCCAACCTTAATTTGGTGGAATTTTGTAGGCAGTAACGTAGAAGATTTAAAACAAGCGGTTGCCGATTGGAATAATCATCATGAGCGTTTTGGTGATATTGCCTTAGATGGCACAGCATTAAAACGTTTGGTTGCCCCTGAGGTGCCTGATGGGTTAAAGGCGTAAATTTATCCTTTCATCAATTAAAATGTGATACAGCTTAAAATGCTATAGCTTTCAATACTATAGCCTAAAATGCGATACAAGTTGTGTCGCATTTTTGTTTTGTCATTTGTGTGTCATGACGGCTTGGTATCATGACAAAGTGGGCTTTTGTGTGGTTGGCGGTGTTTATTTTTAAAAATAGCAACAAATTGTATTTAAGATTGATAAAACAACATTGATAAAACAACAAGGCTATCTTATAATGGTTTGGTGCAAGTGCTTTTTGATATGATTGTTTTTTGGTATCGGTTAAAAGTGATAAACAAAAAAGTGATATACACAAAAAGATGCTTGTGTTTGGTTTTTATTTATCAAAGTTAATTTATCAAAGTTAATTGGAAAGCATTATGGCAACTTATACTCTAAAAAACTTAAGCAGTAATTTTGGCACATTGGGCAGTGACAACGACACGTTGATTATTGATGAGATTGTGCGTGGCGAGGCGGCGGTTGATATGGGTGATGGCGACAATACCGTCGTCATTGGTCAGTCGGTCAATATCCAAGGCGATGGGCGTTCGTTTGTGTTTGGTGGTGGCGATGACAGATTGGATGTCGGTATTAATCTGGATGGCAAAAACCACATCAGCTTTGGCGATGGCAACAACACTCTAACCATCGGTGCCAGCACGCAGTACACGCACGATGGCTATATCGGTGCTGCCAGTCAGTCTGTGATTGGCTTTGGCAGTGGCGATGATGTGATGAATGTACGCACCAACATTGACGGCACAAACACCATCACGCTTGCAGATGGCAACAACACTGTGCAAGTGGGCAATTACATCAATGGCACGCAACTCATCAGTGCAGGCGAGGGCGATGACGTATTGACGACAGGCAGCAACATCAATGGACGCAATCATGTGTTTAGCTTTGGCAATGGCAACAACAGTTTGGTTGTCGGTGGCTATATGACAGGTTTTGGTCATAATACCACCTTTGGCGGCGGCAATGATACTTTGACCGTTGGCACCAACATTGACGGCAAACAAAGCTTTGATCTAGGTGATGGCGATAATGTGGTCAATGTCGGTCGCTACATCAACGGCGAACAAAGCTTTGCTTTTGGCAGCGGTAACGACACCATGACAGTTGCCAGTAACATCAACGGCAAGCAGACCATCACGTTTGGCGAGGGCAGCGATGTACTCAAGGTGGGTGGTTATGTCGCTGGTGATAATCGCTTTGATTTTGGTGAAGATGTTGGCGGTCAAGGCATGCCAGACACCATTGAAATCCATTATGACAGTGAGGGTTTTCCTTACGAGGTCATTATTCCAGGACAACCTGCAGCAGGCGGACATAATGAATTTCACGTGGCACAGTTTTTGACAGGCATCAATGCGGTGAAATTTGGCGGCGGCGATGACGTGATGACCGTTGGTACCAACATTGATGGCACCAATGATATTGCGTTTGGTGAGGGCAATAACACCTTGCAAGTGGGCAATTACATCAATGGCAACAACACCATTGCGTTTGGCGATGGTGATGATACGCTCACCACAGGCAGCAACATCAATGGTAAGCAAATTTTGAATTTTGGGGCAGGTAACAACAGCTTAAGTGTGGGCGGTTATATGACAGGCATTGGCAATGCAATAAGCTTTGGCGATGGCGATGATACGCTCACTATCGCTTCTAATATTGACGGCATTCAAAGCTTTGCTTTTGGTCATGGCAGCAACACCTTAAACGTGGGCAATTATTTGACAGGTAGCAACAGCCTAAGCTTTGGTGATGGCAATGACACCATTCGTGTGGCAACCAACATCAATGGCACGCAAGACATCACATTGGGTCATGGCAACAACAGCGTAGAGGTGGGCGGCTACATCACCAACAAAGTCAATTTGCAGTTTGGCGATGGTAATGACAGCTTGTCTGCCTTGCAAGGATTGCGTGGCGGAGCATTGGGCAGTACGCACGTGGATTTGGCGGCAGGCGATGATACCGCTTATATTGGTCAGTTGGGTGTGGGTGCTTATTCTGCCAGTATTGATTTGGGTGCAGGCGATGACACATTGACATTGGGCGGCGTGATTCATGGTGCCAAAAGCTATATTGATGGTGGCGAAGGCCAAGATACTTTGGTGGTGACCGCAGCCAATACCGCTCACAATCTTGCCCAAATTCAAAATATTGAAATCATTGATTTGGCAAAAGCAAGCAATTATGAGCTTAACATCACCGCCAAAGACGTGCTAAATCAATCAGATACGCTCATCATAAAAGGGCTTGGTGAGAATGTCCGCGTGGATTTGGGTAATAATGGCAACAACCTAAAAGACGGCACAGACAGCTGGGCAAAAGTTGGCACGCAGCAGATTGATGGCGTGCAATACGATGCCTATAGCCACAACGCCTTGCAAGGTGAGGTGATTTATATTGAGCAAGGCATCACCGTGCTTTGATTGGATGTTTTGGTTTGTACCAAACCAGTTTTGAGACAAAGCTTGTGTTATCAACCAAAAACCCTAAGTGCAACCACTTGGGGTTTTTGGTTAATAAATAAAAATAAGTCTTTAAAGCGGCGTATTTATTCATGGATCTGGTCATAAGTCTGGTTGTATGATGGGCTGCTTTTGCTTGGTAAAACCCATCAAGGTTGAAGCACTGCTTATCAAGACTGAATTTGACAAAATCTTTTGACAGCTTCAAACCATCTGCTGTGTTTGACTGCTGATTTATGTTGATGTTGTCCAAATGAGCAGTGTGATTTGGCTAAGATTACAATTGATATTTTGTTTTTGCCAAACAAATATAAGCTTTGTGCAATTTTTTCTTTGTTGTTGCTTGCCAAAGCGGTATAATAAGCCATCTTTTTTAATGCACTCATCTTTATGAACTACACCATCGCCAAACAAACCACCACACTTGCCGATATCAATCTTATTGCACACATGGCAAACCGTCACGGACTGATTGCAGGGGTAACAGGCACGGGCAAAACCATCACACTGCGTAAGCTTGCCGAAAGCTTTAGTGCCGCTGGCGTGCCGGTGTTTTTGAGTGATGTCAAAGGCGACTTGTCAGGGCTTGCTCATGCAGGTGAAAACACAGGCAAAATTGGTGAACGCATGAATCAGTTTGGACTTCATGATGATTATCTGTCGGGCTATCCTGTGCGTTTTTGGGATGTGTTTGGTGAGACGGGCATTGCGGTGCGAGTGACTGTCAGCCAAATGGGGGCAATGCTGTTGGCTCGTTTGATGGAGCTTAATGACACCCAAGAGGGCTTATTAAACATCGTCTTTAAGGTCGCTGATGACAACGGCTGGCTTGTCATTGACCTAAAAGATTTACGCAGCCTTCTGCAGTATGTGAGCGACAATGCCAATGAATTTCGCACCCAGTACGGCAACATTTCTGCTGCAAGCGTAGGGGCGATTTCACGCAAATTATTACAGCTTGAAAGCCAAGGGGCGGATAAATTTTTTGGTGAGCCTGCACTCAATTTGTCGGACTGGCTACAAACCCAAAACAATCAAGGCGTCATCAACATCTTAAACGCCAGCAAATTAATGCAAAATCCACGCCTTTACAGTGCGTTTTTGCTGTGGTTTTTGGCACAACTGTTTAATGAGTTGCCCGAAGCGGGGGATTTGCCCAAGCCAAAATTTGTGCTGTTTTTTGATGAGGCACATTTGTTGTTTGACAATTCATCCAAGGCTTTGATTGAGCAGATTGAGCAGGTGGTCAGACTCATCCGTTCTAAGGGCGTGGGCGTGTATTTCATCACTCAAAATCCATTGGATTTGCCCGAGGCGATATTAGGACAGCTTGGCAATCGTGTGCAACACGCCTTGCGCGCCTTTACCCCAAAAGACCAAAAAGCAGTCAAAGCCGCTGCCGATACTTTTCGCACCAATCCCAATTTGGACACCAAAACTGTGATTACCGAGCTTGGGGTGGGCGAGGCGTTGATATCCTTGCTGCAGGCGGACGGCACGCCAAGCGTTGTGGAGCGTGGTTTTATTTTGCCGCCGTCATCTGCCTTGCCGCCACTTGCCAAAGAGCTGCAAAACAGCATGATGGCAAATGACGTGCTGTACGCCAAATATCACAACATGGTGGACAATTATTCGGCTTTTGAGGCTTTGGCGGATAAAGCTCAGTCCGCCCAGATGTCCGCTCAAAACCAAGCTGCCCAAGACAAATCCACTCAAAACGCCAAGCAAGCTTATGACAAAAGCGATGCAAAGCCAGCAGATGAGCCGACTGTGTTGGATGGTTTTTTGGGTGGGCTGTCAGGAGCACGCAAAAAATCAGGGCAGGGCATGGCGTATAATTTGGCGGATACGGTGGGCAGTCAGCTTAACAAAAAAGCCACACAAGCGATTAGCCGAGGCTTGATGGGTGTCATTAAAAATTTATTAAAATAAAGTACAAGCAAGAGAGTAATATGAGCAACACAGATCCAAACCTAGCTCAAAAACAAGCCGCCGCCCGTGCCGCCTTGGCGTATATACAAGATGATATGATTTTAGGTGTGGGTACAGGCAGTACCGTCAATTGCTTGATTGAGCTGTTAAAAGCCGTCAAATTAAAAGGGGCGGTGGCAAGCAGTCAAGTTACCGAAAACAAACTTCGTGAACTTGGCATTGAGATTTTTGATTTAAATCAAGTGGGCGAGCTTGATTTGTACATTGATGGGGCGGATGAAATCAACGAGCGTGGCGAGATGATTAAAGGCGGCGGCGGTGCTTTGACGCGCGAAAAGATTGTAGCGGCAGCATCCAAGCGATTTGTGTGCGTGGCAGACAGCAGCAAATGGGTGCAGTCGCTCGGCAGATTTCCTGTGGCGATAGAGGTGTTGCCCCAAGCACGTTCGTATGTGGCACGCAAGCTGGTTGAGCTTGGTGGTTATCCTGTCTATCGTGAGGGTTTTGTGACCGACTATGGCAATGTGATTTTGGATACTTATGATTTGAATATTGATGACGCTGCTGCGTGGGAAAATCAGCTTAACAACATTGTGGGCGTGGTCTGTCACGGTATTTTTGCCAAGCAAAAGGCGAATGTCTTATTGATGGCAAAAGCCGATGGCGTGCAGACGATTGATTTTTGATGGGTGGTTGGTTTTTGATGATTGATTTGTGATAAGCGTTGTTTTTAGTGACCGTTATACAAAATGAGCGTTATACAAAATAACAGTTGCACAAAATGACCGTTTACAAAATATTAAGCATCAAAAAGCAAACTTAAATATATCAAATCAATAGCCTTAAATGCAATGAGATGTATTTATAAAATACATTTGTAAATATGGATAATGATTAAATGAATTGCCCAAAATTAATCACAATCAATTATTAAAACCAACTGCTCAAAACCAATTACTTAAATCATTTAAAATCATACAAAACTTAATAAAAAACAGCAATGCTTTTATTTATAATTGCTGTTTTTTTAATTGTTATTGAGGTTAATAATGAATAGTAGCAGCGTTTTATCCACGTTATTTGATTTTGATTGGGACATTGTATTGACTCATGTCATTCAAATGGCGATTGCATTTGCTTTGGTATTGCCTGTTGGCTATCACCGTGAAAACAGCAGTCAAAACATCGGTCTTAGAACTTTTCCGATGGTCAGTCTTGCCAGCTGTGGTTTTGTGCTTATCGCCATTGAGACTTTGGGGGCAGATGGCGGCATGGGCGAGGTGATTGCAGGGATTATTACAGGCATTGGTTTTATTGGTGGCGGGGCAATCCTAAAAGAAAAGGGCAATATTGAAGGCACATCTACAGCGGCGGCGATTTGGTCGGCAGGCTGTATCGGACTTGCTGTTGCCATGGGGCGACTTGAGATTGCGGTGGTCATCAGTGCGTTTGTTTATGCGATTTTTCATTTTGCCACGCCACTTAAGCAAACAATTGGCGACAACAATAATGATGCCAATCTTAAATCCGATTAACCAGATTGGACGTGTATTGATAGCATCATGGCTGTGTTTTAATCATAAATCAAGCAAAAATAAAGGCAAGCCCAAACCAAAAATATCAAACAAACTGTGTGTCAGCATAAATGGGATTAATTCATCGTCTTTTTGTCTAAAATATATAAAGACCACACCCAATGTTGTAATAACAAAAGCAGATATTAATCCTTGATAAGTATGAAAACTAAATCGTACCAATAAGCTAAAGATGAGCATATATTTTAATATCGCTTTGGGTGTGGCGAATATCAATCCAACAAAAAACAATTCCTCAAAAAATCCATTTAATAAAGCAAAAACAATCAATGTCGGTGTGATATAAGAAAAATAATGTGTGGATTTTATATGATATTGCGGCAAAGCAGAATACTGCAGCCAATAAATGATATATTCAATGCCAGTCGCCACAAGTCCTGCAATCAAAAAATACATCATAACTTTAAGAGCTGTTTTGTGATTAATATTAAAATTTAATTGCCCAAAATCAAAACGACGATATTTTAGATATATAAAAGCAATTACCAAAAATACCATTTCTTGAATAATGGACCAAATATTGCCAAATTCATCAAAAATCGCCACATCATCATTGATTGTGCTGCTGTTTTGTGGGTGCAGCACAAATGATTGTATGTAGGCATCATTGGAATTAAAAATCGCCACACCAAAAAATATCGCAGTTAATATGACAATATCTGCGATGTTCAGTGTTTTTAAATAAGGTTTTGTCGTCAGCATTATTATTATCTACTCAAAAATTATCTACTAAAATAAAACATTATAACATAACATTTTAAATGTGGGTAACAAATGTGGGTAACTGAGCAGTATTTTTTAGGCTTATTGCGTTTGTGCGGTAACTTGGTGCGGTTGTTTTTGTACAAAAAATAAGCAATTTGTTTTACTGTCCGCACTTTTGCTGATTTTACAAATTTTTTAATGTTTTTTGCCAAAAAAGCCGTTATAATACCGAAAAATAACCCTATTTTTTGGAGTGATGTATGGCACAAGTAATCCCTTTTAACCAACTGGGCAAAGATGATGTTGAGCTTGTTGGCGGCAAAAACTCATCGCTTGGCGAGATGATCAGCAATCTGGCGAACGTTGGCGTCAATGTACCCAATGGCTTTGCCACCACAGCGGCAGCGTTTAATCGTTTTTTGAACGAAACGGGCTTATTGGACAAAATCAACGCCGAACTCAAAGCTTTGGATGTGGATGATGTAGAAAAGCTTGCCGAGGTTGGTGCTAAGGTGCGTCGTTGGGTGATTGAACAGCAGCTGCCGCAAGATTTGGAAGATGAGATTCGTGCTGCTTTTGATGAGCTGTCAGGCGGTCAAGACATCGCTGTGGCAGTACGTTCATCAGCCACTGCTGAGGATTTGCCCGATGCGTCTTTTGCCGGTCAGCAAGAGACGTTTTTAAATATACGCGGTATTGACAATGTTTTGATTGCCATCAAAGAAGTGTTTGCCAGCCTTTATAATGACCGTGCCATTGCTTATCGTGTGCACAAAGGCTTTGAGCACGCAGGCGTGGCATTGTCTGCAGGCATTCAGCGCATGGTGCGTTCAGAGACAGGCACCAGCGGTGTGATGTTTACACTGGACACCGAGTCGGGTTTTGATGAGGTGGTGTTCATCACCGCAAGTTATGGCTTGGGTGAGATGGTGGTACAAGGGGCAGTCAATCCAGATGAGTTTTATTTGTCCAAAAAACTATTAGAGCAAAATCGCCCTGCGGTCATTCGCCGCAATTTGGGCTCTAAGCACAAAAAGATGGTCTATGGCGATGAAGGCACCACCACCAAATCCACCAAAATCATTGAGGTGGACAAAGCTGACCGCACGCAGTTTGCACTCAATTCTGATGAATTGACACGCCTTGCCAAGCAGGCGATGATTATTGAAAAGCACTATGGGCAGCCCATGGACATTGAGTGGGCAAAAGATGGCGATACAGGTGAGATTTTTATTGTACAAGCCCGTCCAGAGACGGTCAAATCACGTCAAGACAAAAACAGCATGGAGCGTTACATCATTGATTCCAAAGGTGCTAAAGTGCTGGCAGAAGGACGTTCCATCGGTGATCGCATTGGCAGTGGCAAGGTGCGCATTGTCACGCATTTAAACGAAATGAATAAAGTGGAAGATGGCGATGTGTTGGTGTCGGACATGACCGACCCTGATTGGGAACCTGTCATGAAGCGCGCCAGTGCCATCATCACCAACCGCGGCGGTCGTACTTGCCATGCGGCAATCATTGCGCGTGAGCTTGGCGTTCCTGCCATTGTTGGCTCAGGCAATGCCACCGAGCTATTAAGCGATGGACAAGAGGTGACAGTGTCTTGCGCTGAGGGTGATACAGGCTTTATTTATGAGGGCTTGCTGGATTTTGAAATTCAAAAAAATTCCATTGAAAATATGCCAGAGCTTGCCTTTAAGGTGATGATGAATGTGGGCAATCCTGACCGCGCGTTTGGCTTTGCTCAAATCCCCAATGAGGGCGTAGGCTTGGCGCGTCTTGAATTTATCATCAACCGCATGATTGGCGTACACCCCAAAGCGTTGCTCAACATGAATGATTTGCCGCAAGACATCATTCAAGCCATCAATGAAAAAATGGCAGGCTATCCAAGTCCTGTGGATTTTTATATCAACAAGCTGATTGAGGGGATTTCAACCTTGGCGGTGGCGTTTTATGACAAGCCTGTCATTGTGCGCATGAGTGATTTTAAATCCAACGAATACGCCAATCTCATCGGCGGTAAGCTGTATGAGCCCTCTGAAGAAAACCCTATGCTTGGTTTTCGTGGGGCGAGTCGCTATGTGTCGGACAATTTCCGCGATTGCTTTGAATTGGAATGTCGTGCCATCAAATATGTGCGTGATGAGATGGGGCTGACCAATGTCAAGATTATGATTCCGTTTGTGCGCACCACAGGTGAAGCGGCTCAAGTGATTGAATTGCTTGAAAAAAATGGTCTAAAACGCGGCGAAAATGGGCTTGAAATCATCATGATGTGTGAGCTACCCACCAATGCTTTGCTTGCTGATGAATTTTTGCAGTATTTTGATGGTTTTTCCATCGGTTCAAACGATTTGACGCAGCTGACATTGGGGCTTGATCGTGACAGTGGCATTGTGTCGCATCTGTTTGATGAACGCGACCCTGCGGTCAAAAAGCTGCTCAAAATGGCGATTGACGCTTGTCGCGCGCAAGGCAAATACGTTGGCATCTGTGGTCAAGGACCGTCTGACCATCCAGATTTGGCAAAATGGCTGATGGAGCAAAACATCGTGTCTGTATCGCTAAATCCAGATTCTGTGTTGGATACTTGGCTGTTTTTGGCAAAAGATCAATAATCCATCATCAACCAGAGACACTACAAAAGGACTTACCACAGGCTAAGTCCTTTTTATTGAGTGTTGTGTATTGAGTGTTGTGCGATGAAATTATTTGTTTGTGACATTGTCGGTTGTTTATGAAATCTGTTAAAAAATTAAGCTTGGTGGCTTTGTTGGTGTGTACATTGACAATGCTTGGCGTTGTGATGGCGAATGCACATCTTAAAAATCAGTTATCCGCAAGACAAGTGGCGCTATTGAGCGCACCTGCTTTGGACAAATCAGCAGTCATTGATAGGATTGTGGTGTATAAATCCAAAAGAGAAATGCAGGTATTTGATGGCGATGTTTTATTAAAAACCTATCCAATCAGTTTGGGTTTTAATCCTGTGGGGCATAAGCAATTTGAAGGCGATGGCAAGACGCCAGAGGGTATTTATTATATCAATGAAAGAAATGCCAACAGCGGCTATTATAAAAATTTGGGCATTTCTTATCCCAATCAGGCGGACATTGATTATGCCAAGTCGCAAGGCAAGTCGGCAGGCGGTTTGATTAAGATTCATGGCGTCAAAAACGGTATGTGGCAGATTGTTGGCGACAAACATCTGCTAAAAGATTGGACGCATGGTTGTATTGTGGTCAGCGATCATCATATGGAAGAGCTGTTTTCTTTGGTCAAAGATGGGGCGCTGATTGACATTCGCCCATGATGGTCTGGTGTATGACAGCTTGGTGACATGACGATGGCTTAGCCAAATTGCCATTAATAAAGTTTTGGTTTACAATAATCCTATTATTTTTTTTGAGTATATCAATCAATGCAAATTTATTTAGCGCGCAATAATGTGCAAGCAGGCCCGTACAGTCTTGAGCAATTAAACACCATGTTACTATCAGGCGAGGTGGTTGGTAGCGATTTGATGTGGCATGAGGGTATGGATGAGTGGCAGACGGTCGCACAGTTGACAAACGGCAAGCCCTATCAGCCAAATGGCGCATCCATGCCTGAAGAAAAACCAAGCGGACGCGTATCTGTTGCACAGATGTATGGTCACAGTCACACAACAAACACCGAATCCACAGCCGCTCCAGCACAGCAAACTTTGCCAGATGAGCGCGTGTATGCAGGCAGTTTGAAGCGGTTTGGGGCGTTTTTAATCAACATGGTGCTGTTTTATTTGGCATTATTTCCCATTCAAAAAGCCATGCTCAGCAGCAACATTGACATGAGTCAGTATGAGGGGCAGGATTTTGCGACGACTTTTGCCAAATCACAAGAGCTTGCCGCCCAAATGCAGTCCAGCGTCTCATCAGAGGCAATCATGCTCTCCAGCTTGTTGCTGTTTGGATTTATGATTGTTCAGCTGATTTTGCTTGTGCTGCGCGGGCAATCACTTGGCAAGCTTATCATGGGCATTCGCATTGTGGATGAAAATACTCATAAAAACAATGCTTTTGGTAATTTTACGCGCACGATTTTGTTATTTTTGATTTATCTTTTGGCGTTTTATAGTACCAATGGTTTGCTCGCGGGCGTGTTGTTGTCCATCAATTATTTTTTGGCAGGCAATAACCCCAAGCGCCAAGGTTGGCACGACAAAATCACCAAATCGGTTGTGATTGACAACAAACGGGCGAATCAGTCATGATGCAGTCTGATAAGCTCAACAAAGTCCAGCTGCCAGACGATTGGAAAATCGCCCTAAAAGATGTGCTGCTGTCCAAGACGATGGATGATTTGCGGGCGTTTTTGCAAGAGCAATACGCAGCTGGCAAAGAAATTTATCCACCCAAGTCATTGATTTTTAATGCGTTTAATACAACGCCCTTGTCCGCTGTGAAAGTTGTGATTTTGGGGCAAGACCCCTATCATGGTCCAGGTCAGGCGATGGGTTTGTCGTTTAGCGTACCCAAAATCATTCCAAAACCACCAAGTCTGCACAATATCCTAAAAGAGCTGGCTACAGATTTGCATATGCCTATCAGTGCGCACGGTGATTTGAGTGATTGGGCGCGGCAGGGCGTTTTGTTATTAAACGCAACTTTGACCGTGGAAAAAGGGCGAGCGGGCAGTCATCAAAATCAAGGCTGGGAGATTTTTACGGACAAAGTGGTGGACGTGGTGAATGCCCAAACAAACAACACAGTATTTATTTTGTGGGGCAGTCACGCCAAGAAAAAAGGGCGCTTTATTGACAGTAATCGCCATTTGATTTTGAGTGCCAATCACCCATCGCCCTTGTCCGCCAATCGCGGTGGGTTTTTTGGTAGTCGCCCGTTTTCAAAAGCCAATGATTATCTTGTACGTCATGGCAAAAGTCCGATTGATTGGCAGCTGCCACCATAACAGATTTATCCAAAGGGCGTGATGATGGTTTGTGATGTGGCAACAGATGAATACTTTATGGGGCTTGCAATGAGGGCGGCAGAGCAGGGTGCTGTACTTGGCGAGGTGCCTGTGGGGGCGCTCATTGTGCATGACAATCAAGTCATCGCCCAAGGCTTTAATTGCCCAATCAGCCACAAAGACAGCACCGCTCATGCCGAAATAATCGCCATTCGTCAGGCGTGTCGGCATTTTGACAATTATCGCCTGCCTGCAGATTGCACGTTGTATGTGACGCTCGAGCCTTGCAGTATGTGCTTGGGCGCTATGATTCACGCGCGCGTTGGTCGGCTGGTGTATGGGGCGAGCGAGCCTAAGGCAGGCGTGATTACAAGCCAAGAGGATTTTTTGAGCAAAGGCTATTTTAATCACAGTATGCAGGTGACAGGCGGCGTGTTGGCACAGGCGTGCGGACAGCTGCTCAGTGATTTTTTTAAAATACGCCGCGCACACAAAAAATCCATCAAACAGCAAGCATAAGGCTTGCTTTTTTATTGGGTAAAGACATGGTTTTTTGAATTTTATTCAGATTGTCAACAATTATCAAAAATTTGTTCAAAAAAAGCTTTTATTTTGAGTAAAATCGTGCTAAATTGATGACAATAGAGCAAAACAACAGTAAACAACAACAGTAAACATTAGCTGGGTAATGACCAAGCGAGTACAAACACAATGAGCATGGAAGCAGTCAATTTAACACGCCAAGAGCAAGCCTATCGTCAGATTCAGACGGCGATTGTGCGTGGCGTGATTCCTGCTGGCAGCAAAATCGTAGAAAGTGAACTTGCAAAAACCTATGGCATCAGCCGCGGCCCTTTGCGCGAGGCGATTCACCGTCTGGAGGCTCATAAGCTTGTGGAACGCACCGCTCATGTCGGCACACGCGTGGTACTGTTGTCTTTGGATGAGCTTGCCGAACTGTATCAGATTCGGGCGAATTTGGAGAGTTTGGCATGTCGCTTGACCGCCCAAAAGCAGGATGCTTTGGTGATTGAAGAGCTCAATCACATTTTATTTTTGCACGCCAAGGATGACAATCTTAAGGCAAATACCGATTATTATCCGCAAGAAAGGGACGATGATTTTCATTATTGCATCATCAAAAACAGCGGCAACACCATGCTAAGTCAGCTTTTGTGCGATGAGCTGTATCATGTTATCCGAATGCAGCGGCTGCGTTTTGCCAAGACATCAGGTCGCCCCAAGCGTGCCTTGGCAGAGCACCGCCAGATTTTGGATGCCATCAGTCAAGGCGATGGCGAGCTTGCTGAGCTTTTGATGAAGCGGCACATCATGGCATCTTATCAAAACATCAAAGAGCAGATGGGTCATACAAAGTTGTCTATGGATTTTAATCATTAAAGTTTTAAGGCGTTGATTTAAATTGATTTTTGGTTATTGCAATTTAGTTGTTGATTTTGGTTATTGATATTTGATTTGATAATTCTAAGCCATTGATATTAAGGAGATTTTATGAGTGCAGGACAATCATTTCGCACAGCGGTTGCCAGTGAACACCCATTGCAAGTCGTGGGTACGATTAATGCAAACCATGCTTTGCTTGCCAAACGCGCAGGCTTTAAAGCGATTTATCTATCAGGCGGCGGCGTGGCGGCAGGGTCGCTTGGGCTGCCTGATTTGGGGATTAGCAATCTTGATGATGTCTTGACTGATGTTCGGCGGATTACCGATGTTTGTGATTTGCCGCTTTTGGTGGATGCTGATACCGGCTTTGGCTCATCTGCCTTTAATATCGCACGCACCACCAAATCGCTCATCAAATTTGGGGCAGCTGCCATGCACATTGAAGACCAAGTCGGTGCCAAACGCTGTGGACATCGTCCCAACAAAGCGATTGTTTCCACCGCTGAGATGGTGGATAGAATCAAAGCGGCGGTGGATGCCCGCACTGATGACAGCTTTGTCATCATGGCACGCACCGATGCCTTGGCGGTGGAGGGTTTGCAGGCGGCGATTGATAGAGCAGGGGCGTACATTGAGGCAGGAGCGGATATGCTGTTTCCTGAAGCGATTACCGAGCTTGCCATGTATAAGCAATTTAGCGACAAAACAGGCGTACCGATTTTGGCAAACATTACCGAGTTTGGCTCAACGCCGCTTTATACCACAGAAGAATTGGCATCTGTGGATGTGAGTTTGGTGTTGTATCCCTTATCGGCATTTCGCGCGATGAATAAAGCCGCTGAAAATGTGTACACTGCCATACGCACAGATGGCACGCAAAAAAATGTCGTGGATACCATGCAGACGCGTAGCGAGCTGTATGAGCGGATTAATTACCATGCGTTTGAGGATTATTTGGATAAATCGTTTGGTAAATAAATGGTGAAAGGTATAAAAGAGCATTTGTTAAAGAGTATTCAAGCCAAGCGATTTTAAAAGCCAAATACTTTAAAAGCCAAGCGATTTTTTATTGTGTTATGTTATTGTGTTGTGCCAAGCTCAAAAACATCAACATAACCGATTGTTTGTAGATTGTAATTTAAAGGATTTTAACCCACCGCAGCTGTCACCAAGACAGCTTGCACCATCAAAAAAGGAGTTTTATCATGAGTGACACCACCCAAACCACCGAAGCCCCACAAGGCTTTAAGCCCAAAAAATCAGTCGCCCTATCAGGTGTGCCAGCTGGCAACACTGCCCTGTGTACCGTCGGTCGTAGTGGCAATGATTTGTCCTATCGTGGCTATGACATTTTGGATTTGGCGGACAAATGCGAATTTGAAGAAGTGGCACATTTGCTCATTCACGGTCATTTGCCAGATTTTTTTGAACTCAAAGCCTATAAAGAAAAGCTCAAAGGCTATCGCACCTTGCCCATGCGTGTCCGTCATGTCCTAGAGAATCTACCTGCCCACACGCACCCCATGGATGTGATGCGTACAGGTGTATCGGCACTGGGCTGTACGCTACCTGAACGTGAAAGCCAGCCATCTTCAGAGGCTCGCGACATCGCTGACCGCTTGATTGCCTGCCTAGGCTCTATTTTGCTCTATTGGTATCAATACACGCAGCATGGCAAAGTGATTGATTTGGAGAATGATGAAGACAGCATTGGCGGGCACTTTTTGCACCTATTGCACGGCAAAGCCCCCACCAAAGAGCAAATCCGTGCGATGCACATCTCGCTCATCCTATATGCTGAGCATGAGTTCAACGCTTCCACCTTTACCGCACGTGTCATCGCAGGTACTGGCTCGGACATTTATTCGTGCATTGCAGGAGCGATTGGTGCACTCAAAGGTCCAAAACACGGCGGTGCTAATGAAGTCGCCTACGATATCCAAAAACGCTATCGCAGTGCCGACGAAGCCGAAGCGGACATCCGTGAGCGTATCGCCAAAAAAGAGATTATCATCGGCTTTGGACACCCTGTTTATACCATCAGCGACCCACGCAATGTCGTCATCAAAGAAGTGGCTCGTGAGCTGTCACAAGCCAGTGGCGATATGCTTTTATTTAATGTTGCTGAACGCCTAGAGAGCTTGATGTGGAATGAGAAAAAAATGTTCCCAAACCTTGACTGGTTCTCTGCCGTTTCGTACCAAAAATTGGGTGTACCAACAGCAATGTTCACCCCATTGTTTGTGATTGCTCGCACCACAGGTTGGTCTGCTCATGTGCTTGAGCAACGTGCCGATGGTAAGATTATCCGTCCATCAGCCAACTATACTGGTCCTGAAGATTTGGCATTTGTACCGATGGATGAGCGGTAATTAAAACAATAAATTTCAACAAAACCCAATATGTAAAAGTATTGGGTTTTGAGAATCAATTTTACCAATTAAGGGAATGCAAATATGAATACTCAAGACATTAAAAGTTTTATTGAAAAAAATAAAACAAGACATTTATCCAATAAAGTCTTACATGCACACCCATCGCCCATGATGTGGCAAGAAAATTTTACTGATGAGCAATTATTATTACTAACAAATACTACAGCAAAAACAAAATCTGTAAATATGTATCTTGGCATACCTTGCTGTATACCAACAAATCCACCACATTGCGGATTTTGTTTATTTCCTACACAAGATTATAAAGGTAAAAAAGAATTGGATTTTTACCTAGAGTATTTAATGAAAGAGGCTGTATTGTATAAAGAATTTTATTCCAATACAAGTATAGAAAGCTTGTATGTAGGCGGAGGTACGCCAAACTTATTAAATGCAAAAGATTATGAAAAACTTATAGGTGTCGTTGACTTCCTATTTCCAACAATGGATAAGAATATAGAAAAAACCCTTGAAGGAATTCCACAATTATTCAATGAAGAAAAAATCAAAGCAATAAAAGAATCGGGATTCAATAGAGTAAGTATGGGTGTACAACAAGTTACTGACAAACTTATCGCTACAAGCGGAAGAAAACAAACCCAAAAACAAGTTTTTGATGCCATAGATCTTTTTCATAAATATGAGTTATCATGCAATATTGACTTAATATATGGTTGGCCTCAACAAACAATTGATGACATGCTTTACGACTTAGATGCTATTGTAAAATCTGGCATAAAGCATATCACTCATTATGAGTTAAATATTGCTGGAAGATCTGATTTTTCTACAAAACAAAAACAACTTGTACCAAACATTGATCAAAAGATAAAAATGTATAATGTTGCTAAGGAATTTCTTTTGAGTTCTGGCTACACTCAAAGAACTGTCTATGACTGGGAAAAGATAGATAATAATATGCTTATTTCAGAAAAATATCTTTATGAAAACAACTTGAGAGACTGGGTTAATGAAGATATAAAAAACACTAATTTGTCATCAATGGGAGGTATTGGATATTCTGCTATCAACATGCGTATGCAACCACTAAACTCGGAAATAAATTCCATTTCAGCAATGAATCATAGAAATTTAAAAAAATACTATGATGCCATTGATGAAGGCAAAATTCCTATTGAGAGAATGTTTATTCATGATGATGAAGATGTAAAACTAGTATGGATTTTTCAATCTTTACAAGAAATGAAAATAAACACAAAAAAATACAGATCAATATTTAATGAAGATATTTTTGATAAATATCACGATATTTGGAATATTTTATTGGATTACAATTGGGTTAAAATTACTGATGAATTTATTTACTTAATTGATGATGGAGAGTTCTTTACTCCTTTGATACAGTCGTTACTGAGCCAATCAAGATTAAATGAATTGACATTAAAAAGATAATCCAATGAAAATAAATAACACAATTCATTTAACAACTCAAGATCAAGAAGTGATTACCTTGCATAAGGTTGGTGATAACGGTGATGAAATTTGTTTTTTAACGCATGGTACTTTTTCTGACAAGCGTGTTTGTTTGGGTTTGGCTAATTATTTAAAAGACAAAGGTCTTGCCTGTTATATTTTAGAATGGCGAGGTCATAACAGTTTCAAAGCTAAAAAGCCTTTTGACTTTGAAACTGTTGCTTTGTATGATTTTTATACAGCTTTTGATTATTTGTGCCATCAATTAAATTTTAAAAACATTCATACAATTACTCATAGTGGCGGTGGTATTTGTCTTAGTATGTTTTTGATACGCCATCCGCAATTTAAAAGCTACATCAAAAGCATGACGATGGTTGCTTGTCAGTCTTTTGGGGCGGTATTTAATTATCAAAGTTATGTGCGTATTTGGATGGCAAAATATATCAATAAAATGATTGGTTTTATTCCAGCAAAAAAGTTAAAACTGGGCGTTATTAATGAAGATTATCACACCATGAAATTATGGTATGATTGGAATTTATCAAAAAAATTTATTAGTCAAATAGATGGTATGGACTATGCTTATCATTGTGGAGAAATTAACATTCCTATTTACTGCATTTGTGGCGGTGGAGATAAAGTGATTGCTCCTATGATTGGCTGTTATAAGTTTTTTGAATTATTTAATGGAGAGAATAAAAAGTTTCAAGAATTTGGTATTAAAAATGGCTCTTTAGAAGATTATAGCCACAGCCGTATTATGATCAGTAGTAATGCCAAAATTGAAGTTTGGAAAACAATTGTTTTATGGGTAAACAAGTATAGCAATCATTAAATATTGTTATATCGTTTATTTTCACAGCCAAAAGGAAAATAGCCATGAAAAACTACCGCAAATCCCTAACCGAAAACATTGATTTTTATGATGTTCGTCAAGCCGTTGAAGATGTCAAAGCAGGCAGTTATGATGGCTTGCCTTATACTTCTAAGGTCTTGGCAGAA
>JBGXSA010000031.1:0-54289 GCA_041811915.1 Moraxella sp. | reverse complement strand
TTAGGGCGTGTTGACATTTCACACGCTTTAAGAAAAAATGTTGAAAATTAGGATTTGGTTGTGCTTTTGGTGAAAAATAAGCTAAATCTTGCCTTTTGTCGTTAAAGCTATTTTAACAAGCTTGCCAATATTATCATATTGACTGCATTTATTGCCTAAAAAGGCTTATAATTTTCTAAATTTTTCACTCAAATTGAAATGTCAACACGCCCTAATTCGCTCAATAAATGTTTGGTTTGATTGTACGCTCTGTTTGGTTTATTTGCATTTCAATTTTGCATTTCAATGCTAATTGATATACTCATCAACATCCAGCAAACACAACATTTAAATACAATATCTTAAGTGCAATATTTATTTAAATTTTCTTATTAAAAATTTAAATAAACTTAATTTATCACCAATATGATTTATTATCAATATTGATAAATACCGATGAATTCATAAACAAAACCGCTACTTTAACAATTTTTATGGATAAATGCAATCTTGACAACACGTCAGATTTTTGATTTTATGAGTCATCGCTATTTTAAGTCTGCTTTTGAGTATTTTGTCAGCCAATTATGGCAAATTGGATAAGTTTGATAACGCTTTATTACACAATCATTGCATTCAATCTTGCAAAATTGTGCTATGATATGTGCCGAGTTTTGGGTGCAAATCTTTGGGCGCAAATCTATGTTGCAAGCAATCTTAATCAGCGACAATCTTATCTCAATAGCAATCATCTTGACAGACAGCCATCTGGACAGATAATACACCCTAAGCGACAGCACAAAACAGCACACAACAAACAAGCTTTTGCGGTGGCAGACTTATGACGGACAATTTTATCAAAATTAATGACAGATATGCCACCAATAAATTGTGTCAATATTTGGCATATTTATGGTTCTTTGTTTTTATCGGCGCTTTGAGCGCTTGTCGCAGTCTGCCTGATGTACCACACAGCAGCGACAGCATTGAGCTGACCAAAAAAGTGCAAGCACTCAACGCCGCACAACTTGACGCAAGCAAGCAAGCCTTTGCCCATCTGTCTGGTATTGATGAGCAAACCGACATTCACCCAAGCTTATCAGGCTACTACCCCATCTCCACAGGCGCCAATGCTTTTGCCGCGCGCAGTATTTTAAGCGACATGGCAAGCAGTACCATTGACGCGCAGTACTATATTTGGCATGACGATGAGGCAGGCGAGCTTATGCTCAAAGACTTGTGGGAGGCGGCTGAACGCGGTGTATTGGTGCGCTTGCTGCTGGATGACATGAACAGCAATCCACGCCTAGACGAGCTTTTGCTGCATTTTGCCAATCACAAAAATATCGCGGTGCGTTTGGTCAATCCTTCTGTTTATCGCAAATTTCGTACCGTTGGCGCCATCAGTCAGCCCAAGCGTACCAATCGGCGTATGCACAACAAAAGCATGACTTTTGATAATCGCATCAGCATCATCGGCGGACGCAATATCGGTAATGAATACCTAAACAACACCCAAGACAATCAGTTCGCCGACTTGGATGTGTTGCTTGTCGGTGCGGTAGTACCGCAAATCACCGCAAGCTTTGATGATTTTTGGAATTCGCCTTTTGCTTATGACATTGAACTTGTTGCCAAAAAGCAACAACAAGATTTGGATGATTTTACCCAAGCGTTGATTAAGGTGGACATCAGTGCCAAAAAAAATGCCAGTCAAGATGAGCAAGCACTGCGCACCTACCGCGCTGCTGTTGCCAGCTCCACCATCGGACAAGATTTAATCAACAAACAAATCCCATTTCGCTGGGTCGCCATCAATGCCTACAGCGACCCTGCCACCAAATTAAATGGTAGCGCCCAAAAAACCGATTTGCTGATTGAAAAAATGCGCGCGAATTTTGGCAAGCCCAATCACAGCCTATCCATCATATCTTCCTATTTTGTGCCCACCAAGCAGGGCGTGGACACCTTGGTCAATCTTGCGCGTGATGGCGTCAAAATACGCATACTGACAAACTCCTACGACGCCACAGACGTAGGCTCTGTGCACGCAGGCTACGCGCATTGGCGCAAAGATTTATTAAGCGCTGGCATTGAGATTTATGAACTCAAATCCACCGCCAAACGTCAAGCTTCCACCACAGACAAATCCGCCAAAAAAGACAACCGCCTATGGCGCACCTATGGGCACACCACAACCAGTCTGCACGCTAAAGCCTTTGCCATTGATGATTATCAAGTTTTTATCGGTTCATACAACATTGATCCGCGCTCAGCCAATTTTAACAGCGAAATGGGCGTCATCATTGAAGATGAATTATTAACCAGTCACATTCATGACGCGTTTGGCGACAATCTATTGCCACAGGCGTATAAATTGGTGTTGCACGAGGGCAAAATACAATGGCACACGATTGAAAACGGTACGCCCATCGTTTTGAATGAAGAGCCCAATATGCGATTGAGCGACCGTGCCATCATTCATCTCATGGGACTTATGCCAATTGATTGGCTGCTATAAATAAATATTTAAGTTGAATGTTATGCCAAACAGATTCGCCCAACTCAATCAAACGCATTATCGCGCCATAATCATTACCTGCCTTGCCGCCTCGGTGGCGTTGTTTGATTTTTTGGCGTTTTGGTATGTGGCAGAAAACATCGCCCATGTTTTTTTACCCAACATCAGCACCGCCAATAATCAATTTTGGCTGATTTTATTGTTTGTCAGCGCCTACATCTCGCGCCCTGTTGGTGGCTATTTGCTTGGGCTGTATGGCGACAAACGCGGACGCAAGCCAACTTTATTTATAAGCTTGCTTGGCGTCTCCTTACTGTCACTCATCATCGCCATATTGCCCACCTATGAGAGCATAGGCATATCTGCACTCATCTTGTTTTTGCTTGCCAGAATCTTGCAAGGCGCTTTTTTTGCTGGACAACATTCTGCTGCATGGGTTTATATCATTGAGACTTTGCCAGTCAAAAACATCGGCATTGGTTGTGGCATTATTGTTGCAGGTGCAATGCTTAGCACCAATCTTTTGTATTTTTTGACAAGTTTTATAGAAGATGTGCTCACCTATCAGCAAATGCAAAATTTTGGCTGGCGCTTAATTTTTGCCATTGGCGGCATACTTGGCTTGATTGTTGTTGCCATGCATCGTTTTTTAAAAGAAACACCTGTTTTTATAGACAACAAAACACAAATCCTAACCCCCGCACCCACTTTGAGCGCCTCATCAGACGCCAATCACAACGCAAACACAGCACTCACCGCCCAAATGGATAAGCACTGGCAAAATGCCCTGATGGTCTTTGTGCTGTCGTGGATAATGTCAAGCATCATTGTTGTAACAACGCTGCTGTTTGCGGATTTGGCGGCGCTTAATTTTTTTGTTCCAGACCATTTTTTGGACATTGGCATGCAGCTGTCTGTCTTTTTTATGATGATTGGCGCGGTGTTTTTTGGCTTTATGACAGACGTTATGAATGTTGGCAAAGTGCTCGTTATCGGCGGATTATTGTTCATCGTGGCAATGACATTATTAACGCTTGATTTGCAAACAGGCGGACAGATTGCTTTGCTGTATTTTGTATTGGTAGGTTTTTTTGGTGGTGTCATCGGCGCTATACCGCCTGTGATGGCGCGACTCATCGCAGTCAAATCCAGATTAAGCACGCTTGCCACCTGCTACAATCTTGCTTATAGCATTATTGGGGTTGTGATTCCGCCAGCACTTGGTTATTTTACTTTTTATAGCGAATTTGCACCGCTTGTTTATGTGATTTTTGTTGTCATCTTGCTTATATTTTGTAGTTTTTATTTGTATTATCACCCCAGAACACAAGAAGCCATTCATCGCTTTGAATAAGCCAAACACCAAATAAAACCAAATGCCCCAAAACAACAAAAGCGCAATAAAGCGCTTTTGGTCATTACCTCATTCAATCAATTTAAAAAAATGCTCGCGGTAATGGCGCAATTCACGAATGGAATCGCGAATGTCATCAAGCGCCAAATGCGTGCCGCCTTTTTGATAGCCTTTGGCAATGTCAGCTCGCCAGCGATAGCACAGCTCTTTGACGGTTGAAACATCCAAATTGCGGTAATGAAAATACCGCTCTAAATCTGGCATTTGGCGCGCCAAAAAACGCCTATCTTGGCAGATGGAATTGCCGCACATGGGCGATACACCCGCATCCACCCACTTTTGCAAAAAAGCGATGGTCTGGCTTTCAGCCTCTTGCAAGCTGACTTTGCTGCGGCGTACGCGGTCTGTTAGACCTGATTGCCCGTGTTGGTTTTTGCACCAATCGTCCATGTTGTTAAGTACGGTATCCGCCACTTTGATGGCAAGCACAGGCCCTTCTGCCAAGATGTTTAGGTCATCATCCGTCACAATTGTTGCAATCTCAATAATCTCATCATGCTGAGTGTCCAGCCCCGTCATTTCAAGATCAATCCAAATTAAGCCCTTTTTTTGTACAGTGTTGGGCTTGGTGTTGAGTTTGGTTTTTTCCATAAGTCATTCCAAGTGTAGTTGTTTTGCTATTATATCAGCTTTGGGCGCTGATTTGAAAATTATCGGATTTGAAATTGAACAAAAAGCCCAGTTGTTCACTGGGCATTGACATCAAAATACATTGGATAATATCAAAAAGCTCAGCGCGCTAAACATGGCAGCTACTGGCAAGGTGATGACCCACGCCAGTGCAATCGGACGCATCATCTTCCAGTTGGTGTTTTTGTTAACCATACCAATACCAAGCACCGCGCCCACCAAAATGTGCGTACTGGACACTGGCAAACCAAGCGTTGAGGCGCCCATCACAACCGCTGCGGCTGCAAGCTCGGCTGAAAAGCCAGAGGCAGGGTGCATTTCTGCCAGATTGGTACCAACCGTCTGAATCACCTCTTTGCCAATAAACCACAAGCCAACAATCAGCGCCACACCAAAGGTAAGCATGACAGCAGGTGGCACCACCGCTTGTGCCTCAATGGAATTGGTGCGAATCACATCCATAATCGCCACAAATGGACCTACCGCATTGGCAATGTCGTTTGAGCCATGACTAAAGGCGAATGCAGATGCGGTAAATACTTGCATCCAGCTGAACATAATAAAAGTCGCCTTGCCCAAATCCTCTTTGTGCTTGCCACGAATGGTTTTGGTATAGATGAACGCCGTCAGCCAAATCATCGCGCCAATCATACCCATGACAAGGCTTGCGTGCAAGGTAGATAGATTGAGTCCTGTGTTTTTTAGACCCTTGAACACAACCATGGCAGTCATCACCACACCACCAAACGCCGCAATCAATGGTACCCAAGTTTTGAGTGCTTTTAAGGTATCAATGCCTGCGCGCTCGTGCTCCACAGCATAAAGCTCACGATAATAATCGGTCTCCAAATCATCCACCGAACAATCATCTTCCTTATAAGCTTCTTGGTCGCGCAACATGGCAGCAGTGTATGACAAACGAGATGGCTCATCAAGCCCATCAAAATACAGCTGTTGGCGCTGTTTGATTTCTTTTTTGCGCGCCTTTAAGAGTTTAATGCGCCCTTCTGTCACCTCATTGTATGCCAAAATATTTTTCTTGATTTGACTATAAATGATATAAGAAATCACCCCACCAAGCAATGGCGATAGCACCCAAGAAATGGCAATTTCGCCGATTTTGGACCATTTTACGGTAGAAAATGCCAAATCAGCGCCGCCCATACTGATACCAAGCACAATGGAGCTGCCGACAATACCGCCGATGATGGCGTGAGTGGTTGAAACTGGCAATCCTTTTTTGGTGGCAAACAACAGCCAAAAAGCAGCAGCAATGAGCGCAGAGAGCATGACATAAATGAACTGATTGGGCGTCACACTAAGACCATTCAAATCCACAATACCGCTGCGAATGGTATCTGTTACCGCACTGCCCGCCAGCACCGCGCCAGAAACCTCAAAAATAGCCGCCACCGCGAGCGCTTGTGTTACGGTGAGTGTGCCTGCGCCGACCGATGTACCAAATGAGTTGGCGACGTCGTTACCACCGATGTTAAACGCCATAAAAATGCCAAAAAATGTGGCAACCAAAAATAAAGCCGTCTGTTGGTGCAAAGTATAACCCATTCCCCACCAGACAAAATAGATACTCATCACCGCCAATAACAGCGCAAAAAACACATTGCCCAAAAACGGTGTGGTTTGTTTTGATTGTGTTGGCATATTCGCCCTTAATTCAAACAATAAATATCAAAAAGTTAAACTGTCATACTATATCAGTCAATTATGACAGATTTATGACAATTATGACAGATTTATAACAAAGCGCCAACCCTAATAAGCCAGCCCCTATCAAATGGACAAATTTATTTTGCTTATCATCTCAACAGCGCGCATTCTAATTGACTAAAATACATCGTGATACGCCTCTTGATTCATGATGTCGTGATTAGTGATGGCAAGCTTGGCTGTTTTGTAGTATGATAGAGTCATTTTCTAAGCCAGAGATTGTGTTATGCAAAACAACGACCAAAACACCGAATTTTTAAATCCAGAAGAGCTGCCCCACGGCGCACCACAAGGACAGTCCAAGCCCATAGATGCTTTGGGTGAAACCACTCATTTTGGTTATCAAACGGTGCGCACCGAAGAAAAACAAGAGCGTGTTGCACAAGTATTTAGCTCAGTTGCCAAAAAATATGACATCATGAATGATTTGATGAGTTTTGGCATTCATCGCATTTGGAAAAAAATCGCCATTGGCTTGTCTGGTGTGCGCGCAGGTCAATCCGTTTTGGACATCGCAGGTGGCACAGGCGATTTGGCAAAAGTGTTTAGTCGCGAGGTTGGGCGTTCAGGCAAGGTGATTTTGTCTGATATCAATGCAGATATGCTGGAGGTTGGACGCACACGCCTCATTAATGCAGGTTGTAATAATGTTGATTTTGTGCTTGCCAATGCCGAAACACTTGAGCCATTTGCGGACAATTCTTTTGACTTGGTGACCATCAGCTTTGGACTTAGAAACGTCACCGACAAAGACCGCGCACTTGCTGCCATGCATCGCGTGCTCAAACCAGGCGGCAGATTGTTGGTGTTGGAATTCTCCAAGCCCATGTATGAGCCTTTGTCCAAAGCTTATGATTTGTATTCATTCACCGCCCTACCCCTTATGGGCAAGCTTGTCGCCAATGACGCTGACAGCTATCAGTATTTGGCAGAGAGCATTCGTATGCACCCCGACCAAGAAACACTCAAGCAGATGATGCAAAACGCAGGTTTTGTGCATTGTGATTATCACAATTTGACTGGCGGTATTGTTGCGGTGCACCGCGGATTTAAAGCCATTTAAAATGCTGTTTTATCAAGCAGTTATACACAGCTTGCACTTTTTGATGGCTTTTTATTCATCGTTGTTGATTCATTGTTTTTATTAATAGCGCTTTGCTTGGCGTTTGTCATCATGTTTATTACAAACGCCAAATTTATCTTATTTTTAATCATCATAACGCCAAAACCATGCTATTATCGCATCACGCCCGCCTAAGACAGCTTTACAGCATTGCCGCCAAACACCGCTTGGACACACACCTGCCTGACCATGCGCAGTTAGATGGCATCAAGCGATTGATTCGCCTGCACCCAAAAGCCTTTGGCAAAAAACACAACCCGATGGGTGTCAAGCTTGCCTTAGAAGAGATGGGCGTGTTGTTTTTGAAACTTGGGCAGCTGCTATCCACGCGCTCAGATTTGTTGTCCGCCGAGGTGATTGCCCAGCTTGTCCTGCTGCAAGACAAAGTGCGCCCTTTTGATATTGACATTGTCAAGCGCCAAATTGAAGATACAAAAACAGGGCTTGGTGCGCCGATTGATGTGCTGTTCAAGCGATTTGACGAAACACCACTGGCGGCTGCCAGTATCGCACAGGTGCACACCGCGCGGCTGCCTGACGATCGCGAGGTGGTGGTCAAAGTGGTGCGCCCCAATATCCGCGAGCAAATCATCGCTGATTTTGAATTATTGCGCCAAATCGGTCATTGGGTTGCGGTACGCGTTGAAGCGGCGCGCGCGATACATCTGACCGAAATCATTGAAGATTATCGCCAGATTATGCTCAATGAATTAAACCTAAGCTATGAGGCGCAAAACAGCCAAAAAATGCGCCATAATTTTTTGGACTCAAGCTTGATTTATGTGCCAGAAGTCTATATGGCGCGTCCATCGGTGATGGTATCCGAGCGTATTTTTGGCTTGCCCATTTCACAAACCGAGCGTTTTTATGCTTTGGGCTATGACACAGAGCGCTTGGCAAAAAATGGCTTAAAAATCTTTTTTACCCAAGTCTTCAAAGACAATTTTTTTCATGCCGATATGCACCCTGGCAACATCTTTGTGGAGACTGCGCCAGATGGCAGTGCGGTGACAAATCCGCGCTACATTGGGCTTGATTGCGCCATCATGGGGCAGTTGTCGCGTGCAGATCAGCTGACGGTGGCGCGGATGTTGCTTGCGGTAATGAACAGCAATTTTGATGCGCTGGTGGACATCATCTCATCGGCAGGATGGATTCCACCATCAGCGGACAAATATGCACTCATCAAAGACATGACGCGCACGGTCAGCCCCATGATTTCAAAGCCGATTGATGAGATTGATTTTGCTGTGGTGCTTTTTTCTATTTTGGATGTGGCACGCCGCCACCGCATGAGCATTCCGCCGCAGCTTATGTTATTGCTTAAAACTTTGGTGCACGTTGAGGGTTTGGGGCGTGAATTATACCCCAAGCTTGACATTTGGGTGGAGGCGCGCCCAATTTTGACCGCATGGGTGCGCGAACAACTGGACCCCGCCAAAAACTTACAAGAAATCAAAGAACAGCTGCCTGAGATTTTTTTATCCACCACAGAATTTCCAAAGCTCATTCATCACAGCCTACAAAGCTTATCTGAACTTGGTGCGCGCCAAGATGATACTTATCGCGAGCTGCAAGCTTTGCGCAGTGACTTACTAAACAATCGGCGCTATGACTGGCTTGCTTTGGGGGCGTTTGTCAGCTGTCTTGCCATTGGGATGATCATGCCTTATTGGTGGCTGTCTGCCCTCATGTTTTTGCTTGGCTTTTTGAGCATTATTTGGCGCGTACTCAAATAGATGGCGCTGATAAACCAAGCAATCGCATTATCAAGATGCACAAGTCTGTAACAGTTTACGCCATTCTCAGGCTTTAAACCGTTTTTGTAGATTGATGCCTCACGGTAGAAACTCAACATCAGAAACCCAACATTTTAAATGATTGATTTTATTTAAAATTTATAAAAAAATTGTTGGGTGTCATTCTTTCACTGAGCTTACGAACAATTTATTTTTTATAAAAAATCAATTTAAGTTAAATAAAGTTGAGAATGGAGTAACAGTTTGCTTAAATTTATTGAAACAATCAATGTTTAAATTTGACAGCTTGCTCAAACGCATATTGCCCTGTCAATAATTTGGCAATGTTTTTTTGATAATCATCATCACCTAAGACATCTGCTGGACGATTGGGATAATGATGCTCATGCTCCACATCGCAATCAGCGCCCACCACCTGTCCATCTTGCACTGGCTTTTGGATATATCCTGTACGTTCGTGCACCGCCAAATGCTCATGTTCCCAAATAACCACCGCCTGCATACACGTTTGCAGCTGCTCTGGGGTTAATTTATTGCCATTTTCCCATTTACCAATTTCAATGGCTTGGCGAAATTTGGCGACAATCTCTTCGGTCAGATTGTTTAGGACGTCTTGTTTGTTCATTGATTTGTTTCCTGTAGGGTGAATTCTTCGGTGTACAAGCTCCAGTTGAGCTTAGTGCGGCACGCCTCATAAAAATTAAAACCCACTGGGTGCAATAAATTGAGCGGTTTATCGCATTTAAAGATTTTTAGCACCTCATTGGGATTTAAGGCAATGCTTGTCTTGCCGTCACAGCTTACCATCGGTTGGGTGCGGTTGTCTTTATGCGTGATGATACTGATTTGACTGTCGGCAGATACCACAATCGGACGACTGGTCAATGTGTGTGCATACATCGGCGACAGACAAATGGCATTCAAACTTGGATGAATGATTGGGCCACCTGCAGACAAGCTATAAGCGGTAGAGCCTGTGGGCGTCGCCACAATCAAACCATCGGCATGATGACGATACACATCCTGCCCATCAATGCTAAGCTGATAGTCAATGGTATGCACCGATTTGCCCGCGTGTAGCACAATGTCATTTAACGCAATGTCTTTGGCAACCAAGTTGTCATTTTGCCAAATTTGCATGGTCAGCATAAAGCGTGGATCAAGCTCATAATGACCTGCAAACACCGCTGACAGCTTGTTTTGAAAGTCATCTGGCGGCACATCCGCCAAAAAGCCCAAACGTCCACGGTTGATACCAAGTATCGGCACAGGCAAGCCTTGCAGCACCTGCGCCGCTTGCAACATAGAACCATCACCACCCACCACAATCACCAAATCACACTGCGCAAAGTCATTGTTTTGACAAATATGAATGGCGGATGAACGCTCAATCTTAAGCATGCCAACAATATCATCACCAACCACAACACGTTTGCCACACGCCACAAGCCAATGCAGCAGCTGCACCAATGTGTCAGCGATGATTGCCTTGTCCGTCCTGCCAAGCAGTCCAATGCAATCAAAACGCGCTGGCGAATGCTTATCAAAATTATCCGATGTCACAACAAACCCACAATTCATCTCAATCAAAATTAAACCAACATTATACCAAAAATGCACACCATAAGCACAGTTTGCGCGCTTATTTTGTTGATTCATTGCCCAAATACTGCCCAAAAACACAAAAAGCCCAAACAGCCTATGCCATTTGGACTTTTGATAAACGCCAATCACACGCTAAGATAATCCGCCATACACGCTTGCAATGAACCGACAACCGCTTTACTGACCACTTGCGTGCGCGCAGTTGGGTCAATGGCAGCGGTGGCAACCTCTGTCAAGCTCACTGTTTGTGGGGCTTTTTCGCTGACACAGCTGCAGACATTGTCAGACACTTTGCTTTGCGTTTGCTCGCTCATGGCAAGGCTTGCGATTTTCCAGTATTGATGGTTGACAAGCTCGCTTTGGCATTTTTGCTTGACGGCGGTTTGAAAGACATTCATACCAATACCAGCCGCGGTATTGGTCGCAGTTTGACTGCCGCTCGTGGCACAGCCTGTCATCATCAAGGCTGTCATAATAATTACAGATTTTTTCATAGCATTACTCACATTATTCATTAAAATTACTTTTCCACCTGCCCCACATCTCTTACTGCCCCTGTGTCAGCAGACGTTGCCATCGCTGCATAGGCACGCAAAGCTTGTGAGACATAGCGTTCACGATTGGCAGGTTTCCATGCCATCTTGCCACGAGCCTCCATCGCTTCACGGCGTTTTGCCAATTCTTCATTACTAACATCCAGATGAATGCTACGATTTGGAATATCAATATGAATGGTATCAAACTCTTCCACCAAGCCAATAGCACCACCCTCGGCAGCCTCAGGGCTTGCGTGTCCGATAGACAAGCCTGACGTACCACCACTAAAACGCCCATCAGTCAATAAGGCACACGCCTTGCCCAGTCCTTTGGATTTTAGATAAGAGGTGGGGTAAAGCATTTCTTGCATACCTGGCCCGCCTTTGGGGCCTTCATAGCGAATGATGACAATATCACCTGCGACAATTTGATCAGCCAAAATCGCTTCTACCGCACTGTCTTGACTTTCAAACACTCTGGCACGACCTGTAAATTTCAGGATATTTTCGTCCACGCCTGCGGTCTTGACCACACAGCCACGAAGGGCAATGTTGCCAAATAGTACCGCCAAGCCACCATCTTGAGAATAGGCGTGTTCTTTGCTACGGATACAGCCACTTTCACGATTGACATCAAGATTTGACCAGACTTTGTTTTGGCTAAACGCTTCGGTAGTGCGTACGCCACCAGGGGCAGCGATATACAGTTCACGAGCCTTGGTATTATCAGGGTTCATGATATCCCAAGTCGCCAAAGCGTCCGCCATTGTGGCACTATGCACGGTTGGCACGTTAGTTTGTAACAATCCTGCACGGTTTAATTCCGCCAAAATCCCCATCACACCCCCCGCTCGGTGTACGTCTTCCATGTGGTATTTTTGAGTAGCAGGGGCGACCTTGGATAGACAAGGTACCGAGCGAGACAAGCGGTCAATGTCCGCCATCTTAAAGTCCACGCCTGCTTCATTGGCAGCGGCAAGTAGATGCAAAATGGTATTGGTACTACCACCCATAGCAATATCTAAGCTCATGGCGTTTTCAAAGGCAGCTTTGGTGGCAATAGAGCGTGGCAAGACGATTTCATCATCTTGCTCATAATAGCGTTTGGCAAGCTGTACAACCAATCGCCCCGCTTCCAAGAACAACTCTTTACGCTTGGCATGAGTGGCAAGTAGCGAGCCATTGGCAGGTAGCGACAAGCCCAAGGCTTCAGTTAGGCAGTTCATGGAGTTGGCGGTAAACATCCCTGAACATGAGCCACACGTTGGGCAAGCCGAACGCTCGGTGGTGGCGACATCGCTATCACTGA
Organism: Moraxella sp.; assembly: GCA_041811915.1. Lineage (GTDB taxonomy): Bacteria > Pseudomonadota > Gammaproteobacteria > Pseudomonadales > Moraxellaceae > Moraxella. The sequence continues at coordinate 41,684 of JBGXSA010000031.1, read as the reverse complement.
TTAAATCGTCCGCTGCGTCAATCATGGCATCCACCAAATCAAGCTTACGCACTTTTTGACCACTATCATCGGTAATGGTCTCATGTACGGTATGCCCATCGCCCAGCGTACTTGCCAAGACCTTGCCCGCCTCCATCGGACCGCCCGAGACAAAGACGGTGGGGATATTTAGACGCAGTGCTGCCATGAGCATACCGGGGGTGATTTTGTCGCAGTTGGAGATACACACCAACGCATCGGCACAGTGGGCATTGACCATATATTCTACGCTGTCGGCAATCAAATCACGGCTGGGCAAGCTATACAGCATACCGCCATGACCCATGGCAATGCCATCATCCACCGCAATGGTATTAAATTCTTTGGCAACACCGCCTGCTTTTTCAATCTCACGAGCGACCAGTTGTCCCATATCTTTTAGATGAACGTGCCCAGGGACAAACTGGGTGAATGAGTTGGCAATGGCAATAATGGGCTTGTTAAAATCCTCATCGGTCATGCCTGTAGCACGCCAAAGGGCTCTTGCCCCTGCCATGTTGCGACCTGCGGTGGATGTTTTGGAGCGGTAAATGGGCATAATGGTTCCTTATATTTGGCTAAACGGATATTTGGCTAAATGGCTGATTAAAATTTGGCAAAAAAGCGTGGCGACATTGCAACTCAATGCTTATTTTAGCATTTTTTGGGGCAAAAGGTGGGCTCGTTTTTATTTGAATTGTTATAAATTTTGGTTATGAATTGCTTGGGCTGATTTTGGTCAAATCTTGAAGAAGCAGCTGCGACAAAGGAATCTCTAGCGCATCGGCAATCTGCCCCATCAAATCAATGGAAATGGAGCGACTGCCCTTTTCTACCTCGCTGATGTAGGTTTTGCTGACACCTGCCATAAAGCTCAGCTCTTCTTGAGACAGCTCTTTGAGACGGCGAACTTGCCGCATATTTTGAGCAAAAATCAGGCGGTAAATGTGAGGGGGTCGTTGTGCTTTCATAGCAATGATTATAAAAAATGCCACCAGCACACTCAATCAATTATCATGGTATTAAATTAAACTATAGTTGCATAAAATATTTTTTAAGTGTAAAATAAATTTACTTTAGTTGAACATGAATGTAAGGTTAAAAACCATTATAATAGTGAAGTACAACGCTATTTGGCAAGGTTTAAACATGAAACATACAACAAGCACCAGACCATGATAGAAGGCCCTTAGAGTTTGTTGCTTACTAAGTGAGATAAGGGAGTAAATATGGTTGAGTTCGAATGCCCAATTTACGTCTATTTTTATCGGCTTATCGCAGGTTTTAGAGCAGTGTCTACATCTATCGCTGTGCTTATTTGGTGGTATTTTGCTGTCATTCATCTGCCATATAATCAATGTGCGCGCCAATGACATCATTGATGGCTTGACAAAAATATAAATCATTTTTATGCGTATTAATGAGCGCAAGCATGCCAAGCGAATGCGCGCTTGGTAAGGATTGGTAGGTCTGACAAGCCTCAATCGTCAGCACATCTTCTTGCGCGCTGACCAAAGGTGCGTTGCCTTTGTACAGCACGTCCACCACGCCAAATGCTTGCCACCGCTCAACTTCATGACACAACGCATCTTTTGCATTTGGCACATATACCGTTTGCGCGGACTTTGCGGTGTTGCTAAAATAAAACCGCAGCGCCAATGACAACTGAGACGAAAAAACCACCACTCGTCCGATGTATTTGACGTGCCAAGCTTTTTTTAATAATTTTTCATCCACACCCAAAATCTGCGCTGTTTGACGCACCGTCAGCTTGTCATTAATATGGCGCAGCAATGTGCGTGTCAGCGGTATTTCTTGCTTAACATCCTCATCCAATGTATCATACTGCGACAAAAAAGACAGGGGCAAATCATAATCAATGCTAAACTGTGTCAGTTTACAATTATGAACTTTCCAATCCAATTGATTGTCCATTAATAAGGACTGTAAAATCAAAGCATCCAATATAGCACCCAAAGCATAATAGCCAATATAATAAAAAATTACGCAAATCAAGCCTTAAATCAGGCTTTTAATCAAGCGCAGTCGCGACCTTTTTCAAACAGGCATTATAACAACTTTTGTATAAAAAATTCCACAGTTTTAAAAAGTATGGCATAATACAGCAGTCTAAAGCCCAAATGGAGAAAATCATGACCGCCGATTATGACAATAACAATATTTTTGCCAAAATTTTACGCGGTGAAATCCCCAACCACACCGTCTATGAAGATGACAAAACCCTTGCATTTATGGATGTCATGCCCCAAGCCACAGGTCATGTGCTTGTCATTCCCAAATGCCAAGCGGTGGAGCTTAGTGATATGCCAGCTGAGTACATCAGCGCGGTTTTTCACACCGCACAAAAAGTGCTCAAAGCGCAGCGCAGCGTGTTTGGCAAAGATGTGGTACAAATGCAGCTAAACGGCAAGGGCGCAGGACAAAGCGTTTTTCATTATCATGTGCATTTGATTCCAAGTCATGTACACAGCTTGAACGAACATGAAAGTAATGCAGCAGATCATGCTCAATTGGCACAGCTTGCCAAGCAAATCGCCGCTGCTATTTAATTTTTTAGGAGTTTTTTGTGAAATTAACCAAATACACTTGCGCCCTACTGCTTGCCATAACAAGCACATTCGCCACAGCAGCGCCAAGCGACTCATCTTTAAATGAGCTTAGCGCAGTCATGCCTTATGAGGCGGTGTTTTTTGAAATAGCGGTAGCGCCCATCAGCCAAGACCGCCTAGCGCTTATTTATAGCCTACAAAATGACACCAGCCTAACAGATGCACAGCGCGAAAAGGCGCTCAAAACCTTTGATGATTATGCCGAAAAAATGCTCAAACAGCTGGATACTGACGCCAACAAAGCTGCGCTCAAAAAAGCCTACATCTCAGCGGCGCGCAATAATTTCACGCAAGCTGAAATTGATGCTCAAATCGCGTTTTATGGCAGCCAAAACGGACAAAGCGCACTGCAAAAGACGGACAAAGTGTATGCAGATTTTATCAAAGCAGTCGCCCCAAGCGCCGAACAAACCTTGTCCGATTACCAAAAAGCCAACTTCACCAAAATGCAAGATGAACTCAAGCGTATTTTAAACAAATAAATACTAAACACACGGTTTGTCTTTTTGTATTTTATTCCAAACACCACACACGCTTGACAGGCAGTTTGGTGTTTTTGCTATGACTTGCTAATTTTGCTATAATAGATAAATTTACCCTTACCAAGTGAGAATTTTATGGGCTTTAATTGTGGCATTGTGGGCTTACCCAATGTGGGCAAATCCACGCTTTTTAACGCATTGACCAAAGCAGGTATCGCTGCTGAAAACTTCCCTTTTTGTACCAAAGACCCCAACACAGGGGTCGTGCCTGTGCCTGACCCACGTCTAAAACAGCTTGCCGAAATCGTAAAGCCTGAGCGCGTGATTCCGACCAGCATGGAATTTGTGGACATCGCAGGGCTTGTGGCAGGGGCAAGTAAAGGCGAGGGCATGGGCAACCAATTTTTAGCCAACATTCGCGAGACGGACGCCATCGCCCATGTGGTACGCTGTTTTGATGATGACAACGTCATTCATGTGGACGGACGAGTGAACCCCCTATCCGACATTGAAACCATCAATACCGAGCTTGCACTTGCCGACCTTGAAGCGGTAAGCCGCGCCATCACCAACGTTGGCAAAAAAGCCAAAGGCGGTGACAAAGATGCCAAAGCCATGCTGGATATTTTTAACAAAATTGAACCGTTTTTGGCAGATGGCAAGCCTGCCCGCATGGCAAATTTGGACGATGATGAGAAAAAACTCATTAAAAGTTATGGACTTATCACCCTAAAGCCTGTCATGTATATCGCCAACGTCTCTGAAGATGGCTTTGAAAATAATCCTTATCTTGACCAAGTGCGTGAATTTGCCAAAAGCGACAACGCCATTGTCGTGCCACTATGCAACCAAATTGAGTCAGAAATCGCCCAACTTGACGACGACGAAAAGGCGGAGTTTTTGGAAAGCATGGGCATGAGTGAAGCAGGGCTTGACCGTGTCATCCGTGCAGGCTATGAACTGCTCAATATGCAGACCTACTTTACCGCAGGAGTCAAAGAAGTGCGTGCATGGACCGTGCCTGTGGGGGCAACCGCTCCAGAGGCGGCAGGCGTGATTCACACCGACTTTGAACGTGGCTTTATTCGCGCTGAGGTCATCGGCTTTGATGATTTTATTGAATTTGGTGGCGAAAAAGGGGCGGCAGCGGCAGGCAAATCCCGCCTAGAAGGCAAAACCTACATCGTGCAGGACGGTGATGTCATGCACTTTAGATTTAATGTCTAGGGCTTAACATCCAATTTTTTAACATTTAGGTTTTAAGTCTAAGTCATTGTTAATTCAAATAAAAGCAGCTGATTGGCTGCTTTTTGTGTTTTTAATAACCATCTAAATTCTTTGTATGCATTGACTTGGCATGTCTTGCATTGTGCAATATAATTGTTATAATATAACATTTTTAAACAAGACTTGCGTGTCTTTTCAATTTTTAACTTTTATAAATTTTTAACACTGGAATTTATTATGCAAACTTTGAACAAAAATGCTTGTTTTTTGGCTGTTTTATTATCTGTAGGTGCACTGACCGCCTGCCAAAAACCTGCCGACAACAACTCATCTGCCGACAATACTTCCAAAGACCAAACCACAGCAGCACAAAGCACTCAAAGCCAAAACGCTGAAGGCGAACACGATGGACACGACCATGCGCACCATGAGAGCGATGGACACGATCACGATGGACACGATCATGAACATCATGAGCACGATGGACACGACCACGCCCATCATGATGATGATTTCAAATCCTATCTTTGTGGCGACAAGACCGTCAAAGTCATTGTACAACAAATGGAGGGTGAAACCGAGGCGCGCGCTTTGATTGATGACATTGAATACGATTTTCATCCAGATGATGTCGCCGATGCCAAAAATACATTCGTCAGCCAAGATGGCGTCAAAGGCAAACCCATGCTTATGCAGCTGAGCAATGATGCGGTGACGTTTTATGATTATGCCAACAAAACGCGCGGCGATGTTATTTTTGACTGTCAAGAAAAACCATTGGCAACCGCACCAACCGCCCAAGTACAATCATAAGCACAATTTAGCCATAAGCACAACTTAGCGTCATCATTTGGTATTTGTGCAATCAAAGCAAGTGTTTTATGCGCTTTAAAAACGCTTGTTTGAATGCTTGTTTTGACAAAAGCTTGCTGTGTTTTTCAAACTGTGTTTAACTTTTCAAGCTTGTGTTTGACGCAGTTTGCCTTTTGACTCATTTTGGTGATTCAAAGGCACACATGAATACAGGCACCATGAATGCAAGCGCACAATGAATGAATTTGAAAAATAAACGCACGTTTTAAAAAACAACACTTGCAACGCTCGTTATTTTTAGTCATAATATGAATATCTTTTTGTGATTTTTGGAATACTTATGAGTGAGCTAACCGACAAATCGGCGACGCGCGAAGAAAAAAAACGCCAAACTCGCCAAGCATTTTTTGATGCAATCTTGGATTTATGTATGATGGGTCAAGCCTTTAGCTCCATCAGCTTGCGCCAAGTAACTCGTGAGGTTGGTGTTGTGCCAACTGCCTTTTATCGCCACTTTAGAGACATGGAAGAATTGGGCAAAGCGTTGGTGGAAGATGATTTGGGTCATGCCCTAGCCAACTTGCGCGATCATATGCAGCTTGGCAAACAGCGCAGCTTTGAACATCAAATCGCAACCAGCGTGCAGTTATTCTTTGGCGCTGTAGATGCCCAGCCCAAATACTGGCAATTCATCGCCAGTGAGCGTTTTGGTGGATCTGAGGCAGTGCGCGGCGCCATCAAACATCAGATTGACACATTTGCCAAAATTATGAGCGAAGATTTGGCATTACAGCCTGCTTTTCAGCACATCAGCGAGACCGACCGCTATTTATTGGCGGAAGTGGGCGTTAATATGTCGTTTTCGTGGATTATTGATTGGTTGGATTTGACCTACGATGCCATTGCCGATGACAGCAAAAAAGGCGAGGACATTGAGGCGCAAAAACAAGCCATGCTGCACCGCTGCACGCGTCAAACACAAATGCTGTACTATGGCGCCTACAATTGGAAATCATCAGAAGAGACCGTGCTTAGATAATCAAAATCCAGCAAGATTGTATGCGTTGGATTTTGATTGGTCTGTGATTGGTGGTGAGTGCCATGCCTGCTTATGAAAAGCAATTAAGCTTATTTCCTGTTGATATCAAACAAGCCGCCAGCTTGCAGGATTTTAACGCGCCGAGTTTTTTACCCATATTAAAAGCGGTTGATGAGCTGTTGGATGACAGTCTGACCGAGCTGTACATATACGGCAGTGATGGCAGCGGCAAAACTCATTTATTGACTGCCATTTATAGCGAGTACATCAAGCGCGACAATAATGCGATTTTTTTGTCTTTTCGTGAACTGCTAGACAGCGACATTGAGGCACTGACAGGACTTGAGGCTTTTCATTTAATCATCATTGACGACATTCATTTGGCGCACACCCAAGAATGGCAAGAGGCACTTTTTCATCTCATCAATCGCGTGCGCACATTCAATGGTAAGCTGATTTTTAGCGCCAATTTGCCTGTCGTGGAGTTGCCTTTTGGTTTTATGGATTTGACCACGCGTCTTGCGCAATCGCTCAATTTTTTGATGCCTGATGGTACCAATATTGACGATCGCAATGCACTCATTCACTCCATTTTAAAACAAAAAGGCTGGCTGTTTCCTGAAAGCATTATTGAACATCTGCTCAATGAAGGTCCTCATCTGCCAAAAGACATGGTGACCGTTTTGACCTATATTTCCAGTTATTTTACACACAGAAATAACAGCAAAATTCCCAAAAAATTATTGGATGAGGTCAAAGACGCCATCGTTGAGCAAAGCTTTTTATTGGAGCTTGCTGAATTTGAGCAGGACACTCATGCGCCCCATGGAAATAATTTTAATCTACCCATCTAAGTCATTCATTTAACCTTAAGGATTGTTTATGAAAATCGCACGTCTTGCGCCATTTTTTTTAATTGGCAGTTTATCCATCTTGTCTCATGCCGAGGTGTCTTTGCTCGCGGACGACTACATCAAAGTAACTGCCATCAATGGCGACGCCGTCAATCAAAGCCTATTTCAGCGCACCCAGCAATCGTTTAATTTACAGCCAGGTCGCCATGTCATCACCGCGCGCTATGAGCGCTTGTACGATTTACCTGGCGATAATCATGAAGTTGTGCGCTCACCCAACATCACTTTGGATGTCAATCTGGCGGACAATCAAACCTATCAGCTGTCCATGCCACAAGTACCCGAGCGCTATGAAGACGCCAAACAGTACATCAAATCGCCCAAACTGGCGGTCATGCAAGGTGGTCAAATTATTGCCGAAAAAAGCAGCACAGCGCGCAGTGGCGGCTTACTGTCTGGGCTTGGCAGTATGCTTGGGCGTGGTGATGCGGTGAATGACAATCAACAAGTGGTTGCCGCCCTACCGAGTGCACAAACAACAACTGTAACGCCCGCTGTTCAATCAGACAACACCTTGGACAATTTCATGCAACTTTGGTTACAAGCCACGCCTGAAGAGCGCCAAAAAATTCGTGAATGGATCAAATAACATTTCACTTGCACTGTAAAGATCTGTTTTTAATGGATCTTTACAGCTTACATTTGTTATAAATAACAAATCCTTTCTATAAATACAGCATGGATGCTGTATGATTTATTCAAACCAAAATCAACCAAAAAATAAATTAATCAAAGCTTATCAATTAAGCTGATTAATGAATTAAGGCGATTATGTTTTCTTTTTTATCCATTGAATTTGCGTTGTGCTTTATTGTATTTTTTGCATTTATTGGACATTGCAAAAAAACGTCACCCACCAAAACATATTACTCACCATTGCCAGTTATGCTGTTTTGTATTTAATGGCAGGTTTATTGCCCACTGTCATCTTGTTTTTATTCAGCACATTTGTTGTTATTATTGCCCATTTTATTGTAAATCATGATAATAAAAAATTATTTCTTATCATGGGTATTATAATCACACTGCTCAATCTCATTATTTTTAAATATTATAATTTCTTTTATGAAGAAATCAGCGCACGACTGTCTTTAGCTTCTTTTGACAGCTCAAATGTTTTATCCACCATCATATTTCCGCTTGGTATTTCTTATTACTCGTTTATGGCAATCAGTTATTTGGTGGATTTGTATCGCCATGTCAAAAACAACACCATTGATAAAAACAATCATCTAAGCACCTTACAAGTATTTTGCCACTTGTCTTTATTTATGACATTAACCGCAGGCCCGATTGCGCGCATCAACGACGCCAAGGGCATGACCGATATTTTTAACCGTTCATCAGCACTCGGGCAACAGCTCAATCGTCGGCGCACACTCAAATACCCCATACTTGCCTTTGCTTTGATATTATTGGCTTTGACAAAAAAATGGTGGCTGGCAGGTTGGCTTGCGGATACTTGGGTCAATCCCATTTTTGCCAATCCCTCCCAATATCATAGCCTTGAAATTTTGGTGGGTATTTATGCATACACTTTGCAGTTATTTTTGGATTTTTCTGGCTACAGCGAGCTTATGATTGGCTTTGGTTTGCTGCTTGGCTTTTATTTGCCTGTCAATTTCAAAGCGCCTTTATTGGCGCACAACATACGCGACTTTTGGAACAAATGGCACATCAGTTTATCCACTTGGATTCGTGATTATATTTATATTCCATTGGGTGGCGGTCAAGCCTCGTTTACACGCGTACAAATTAATTTGCTCATTGCCATGGGGCTGTCTGGCATTTGGCATGGTTCTACGCTTAATTTTTTATTATGGGGTTTGCTACATGGTTTGGCTTTGATATTATTAAATTGTAGCGATTATTTGTTTGCCAAAGTTTATCAAACAGACATCAAAAATGTGCGCAATCTAAGCACAAAACATCCGTTCACAAAATGCTTAAGTATTTTTTTGACGGTGCATTTTGTGGTTTTTTGTTTTGTATTTTTTCGCGCGACAAGCTTTCAAGAGGCTTTGATTGTCTTTAAAGCTTTATTTTCCAACCATCAAAACATCGCATGGCAAGCCAACCCCATCTATACGCTCATCATCATGCTCATTGCTTGGCTGTTATATCCTTGGGTGCGCCAATATTTTCATCACATCGTGCGCATTGCCAAGCTTATGCCAAATGCACTGTTGTATGCGTTATTATTCATTGGTTTTATGATTGTGGTGGTTTTTGCACCCGCTGGCATTCCGGGGTTTATTTATGCAAACTTTTAAACTCATCAAACCCATCACAACCGCTTTTGCGTTGCTGGTGTTTTTTGTATTGGGCGCATGGATCATGCAAAACTCCATCAACGCCTATTATCTACAGACCTATCACAAACAAAGTCCGCTAGAAAGACTCAACAATGAGCCATTATGGCGCTTTGGTGGCATGATTGGCAGTCAACTGTACGCATGGCGCGATGAGACATCCATCCACATCACCAAAAGCAATGAAACAATTGTCAATCATTTTAATGCGCATTATGCTTTTGATGAGGCGTATTTGGCAAAACAGCGACAAATCAAAGAAGAAGGGCGGCAAAAAGCACAAATGGCGGCACTTGCCAAACAAAAAAACGACGAAGCAGCTCGCCAACAAATGCACTACAGCCTAAGTCAAGGCGATGTGATTTTTTTTGCAGGCGACAGCATGATGCAAGGCGTTGCACCGCATTTGCAGCAGACATTAAGCAAGCACGGCATCAGCTCCATTAATTTAGCCAAGCAGTCCACAGGGCTTGCCTACCCCAAATTATTTGATTGGCAACAAACCATCAAATCCACCTTGAACGCCAACGCGCGTATCAAGATTTTGGTTGTGTTTTTGGGACCAAACGACCCTTGGGATATGCCAGACCCCAAAACAGGTCAAATTCTAAAATTTGGTGCGCCAGATTGGGCGGCTGTCTATCAGCATCGGATGGCAGACATCATTAACAGCGCCAACAAACATGATGTTGCGGTGATTTGGATTACTCCACCCAATATGAAAAAAACAAGCCTTAATGAACACATGATTACACTCAACACCATCATGCAGCAAGAACTGGCGCGCCATGATGTGCTGACTGTGGATGCGCGCCAAATATTAAAAACCACCAACAATCTTTACAGTGATTATACCGATAATGATGGTATAATGACAAAAGTTCGTAGTGGCGATGGCATTCATTTTACGTCAGCAGGTCAAAAACTGGTCGCTGAGCACATTTATGAATTATTAACCATTGAACCCAGTCATTGACATGGCAAAAGATGCAATAAACACAAAAGATACAATAAACACAAAGATACGTCATTTTCAGGCTTTAAATCGTTTTTGTAGGTTGGCGTTGAGCTTGCGAAACCCAACATTTTAAATCATTGATTTTATTTAAATTTATTAAAAAAATTGTTGGGTGTCATTCTTCCACTGAGCTTACAAAAATTCATTTTTTATAAAAAATGAATTAAATGAAGTTGAGAATTAAATAGAGTTGAGAATGAAGCTTACAATCTTTTGTTATACAGATGTCTTTTGTTATGACATATTTGATACGCACCATTTATAAACCCAAATTTATATACTAAAATTTTATACGCTTATGACACATCACAGCCCCACTTTGCCTTATTTTTTTAAACGTTTGAGTGCAGTCATTGCGCTCAGCTTTATCGGTTCAGCACACGCGCAGTTATTAAATTACGGTGACCCTGCCACAGCGTCCTTGGTGCAAGCGCTCAATCAAGGCAATGTACACATCATGCAAATTGGCGATTCACACACCGCAGGCGATGTGATGACAGACGCTTTGCGCCAGAATCTACAAGCTCGGCTTGGTAATGGCGGTGTGGGTTATGCCATGCCGATGTGGTTTAGCGGTCAACGCATGGCGCTCATCAGCTATGACAATCGCGATTTTATGCCCATCAGCAGTCGCACCAACTCAAGCGAAAGCTACACATTGGGCGGTATGATTGCGCGCCCCAAAACAACAGGCGCTACTTTAACCCTAAAACCCAAAAGCAGCCAAACACGTCAGCGTTTTGTTGTCAGTATCAAACAGGCGCCATCAGATGGCAGTTTTGTGGGCATTGATGCCGAAGGTCGCCGTTTTAATCTACAAGCACCCATCAAAAACAACACTTGGCAATTAACCCAAATCAGCGCCACACTGCCCTTTACCATCACCGCTGACAACACCTATGACAGCAGTATTGGCGGATGGTGGGGCGTCAATGAAACAGGCGGCGGTGCGGTTGTATCTGCACTCGGTATCAATGGCGCACAGATTAATTATTGGAACCGCTGGCAGTCATCAGCATGGCAAAACGAATTGGCAAGCCTACGTCCGCATTTGATTGTTTTGGAATATGGCACCAACGAAGCCCACAGTGGCACAGACAGCGCCACCATGAGCAGCACTTACAACCGCCTGATTGCAGACATCCGAAAAGCAAGCCCAAACAGCGCGATTATGATTGTGACCGCACCTGATTCGCTCAAAAGCAGCGCAGGACAATGTGGTACGCGCCCCAGTACACTAAACGACATTCAAGCCGCCCAAAGACAAATTGCACAAAGCAATCGCACATTACTGTGGGATTGGGCAAGCTACATGGGTGGCAACTGCTCAATGAAATCATGGATGAATCAAGGGCTTGCTGCCAAAGATGGTGTACACTTTACACACGCAGGCTACCAAAAAATTGGCTTTGCCATGGCGGACGATATTTTGTCACTCAAAACAGCCACTGTGTCAGCACCCAATCTGCCTACAAGCAGCCCATCAACACCCCTTAGCGCGCCTGCCAATCGCGTTTATATCAATTGGAGCAAATAGCAATGATTACCAATAAGTCAGCACGCCAATCGGTTATGACTAAACCATATTAACGCCATTCTCAACTTTATTTAACTTAATTGATTTTTTATAAAAAAATAAATTTTTCGTAAGCTCGGTGGAAGAATGACACCCAACAATTTTTTAATAAATTTAAATAAAATCAATCATTTAAAATGTTGGGTTTTTATCATCAGGACACCAATCTACAAAAACGGTTTAAAGCCTGAGAATGGTGTCATATTAATAAGTTATTGGTGCTAAATGGCATGTTAGGCACTAGACACACAAAGAAAATAACGCCAAGCCATGCTTATTATGACAATTTATCATAAATATATGTTATAATTAGTCCAAGTTTTATTAAATAAAAGTATTTTTATGAGACTGACACATTATAGCGATTACGCCTTGCGCTCATTGATTTATTTGGCGACCAAGCCCAATCCAGAATCACTTGCCAATATCAGCGACATTGCCGATAGCTACAACATCTCCAAAAGTCATTTGACCAAAATTGTTCATCATTTGGGCAAGCTTGGTTATATTGAAAGTGTACGCGGTAAAAACGGCGGCATTCGCCTTGGTATGTCAGCAAACGACATCAACATTGGCGCATTGGTTCGTCAAACTGAGTGTGATTTTAAGATTGTGGAATGCTTTTCAGAAACACCGCTGCCAACAGCCAGCGCCACACCCAGCAACAAAAAAAGCGAGTTCATTGCCATGGTCAATAGCGACACTGCCACACAACAATGCGCCATTGCACCAAACTGTCAGCTCAAATGGATATTAGCAAAAGCGACACAAGCATTTATTGCGGTGCTTGATGAATACACCTTGGCAGACATCATCAGTAACAAAAACACCCTCGCTCAATTATTGCACGAAAGCTGATTACACAGCCATCATCGGCCCGTATCAGCCATCACCCGTATCAGTCATCATAGCCATCAATCGTCAAAAAATGCGCTTGTCATCGTGTGTTTTGGCAAATTTGCTAATGTTTTGTTCAATGCGATGAGCGATATTGACATAAAACTCAGCAAACTCATCAGAAGCAGCGACCGATGGCGTGCCCTTATCCATGCTTTCACGAATTTGTTTGGCAATGGGCAACTTACCAAGCAGCGGCACTTGATAGTCCACCGATAAGCGCTCGCCACCACCTGCCCCAAAAATCTCATCCACATGACCGCAGTGACTGCACGTATGCAGCGCCATATTTTCCACCACACCAAGCACCGCGATGTCCGTCTTGGCAAACATCTCAATGCCTTTTTGCGCATCAAGCAAAGCAATGTGCTGCGGCGTGGTAACAATCACAGCACCCGTCACAGGAATGCGCTGCGCCAAAGTCAGCTGAATGTCGCCTGTACCAGGCGGCATATCAATCACCAAATAATCCAGCGGCGGATAATCAGTATCATTAAACAACTGCATGAGCGCGCCTGTCGCCTTAATGCCGCGCCAAGCAATCGGCGTGCTGTTTGTGTCCAATAGACTACCAATGGACATGATCGGCATACCAAACGCCTCAATCGGCACAAATTTACCACCCTCCACTTGGGGCTTAATACCTGCCACACCCAGCATATCTGGAATGCTGGGCCCATAAATATCGGCATCAAGCATGCCTACTTTTTTGCCAATTTTTTGTAGTGCCAACGCGATATTGACCGCTGTGGTTGATTTACCCACACCGCCCTTGCCAGAGGCGACAACAATGATGTGGCGAATGCGCGGATGAGCCGCAAGCTGCGACTGCATGGGTGCAGGCTTGGTAATTTCATCGCTCGTTTTGGTGGATGTTTGCGCGCTTGACGCATTGATGGTGGGCGGTATGTGCTTATAAAGCGATACATTCATATTCAATTCACGCACGCCATGTGCTTGCAGCTGCTCGCCAAGTTCGTGGTGCATTTTTTCCACATCCACATCATCTGGCACGCGTAGCGCCAACTCCACCACATCATCACGGATATCCAGCCGCTCAACCATATCGGCAACAGACCCCTCATTGATGCGGTGATTCATCAGTACTTGACGCACCGTTGCTGTGTCAATTTTTTTATTTTTTTTAAAAGAAAACATCACGCGCTCCAAAATTGTAATGGCTTATTGTACCCAAAAAATCCACGCATTCCAAAACAAATTTGATGCTAACCAAACAAACCATCAGGGCGCTGACTGCTCAAAATTTTGACATAAGCCACACAAAACAAAGCAAATGCCACAATCCATGCTATTTGCGCGATTGCCATATAAGTCATATAGTTTGCTGCATTTTTATCAAACAAAGGCATGATTACCCGAAAAACAATCGCTACACCCATCAGCCCAAACATCGCCCACACAAGGCGCGGCGGCTTATGAATATTGCGCCCTGTATGCCCAAGCGACACGCGCGCCATCATGGATATGGTGGTCAGCCCAACACCAGACAGCGCAATCATATGCATGGCAAGTGCCTGACTGATACCAAGCCAAGGATAAAACGCAAACAACACAAAACCTACCACAAGTCCCCAAAACGAGCCATAGAGCGACCACAATAAAGGTTTTTGCCAAATACCGCCATGATACCAATAAATCAAACGAACGGCATTTGCACCTGCCACACCAAGCGCGCTACCCAAAATAAGCCATTTATTTGGATAAAAAACCGCCCCCACCAAAAACAAAAGCAAGGCACACAAACTCAATCTATCCAGCCACACTGAATTTTTTTGTACATAATGAATGCTTGCGTCTGGCTTACCATCGCGCCCAATCGCCACGCCTTTTTCAATAAAAAACGGCAAAACGCGCCGACCGATGGTCAGTACCACCGCAATAATCACATAAAATGCCAAATACAAACCCACCGACTGCCATGCTTGATTATGAATTGCCACGCCCGCATAAAAAATCAGCTGAGCAACAAGCAGCAAAATAAGCTTGGCAACGATACCAATTTGACGTTTTTGGCGTACGCGCACAATCGCTGCAATGACATAAAAGCACGTCAATCCCCAAAACAACACATCAAAAACAAACGCCGCCATCAATAAAGCCGTCCCTGTCATCGCATGAGCGCCCATCCACAATAAACGCGCCACCACCCACGGCGCAAATATCATGGCAAGCTTGTAGCCATAGGGCATGGGCTGTGATGTCCACGTCTTGACCGCCGTCAGCAAAAATCCTGCAATCACCGCAAGCGCATAGCCAAAAATCATCTCATGACCATGCCAATAAAACGGATTGATGGGCGCATAAAACGGCATTTTACCAAACAACACGCCCGCCCACGCTGCCATCGTCAGCACTGCAAATATCGCCGCACCCACAAAAAATATACGAAAACCCAAATTTAAAATGGGATGAGGCGACTGTGGACGCGCTGTGGCGTTGGCTATATGTAAGATATTTTGTGACATAATGACACCATTTTTGCTTGTAGTTATGATTGGGTTATGATACCGCTTTTTTGATTCATTTAAAAGTAATGTTTTAATTTTAATGATAAAATAACACCATCTTCAACTTTATTTAACTCAATTGATTTGTTATAAAAAATAAATTTTTCGTAAGCTTGGTGGAAGAATGACACCCAACAATTTTTTAATAAATTTAAATAAAATCAATGACTTAAAATGTTGGATTTGCTATCGCGGGATGCCAATCTACAAAAACGGTTTAAAGCCTGAGAATGGTGTTAAAGTATTGATTTTAAAAACTTAATCAAAAAAATAGCTCAATCAATGTTGAGCTATTTAATCATCTGCAGTAATTAATCGTCTAAAGCAAACCCTCATCAAGACGACACGCTACGCTCAGCCGACTCCACCGTTTGGCGGATTAAGGTATTGATGGTCATGGGTCCTACTCCGCCTGGTACTGGCGTATAAGCACTGGCAATCTCTTCTATGCCGTCAAGCTCCACATCACCCACGCCACCATCATCGGTTGGATGAAAACCTGCGTCAATCACCACCGCGCCTTTTTTTATCCAGCTTTTTTTGATGAGTTCAGGCCTGCCCACCGCACCGACCACAATGTCGGCTTGCTTTACAAGCTCTGACAGATTTTGTGTTTTGGAATGGCAAATGGTGACTGTGCAGTTGGCATTTAATAACATCATCGCCATTGGCTTGCCCAAAATGGCAGAACGTCCAACCACCACCGCGTGCTTGCCCGCAAGAGAAATGTTGTATTGCTGAAGTAAATACATGATGCCTTGTGGCGTGCATGAGCCATAAGCAGGCTCACCCATTGACATCTTGCCAAAGCCCAAGCAAGTTACGCCATCCACATCTTTTGTGATGTCAATGGCATCAAAACAGCGGCGCTCATCAATCTGAGCGGGCACAGGGTGTTGTAGCAAAATACCGTGCACATCTGGATTGTTATTGAGTTCATCAATTTTTGCCAGCAGTTGCTCGGTGGTTGTTTGCGCTGGCATTTCCACTTTGAGCGAGTCCATACCAATGCGGCGACACGCATTGCCTTTCATT
Organism: Moraxella sp.; assembly: GCA_041811915.1. GTDB lineage: Bacteria > Pseudomonadota > Gammaproteobacteria > Pseudomonadales > Moraxellaceae > Moraxella. The sequence continues at coordinate 25,195 of JBGXSA010000031.1, read as the reverse complement.
TTTACATAAGTGGCGGATGCTGGGTCATCGCCCACCAAAATTGTTGCCAAAATCGGCGTTGCGCCAGTTGTTTGCTTGAGTGTGGCAACGCGAGCACGCAGCGCCTCCTCCATTTGTAGCGCGTACGCCTTACCGTCCATCAAAATTGCTTTATCCATACCAATAGCCTCATTAAGTTCATCGTTTGATTTTAATATTTACACGCCTTGCGCCGATTCAAGCTCAAGCACACCGTCTTTGAGTCTTACCTTGACAACACCTTGCGCCTCATCAAACAGTATCATCTGCGCCAAGGGTTTTTTGATTTCATCATTAATTAAGCGCGCCATGGGACGTGCGCCCATGAGCTTGTCATAGCCTTTTTTGGCAAGATAATCACGCACCTCATCATCCACATCAAGCACCACGTCTTTTTCATCCAAAACGCTTTGCAATTCGGTCAATAATTTATCCACCACCGACACAATCACACTCTCATCAAGTGGCGCAAACTGCACAATCGCATCCAAGCGGTTGCGAAACTCTGGCGTAAACAAACGCTTGATTTCTTCGCTGCTGTCCAAATGATGCTGCTGCTCGGTAAAACCCATGGAGGCACGACTCATCATCGCCGCGCCTGCATTGGTGGTCATAATCAAAATCACCTCGCGAAACGACACTTGACGTCCATTATTATCGGTCAATGTGCCATTATCCATCACCTGCAAAAGCAAATTAAACACATCTGGATGCGCTTTTTCAATCTCATCAAGCAAAAGCACGCAGTGCGGCGTTTGATGAACTTTTTCGGTCAATAAACCACCATTGTCAAAGCCCACATAACCTGGCGGCGCGCCAATCAATCTTGAGGCGGTGTGCGATTCCATATACTCGCTCATATCAAAGCGAATGAGCGCAATACCAAGTTTAAAAGCAAGCTGCTTGCACACTTCGGTTTTGCCAACGCCTGTCGGCCCTGCAAACAAAAAAGAACCAATCGGCTTTTGAATGTCCTTAAGCCCTGCTTTGGACATAACAATGGCATCAGAAAGCTTGTCAATCGCAGCTGATTGTCCAAAAATCACTTGATTTAAATCTTCTTTGAGTGTGCGCAAAGTGGTTTTATCATCTGCAGTGACCGCATTGGGTGCAATGCGCGCAATCTTGGCGACCGTCTGCTCAATCATCGCTGCATCAATGCGCACTTTTGGTCTATCAGAATCATTTTGTCCATCAGCACCGCCCTGCCCATCAGGATTGTTTTGTTTGTCGGCATCATCTTGTTTGTCGGCGCTGTCATCGTCTTGTACTGGGTGGTGCAAGTTTTGTAGTGCGCCCACCTCATCAATCACATCAATGGCTTTGTCTGGCAAAAACCTGTCATGAATATGGCGCGCCGACAATTCCACCGCCGCCACAATCGCCTCATCGGTATAATGCACATGGTGAAATGCCTCATACGTGCTTTTTAGCCCATTCAAAATATCAATCGCCTCAGCGATGGTGGGTTCAACCACATCAATTTTTTGAAAACGGCGCGACAAAGCATGGTCTTTTTCAAAAATCTGACGATATTCACTGAAAGTTGTTGAGCCAATACAGCGCAGCTCACCGTTAGCAAGCGCAGGTTTGATGAGATTGGACATATCCATGCTGCTATTCATGGACGACCCTGCACCAATGACAGTATGAATCTCATCAATAAACAAAATGGCATTGGGCGTGTTTTTAAGCGCAATGAGCAGCTCTTTCATGCGCGCCTCAAAATCACCGCGAAACTTGGTGCCTGCCACAAGCACGCCCATATCCAAGCTATAAATCACCGCAGATTCCAATGCTTTTGGCACTTGCTTATTAACAATCAGCCACGCCAAGCCCTCAGCGATGGCGGTTTTGCCAACACCTGGGTCGCCAACAAGCAAAGGATTGTTTTTGCGTCTTCTGATTAAAATTTGTGCACAGCGCTCAATTTCATGCAGCCGTCCAATCAAAGGGTCGGTTTTGCCTTGCTTGGCGCGCTCATTTAGGTTGATGGTATAGCTTGCCAAAGGGTCTTTTTTGGGTGGAGCAGCTTTTTGTTCATCACTGCCTGCTGATTCTGTCTCGGCTTGTTTTGGTTTGTCATGATGAGAAATGTAGCGCAATAAACGCAAGCGCGTAACCCCAAAATCATTGAGCAGCTTGACACTGTAGGTGTCAGTTTCACTCATCAAGGCCACAAGCAAGTCGCGCGGTGCAACTTTGTCATTGGCGCGCGCAGAGGACTGCACATGAAAAATCGCGCGGCGAATGCTTCGTTCGGCATTTTTTGAATAGCTCGGAGCAATCTCACCTGTCGGCACAAACGTGCCCAAATAAATCATCAAATCCTGCTTGAGACGCGCCACATCCACCTGAAGCGCAGTCAAAATCTCAAGTACATCCTCATCGTCACACAAAGCAAAAAGCAGATGTTCTGTCACAACAAATTCATGATTGTGCGCTTGCGCATACTGCTCGGCGGCAGCTTTTATGGCTTCAAGCTTGGCATTTAGCATAAATTATCCTAATGATTTTAAAAATTTATTTTTGAGATGATGGGTGCTTATCATTCTGGCTCAATGCTGGTCAATAAGGGAAAATCAGCCGATTCTGCCAATTCATGAATGATTTGCTGCTTCATCTTGATAATCTCCAAAGGATATACAGCAACTTTGGCGCGCCCCTCAAAATGCACCTGCAACATGAGCGCCACAGCCGTTTGCAAAGGATGCGCCAGCACAGTCATCAGCACCTCCACCACAAATTCTTGCGTGGTGTAATCATCGTTGTGCATGATAAGCGCAAACAGTTGTGGCATTTTGGTGTCCGTTGCAAGCACAACATCGCTGTCTGTATTGCCCAAGGTTTGTGTTTTATTTGTCATAAAAAACCTTTATTGTGCGTTTTTTACTCGCCAATCGTACAGCTCCTCTAGATTGTTGCCATCCACGCTCAGCTTGAGTTTCATTTGTGATGGGCTAAAGCCCTCTGGCATGATAAATCTACCCTCAATCTTGGCAATACCCTGCAAATCATAGCTTTTTGGAGTCAAAGGAATTGGCACCATACTGGTTGAATTCAATAAAGTCAGCTCAGGTATCAAAGTTTTGCCTTGACCATCTTGGCTTAGCATGGCAACCTCAAAACGATATTCATAGGTATTGTCAGGCAATGCCAAAATTTGAGAAGACAGCACCTTTAGGGGCATACCACCCTCTTGGATGGCAGCACGCATGAGCACATCGTTCAATTTTTGTAAGCTTTCTTGATTTTGCTTCAAATCTTGCATTTCTTCACGCAACAAATTGAGATTATTAAGACTGATGTCGCGCTCTTGCATGAGTGTTGACAGCTCGGTTTTTTTGATTTCGCTGTCCAAACGAATCGCTTTGATGTCATTGGTCGTCAAGCTTTTGCCATCCTCATCAATCGCCACCACCGCTGCTTGGTGCGCGCCTTGACGATGCCCAATCTTATAACCAATCACACCTGCCACAAATGCCACAAACGCAAGTGCAAGTAAAAACAAAACCAAGATTTGACCCAATGTATCGCGCGCTTGGCGTGCACCAAAAAATGCAAACTTCATACTATCAACATCATCATTAAAAATTATTATTATATCAAATTTTTGCAAAAATCACCGTCATTTCACTGGTTAAAATTACAAAAATAGTTGTCCTAAAAAATAGTTGTCTTAATGCACTTATTCCAAAACACTTGTTTTGACTTAAGCAAAGCGCATCTTAAGCTAAATTCAAGCGCTTTAGGCGCAGCGCGTTTAATATCACACAGATGGAACTTAAAGTCATGGCAATTGCCGCCACCATCGGGGTCAAAAATCCCATCGCCGCCAATGCCATGCCGATGATGTTATAAACAAAAGCAAAAAATAAATTTTGATGAATGACTTTGAGCGTATGTTCACTGATTTTTTTGGCGTGATATACCCCAGCCAAAGAATCGCCCGTCAGCCACGCGTCGCTTGTGTGCTTGGCAATGTCGCTGGCGCCACCGACCGCAAAGCTACTATCAGCAGCACTCATCGCAAGCGCATCATTAATGCCATCGCCCACCATGGCCACGCGCGCCGCTGCTTGGCTGTTTTTAAAGCCCCAAATGGCAGCCGCTTTGTCTTGGGGTGTCATATCGCCAAGCGCTTGTTTGATGCCCAAAGTCTGTGCCACATAATCAACCACCGACTGCCGATCGCCGCTCATCATAATCAAATCCACATTGTCTTGCTTGAGCGTATCAATAAGCATTTTGGCATCTTGCCGAATCTCATCAGCCAGCGCAAAAATCGCCACAGGCTTATCATCAATAGACATCGCCACAACGGTTGCAGCGCGCCAAACCCCATCATTTATGACAGCATGAGCTGGGTAATTGACAAAGCTTGGGCGACCAATTTTGACCACACCCACGCCCACCACCGTGCCGCAAATGCCCTCACCTGCGTAATTTTTTGGGCTTTGTACGGCAAACGTTTTGATGTTTTTACTTTTGGCGTGCTCAATAAAACAGTGCGCTAATGGGTGATTGGAATATTCCTCAAGACTTGCAGCAATGCCAATGATGACATCAGCAGATATTTTGCCATCGTGTATGTGTTTGGCAACAATGGCAGGCTTGCCGACCGTCAGCGTACCTGTTTTGTCAAAAACAACGGTATTGATTTTGCCAGACAACTCAAGACTGCTTGCATTTTTAAACCAAACGCCATGCCGTGCTGCCACGCCCATGCCCGCCATAATCGCAGCGGGAGTTGCCAGTCCCAACGCACAAGGACAAGCAATCACAAGCACCGCCACCGCGCGCATGAGTGCGATTTTTGTATCGTCAAGCAGCCAATAATTCAACCCAAAAGTAACAAGCGCAACAAGCACCACAACTGGCACAAATACCGCCGCCACCTTGTCTGCCACACGCGCAACCTTTGCTTTGGAGCCTTGCGCCAAGGCAAGATTTTGAGTCAAAGCAGCCAAAGTACTTGTTTTGCTGCTGCTTAGCGCTCGGTATTCAAACGCACCAGTTTTGACCCACGCACCTGCATAGACCTTGTCATCAATGCGCTTGTCAATCGGCATGGATTCGCCCGTCAAATGACTCTCATCACACGCCCCAAAGCCTGACACCACCACCCCATCCAGCGCCACATAATCATCTTGCTTTGCCAAAATAACATCGCCTGACACCACCTTGTCTGTTGCGATTGTGCGATAGCCATCGTGCGTTTTGACTTTGACAAATTGTGGCACCAAAGACAGCATAAGTCCGATACTATCCAGACTTACCCGCTTGGTATAATGCTCAATGTATTTACCAAAACTGATAAAAAATATGACCATAACCGACGCCTCATAATACACCTCATGTGGCGCATGATGGGCGTGATTACTCATCAGCAAGGTAAAATACACATAAGTAGAATACAGCCAAATGGTCAGCGTACCAAGCACAATCAGCACGTCCATATTGGCAAGACCACCTTTGATGCTTGCCCACGCGCTTTTATAAAAATGACGCGCAAGCCAAAACTGCACCACGCTTGCCAGCGCAAATTGCACAGACACAAAAAGCCAATGATGACCCACCATCATGCCAATCATATTAAGCAAAAACAGCGCAAAAATCAGCGTCAATAGCTTATTATCCGCCCAAAATCCCTGCCAAAAACCGCTTGATTTCATGGGTTCGGCGCTCGGCAGCAAGCGAAAGCCCGCCTTGGTCACCCACAAGGACAACTCATCTTCAGTCACCAAAGCGCCGCGCACATAAGTGACATCCAAGCTCTCACTGGCAAAATTGACAGAGGCTGTTTGGATTTGCTCTTTTTTGTTCAGCACTTTTTCAAGACGAGTTGCACAGGCTTGACAAGTCATGCCATCAATGCCGTAGTGCATGGTTTTAGTCATCGCAAACCACCTCTTTTATTGCCAATCAACCACATCCATGCCATCACGCACATCCATGCCATCACGATGGACGCACATCATATCCTGCCTCAACAATCGCCTCTATGATGGACTGCTTATCATCTGGCGCAGCATCCACACTGACCGTGCCTTCCGCCAAAGACACCGACACCGCACCAACCCCTTCCAGTGTTGATAGGCTATTTTTGATGGCGCGAGCGCAGCCTTCGCAGCTCATACCGTCCACATACAATACAATCGTCATAATCACTCTCCAAAATATTTGTAAAAATCTGTTATTTGTATGATTTGTATAAAAAATTCATCGCTCTTAAAAGCCGTTTGCAATTATTTTTTGGCTTAAAACACCCCATCAAAAGCTTAAGTACGCTAAATTTAGAGCGTTTTTAATGATAACCCAAAACATCATCATAAAAAAAAGCCATCATCGCATTCAAACCATCCGCCCCCAAGCCAATTTGAAAGCCAATCCCAACAACTGCATTATGATTTATAATAATTCTCATAAAGCAAATTTCAAATCAGTTATTTTAATCGTCTTTATAAAAATTTTGCATAAGCTTGGCTGTGTGATGGTCTGTTGCATTAAAAAATGGACTTAAAAAAGTCCATTTTGTTGGGCGCAGTAAGCAATGAATCAAGGCAAAATTGGCACAACATCCAAGCCCATCATTTCATCCAAACCAAACATAATGTTCATGTTCTGAATGGCTTGACCGGCGGCACCTTTGACCAAATTGTCTTGCACCACCAAAACCGTCAAAACATCATCTTCTTGGTGTATGCCAATTCTTAAGGTGTTGCAAGCGCGCACCGATCTTGTCTCAGGGAGCATGCCTTTGTCCAACACATCCACAAACGCCTCATCGTGGTAGCTGTTTTTATAAATCTTATGCCAATCAAGCGCACGCCCTTCCTCGGTAAGCGCAAGATGAATCGTGCTGTACATACCACGAATCATCGGCACAAGATGCGGCACAAAACGAATTTTATGCTCAAACTGGCTTTGCAAAATTACTTGCACGCCTTGCTTAATCTCTGGGCTGTGACGATGACCTGCCACGCCATAGGCGCTAAAATTATCAGCACTTTCTGCAAAATTCAAATTAAGTTTGGCATTGCGCCCAGCACCTGATATGCCCGACTTGGCATCAATGATGACGCGCTCATCAATCAGGCGCTGCTTATGTGTATTTTGAGCATCAATGATTGGCTTTAATCCCAAAATTGCCGTGGTGGGATAACAGCCTGGATTGCCAATCACCATCGCTTGCTGAATGCGCTTGCGATTCACCTCTGGCAAGCCATACACCGCCTGCGCCAAGATGTCAGGGCAAGCGTGTGCCATGCCGTACCATTTTCTAAACTCGTCTGTGTTTTGCAAACGAAAATCCGCCGCCAAATCAATGATTTTGGTATTCTTTTGCAATAAATGCTGTGCTGAATTCATCGCAACACCATGTGGCGTGGCAAAAAACACCACATCGCACGCCGCAAGCTTTTCATCATCAGGCTCACTAAAAGCAATGTCTGTCACCGCACGCAAACTGGGAAAAATATCCGCTACTTTGCGCTCACTTTCACCTCTTGATGTGATGACCGACAGCGACGCCTGTGGGTGGCGCGACAACAGACGAATCAGCTCAACCCCTGTATAACCTGTGCCTCCGACAATACCTACCTTAATCATATCCATTCCTCATAAGATTGCTTATCAGCGTATTTTGTACTCATGCACCGCATCCACAAAGATTTTGGCATGATCAGGCTTTACCCACTGGGTAATGCCATGCCCAAAGTTTGCAATATAGCCTGTTTTGTCTGTGGCGTACACATCACCAAGCATCTCAGCTACTGCTTGTTTGATGGTTTGTGCTGAGCCGTATAATGTGGCAGGATCCAGATTGCCTTGAATTGCTTTGGGTTTTTGGATTTTTTTGTGAGCAATGGTCAGCTGTCTTTGGCTTTGGGACAAGACATCACGCGCGCGCCCAAGCGGCATGGTCCAATCCAGCCCAAGCGCATCAGCTTGACTATCTGCTTGAATATCCAGCCACAAACCACCGCCCTTGGTGAACATCACAATCGGCACATCGGGATATTTGATTTTTAGTCGCGCCATAATCTCACGATTGTAATGATGGCTAAACTCTACAAATTGACGGTGAGCAAGCGCACCGCCCCAACTGTCAAAAATCTGCACCACCTGCGCACCTGCTGCAATTTGCGCATCCAAATAATCCGTCACCGCATCTGTGATTTTGGACAGCAAAGCGTGCAAAAATTCTGGGCGCGCATACATCATCTCTTTGGTATGACGAAACTCACGGCTGGAGCCACCCTCCACCATATAAGTCGCCAATGTCCAAGGTGAACCACTAAAACCAAATAGCGGTACTTGCCCATTCAATTCTTTACGAATGTTGGTGACCGCCTTTAGCACATAATCCAGCTGACTTTGCACATTGATGACGGGCAGACGCTCCAGATCGGTGGGCGTGCGTACGGTGTATTTTAGCTTTGGGCCTTCGCCTTCTTCAAAATATAACCCCAAGCCAAACGCATCAGGAATGGTCAAAATATCACTGAACAAAATCGCCGCATCCAACTCAAAACGGCGCAAAGGCTGCAACGTGACCTCGGTTGCCTTATCCACGTCTTTGCATAGGCTCAAAAAATCGCCTGCTGCCGCGCGCACTTCTTTGTATTCTGGTAAATAGCGTCCTGCCTGACGCATCATCCACACAGGCGTGGTATCCACAGGCTCAAAGCGCAATGCGCGCAATAAGCGGTCGTTTTTTAGGGGGGCAAATTTTAAGGTCATAAATATTCCAATGTTCTACTTCAAAATCAAAATCACATTTCAATGTTCAATTTTCTCTAAATAATTAATACATTCCTTAGCAAGAGCATTTGCTAAAGGTGGCGGCACAGCATTACCAACATGTTCACAACGTTTTGAATGATTACCAATAAATTTATAATCAATTGGAAAACCCGTAATAACTGCAGCTTCACGTACTGTAATACTACGATGCTCTATAGGATGAACAGGGAAGTTACTATGTCCTGGCACCAAGGTCGGAGCCAATAAATCCATTGACAAACGCATGGTATTTCCACGAGAATAAAAACTACTAATTTTCAATTCATCAGGAATCTCATGCATAGTTTCTTGAATATTTGAACCTGCTTTAATATATTTAAATCTTTCTACTGTTTTTTGCGAATGATTCATAGGATAATTATCAACATCAGATTTATTACTATAATTGACTCTTGACAATGCTTCGCCAATAGAAATAGGTTTTAAAAATTCTCTATTTTCTATATTTTTAAAATCTAGCTTCGTCAATATCTCACTAGAATGATAAATAGGTAATGGAAACTCAAAGTTATCAGGTAAATCTTTTCTAGTGGCTACAATAATAATACGCTCACGTTTTGTTGATGCTCCGTACCAAGCAGTATTTAAAATTTTATGAGAAACATTATATCCAATTTTATCATAAATTTGATACAAATCATCCAAAACAGAAATCAGATAATTATTTTTTTTCAAAATATCTATCAGTTTTTCTTTCTGTCTACGCAATTCTACACCCTTTTTTTCAAACTCAGCAGTAATTTTATTTTTCTTTCTTAATTCTGCCTTTTGACCCTTGTAGTTTTCTAACTCTTGCCAAATTCTATCTACCTCATTGCGGATTTCTTTAGGCGTATCTTCAGATAATACTTGCCCATTTGAAAAAGCTTTTACATTCTCAATAATACTAATCTTTGGTTTAGCTATTTCTACCAACTTAAGTTGCTGATGATAAAAATAATTTCTTTCGTCATTTGGTGAACGCTCCCCTGCCAAACTAAATCCTTTACAAACAATACCTCCAAACATAACATCCAATACACCTTGCTTCATATTAATATTATCAAGCAAATTATCTGTATCAATATCCAATACACTACGGCAATCAACAAAAGCTGTTTCTTTAATTTCTGGATTATTAAATAGCAAAGTATCAATACAATCTTTATTGTCATCATTTACATAAACAGATGTAAAACCCTGCTGTTTAAAACCTATATGAGAACCACCCGCTCCAACAAATGTTTCAAAAATAGTATATCTTTTTTTCATTGCCATACTCACAAAATTGTCTGTAGATTAGCTACATATGGGCTAGCTTTTGTATATTGTTGAATGTTTTTTAACAAAAATTCATCATTTAAAATGGTTGGGTCGTAATTTATGATACGATTATTATTTCTTGCCTGAAAATCAATGCAACCGAAATCATCTCTTAAAATATTTATCCAAGATGATAAATAACGAGTTTCCGATTGTGTAAAAAACAAAATTTCATTACCACCATAAGCATCTAAAAAATCTTGCTTAATATCTCTTAATCCTTTATTTATATTTTGATTACTATAACTAAAATAATTCATCAAAATATCAATATAAGGCTTTACATAAGATTGATACATGACTAATAAAAATTGACTAATATCCATCATTCCTAGTCTTAACCCACTTTCAGTAGGCATATTAACGCCATCAATAAAACCAAATGATGATAGGCTAATCCAAACATTTCTCCAATTACCATTATTAATAGTATTGGTTTTTTGCATAATCTGCTCTATCTCTTTACGATTTACAGTAGATACATTTCTAATTCTTAAAAAACATAAATAACGCAATAACATATATAATTCAAATAATCGAGTATCTCTTACATAGTATTGAGAAATGCTAACCAAATTATTTTGTGTTTGTGCTTTGAAATTATCCAACTCTTTTTGAGATATTAAACGAACAGCTTTATTCATTTCGTTAATTTCAATAATTTTTGTTGTTTTAGGATATTTAAATAAAGCAATATTAAAATTTCTATTTAAAAATACTGATGATGGTATTAACAAAACACTACTAAAACCACCTATTTTGTAAGGATAACTTTTTAATATTTCATGTTCATAGAAATATTCATATTGCAATACTTGTCCAATGCCGCGAACATAATCTGTTACGCCAATATCTCCCGCCTTGCACTCAATAATTGCATGAATTTCATTATCATAAATCAAGGTAAAGTCAGCAATAATATTGTTGATATATCTGTCTTCATGAATGAGTTGTAATCTCGACAAATCGGCTGGCAATCCCAAAGCTGACAATAAATCAGCCTGAATGCTTGCATTGCCAATCACCAAATCATGGAAATATTTTTCACGAATATTGTCTTGTATAGCAATATTTTGATCGATTACAATCATACCACCCAACTCCAATCAATACGGCGCGTAAACAACCTCAACATTGCTGTCATCAAAATCATCGTCCTCGTCGTCCTCGTCAATACCCTCACGCTGACGTTTACGCAGGGCGCGATAAGCTTCTTTTTGGATTTCGGTGTTGTGGCGCACTTCTTCTTCCAATCTGGCAAAGCGTTCGGCTTGCTCTTCGGCAAATATCGGATCTTCAGCTTCGCGTTCACGCTCATCTTCAATGGCTTGCATGAGATGATGTTTGACCGCCTCCACACCCTCACCCGTCAAAGTAGAGGTGCGAAACACCATGCCCGTCCAGCCAAGACGCGCCACAATGTCGGTACAGACGGCGTTTTGTTCTTCTTCTGGGATTTGGTCAATTTTGTTTAGCACCAAAATTTGGGGTAATTGCGACAATTCATGAGAGAATTTTGCCAATTCATTTAGGATAATCTCGGCATTTGCCACAGGGTCAGAACCATCAATAGGCTGCACGTCCACGATGTGCAGCAGTCTGCGCGTACGGGCGACGTGCTTTAAAAAACGAATGCCAAGCCCTGCGCCATCGCTTGCCCCCTCAATCAGCCCTGGAATATCCGCCATCACAAAAGATTGGTGCGTACCGACATCCACCACACCAAGATTGGGCACAAGTGTGGTAAATGGATAATCAGCAACCTTAGGGCGAGCGGCGGACACTTGACGAATAAAGGTGGATTTACCTGCATTTGGCAAACCAATCAAGCCCACATCGGCGACGACTTTAAGCTCAAGCTTGATGTTCTTGGATTCGCCTGGAAAGCCTGGGATTGCCTTTCTGGGCGCTTGGTTGGTGGAGGTTTTAAAGCGAGTATTACCAAAGCCACCATCGCCCCCTTTGGCGACCAACACCACTTGACCCACTTCAGTCAAATCACCAATCACCACATCAAGATCGGTATCAATGATGGTTGTGCCGACAGGTACGTGCAAATAGATGTCATCGGCCCCCTTGCCCGAGCAGTTTTTGCTGCCGCCATTTTCACCGCGGCGCGCCTCAAATTTGCGCGTATAACGAAAATCCACCAAAGTATTGGTATTGTCATCGGCAATGACATACACATCACCACCTTTGCCACCATCGCCACCATCAGGGCCGCCTTTGGGTACAAATTTTTCACGGCGAAAACTGACAATGCCGTTGCCGCCATCCCCTGCTTTAACACTAATCACCGCTTCATCAATAAAACGCATGGCTGTTTTTCTCTGTTTTTAAAAATTAACATATTATTTTATCATAAAATATCAAAAAAGATGTATTGATTTTTGCTATTTTCCAGCAATTTGCAATCGTCGCTACCAAAAATGATTCAAGCAAAGCCACATCAAAATACCTTTTCATTTCTGTGTTTTATTTTTTATGTTTTGCTTTTAAGTTCTCAACAAAATCATTAATTTTGTAGTTTTAACTTGTCAATTCCATCAATTTTTGTTAAATTAGTCATGCAATTTTTATTAGGACGTGTCAATTTTCATTGTGTAAAAAAGGAATTTATTATGATGAAATCCAAAAAAACACTGACCACTTGGTTAAATGAATATGGCGTAAGCCATCAAAACCCTTTGAACAAAAAAATTCACATCGTCTGCGTGCCCATCATTTTTTTGACCATCGCTGCCATGCTGTATCTGCTATCACCGATTGCGCTGCTTGTGGTTAGCATATTTATCTTGATTTTTTATTTGCGTTTGTCCATGCCTTTGTTTGTTTTTATGGCGTGTGGTATTGCGCTGTGCGCCTTAATTGCGCACTATCTGCCGATTGGATTCATCGGTTGGATTGCAATTTTTGTCATTGCATGGATTGGACAATTCATCGGGCACAAGGTAGAGGGTGCCAAGCCTTCGTTTTTTGAGGATTTACAATTCTTATTGATTGGGCCTGCTTGGGTGGCGCTGCTTGTGATGGGCAAATTACCACCAAAAACCACGCCCTCACAAATCTAACAAACCAAAAGCAAGAATGCATAAACAAATGTGAGTGCATTAAAATTTGGGGTGTGTACAGCAACACACCCCAAAATCCATTAAATCAACAACATTTTTTACATACAAAGTGCTTGGTGTGTGCAATACAGACCGATTTTAGCTGTTAAGCACACCTCATGCAAGCGCTTGTTAGGGCGCGGCAACGCCGGTCATATCCACAGGGCTTGCAATAACAACTGTGCTCGTGCTTTTTTTGGCGTCGGCGCGTCTATTCTCAAGCTTTTTAAAATACGCCTCATTGATATCGCCTGCGATATAATGTCCATCAAACACCGAACAATCAAAACCCTCCACACGACTGTGCTTGGTGTCGCTCACTGCCTCAATCAAATCGTCCAAATCTTGGAAAATCAAACGGTCAGCACCGATGATTTGGCGCACCTCTTCCACATCTCGCCCATGGCTGATGAGCTCGCCGCGCGTTGGCATATCAATACCATACACATTGGGGAACTTGACAGGGGGTGCTGCACTGGCAAAAAAGACATTTTTGGCACCTGCTTCACGCGCCATCTGGATAATCTCATGACACGTCGTACCGCGCACGATGGAATCGTCCACAAGCAGTACGTTTTTGCCTTTAAACTCCAGTGGCACAGCGTTTAATTTTTGGCGAACGCTTTTTTTGCGCTGCGATTGCCCTGGCATGATAAAGGTGCGTCCAATGTAGCGATTTTTGTTAAAGCCCTCACGGTATTTGACATTCAGACGACTGGCAAGCTCAAGTGCCGAGGTGCGCGAGGTATCAGGAATGGGAATAACCACATCAATGCCATGATTTTCACCCCATTCATCAATAATTTTTTGTGCCAGCTTTTCGCCCATGCGCATACGCGCGCGATATACCGAAATATTATCAATAATGGCATCAGGGCGAGCAAAATAAACATATTCAAAAATACACGGCGTATATTTGCCTTGCGCGCATTGCTTGGTGTGCAAATTGTGCGTCATGTCAATAAAAATCGCCTCACCAGGGGCAATGTCACGCACCACCTCAAAGCCAAGCGAAGTCAAAGCGATGGATTCAGACGCCACCATATACTCTACACCTTGGGCGGTTTGTTTTTTGCCATAAATCAAAGGGCGTATGCCATTGGGATCGCGAAACGCCACCAAACCATGGTCGGTAATGAGCGCCACCACGCCATAAGCCCCTTGGCAGCGGCGATACACCGCTTCAACAGCAGCAAAGATGTCCTCTGGCAGTAATTTTTGCTTGATGAAATTTTGCAACTCATGCGCAAAAATATTGAGCAAAACCTCCGAATCCGAATCGGTGTTCAGATGACGGCGATCATCTTCGTACAGCTCTTTGGCAAGCACATCGGCATTGGTCAAATTGCCATTGTGCGCCAAAGCAATGCCATAAGGCGAATTGACGTACAAAGGCTGCGCCTCGGCGGTACTTGATGTGCCTGCCGTTGGGTAGCGAACGTGTGCGATACCCATATTACCAATCAAATTAATCATGTGAGAGTTTAAAAACACATCGCGCACCATGCCGTTATCCTTGCGCAGATAAAAACGCCCCTCTGCCAACGTAACAATGCCAGCGGCATCTTGTCCACGATGTTGCAAAATCGTCAAGCCATCATACAGCATTTGATTGACTGGCTCAAATGCCGCAATACCTACCACACCACACATAAACCACCCTTATTCAAATAAATTATTTAAAAATTTCTATCATTAATATGAGACAAATTGGCATTTTTCAAGTCTGCGCCCTACTCACCAACACTCCATCAATTCAAATCCAAACCAAATTCACACAAAGCTCATCAATACAAGTCGCTTATAAATCTAGGGCGTGTTTTTTGGCAAATCTTTATCCACCACATCCATCACCTCGTCTGCCGCCTCATACACCAATGTTTTGGCAATGGGCGCAAACGGCAATAAGCTTTGGGCAAGCGGTGATGTTTGCCATACAGGCAAACGCACAAGCAAAGGCGCTGCCACCGACAGCGCAACAAGCACCTTGAGCAAGCCAACACCGCCGCCCAGCACGCCACCTGCCAGTTTATTGACAATGTCTAATTTGAGCGCGCGAAACGCCTTATTAAAAAACCAAACAATGAGCTGCAAAATGCACAACACCACCAAAAATACAAACACAAATGCCAAAGCAAGCTGCAAAATTGCGCTGTCGGCAAAGGGTGCAAACAACGACTGAAAATCAGCAGCCAACTTACTTGCCGCCACCAATGCAACAAGCCACGATATCAGCGCTATGACGGTTTTTATCATGCCTGCCACAAACCCACGATACACGCCTATCAACACCGTAATGGCAATGAGTATGTCCAAAATGCTCATATCAAACCACTCATAAATCTTTGGTTTGAATGGTGTCTTCTAAAGTGGGATAAAACCCCAAGCTCATTGCGTCTTGATAATTGGCAATGGATTGTACCGATTCATTGATTAATTTGGGGCCGCGATAAACAAGCCCAGAATACAATTGCACCGCTTTGGCGCCTGCTTTGATTTTGGCAACCGCCATATCACCATCATCAATACCGCCCACACCAATCAAATCCACCTTGCCTGCCAGCCTTTGAGCAAATTGATGTAGGATTTCTGTACTTTTGTGATGAATCGGTCTGCCTGACAAACCGCCTGTTTCTTGGCTGGTTTTGTAGCTTTCCACATTAATGCGCGCAATGGTTGTGTTGGTGGCTATCAAGCCATCTATGTTAAATTGCAACAAATTATTGCTGATGTGATTGATTTGTGCTTCGTCCAAATCTGGCGCAATTTTTAGAGCAATCGGCACATAAAAGCCATAATCGCTACTCAAGCGCACTTGTGTGGATTTGATGCCGTCCAACAAATAAGACAAAGCATCGCCGCTTTGTAAATCGCGTAGATTTTTGGTGTTGGGACTTGAGATGTTGATGGTGATGTAGCTGGCATAAGGGTAAACGCGCTCTAGGCAATACACATAATCATCCAGCGCATTTTCAACAGGCGTGGTGGCATTTTTGCCGATATTAATGCCCAAAACCCCTTTGTAATGGCTTTTTTTGACATTTTGAATGAGATTGTGTACGCCTTGATTGTTAAAGCCCATGCGGTTGATAATCGCACCAGCTTGTTTGATGCGAAACAAACGCGGCTTGTCATTGCCTGCTTGTGGGCGGGGTGTGACCGTACCAACTTCAATAAACCCAAAACCAAGCTCAGCCAATGCGTCAAGATACGCGCCGTCCTTGTCAAGACCTGCCGCCAAGCCCACAGGATTGGGCAGATGAATACCCATGCACTGACTGGGCAAAAGCTGTCCACCGTAAATAAAACCCAATAAGCCAAGATTATTCGCGCCTGCCAAAGCCGATAAGGTAAACTCGTGGGCTTTTTCTGGTTCCATCATGAATAAAAACGGACGAAGTAATGAATAGGACATACCCACCTTTAACCCAAATATTTTTCAACAATCTTCAATAATCATTAAGCCAAACTAGCGTCAAACTTGCATATTATAGCACAACTTTATCAAATTTGTGCGCTCAAGTCGGATGTGGCACAAAGGTCATTTCGCAGTCAGCAAAGGACGGAGTAAATGCCGTCATGGACAGCACACGCGCCTCCGCCAAAGCAAAGCCTGCTGCCTCATCTTGGCACAAAATGCGCTGAATTTTGGCAATGATGTTCATGTGACACACCACTGCAACCACTGCATCATCGCCAAAATCATTGACCAAAGCTGCCAACTGCTGAACCGCCTTTTGTGCATCATCATTGGGCGTGATGACGTCACACACCCTAAAATCAATGTCATCATAATAGCTTTCAATGAGCTTGGCAGTTTGCATGGCGCGGTTGTATGGGCTTGAAATGATGGCATCAATGATGTAATGCTCGCACAGCCATTGCCCTGTCGTTATCGCTTGGGTTTTGCCAAGCTCCGACAAATTGCGTTCATTGTCAGGCAAAGTATAAGCCCCAGCGTCGCCATGTCTGATTAAGATAAGTTTCATAATTCACCTTGTGTATTGTCATACGCCTTAAGCACCCTCATTGGATTTGCCAAGACTTGCCATGACTTTGTGATTGTCACGGCTTTGTAATTGTCATAACTTGTGATTGTTATGACTGTGTGCTTTGCGTTTTTTGTTGTGTTTCTTGTTGAATGATGGCGTTTAATTTTTCGTTTTTGGTGTCGTGTGGCATGACAAATTCCACATCGCTTCTAAAACCTGTCTCCATGAGATGAAGTGCCACACCCAAGGCGGCTTTGTCCTCATAAATCACCGCATACAAAGCATGCGTGATGGGCATATAGATGTTTAATTTTTTGGCTTGCTCATTGACTTGAGCGATGGTATTGACGCCTTCTGCGGTCTGCCCCAGTTTTTTGATGGCATTATCTAGGCTAATACCTTTACCCAGCATATTGCCGATGCGATAATTGCGGCTTAAGGTGGATGAGCAGGTGGCATACAAATCACCCACCCCCGACAAGCCCAAAAAGGTCAAAGGATTTGCCCCCAACGCCGCCCCAAAACGGCTCATCTCCGCCAATGCACGCGTTAATAGCATGGCTTTGGTGTTTTCGCCCACCTTATAAGCCTCTGCCATACCCATGGCAATGGCGTAAATGTTTTTTAGTGCCCCGCCAAGCTCCACACCTTTGACATCATCAGAGGCAAATACCCGAAAAAATCCACTGTGCAACGCCGCTTGCACCGCGTGACGCAAAGGCTCAGAAGTGCTGGCAATCACCGTCGCCGATGGCATATTGTCCATAATCTCAAGGGCAAGATTGGGCCCACTCATCACCCCAAAATTCACCTGTGGCAACTCTTGCTGAATGATGTCACTCATCAAAGCAAAGCTGTCTTTTTCTATACCCTTGGTCAAAGACACCACTGCTTGTGATGTTATCCACGGTGCAATCGTCTTTAAGGTCTCACGCACAGCACTGCTTGGCACCGCCACAAAAATAATGTCCTTGTCGCTAATCGCCGCCTTTAAATCATGGCTAAAATTTAAGCGGTCATCTAGGCGATGATTGGGCAGGTATTTTTTGTTGATGCGTGTTTTTTGCATGGCTTTGACCGTGCGTTTGTCACGCACCCACAAGGTCGTCTGGCAGCCGTTTTTGGCAGCCAAATTCGCCATCGCCGTACCAAAGCTACCGCCACCCAAAAACACAAGTCGCAACCGTGTTTTGTCCACCGCTGTTATGCCCACATCCAACGTGGCAGGGTCAATCGGGTTTTTGGGGCGTTTGAGTCCTGCCAAATGAGCAAGGTTTGCCAAAATACCGCTATCCAACACGCCTTTATCCTCCAAGGCGGTGGTGATGGTTTCTTTGCCTTGATTGGCGATTTGTTTGACTTTTTGGCTTGGGTTGGGTAGCTTCATCGTTGTGATTCCGTACTAATTAATTAAATATCAAAGACTTGTAAAAAATCATCCACTGATTTTACATCTCTGTCTGGCATGACAACATCGCTTGTGCCGATGTAAATAAAACCTGCAATGTCGTTATCATCATCCACACCAAAAAACGCTTTGATGACAGCATGATTGCACAAATCGCCCGTCCGCCAAATGCTCTGATAGCCCATCGCAGTCAACGCAAGCAAAATATGCTCCACCGCCGCTCCCATACTTAAAACTTGCTCAAATTTTGGCACTTTGGGGTGCTGTTTGTAATCGCTGATCGCCACCAAAATCATCGGGGCACGCTTGGGCATATTCATAAGCTTGGTGCTTGTCGCTTCATCCAAATTCTCACCCTTGTCAGCCGCTTGGCTTTGCCCTGCCTTGAGCAAGGCTGCACCAAACTCATCCAATGCCTTTGGTGTATCAAGCAGCACAAACCGCCAAGGTGTCAGCTGCTTGTGGTCAGGTGCACACAAAGCACACGCAATCGCTTGCTTGATCTCATCATCGCTTGGCATGGGCAAATCAAGCTTGCCAATGCTGCGACGTGCACAAATAGCCTCTGTTAAGCTCATAGACAGATGTTTTATCATTAGACAATCCTTCTTTTTGGGTTTATTATTGGCTTTACTTTGCTTTCATTTATTTTTTCAATCAATTTTTACATTGTACCAATACAACACTCCATGATTTATAAATTGATCAAAAAATCAATAAATTTAAATGATTTGCCATCGTTTGACTTTTTGATTAACAAATCAATTCAATGCCCACTTATTCATATCTTAAGCACTGATATTTAAAATGAATTTTCGTAAGTTGGGTAAAAGAATGACACCCAACAATTTTTGATAAATTTAAATCAAATCAATCATTTAAAATGTTGGGTTTTGTAAGCTCAGCGTAAGCCTACAAAAACGGTTTAAAGTTTAAGAATGATATATACTTATCAAATCAAAAACCTCAAACCACTTTATCATCTTTTTTGCTGTCATCCAATCTGTGCGGCTCGGCAAGATAATCCTCTGACTGCATTTCAAGCAGTCTTGAGCGAGTGCGTTCAATCTCAAAGGCAAGCTTTTGTCCGCTGTACAAATCCAAAATAGATTCCTCAGCACGCACCAAAAGCTTAACACGGCGGTCATAAAACTCATCCACCAAATAAATAAAACGCAGCGTTGGGTCGGCAAGCACATCGGTCAAGGCTGGCACGTTGTCCACCATCACTGTGCTAAACTGATTGGCAATCTCAATAAAATCAGCCGCCGAACGTGGCTGCATACACAAATCGCGAAAACTGGCAAGCAAAATCGTCTCGGTGCGTTTTTTGATATCAATGTTGCGTCCGTTGATGACAATGGGGTCGGTACTTACCGTCTGATTGGCGGCCATCACATCAAAGCGTTCGTTCAGCCAGTGCTCGTTTTCGGGCAATAATGGCGACACATACAGCTTGGCTTGCTTTAACAAACGCAAGCGATAATCCACGCCAGCGTCAATATTCATCACGGTTGTGTGTTTTTGCACCTCGGCAATGGCAGGCAAAAAACGATCTCGGTGAATGCCGTTTTTGTACAGTCCATCAGGGGCAATGTTGGAGGTTGCCACCAGCACCACGCCTTTATCAAACAACATACGGAATAAATCCCCCAAAATCATGGCATCGGCAACATTAGAAACAAAAAACTCATCAAAACAAATCACTTTTGCTTTGCTCGCAATGATGTCGGCAACTTTTTGTAAAGGGTCGGCTTGCCCTTGTAATTTCACCAATTCTGCTTGCACATACTGCATAAAATGATGAAAATGCATCCGCATTTTGTTGGCGATGGGCAGACTGTCATAAAACATATCCATCATCCACGTCTTGCCACGACCCACCCCGCCCCACATATACAAGCCCTTGATGGTTTCTTGTTTTTTAAAAAAACCAAAAAAGCCTTTGCTGCTGTTTTCTTGGGCAATGATTTTTTGTTGCAAATCATCCAAATACATCATCGCTTGGCGTTGAATGTTGTCTTCGCTAAAATCACCTGTCGCCAAAGCCTGCTCGTAGCGTTGCATGGGGGTTGTCATTGTCATTCCTTAAGCATTTGTATTAGGGTGTGTCATCCAATTCAATCAAAGCATTTTTTAATTGGCTTAATTTGCCATGAAAAAAATGCCCTGCATCCAATATTTGAGTTTTGATTTGATGATTGTCAGCAAATTGTGCCATAACATCAGGCGACACCAATTCATCTTGATTGCCATAAATCATCGCTGTTTTGGCAAAATCCAAATTCAAATGACCAACGTCATTTCGCTCAATGGATGGGGCGATGAGCATGAGTTTTTGTAAAGAAAAATCGTTGTGCTGTGCCACAAAATCGGCAACCAAACACGCCATAAAGCCGCCAAACGAAAAGCCGCCAAGCCACAGATGACGTGCTGATGTTTGGCTGTGTAGCCAGTTTAGTACGCACAAAGCGTCTTGAAATTCTGCCAAGCTTGCAGTTGCCGTGCCGCTTGATTTGCCCACGCCACGAGAGTTGTAGCGGACGACATCGTAGCCTTTGTCACGGGCATGACGGTACAAGGTGCTGACGATTTTATTGCTCATCGCACCGCCATCTACAGGGTTTGGGTGAAATAACAATGCCACAGTATCGCTGTGCTGCCACAAGGCGTCCACCTCAAGCACGGCATTTTCGCCCAAATGCGGTGCGGCAATCAGCTGACTGTCTATATCCATTAAGCTCATGATTGTTCTAAGAATTAATAAAACAAATCGGCATTATAGCACAGATGATGAATGAGTTAATAATTTAGTGATAAGTATTTGTTTTTTATTATCTTTATTAAAAAATTTGCACCAATCTTGCCATATTAATTACCAAAAACATCGTACTACTTTTTAAAATATGCTTTAAAATAAAAATGATTTCACATGGCTTTGATTTTTAAGAAATGTCTATTATTAAAAAATCAATGATTACAAAAATCAGTTACCAAAAGCTACAAGTAAACACAAAAGGATTTGTTATAATGATACATATTTTTATCATTATTTTTCATAAATTAAGGTGTTATCATGTCAAATCACACTTTCAAACTGCTTAGCACGTGTGCTGCCGTAGTGCTCCTGACCGCCTGCCAAAGCACGCCAACCGCTCCTGTCATCGCTCGTGCTGATGCCACCTTTGAGACCACAGGGCTTGGCAAAAGCAAAACCGACGCCCAAAGCCAAGCACTTGCCGCCGCCAAAAAACAGTGCGGCGTACGCACACCCATCGTCATCAAAGACGCCACTCGCTACAATGGCGTACTTGACGAACGCACAGGACGCCTCATTGAACAAGGGGCCGCCGTGGTCGGTAGCGTACTTGGCACCAACACCCCAAGCCTAAGCCATGATGATGATTATGAATACACCATCAGTTTTAAATGCCAATGATTTACGGTGTTAATAATTTAAAGTGCCAATGATTTACAGTATCAATAATTTACATTGTCAATGATTTAAATTGACAAGCCATCAACAGCAAAATTTACCCGCAAAAACGCAGCCAAATTGACTGCGTTTTTTCAATGTTTTTTGCCAAGCCAAGTCATAATTTCACGGTTAGCCGCAGGCATTTTATCCGCCAAATTAAACAGCTCATCTTGATGGCACCAAATCAGCGATTGCCCTTCTTTGCCTTTTATTTGCTGTATCAGCCCATCATCTGTTAAGCTCACACGATACACCCACAAATGTACGCTGACATCTGTGTAATCATGCTTGATTTGCCCAAGCAGTGTGCAATCGCTGTCAGCGACACTAATGTCAATCTCTTCTTCAATCTCTCTTATCAAAGCAGACAGCGGGCTTTCATTTTTTTCAATTTTACCGCCCACAAATTCAAGCTTACCGCCTTGATGTTGATGTTTGCCGCGCTGTGCCAATAGATAGCGGTCTTGGCAGCAAATAACAGCGACGGCGACTTGGGTGATTTTTGGCATATCATCTCCATGACTTAAAAAATAATCAGCATAACATAGATAATTAACAAAATGACATAAAATAGCCCTCTAAACGGTGTAGAGGGCTATCGGAGCTACAAAGATTAGATGATAAAGTTTACCAATACATCGGTATCAACCAATAGCTGACCTTGATTATTACCTAGCGAGTTATAAACATGGTAAGTTTCACCATCCTTACTTACCGTTGCGGTAGGCGTTTGAACCCACTCACCGGCATTGACAACATTTACTGTATCGCCATCACCCCCTTGAATGAGCAGTTGATGGCGAGATACTGTCGCATCCAAACCGCTAATATTACTACTATTAAAGGTATTCACCCCCGCATTCATATCCATGACATCAGACAAGCTCAAACGCACGCTTGCATTGGTTTGTGTCAAATCCAATTGTTGGATATTGGCAATACGCGACATGCCGACAGAGGTTTCAATAAAGCCCTTACCGGCATTACTGATATTGGTTAAATCAACTTCCGACACCGTGCTGTCAAACGACAAGGTATTAATACCTGAACCGCCATCCACACGTGCCAAGCGACCATCACCGTTGTTAATGTCACTACCGTCAGCATTAACAGTCTGCAAACCTTGGCTTAACATAGATAGATTGTCATTATTCAGTACAATCTTATCATTGCCAGCACCAGCATAAATCACATCAGCGCCGCCATTGCCAATCAACACATCATCACCTGCACTGCCGACCAAGAAATTACTCTTAAGTGTACCATTGGCGGTGCCTGCGCTATCTAGTTTCACACTTGGCTCAGCGCCTAAGCTTGCGCCACCTAGGTACAGTTTACCGCCTGAGTTTTGATACGAGTTAATATACACATCCGCCAAACCATCGCCATTGACATCAGTCATACCAGCTGCAGAAGAGCCATCCGCCTGAGATTCTGGCATCACCAGTCCATCAGTGGAGTCTGCCAATGTGCTCGTGTCAATCGTTTTTCCTACAGCTGAACCATAGATGATATAAGAGTCGGTTGCAGCATAGTTTGTCCGCCCTGCAACACCTGTAGTGTTTTTCTGATTGTCAGCAGTATTATTGCCATAAGTGGTGATAAGCACATCGGACAAACCATCGCCATTAACGTCACCCAACCCCGCAGCCACACTATATTCTGTGGTTTGGTAGCCTTTTAAAGTTGAACCGATAGCAAAACCACCATTCGCCCCTATAATGGACAAATTCACAGCAGAAGTGGTAGCTGCACCCAAGGTGATGGTGCTGCCTGCAGCGACCTTACCGCCATAAATCACATAAGCGGTACGATTCACACCATCGACGATTACCGCATCGGCATAGCCATCGCCATTAACATCACCTGCCGCATTGGCAGAGGTTACTGCGTGGTTAAATTTGATGCTGTTGGCATTGCTTAAGCCTGTGGCACTGCCAAAATAAATACCAGTAGCTGTCACCACATCGCCATAGCCATCGCCATTAAAGTCACCAATACCGGCAGCGTACTGCTGCGCACCCCAAGCCTCACCCTTATTAGCTGAAGCCTGACCGAAAGTAAGTCCTGTCACTGCTGCTGTTTGGGCACCAGACATTCCTTCTCTACCGTAGTATAAACTTGAGCTTGTGGTACCCAATGCCAGCATATCCGTCAAACCATCGCCATTGACATCACCGGCAGAAGCAACGCCATTGTTTGTACTACCAGATAGAGTCAGTGATGCGCCTTTGTTGCCTGTGCCGAATGTTGATGAGCCAAGAATTACTTGACCACCACCGCCATTTTGAGCAGTAGCATATAAAATATCATTATAGCCATCGCCATTGACATCACCCACACCAGCTTGGTGCCATGCTGTTTGTGTTGTAACATTGCCTAGGCTACCTGAAATCGTTGGGGCGCCCAAAATAACATCGCCAGCAGAACCACTCCAAGACAAAGATGTCAAATCATCAAAGCCATCGCCATTCATATCGCCTGTGGTGCTGGTACTCCAAATTTGAGATCTGGCACCAATCTCAGTAGGTGGCGCGGTTGGACCTTGCACGGTTACGGTGAATGGATTGTCCAGTTCGGTTTTACCCACTACTTGCTCAGGCGTTAGATAGCTGGCATATACTGTATGCTGACGATTGGTTAGCCAATCGGGTGTAAATTCCCAAGTGCCTGTAGCTGTGATGATTGTTGAACCCATATTAACCAAGTCGCCATCAATACCTTTCATGTAGAAGTACAATGTCTTGCCTGCTTCGCCATCGCCCATAAAGGTCAAGGTATTGTCATCAGTTACTGTATTGGCACCAAAGTTACCTGTACTACTGCCATAGTCATCTTTGTATTGAGTGATAATAACTGACAGTACCGCTTCTGCAGGTTTGATTGTATTAACCTGACTATTAAACGAGTCTTTGACCTCTCCATTGGGCAGTTCATTGATCTTGTCTTGAATTTGTTTTTTCAAATCCTCAAGTTCTTTGTTAATCAAATCAACAGCCGCCTTGTCTTCTTGGGTCACCAAACCATCTTGGCTGACTTCAGTAAGTTTGTCTTTAGCTTCTTGCGCTTTATCTTCAGC
>JBGXSA010000030.1:0-3997 GCA_041811915.1 Moraxella sp. | reverse complement strand
CAAGCAAATCTTTGCTTTTTGCGTCCCGTTCGTCTAGAGGCCTAGGACCCCGCCCTTTCACGGCGGTAACAGGGGTTCGAATCCCCTACGGGATGCCAATATTCTTGAAGCCACTCTTGCCAAAGGGTGGCTTTTTCTTTGGGCTGTCTTTATACACTCATCAACCACCTTTAAGCAAAGCAAATACAACATAATTTATTATCTAAGTGTGTAATTTTTTGCTATAATTGCATTTTGTCAAAATCTTCAATGCCTTATGCCAAAAAATCAACTTAAGCGCTGGCTACCCTCTCCTGATGAGCTCAAGAAAAACAAGCTCGTACGCTTATTTGCGCCTTTTTTGGCAGATCCACGTCTTTGGCACATGAATCGCAGTTCGTTTATGCGCGCCATTTATGTGGGTGTATTTATTGCGTTTTTGCCGCTGCCTGGTCAAATGCTGCTTGCACTGATTGGTGCACTGATTTTTCGCGCCAATGTGCCAATGTCCATTGCACTCACTTGGCTTACTAATCCTTTGACCAGCATTCCTGTGTTTTGGCTGGCGTATTGGGTGGGCGCCACGTTGCTTGGTGAGCCTGCCATTGGGCTACGCACCATCGGCATTGTGCTTACCGATGCGACCTTATGGTTGGTTACTGATAAGCCCAATCCATTCATTCATCATAATTTTTTTTCATTTAAGGCATTTGGGCTTGGGCTTTTGATTTGCGCCATCATTACAAGTGTAATTTGCGCTTTGCTGTTCAATCTTTTTTGGCGCTACAACATTCACCGTTCGTGGAAAAAGCGCCATGGCTATCAGCCTCATGCACCCAAATTCAGCACCCAAAAGGGTAAATCCAAAGCCAATCGTCCCTAATACCAACATTTTAATCCAACAATTTGTTTATATTAAAGACTGCTATGTATTTATTATTATCCCCCGCCAAAAATCTCAATGAAAAAGACGCAGTGCCCATCAATGGCACAACAACACCGCAATTATTGCAATACAGTCAGCACATTGCCAAAAGCCTAAAAACTTTGGACGCCATTGACATCAGCGAGCTTATGAAAGTATCCGCCAAAATCGGCGAGCTTAACGCACTGCGCAACGCGCGCTGGCAAGTGCCGTTTGATGACAGCGCAAAGCCTGCGGTTTATTTGTTTGATGGCGATGCTTATAAGGGCTTAGACGCTTATGAATTGTCTGCTGATGAAATGGCTTATTTGAACAGGCATTTGGGCATTTTGTCAGGTCTTTATGGTTTGTTGCGCCCGCTTGATTTAATCATGCCATATCGTCTAGAAATGGGCACACCGCTTATGGTGGCAGACAGCAAAAATCTGTATGAGTTTTGGGGCGATGTCATCACCAATGCCATCAATGCCCACATGGCAAACATTAGCAGCACAACGCTCATCAACATTGCCTCCAATGAATATTTTGGCGCAGTCAATCGCAACAAAATCCATGGCAAAATCATCACGCCGCGCTTTGAAGACAACAAAAATGGCGACTACAAAGTCATCAGCTTTTATGCCAAACGTGCGCGTGGGCTGATGGCGCGTTTTTGCGCGGTAAACGCGATTCAAAAAGCAGATGATTTAAAAGAATTTGACATGGAAGGGTATTATTTTGTCAAAGACAAAAGCACAGATAACGAGTGGCTGTTTCGCCGAGACGAGCCCATGTAATAGCCTTGAAAACAAAACAATTTGAACACAAAACAAAAAGCAGCGCTTGGTGCTTTTTATTCATCATCACATCAAGAAGATTTTGAAATGATGTAATCTACCGAAGCCAACACCTCTTCTTTGGTCACATCGCCCACAAGCTGCGCTGGCATTTGATTAAAACCATTGGCAGAATGACTGTATAAAGTTTGTCGCCCTTTGGCTATGCGTGGTGCCCATGCTGCTTTATCGCCGATTTTTGGCGCATTAAACAAACCTGCCGTATGGCACATTTTACAAGTCGCCTCATAGCGCTTTAAACCTGCGTCGCTTGGCAGTTTATCAGCCGCTGCCACAATCGCCTCAAATTCTTGCTCTGATACACCCTGTGCTGTATTTGTCTCTGCCTGCGCTGTACTAGCATCTGTTTTGGGCGCATCTGTCGGCTGTACTGTCTCATCCGCTACGGCTTGTGCTGGCTGCTCGGTTGTTTGTGGTTGAACCTCTTGTGGCTGGCTGCTTGATTCTGCTGCACTTGGTGTCGCCGCTTGAGTGGGTGTTTGGCTTGCTTGCTCTCCACAGGCAACCAATAAACACATCAAACACATTGCACCAAGCATTTTAGGGGTTGTCATGACTTACTCCAAAATATTCCTAAAAAATATATCTTATAGTACCCTAATTTTGTGCGCATGAAAAGCTTTATTTTTGGGTCAAGCAAAGTCATCAAACAGCTTTAAATCCATCATATTGCTTTAATGCAAGCAGGCTTTCGCCGATGGTGTGAAATGAGCCCACCACCACAATAAAATCCTCTAGCGCACTGTCCATCAAGACAGCAGCTATTGCCTCATCGGTTGCGCAAAAAGTCTTTATCGTCACATTTTGGTCAAAGACTTGCGACACCTGTTCAGACAGCGCGGATGACTGCATGGTTCTTGGGTTGTCAAGTGTGGTGACGTACCAGTGATTGAACGGCAGTTTACTGTTATGCAGCGCATCTATCACGCCCTTGGTGTCTTTGTCTGCCAGCATTCCAAATACAATTAACAAACGCGCAGACGGATGCTTTTGCCCAAACAACTGCCATTGCTCCTTTAACATGGGCAATAAAAAATGAACGCCTGCTGTATTGTGCGCCACATCAAACAGCCACTGCCTATCATT
The DNA here is from genome assembly GCA_041811915.1 of Moraxella sp. GTDB lineage: Bacteria > Pseudomonadota > Gammaproteobacteria > Pseudomonadales > Moraxellaceae > Moraxella. The sequence goes on along the minus strand of JBGXSA010000030.1, from coordinate 1,171 downwards.
AATAACACGCAAATCCAAACGACCTGCCAAGCGCACTTGCGGCATGGCATCCATAATGTGCTTGGCTTGAATCGGCAAATCGCTGGCAATCACCGCACTGATGGCAACCGCCACATTGTGAATGGCAAGTGATGGATGCAAAAGCCTTAGCGTATGCGCGCGTGAAGAATACACCCAATGCGACCCATCGTCCACATAAGCATAATCGCGTTGGTATTGACTCAAAATTGCGCTTTTTTCTTCAATGACTTTTTGCACACTTTGCGGCATGGTGCTTTCGCCAAAAATAATGGGCTTATTTGGGCGGATAATGCCTGCTTTTTCATAGCCAATTTGCTCCAGAGTATCACCAAGCCAATCCACATGATCAATGGCAATATTGGTAATCACGCAGACATCTGGCTCAATGATATTGACCACATCCAAACGACCGCCAAGCCCAACCTCAAGCACCCAAACATCACAATCCGCCTCAAAAAACACCAAAAATGCCGCCAATGTCGTCATTTCAAAAAACGACAGACTCATATTCAGCGATTGGCGCACCTGCTCAATGCGATAAAATGCCGCAATCAACGTTTCATCAGACACCTCCAGATGATTAATCTTAATGCGCTCATTAAAACTCACCAGATGTGGCGACTGATACAGCGCGGTTTTTAGTCCCGCTTGCACACATATTTGACTGATGGTGGCGGTGGTTGAGCCCTTGCCATTGGTACCAGCAACCATAAAAACGGTCGCTTTAGGGGTGATATTGAGCGCATGAAAAACTGGCAACACGCGCTCTAAACCCATATCAATGGCAGACACATGAATATTGGCCAAATAATTGAGCCAAGTTGATAAATCATCATTTAAAGTCGGTGTCATCTTTATTCTCAAAATCAATCACAAAAACGTTATTGTATCACGTTTTAAAAGCCTTCCCCATAATAATTTCACAAAATAATTCATCATACCATTGAGTCATAAATATTTAAAAATACTTGTAAATAAAAAATAATTTTTTAGTTTATAATCATGAATTTGTTAATAAAAATTATCCTTTAATCTATTAATAATAATTTTAAAAATAATTTTTTTAAATTATCTTATTATTTTAAACATTTGTTTTTAATAACTTTAAAATAATAAAAAAACCAATTCAAAAAAATTATATTTAAGCACT
>JBGXSA010000029.1:0-28731 GCA_041811915.1 Moraxella sp. | reverse complement strand
ATGGTTTGACAAAAAATAAACTTGGTATAAAGTTCATACGCAACACCTCAGTGATTGCCATAAAAAGTGATTGCCATAAAAACCAAACTATAAGCAAAAAAATACAAGCATGATTCATTGTATGCAGCTGCCCAGACACACAACAGCAAAGCAACACAAAAATCACTCTTTATTATCCGTCTTGAACATGATAAACTAAGGCGCATTGTTTGTACAATTATCATTGAATGAAAATACCATGTTTTCATCAAAAGTCAGCGCACATCGCACTGTTGGATGTTTTGTAGCTGGATGTTTTGTAAATTAATGCACTTTTTAAATGACGGATACGTTATGACACACAAAGCTAAGTACACCCTGCAACTTGCCACGCTAAGTCTATTATCACTTGGTGTTTTGACAGGTTGTAACACCATCAAAAACTTAACTGACAAAAAAGACGATTTGACGCTCACCGCTACAAGCACTGATGCGCAGTATTATCAAAACGCCACAGCCGCCATTGAAAAAAAACAATACTCTCAAGCCAAATTACATCTCAACGATTTGCGCACATTTTATCCCACCAGTCGCTATGCAGAGCAGGCGCTGCTTGACTTGATTTATGTATATCATGAGTCCAAGGACTATGAGGCGGTTGCCACATCCGCAACCCAATTCATTAACAGCTACCCAACCAGTCCGCATTTGGATTATGCCGTTTATGCCAGAGGCGTAACTTATATGCACGGCTCGCCCAAAGCAGGTCGCATCTTTAAGCTGGATCAAAGCGAGCGCGACACGGCATTTTTGCGCTTGGCGTTTGCTGATTTTCAGACGTTGGTGACGCGTTTTCCAAACAGCATTTATGCGCCAGACGCCGCTTTGCGTATGACGGACATTTACAATCAGTTTGCTCATCATGAGCTACAAGCGGCGCGCTGGTATATCAAACGCGATGCCCATGTGGCTGCCGCCAATCGCGCCAAATGGGTCTTTCAATATTATCCCCAGTCCACCGCTGTGCCAGAGGCGATTGCAATTTTGGCATACAGCAACGACAAGCTTGGACTGGCAAGCACCGCCAATCAATACAAAACATTGCTGCAAATCAATTATCCGCAGCACCTAAATGGCAACAAGGTGATTTTGCCCAATCAGTCGCACAGTTGGGGCAAAAAGACACTGTCTATGATTACGCTTGGCAGATTTGGCAGCGACAAAGCCCTAGGCACCCAAAACCAAGCCCACAACTACGATGGCGAAACCCAAACACAAGTCATCAAACAAGCCACCGCTTTGCGCTTGCCTGAAACAAGCACGCAAAATCAAGCAGCGCCTGATTTTGAATTCAAACAAAGAACACCTCGCTTAGGCTTAAGTTTGCCAGAAGATGAGGCGGTCGCTGGCAACCAAACAAGCCCCACCACGCTTGCCAATGAAGCCATCATAGAATCCAGCAACGCACCGATTTTGCGCCAAAATACCGACAATCCTTGATTGGGTATTTGAATAAAGCGCATTACCTGTCGTAGTGCGCTTTTTGTCATAATTACCCATCATATTCATTGCTTATCCAGCCATTTTTTAAGATTGACAATCATTTTTGGATTGACGCCATGAAAGTCCCTGAGCACATCATCAGCCAGCTGAATGCACAAGCCGATTTGGTTGCCATCATCAGACGGCACACCACGCTTAAGCCTGCTGGTCGGGAATTTAAGGGCAACTGCCCTTTTCATGGCGAAAAAACCCCCTCTTTTTATGTCAATCCTGCCACCAATTTGTATTATTGTTTTGGTTGCGGCGCCAAAGGCAATGCCATTTCTTTTTTGGTGGATTTTGAAAAATTAACTTTTGTTGAGGCGCTCAAAACGCTTTCTGCCCAAACAGGCATTGATTTACCCAAAGAAGATGTGCGCACAAGCTATCAGCGCAATCATTCATCAAGCAAATCCAGCGACACACCACCACCATCAGCACCCAAACAAAGCGCGCCATTCATTGAAGATTGGTCCATCAATAGCTTTAGTGAACAAGATTTGCAAAGCTTTGATACGCCCCATGATTTGCCATCTTTTGCGCCCACACCCGCACCCAAGCAGACTGACAGCGAAGATTTTGTAGATTCGCCTGCTTATTATGAGGATTTAAAATTTGATGAGGCGCTTGGTGAGCATGGTGATTTGTATGAGCTATTAAACGCGATTTGTCGTTTTTATCAAAGCGAGCTTTTGCGCCACAGCATTGCTTACGATTATTTTTTGCAGCGCGGACTGACCAAGCAAAGCATTGAAAATTTTGAGCTTGGCTATGCGCCCGATGGTTGGCAGCATTTGCAACAAGTTTTCAAAAATGACATAGAAGGGCTAAAACTGCTTGGGCTTATCCGCACCTCCAAGCATGGGCGCGATTTTTGTTTGTTGCGCGATCGGGTGATTTTTCCCATCAAAAACGGACAAGGGCAAGTGGTTGGCTTTGCAGGGCGTGCGCTGGATGATGCGGTTATGCCCAAATACATCAACTCAAGCGACTCGGTGGTGTTCAACAAACAGCACATTCTTTATGGACTGTATCAAGCACGTCAAGCGCGCGCCAAGCAATATCTGCTGGTTGAGGGCTATATGGACGTCATCAGCCTGCATCAAGCGGGTATTTTTGGTGCGGTTGCGCCGATGGGCACTGCCGCCAATCAATCACAAATTGCGTCTTTATTAAAATACAACAACACACTCACCTTGTCTTTTGATGGCGATGCAGCAGGACAAAAAGCGGCATTGCGCACACTTGAGGTCGCCATGCCCGTCTTGGAAGATGGCAAAACTTTAAAATTTTTGAGTCTGCCTGACAATCATGACCCAGATACTTTCATCAAATCACACGGCAAAGATGCCATGCTCGCCGCCATTGACAGCGCCATGTCCTTGTCGGATTATTTATACACAACATTGTCCCAAAAATTTGATTTGACTAAGCCTGAAAGCAAAGCTGCCGCCATGGCAGAATTTAGGCAGATTGTCAATAAATTACCAAAATATTCCAGTTTGCGCATTTGGTTGAACAAAGATTTTTATGCCAGATTAAACCAAAAACACACGCCAAAACGCGTCAATACTGCCAATTATGACGTCACCGTAACAACCGCCATGCAAGAGCTTTTTTTGTGCATCTTGTATAAACCCACGCTCATTCAAACCAACTTTTTGCACGCACTTTTTATGGACACCGCTTTACATCAAATCACAGCGATTGTCACCTTGCAAGACATCTCTGGTGCGCTTGCTGAGCTGATTGATACTGCGCGTACGCTGCTGCCTTATTTGCCTTATCATCATGCCGACCATCATCATTTGGATGAGATTGATGCCAATGCGCATTTTATTTTATCCGCCATCAGCCAAAAAACGCTCAAAAACACCCTAACAACGCGTTGGCGTGCCTTTTTTTCGCACACCAAAATTTATGACACCGCTCAATTGCAGCTTAAATTTGATGAGCTTATGTGTCAAATATTGATTGAATTTTATAAACAAAAACAATCAAAAAGCCAAAATCTACGAGAAAGCCAATTGTTTAAGCGCTGTGTATTTATTCTAGAAAATCATCTAAGACAAGTCATCAAGCCAAAAATACAAGAGCAACACCCCATGATTTTGTAACCCAACACACTTATCCTCACAAACATCAGCCCCAAGCAGCTCATTTGGTTTTGGCTGGTAGATGGACACTCATGCGCCCACCAACCACATCCACAACCATAAAATCCTGTGCCAATACCACATTGCCGTGATAATACTGCTCTGCTTCTGTTTTTAGATGTGCCAAATTCAAAGTCTTGCTATTGATATTAAAAAAGGGTGCAAAACGCGGTGAAAAATGGGTCAAAATCAAATTGGGGACTTTGTTTTTTTGACTAAATTGTGCGATTGCTTTGGCACAAACGTGCTTAGGGTCAAACTTTTGGCGCACTTTTGCCAGCACATCGGCGCTATAAGTCGCCTCATGCACTAGCACATCCACGCCAACCGCCGCTTGTGTTAATAAATCAGGATTGTCGTTATCACCACAAATGAGCACCGTCTGCTTTGCATTATCCAAACGAAACGCATAAGACGGTATGCGGTGCGACAACGCAATCACTTGAATGGACAAGCCATGACGACAATCAGGCTGACTTAAGGCAGGGATGTTTGTATGACAAGACCCATGAGCGTTTGGGCTGGGCGTTTGGGAGGGCAACTCAAGCAACTCTTCCACCGCCACAAAGTCCACCACAAAATCAAACACCAAGTCGCACACCAACGTATAAGTATCCAAAAGCTTAATCAGCGCTTTGGGTGCTATGATGGTGAGTGGCGTTTGTCTGTGCTGCAAATTCATCGCAGACAACAGCGCTGCAAGCCCAAAGACATGGTCGCCATGCAAATGCGTAATCAAAATCATCTGCAATTTGGCAAGCTTTGCCTGTGCCAATAGCAGCTGTCTTAATGTGCCATCACCACAATCCACAAGCAGCCACTGCTCTTTGTTGTAATGAACCGCAATGCCCGACACGCCGCGCTGCTTGGTTGGCACACCTGAGGATGTGCCCAAAAATGTCAATCGCACCTTAATACCTTTGATTGATGATAAATGCCATTAAAACGTCATTCTCAAGCTTTAAAGCTTTTTGTAGGCTTGCACTGAACTTGCCAAACCCAACATTTTAAATGATTGCTTTGATTTAAATTTATCAAAAAATTGTTGGGTGCTATTCTTCTGCCCAACTTACGAAAATTGATTTTTATAAAAATCAATTGAGTTAAATAAAATTGAGAATGAAGCATTAAAATAAAATCTCAACTTAAAGCCCATTTTAAATCCCATCAAACACATGACAATTTTTAAGGGGCAATCCAACCATGCTTAAACCAAATGCAAGCTTTTCATTTAAGCTTTCGGGTCTCATTCAATGGGCGATAAAGGCAACACCACATCCGCATTTTGTCCGCGGTGGCGCAGATAGTGATCCGCCAATACAATGGCAAGCATCGCCTCGGCAATCGGCGTTGCGCGCACACCCACGCACGGATCATGGCGCCCCACCGTTCTCATTTGTACCGAATTACCTTTATTATCAATACTTTGCCCCACATGAGTAATGCTGGCGGTTGGTTTTAATGCAATGCTGACTTTGATGGTTTGACCACTTGAAATACCACCCAAAATACCGCCAGAATGATTTGCCAAAAAGCCTGTGGGCGTCAAATTATCCTGCGACAAATGCCCAAAACTCTGCGCAACCGCCATGCCATCACCAATCTCCACGCCTTTGACAGCATTGATACTCATCATGGCGTGGGCAATGTCGGCATCCAATCTGTCAAAAATCGGCTCACCCAAACCCACAGGCACGCCTGTTGCCAAGACGGTAAGCCTAGCACCCACACTTGTCCCTTGCTCTCGGCATTGAGTGATTAATTGCTCAAACTGCGGCAACACCTCACTGTCTGCACAAAAAAACGGATTGCTATTGACAAGCACCCAATCTATCTCATCTTGCGCCACATCGCGCGCCACAACAGGGCCGATTTGGGTAACATAACCCCGAATATAAATGCCTTTACTTTGCAAAAATTTTTTGGCAATCGCGCCTGCCGCCACTCGCATCGCAGTCTCTCTGGCAGATGAGCGCCCACCGCCACGATAGTCGCGAAAGCCATATTTCATGGTATAAGTATAATCGGCATGATTGGGTCTAAATGTGTCTTTGATGTCGCTATAGTCTTTGGATTTTTGATTGGTATTGCGAATCAAAAGCCCAATTGGCGTGCCTGTTGTCTTACCCTCAAACACCCCAGAAATAATCTCCACCATATCATCTTCGCGCCGCTGAGTGGCGAATTTGGAGGTGCCTGGTTTGCGCCGATCCAAATCCACCTGCAAATCCGCCTCGCACAATTCAATGTTGGGCGGCACACCATCCACAATCGCCATAAGCCCTGCGCCGTGCGACTCGCCTGCTGTGGTGACGCTAAATAATTTTCCAATGGTATTGCCTGACATAAAGTACCTTCCAGTTAAGTCAGTTGATGACTAGGGTGTATTGACATTTTAATTTAAGGACAATTTAGCTCAATTATAAGCCTGTTTGTGGGATAAATATAGACAACATGATGATATTGATAACGTCATTCTCAAGCTTTAAACCGTTTTTCTTTAAACCGTTTTTGTAGATTGGTGTTCCGCGATAGAAAACCAACATTTATCAAAAAATTGTTGGGTGTCATTCTTTCGCCCAAGCTGCCACCGCTACCACCTAAGCTACAAAAATTAGCTACAAAAATTCATTTTTTTATAAAAATCAATTGAGCTAAATAAAGCTGAGAATGGCGTATTGATAAGCTTTTAATAGCGGTTATTGATGACAAAGTCAGCTTGTTATCAAAAGCACGTCCAATAATTTCATATTCAACATTTTGCCATAAACACGTCTTAATCACCACAAATTACCGCCTACAATCGCCCATCACTCGCTTGTTAATTCGCTGACAAATTTATAAAACTCATCACGATGAGCGACCAATTCCTCACGACTGATAGCAAATATGCCGCGCCCACCTTTGGCAAAATCCAGCCAATCAAAATGAATGTCTGGATACGCCTGTCTTAGCGCCCATTCGCTGTCGCCAACCTCGCAAATGAGCAAACCATCACGCGTCAAATAATCAGGCGCCTCATACAAAATTTTGTGCACAATATCAAGCCCGTCTTGACCTGCCGCCAATGCGTGCTCAGGCTCGTGCAAAAATTCAGGGGGCAAATCCGCCATCACTGCCGCATCCACATAAGGCGGATTGGTCACAATCAGCTCATACTGATTTTCCATGGGCAATTTGGCAAACAAATCCGACTCAATCAAATTCACCTGATGTGCCAAATCATGATGCTCCACATTAATCCAAGCCACCTCAAGCGCATCTTTGTCAATATCCACCGCATCCACATTGCTGTCTGGGAACGCCTTTGCCAGTGCAATGGCGATACAGCCTGAGCCTGTACACAAATCAAGCATACGCTCTGGCGCTGCCAGTTGCTTTTCTTCTAAACCGTGGTCAAAAAATTGTGATTTTTCTTCTTCGTTATCAAAAAACGGATAAAATTTTTGGTTGATAAGCTCAGCAATTGGCGAACGCGGTATCAGTACACGCTCATCCACATAAAAAGGTAAATTACAAAAATAAGCCAAATTAATCAAATAACTCAAAGGCTTACGCTGAACAATGCGCTGAGACAGCAGCTCCAATGTCGCACGGCGCTCGCTCATTGTCAGCTTGCAATCCAAAATCTCAGGATCTGCCGACCAATCCAAATTTAAAGTGTGTAGCACAATCGCCGCCGCCTCAGCAAACGTATCTGTCGTGCCTTGCGCGACTACCACATCGTATTCACGCAGCTTACTCACCACAAACCGAATAAAATCACGAATGGTCACCAATGTTTTTTCTGCTTCTGCAAGCTCATGGTGCAGCTCAAGAATATCATCTTCAGTCAAATCTGTATGCGCCTCATGAGCAATCAGCTCGCCATAAGCCACATCATCATAAATAGCGTCATCATCGGCATTTGACGCATCAGAGTTGTTGGACGTATCGTCAATCATTATTTTTTCCATCAAATCAGTTGTGATAATCACACGCTTATTAATGCCAACCATCAAGACCTAGGCAGGCTTTTGAGCGCAAAGTTAATTTTGATTATATCAAATTTAAAGCAAGGTTTGAAAAAAATTTTAAGCAGCAGTGAATATTTATCCATTTTAATCAAAATCCTTTTATAAATAAAAATTGCCAAAAAACAGATTTTGACGTAAACTTTAATTTTTTATTGGTGATTTGTCATGACACACCCCATTTCATTTTGCTTGCCTGATGGCATGAGTGCCGAAACTTTTTTGGCAGAATATTGGCAAAAAAAACCACTGCTCATCAAAAACGGCTTGCCTGCCATCGCCAATTTATTTCATCCTGATGATGTACTGGCACTTGCCCTAGAAGAAGATGTGGTCGCACGCCTCATCAGTCAGCACGGCAATCAATGGCAGCTCAAAAACTCGCCTTTGTCTGAGGCAGATTTTGAAAAAACGCCTGATTTATGGACAGTCTTGATACAAAATCTTGAGCAATGGTCGTTTGAGCTTGGCGAGCTGTGGCGCGCTTTTGATTTTATTCCAAAATGGCAACAAGACGACATCATGGTGTCTTACGCGCCCAAAGGCGGCTCGGTCGGTATGCATTATGATGAATATGATGTATTTTTGGCGCAAGGCTATGGCGAACGGCGTTGGCAGCTGGGCAAAATGTGCACAAGCGACACTCAATTTGTGCCAAATCAGCCCATTCGCCTATTGGATGATATGGGAGAGATTATTTTTGATGAGGTGCTGCAAGCTGGTGATGTGCTGTATGTGCCACCCAAATTATCGCATTATGGTGTCGCCCAAAACGATTGTCTGACTTTTAGTTTTGGCTTTAGAAGACCAAGCATGGTGCAGATTTTGGACAAATTGGCGGATGTCGCCACCACCGACAAACGTCTGTTCTCGCCTTTGATTATGCCACAATCTTGGCAAGACGACGCTTATCTGCTGCACGCAGACAGCATGGCTCATCTAAAACAAGCGCTGATAGACAATCTAACTTCTGGCAAAATGGATGAGCTCTTTGCTCATGCGATGGCAGAATTGTTGTCGCGCCGTCAATATGAGCCATTGGCGTTTTTTGATGAACTGTCACAAAATCAGCTGATTGAGCTTTTGCAAGCGGGTGCAACCATGAGTATCAACCCCGCCAGTCGCTTTATTCACCATCAAGACACTTGGTACATTAATGGCGAAAAAGTTGATTTTGACAAAGCTGCGCTAATATGGCTGCAATTTTTTGTTCAAGGTGGAATTTTTGATGCCGCACAATTGGACAAACTGCACGACAATGCAGATGTCTTGCTGTTTTGGCTCAATAACAACTGGCTAATACTCAACATCACCGATGAGATGGATGCTGATGAGATGGATGATTTTTAATTGATAAATTTATCAATAAATTGCCTTAAATTCATCTTCCAAAAAGACTTAAGTATTAATTGAATTTTTCATTCAAATTAAAACATCAACACACTCTAGCAAGGATTGGGCAAATTCGTTTTACCAAATTCGTTTTACAAATTGCCCAATCATTTATTTGCCAAATCATTGCCAAGTGGCATTGATTGCAACATCACAATCCAAGTCACACAATCCTAAGCCAAAGCACCAATCAAGAATACCTATTGCTTAAGATTGCTTGTTGGTTGGCTCTGGGCCGTTGCTGATTGCACTTAAGCGCTTGGTAACCACCAATGCCGCTGGCACACTAATCAACAAGCCGACAACCACAGAACCGATGATGTGCATGGCAGAATCATAACCCAACACAAATGCAATAATCATCAAAACACCCGCCGCAACAGTAAAGGCAATACTAAAAATAGCGCTGAATAATGGTATGTTCATGGCAATCACCTAATTTTTTTATGGGATTATTTATTGCTATTTATACACCTTTTTTGAGCAAATGTTAAGTGATTTTTGCCAAAAATTAAAAAATTTTTGCATTTTTGTTTTTTCAAAAAATTTTTGATTAATTTGACGGATAAATCGGCATGATTTACACCAATTGATATTTTTTATGCTAAAATAATACGTTTATTTTTAATTTTGTTGATTTATAATAATTTAGGATTTTTTATGAAAGCCACCTTAGCAAAGCACCTAAACAGCAACGAACTTCGCCAAGCCTTTATTGATTTTTTTGTATCCAAAGGACACACGCCTGTTGCCTCAAGCTCGCTTGTACCGCACAACGACCCGACGTTACTTTTTACCAATGCTGGCATGAACCAGTTTAAAGATACGTTTTTGGGACTAGAAAAACGCGATTATAAGCGTGCCGTCACCGCTCAAAAATGCGTGCGTGCAGGCGGTAAGCACAACGACCTTGATAATGTTGGCTATACGGCACGTCATCATACATTTTTTGAAATGCTGGGTAATTTTAGCTTTGGTGATTATTTTAAAGAGACTGCCATTCCTTTGGCGTGGGAGTTTTTGACGTCGCCTGATTATTTGGCACTGCCTGCCGACCGTTTGTATGTGACGGTTTATCATACCGATGACGAGGCGTTTGATATTTGGCACAAAGTGGTCGGTCTGCCTGCGGACAGAATTATTCGCATTGGCGATAATAAAGGCGGTGAATTTCAATCTGATAACTTTTGGGCGATGGGCGATACAGGTCCGTGTGGTCCTTGCACCGAAGTGTTTTTTGACCACGGTGAGCATATCTGGGGCGGACTGCCTGGCACTCCAGAAGAAGACGGCGACCGCTTTGTGGAGATTTGGAACAACGTCTTTATGCAATTTAACCGCCAAAAAGACGGTACACTAGAGCCGCTGCCTGCCCCAAGCGTGGATACAGGCATGGGGCTTGAGCGTATCAGTGCGATTATGCAAGGCGTGCATAGCAACTATGAAATTGATATTTTTGTCAATCTCATGAATCACGCACGCCAAATTATTGGCATGGCAGACACAACCGACATTCAAGCAGAGCCGTCATTAAAGGTACTTGCCGACCACATTCGTTCGGTGGCGTTTTTGATTGCCGATGGCGTTGTCCCAAGCAACGAAGGTCGTGGCTATGTGCTACGCCGTATCATTCGCAGGGCTGTGCGTCATGGCAATAAACTTGGTGCAACGGACGCATTTTTTTATAAATTGGTTGCACCACTGGCGGATATTATGGGCGGTGCCTATCCGCAACTGATTGAAGAAAAGAGCAAAATTGAACAAGCCATCTTAAAAGAAGAAGAGCAATTTGCCAAAACGCTGTCGCAAGGATTACGTCTTCTCTCACAAGAGCTAGAAACCTTAAAATCAGGCGATACCTTGCACGGCGAAACGGTGTTTAAGCTTTATGATACTTATGGTTTTCCTGCGGATTTGACAGCCGATATTTTGCGCGAAAAAGACATTTTGATTGATGAAGCTGGCTTTGAAAACGCCATGAATGAGCAACGGGCACGCGCGCGTGAGGCGGGCAAATTTGGCATGGATTATAATGAGCTTATCCAAGTGGACTCTGCTACCGAGTTTTTGGGCTATGAGCTACTTGATTCTGACAGCACAGTCACCCACCTTTATAAAGATGGCAAACCTGCTGATACGCTCAATGAAGGTGATGAAGGCGTACTTATTCTTAACAAAACGCCTTTTTATGCCGAAAGTGGTGGACAAGTGGGTGAATTGGGCGAAATCAGTACGCCAAGCGGTGTGTTTGAAGTGCTGGATACCAAAAAATCAGGACAAGCCTTTATTCATCACGGTATTGTCAAAATGGGGCAAATTGATGTAGGACAACAAAGCCACGCAAGCGTTGCCGAGCAAGTGCGTGCTGCCAGTGCCAAAAACCACTCTGCCACTCATTTACTGCACGCTGCTTTACGTCAAGCCTTTGGCGACACCGTCACCCAAAAAGGCTCACTTGTCAGCAGTGATTTGTTGCGTTTTGACTTTTCTTATGACAAGCCATTGGCCGATAGCGACATTGAAACCATTGAAACACTTGTTAATCAACAAATTCTTGCCAACACGCCTGCTGTCGTTGAAGTTCTAGATATGCAAACTGCCAAATCACGTGGAGCGATGATGCTCTTTGGTGAAAAATACGGTGACACCGTGCGTGTGCTGTCTATGGGCACAGCCGACAAGGACGGCAAGCCATTTTCGGTGGAGCTGTGTGGCGGTCTGCACGTGGTGCGTACTGGCGATATTGGACTATTTAAGATTGTCAGCGAACAAGGCATTTCAGCAGGGGTTCGCCGTATTGAAGCGGTGACAGGATTGGGTGCACTAAGCTATGTGCAACAAGGCGAGCGTGAGCTGTCCAAACTTGCCAATCAATTCAAAGCCAAACGCCATGAAATCGGCGAGCGTGTCACGCAATTAACCGACAAAAATCGCGAGCTAGAAAAGCAACTAGAACGCCTAAACCAAAAAATGGCAAGTATTCAAGCCAAAGAACTGACCCAAAACACTCAAGATATCCATGGCGTGCAAGTTTTAATCGCACGTCTTGACGGTATGGACGGCAAAGGCTTGCGTTCTGTGGCGGACGATATGAAATCCAAACTGCATGACGGCGTTGCGGTGCTCGCAAGCGTGCTTGATGACAAAATCGCCCTAACCGCAAGCGTGGGCAAGGATTTGACCGCCAAAGTCAAAGCTGGCGATATCATCAAAACCTTGTGCGAAGATTTGGGCGGTAAAGGTGGTGGTAAACCTGACTTTGCTCAAGGTGGAGCAGTTGATGTCATGGGTCTTGATAAGGCGTTGGGTGAGATTAAAGATACTATTTCACAAAAGCTGGCTTAATATTCGCTTGATTTTAGAAACGCATGGGTTTATGATTAAGCCCATGTGTTTATTTTTATTTAAAAGGAACTCACTATGGGTATTTATATTTACGCTCGCTCAATTGATATTGATGAAGTCAAAAATACATTTGGCAGTTGTGATGAAAAACTATTAAAAACCATTGTTGATGAAGAATGTTCTGATGAAGACACCAATGAAGCGGTTGAAGATATTATTTTTAATCGCCCTTATTCACAGGAAAATTATATTTACGGTTATGCACTCATTGAAATTTGCAGTGTTTTAGACAAAGACACGCCCAATAAAGCAGATTTTAAAGTGGGTTTTGAAACTGATTGGGTTAATAAAATCTTGATTGAAAAATTTAATTTTGCCAAAGATACGCAAATTGAAAGCTGGCTTATGCCTAACACGCAAACGGATTTTGACATTCCACCGATTGAAGATTTTCCTATGATTTCAATCTTGCATAAAGAGCAATTACAAGAGTTATCAGATAAATTAAGCTCTGTCAATATCACACAAGAACTGATTGATGATATGGAAGAAAATTTAGATGAAGATGCTGATGATGACAGCGAAGAAGAAATTTATATGTACGAGCATATTTTGGGTATTAAACAAAATATTGAACATTGCTTAAAAAATAATTTATCCTTGATTTCTTTTTGCCACTAGGAAACCCCATGACCTACACCCCACCAAAAACTTGGACAAATGACACCCAAAACGGTGGAAAATTTGCCAGTATCAATCGCCCCAGTGCAGGGGCAAGATTTGACAAAGTTTTACCCATTGGCAATAAGCCATTACAGCTGTACTCAATGAACACACCAAACGGTATTAAAGTCAATATCCTACTCCTTGAGCTTGCCGAATTAGGCGTGGCAGGGGCAGATTTTGATGCTTATAAAATTGACATTATGAATGGTGAGCAATTCGGCTCAGGCTTTGTGGACATTAATCCAAATTCCAAAATTCCTGCCTTGCTTGATAATTCGGTCAATCCCCCGATTAAACTTTTTGAATCTGGCTCAATTTTATTATACCTAGCCGAAAAATTTCAACAATTTATCCCCAAGGATACCGCCAAACGTGCCGAGTGCTTAAACTGGCTATTTTGGCAAATGGCATCCGCACCTTATGTGGGCGGTGGTTTTGGGCATTTTTATGCGTATGCACCTGAGAAATTTGAGTATCCGATTAATCGCTTTACCATGGAAACCAAGCGTCAATTGGATTTGTTAAACAATCATCTGGCGGATAAAATCTATATTTGTGGCAATGAATACACCATCAGCGATATGGCAATTTGGGCATGGTATGGACAACTGGCATTAGGTAAGCTATACGACGCATCTGAATTTTTAGACACAAAAAGCTATACCCACCTAATAACTTGGGCAAAAATGATAAGCGAAAAAGACACCGTTAAAAAAGCGGTTAGTCTTGATTTACAGGCGAGTTAAGGTTTGTTTAAAAAACTTACTTGAAAAAGTTAACAAAATCCACGTCGTGCTATACGGCTAGTTTGGGATAACAAGACGTGGTATGGTAGTGATATTGCGGTAATGCTTGGACTTATAATAAAGCTCTCACAAAAATATCAATACATGCTATTATTTAATGTCGATACCTCAAATAAAAGCCTGATTATTCGGGTTTTATTTTGTGAATACACTTATCTAGCGCTCGTTTGATGAGCTTGTTTTAAGCCAAAAATTTTGCATTCATACCATAAAAATTATGAAAACACTTTAAAATTTTTGCTATAATGGCAAGTTTAATTTACCATCAAAAAAAGAGTTTTTTATGTCAAGCACATCTTCATCTTTGGGCGATTATCATTTTAAAAACATAGAACAAGCACAGCAAACGCTTTGGGAGACAAGCAAGCGCTACCAAACAGACAACCATGACAATGGCAAACCCACGCGCTATATGCTTTCCATGTTCCCCTACCCCAGCGGTAAATTGCACATGGGTCATGTGCGCAATTACGCCATCACAGATGTGCTGAGCCGTTATTATCGCTTAAAAGGCTATGAGGTCATGCAACCTATGGGTTGGGATGCGTTTGGTTTGCCTGCCGAAAATGCCGCCATCGCCAATCAAGTTGCCCCTGCCAAATGGACCTATGCCAATATTGACAATATGCGCACACAGCTCAAATCACTGGGTCTGTCCATTGACTGGAGTCGCGAATTTGCCACCTGCTCACCTGAATATTACAAATGGGAGCAATGGCTGTTTATACAGCTGTACAAAAAAGGATTGGTCTACAAAAAACTTGCCACTGTCAACTGGGATCCTGTTGACAACACTGTGCTTGCCAACGAACAAGTGATTGATGGTCGTGGCTGGCGCTCTGGCGCTTTGGTTGAAAAGCGCGACATTCCAATGTACTACTTTAAAATCACCGATTATGCCGAAGAGCTGCTGAATGACTTGGCACTGCTTGAGGGCAAGTGGCCAAAGCAAGTCATCGCCATGCAAAGAAATTGGATTGGGCGCTCTCAAGGTATGCAGCTGCATTTTCCTTATCAGATTGACGGCAAAGATAAGACTTTGGAGGTGTTTACTACACGTCCTGACACCATCATGGGCATTACTTACATCTCCATTGCGCCTGAACATCCGCTTGCTGTCCACCTTGCCAAAAGCAACCCTGCGCTTGCTGATTTTATCCAAGAATGCAAAAAAGGCTCGGTTGCCGAAGCGGACATCGCCAGAGCAGAAAAGCTTGGCATGAGTACAAACTTTAGCGTCACCCACCCTTTGACCAATGAGCCCATTGCAGTGTGGGTTGCCAATTATGTCTTGATGAGCTATGGCTCTGGCGCGGTGATGGCAGTACCTGCACACGATGAGCGCGATTTTGAGTTTGCCAATAAATACAATCTACCCATCAAACAAGTGATTGACCATCCCAATGCCACCGATTTTAATGCGCATGAATGGCAAGATTGGTATGGCGAAAAAGGGATTTGTATCCACTCATCCATCTTGGACAATCTGAATTTTGAGCAAGCTTTTGACAAGATTTTGAGTATTTTGGAGCCACAAAATCTTGCCAAAAAAACCATCAATTATCGTCTGCGCGATTGGGGTGTGAGCCGTCAGCGCTATTGGGGCTGTCCTATTCCGATGATTAATTGTGAGCATTGTGGCAGCGTGCCTGTGGATGAGGCGGATTTGCCTGTCGTACTGCCAACAGATGTTGTGCCTGATGGTCGTGGCAACCCCTTAAAATCCAATCTTGAGTTTTTGCACACCACTTGCCCCAAATGCGGACAAACTGCCGAACGCGAGACAGATACTTTTGATACTTTTGTAGAATCCAGTTGGTATGCCCAGCGCTTTAGCAGTCCGCACGCCTCTGATGTCATGATAGAAAAAGCCGCCGCTGACAAGTGGCTGCCTGTGGATCAATATGTGGGCGGCATTGAACACGCGATTTTGCACTTATTGTACGCGCGCTTTTTTCACAAAGTCATGCGCGATGAGGGCTTGGTGACAGGCGATGAGCCATTTGCCAATTTGCTTGCTCAAGGCATGGTTTTGGCAGGTACTTTTTATAGAGAAAACGAAGACGGCAGCAAAACTTATTTTTTCCCGCATGAGGTGGACAGTGATGGCAAAACCGCCACATTAAAAGCCGATGGCAAGCCTGTGGTCATTGGCAAAATTGAAAAAATGAGTAAGTCCAAAAACAACGGCGTAGACCCACAAGACATCATTGATGAATACGGCGCGGACACCACTCGTCTTTATACCCTATCCACCGCGCCTGCCGACCAGACATTGGAGTGGTCGGATGCCGCCTTAAAAGGCCCACACACTTTCATCAAAAAAGTATGGCGCATGGTGGATGAACATCTCACAAAAGATCGGCAGAACATCGCAGGTGAACTTGACAAGCAAAACCTATCCAAAGCTGCCAAAAAATTGCGCAAAAAAACCCACGAAACTATTGCCAAAATTGATACAAGTCTAAGCGAACATTTGGCGCTCAATACCCCTGTGTCAGCACTGATGGAGCTTGCCAATGCGCTGTCATCGTTTGAGATTGATTGCGACAATGACGCCATCGTTTATCACGAAAGCTTGGTTGCGCTATTGACCATCTTGGCAATTTTTGCGCCGCACGTTGGTGAATATTTGTTGGAAAAATTAAACATTGACACCACCGCATTAAGTTATCCTACTGTTGATGAGTCTGCTTTGATTGCCGACAGTGTCATCATGGCAGTGCAAGTCAATGGTAAAGTGCGCGGAGAAATTGAGGTCGCAATGGGTGCAGATGAAGAGTCCATCAAAGCACAAGCGCTTGCCTTGGAGTCGGTTGCCAAATTCATCACCAATGACATCAAAAAATGCATTATCGTACCAAACAAGCTTGTCAGCATTGTGGTATAGCCGACTTTAGCAACGGACATTTTGCCAATTTGAATTGATAACATTATGAAAAAAACTCAACTGTTAAACATCACATCCAACATCGCGCTTGTGCTGAATGTCATCGCAGGTGCGCTTGGCTATCTTTGGTGGCTTGTGATTCCTGTTTTTGCACTCATTCACATCGTTGTGCGTCTTAGCTTTATCAGCGCTGAAGAGGCAGAAAACGCACAAACACAAGCACCAAAAACCATGATAGCGCCACCGCAAGTGCGCAAATTTGCCAGTATTTTGACCGGCATTATTTTGGCAGGCTTGACGTATGGCATAGGCTATGCAGTCAGTTTATTATTGGGTAAAATCGCATGAAAAAGCTTTTTGTTTTGATGATTGCTTTGGCTGCTACAGCGCTGTCTGCCTGTGGTTATCAGTTGCGTGGCTATCAATCGGCAGCCAATCAGCTCATGCAAGCTGTATATGCCACCACGCCAAACAGCGCGGCAGGCTTTACTTTTCGCCAAGCACTCAAAAATGAGCTTGCGCACGTGGGCTATCATTTGCTTGACAAAACAAACGAGTCCGATACCTCCGCCATCAACATACACAGTCTCAATTTTCGTCAGTTTACGCTTGTTGGTACATTGACCGAGGTGCGTGTGGTTGGCGTGGTTGAGGTGACCTATAATTTGCCAAGCGGCAATCAATCGCATACTTTGACCGCCGAGCGCAGCTATCAATACAACGAAGCGTCTGTTGCAGGCAGCGACAAACAAGGCGAGCGCACACGCAAGTGGCTAGAAGAAGAGCTTGCGCGGCGCACCGCAGAGCAATATTATACCCTAAATCACCCCTAGCTTTTGCCATGTCAAACACTTTTTTGAGCAGTTATCACGCCCTAAAAGCACAAAAAATAACAAACATAACTGGGCTTTGGCTCATTCATGGCAATGAGCCTTTGCTGCATACTTGGTTTGTGGATGGCTGTCGCCCCATTTTCAATCACAATCAGCAAATCATCAAACGCATGGAGCTAAACAATGCCAAAGACTGGGACAATGTCATTGGTGAGCTTGGCAGTTTGTCTTTGTTTGGGGAAGATGTGGCGATTGTACTGACGGGCAAAGCCAAGCCCAGCAATGCGATATTGTCACAACTGGACAGATTTGCCGATGATGCTGCCAATCACACCACCAATCATGCACTCATCTACAGCCTACCCCAGCAAGACAAAAAAGCGCAAAGCACGAAGTTATTTGGTTTATTCGCCCGCAAAGGCAGCGTGATTGACGCAAGTCTTCACAGCGAAAGTGTGCGCGAAAGCATATTGATGAGCAAAGCAGATGAGCTTGGTGTACAGCTTGATGACGAGGCATGGCATTTTGTTTTAACACACACCGAAAACAACTTATTATCCGCCTATCAAGCGCTCATGCGCGCCGCCGATTTGTATGCGCACAGCGCTCATGCGCTTGATGTGAATGCCATGATGGAGGTGCTGGTCAGCGACTATCAATACAGCGTTTTTAATTTATCGGACAATATTTTGGCGGGCAACGTGGCGCGTGTGTTGCAGATTTTAAACCACCTAAAACAAACCGACACCGCACCAAGCCTTGTGTTGTGGGCATTAACGAAAGAAATTGGTCAAATATTGCGCCTACAAGATGGGCAAAGCTTTGAAAAATTAGGCATTTGGCGCAACAAAACAACACTCTATCAAAATGCCGCCAGCGGTTCGCGCTTTTGCGCAGCACAATTGGCAGACATTTATGACATTGACAAATCCATCAAAGGCCTGTCACAAGCCGACAGCTGGCAGAAGATTGAGCATTTGGTGCTGAATTTGTGTGGCGTAGCAACTTTGGCAGCAAAAAGTCGCGCCACATCATCTTAATAGTCATATCATCTTACTAAAAGCGCTTTGCTGACACCGCTTGCGGGCACAATTTGCTTAAAGCTGTCTCATCAAACACCAAGCCAGTCAACGTTGTCTTATTTTTAACAAATTAACACTTTCTCAAAAAACAACTCTTAGCTTATCAAATAAATAAGCACATCAAACAAATAAGCACAAATAATTGTTACAAATAATTACAAAAAACTCCCAAAACTCTGGATTGCTATAAATTTGCTCAATGTGGGCGTGCTATAATTACTCCATTCTCAACTCTATTTAACTTAATTGATTTTTTATAAAAAAATGAATTTTTGTAAGTTGGGTGGAAGAATGGCACCCAACACTTTTTTGATAAATTTAAATAAAATCAATGAGTTGAATGTTGGGTTTCGCAAGCTCAACCACAACCTACAAAAACGGTTTAAAGCCTGAGAATGACGTTATAATTGGCTACTTTTTGCCAATGTTGGCTTTTGCTGATGTCAAACTTACAAGCATTAACATTTTATGATGTTTGTATATTTCATTGACCCTTATTTTACCAATCATTCACCCACCATAATTTAGTTTTGATGTATTGATTATGTCCAATTCACAGATTATGACGCGCCTGCCACTCAAAAAAATTATCATCATCAGCACTCTGGCATTGCTGATAGTGGCGGCATTGTATTATTTTTTGCGCCCCAAAGAAGAGCTGCCAACCTACATCACTGCCGAAGCGGTGATGGGCGACATTGAGGACAGCGTGCTTGCCTCTGGCAAAATCAAAGCCTTGACCAGTGTGGATGTGGGCGCACAAGTCAGTGGCGAGGTAACAAAGCTGTTTGTGGATGTGGGCGATGTGGTGCAAGCAGGTGATGTGATTGCACAAATAGACCAAGTCACCCAGCAAAACGAACTATCCAACGCCAAAGCCACACTGCTACAAAGCCAAGCAAGTCTTGAGGTTGCCAACAGCACGCTTGCCACCAAACAAGGCGATGTGGCAAGTGCAAAAGCCACCATTGCCACAAGACAAGCCGAGCTGACCAAAGCGCAAAGTTATTATAATAAACTGCAATCGCTTGTTGCCATTGACGCGGTATCGCGCCAAGAGGTAGAGGATGCCAAAGCTGCACTGGATGTTGCGATTGCCAATCTTGACGCTGCAAAAATCGCACTTAAAAATGCCGAAACCGCCGTCCTATCAGCAAAAGCCGACATCACAAGCCAAAATGCCGCCACCGCCAAATCGCAAACGGATGTGGATACCGCCCAAAAAAATCTTGGTTATACGCGTATTGTTGCGCCGATTGCTGGCACAGTGGTTGCTGTAGCCACCGAGCAAGGCACCACCGTCAATGCCAATCAATCAGCGCCCACCATTGTCACGCTGGCGGACTTAAGTCGCGTGCGCATCAATGCACAAATCTCCGAGGCGGACGTCATCAACATCAAAGCTGGTATGCCCGCCAAATTCAACATCATCGGCAATCCTGACCAAAAATTTGACGCCGTACTGGCAGGCATTGAACCTGCCCCAGAATCCATCAGCAGCACAAGCAGCACCGACAGCGCTGTTTATTATATCGGCTATTTGGATGTTGATAATCGCGATGGTAAATTTCGCATTGACATGACCGCCCAAGTCAATATCGTCATCAGCGCAGTCAAAAATGTTCTTACCATTCCCGCCTCTGCCATCACCACCGAAAACGGTAAACACACCGTCAAAGTTGTTGGTGCTGACGGACAAGCAAAACCTGTGCAAGTACAAGTGGGCTTAAACAATCGCATTAGCGCTGAAATCAAATCTGGTCTTAAGCTTGGCGATAAAGTCGTCATCAGCGACAATCAAAACAGCAACACCGCATCGCGCAACAATCGTCCTCCGATGATGTAAGGGGCTTTGATGACTGATTATTTGCACCACCCATCATTGGACGCCACATCTGCATCTGCGTCCTCTGCCGAGCACAAGACGCCGCTCATCGTCATCAAAGACTTAATCAAAGAATTTTACGCAGGTGAACAGCCTGTTCGTATTTTGCATGGCATTAATTTGACCTTATATCAAGGTGAAATGGTCGCCATCATCGGGCAGTCAGGCTCTGGCAAGTCCACGTTGATGAATATTTTGGGTTGTTTGGACAGAGCAACGGCGGGCAGTTACACCATTTACAACCAAAATGTCGGCACCATGAATCAAGAGCAGCTGGCAAAACTGCGCCGTGAACATTTTGGATTTATTTTTCAGCGTTATCATTTGCTGGGTGACATCAATGCGCTTGATAATGTGACAGTACCTGCTGTCTATGCTGGCATAGACAATCAGACGCGCAAAGCACGCGCCACAAAGCTGCTCGGGCAGCTTGGACTACAAGACAAGATTTATAATCGCCCCAATCAATTGTCAGGCGGTCAGCAGCAAAGGGTATCTATTGCGCGCGCCTTGATGAATGGTGGCGACATTATTTTGGCAGACGAGCCGACAGGCGCACTAGACAGCAGCTCTGGCAAAGAAGTCATGGGTATTTTGCATCAATTAAAAGATGAGGGGCACACCATCATTATGGTGACACACGACCCAAATCTTGCCGCCCAAGCCCAGCGCGTCATTGAGCTCAAAGATGGTCACATCATCAAAGATTATTACACCGATCAGTTGCAAAATCAGCAAGCCCTTGCCGCCAGCAAATCCATCAAGCCCAGCAAAAGCGCTTTTGCAAGCTTTGTGGATAGATTTATAGAGGCGTTTAAGATGTCTATTTATGCCATGAAAGCGCACAAAATGCGCACCTTGCTTACCATGCTTGGCATCATCATAGGCATCGCTTCGGTGGTCTCGGTTGTGGGACTAGGACAAGGCTCGCAAGCCAAAATCCTAGAGGACATCAATTCACTTGGCACCAATACCATCACTGTCAATGACGGCTATCCGTTTGGCGACCCAAGGCGCAAATATGGTGATGACAACCTAACCATCACCGATGCCGAGGCAGTTGCCGCACAAGCTTATGCCAAAAGCGTGAGTCCTCAAGTGGACAGCAGTGTTACCGCACGCTACAAAAACATAGAAACCACCGCCAGCGTCAATGGTGTTGGCAAAGATTATTTGTCCGTCACTGGCGAAAAATTAGCCATGGGCAGTGCTTTTAATAGCACAAGCGAAAAATCCGCCGCACAAGACATCATTTTGGATCAAAACGCCTACAAAGCGTTTTTTAACGCCCAAGGCAATCCCATTGGTGAAATCATCATGGTCGGCAGCGTGCCTGGTCAAGTCATCGGCGTACTTGAAGAAAAAAATTCCAACTTTGGGCGCGTCAATAACACGCCACAGTTGTATATGCCCTACACCACTGTGATGTATAGAATGCTTGGCACCAGTTTTTTGGATAAATTTGTGGTACTGATTGATGAAAATACGCCATCGGATGTCGCTGAAACCGCCATTACAACACTCATCAAAGAGCGGCACGGCACGGATGATTTTAACATCATGAACACCGATTCCATTCGCCAGACCATTCAATCCACCACCCAAACCATGACACTGCTCATTTCATCCATTGCCATCATCTCGCTGATTGTCGGCGGCATTGGCGACATGAACATCATGCTTGTATCAGTCACAGAACGCACAAGCGAAATCGGTGTGCGCATGGCGGTGGGCGCACGCCAATCAGACATCATGCAGCAATTTTTGATTGAGGCGATATTGGTGTGTATTTTGGGTGGCTTACTTGGCATTGCGTTTGCTTTTTTGATTGGTGAGAGCATCAACTACTTTGGTGGCGGTGATTTTGCGGTGGTTTACTCACCCTTATCCATCCTAACTGCATTTTTGTGCTCAACACTGATTGGGGTTGTGTTTGGCTTTTTGCCCGCTCGCAATGCAGCACGCCTCGATCCTGTGGAGGCGCTCAGCCGCCACTAAAAATTTGTTTGGCAATAAAGCACATTGACACACAAACCAAATGACAAACAAATTTAAACTGTTGCCAAAATATTTTAAAAAAAGGTTGCAATCTAAAAATTTTTGTATATAATATGCACCACGTTTGAAGATATGGGTCGTTAGCTCAGTTGGTAGAGCAGTTGACTTTTAATCAATTGGTCGCAGGTTCGAATCCTGCACGACCCACCATACAAAATCTCCCACATTGGGAGATTTTTTTATTGCGCCAATTTATCAAATCATCAAAACCTTAAAGTTTAAAGCCTTAAAGTACAGCACCTCAAGCACTCATCTTGCCACAGATACCCGCCCTTGAAATGCTTATGCAGAGCTTAACCATTAATAGCAAACACACCAAGCAAACACAAAAAATTTAAAAAAATTGCTAAATTGTCTTGACACCGCCAAATAATGCTGTATAATACGCACCACTTGATAACGACAAGTTATTCCCCAATAGCTCAGTCGGTAGAGCATCGGACTGTTAATCCGTGTGTCCCTGGTTCGAGCCCAGGTTGGGGAGCCATATTCAAACCCTTGCATAAGCAAGGGTTTTTCATTGCCCAAAAGCCAAGACAGATTATCAAGACACAGATTATCAAGACGCTTCAGCCCTTCTTCAAACCTAATAAATGATAGTTAGCCACTAAACTGAGTAAATTTTGATTCATTGAACAGCACTTGGTTTTAGAAACTTAATTTTAGAGCCTGCTTACAATTAATTGCGCTTGCCTATTGTTATCAATATTTCATTCAACATAATGGCTTTTTTGCCAAAAATCGCCAAATCTTACTTTTTTACATCAAATTGCTTATTGGTATATCAACGACACAATTTTCCTTAAAAAGCTTGTGATTTATCTCATTTTTGCCTAAAAAATTAATGATAAACAGGTTCTAAGAAAAAATTGCTTGCATTTGGCGGTGTAATCGCCATAATAATACCTATCTTTATTTGACCGTTGATTGCGCCGCGTGTTGAGATTTTACACGCCCCAAATAATTTACTTTACACTTGTTTGATAATTTTACCCAAACAATCTTAAACCATAAGGATTCTTTCTTGACCATTACACGCAAGTTTGATTTAGCTTTAAACCCAAGCGAGCTAAAAATTGTGCTTGGTGAATACAACAAACATCTCAAATACCTACAAGAGCGCTTGCAACTACAAATCGTTCATCGCGGTGATACTTTCACTCTAACTGGCGACAGCACCGGCATCAACCAAGCTGAATACATTTTAACAAAGCTTGCCGAAGAAGCGCAGACAGGGGATATCAGCCCAGACGAAATGCATTTGATTGTTCAATCAAGCTTTGCGCGCGATGTCTTGGTTGATGAAGAAATTTCTACAAAAGATGACAATAACTCCCCCTATCAGCCTGTCAGTTTGCGCACACGCAAAGGTAAAATCACGCCACGCGGCGACAATCAGGCGCGCTATGTCAGCAAAATTTTGGGCAGCGACATCTCATTTGGTGTCGGTCCTGCTGGCACAGGCAAAACCTATCTGGCGGTTGCTGTTGCGGTGGATATGCTGGAGCGCGGTGAAATTGAGCGTATTTTGCTTGTGCGCCCTGCGGTTGAAGCAGGCGAAAAATTGGGCTTTTTGCCAGGTGATTTGACCCAAAAAATTGACCCTTATCTGCGCCCTTTGTATGATGCGCTGTATGAAATGCTTGGTTTTGAAAAAGTCGGCAAACTGATTGAGCGGCAGATTATTGAGGTTGCACCTTTGGCTTATATGCGCGGTCGCACGCTTAACAATTCCTTTGTTATTTTGGACGAAGCGCAAAACACAACCCCCGAGCAGATGAAGATGTTTTTGACGCGCTTGGGCTTTGGTTCACGCGCAGTCATCACAGGCGATACCTCGCAGGTGGATTTGCCACGCGGACACAAATCAGGACTTGCTCAAGCGCTACAAATTCTAGCGCCGATTGATGAGATTCATGTGACGCGCTTTGACAGCAAAGATGTGGTGCGTCATCATTTGGTGCAAAAAATCGTACAAGCATACGACAAATTTGATGACGAAGAGGCTCAAATCATGGCGCAAAAAAAACAAGCGCGCCTTGCCCAAAAAGAACAAGAGGCCCGCGAAGCACAAGCACTTGAAGACCAACGCTTTGTGGACAGAATGCAGACACTTTTAAAAACAGACATTCGTTATGACGGCAATGCCAACAAAACCAATCAGGATAATCCATCATGATTGATGTGCAGCTGCAACAAGATTATACAGATGTCGCCCTACCCATCACCGATGCGCTCGTCAATCACATTGCAAACGCGGTCATGTCTTTTTTTGAAGAGAATGCTTATGAAATGGGCATTGCTTGTGTGGATGAGGCGACCAGTCACAAGCTCAATCTTAGCTATCGCAACAAAGACAAGCCCACCAATGTGTTATCCTTTGAAAGCCAAATGGATGAGGCGCTGTGCCAAGCCATTGGCAGCCATCCACTTGGAGATTTGGTGATTTGCATTCCTGTGGTACTACAAGAGGCTGTGACGCAAAACAAAACACCTCTTCATCACTTTAGCCATCTTGTGGTGCATGGCATGCTGCATTTGCTTGGTTATGACCATGAAACCTCAGAAGAAGATGCCGAACAGATGGAAGCGCTTGAGATTGAAATCTTGTCCACGCTTGGTATCAAAAACCCTTATGAAGATGTTGAAATCTAGCCAATGACTTTGATTCGCAAACGCAAACTGACCAAAAATCAAACGCGACGTATCGCCGAAAACTCATCTGTAACTGCTGATGACGATGCACTATTGACGGGCGTTATTGTTGCGCATTTTGGCAAGCAACTGGATGTGCAGCTGACTCAATTACCCACCACAAACGACAACAATCACGGTGTGCAGATTGGGCAAATCATTCGCTGTCATACAAGAACCAATCTGCCTATGCTTGCAACCAATGATGGCGTTTTGGTGAGCTATGATGCCATAAGCGCGCTTGGACGCATTGAAAAATTATTACCCAGAAACAATTTACTGGCACGTCCTGACCGTTATCACAAACTAAAACCGATTGCATCCAATGTGGATATTTTGGCGATTGTGTTTGCGCCCTTGCCCTTGCCTGCTGCAAATTTGATTGACCGTTATTTGCTGATTGCACAGCTCAATGATGTCAAACCACTGCTTGTTTTAAATAAAATGGATTTGCTACAAACAGATGAACTGTCCTGTCATGAACGCCAAGCGATTGAAGATATTTATGAGCAATATCAATCACTTGGATTTGAGATTGTTGCCACATCCACCACACACGCCAGCAATCTTAGTACACTACAAACACTCATACAAGACAAAATAAGCCTATTTGTGGGACAATCTGGCGTTGGCAAATCCAGCCTCATCAATGCCCTATTGCCCCAAGCCATGCAAAGCGTCAACGCCATTTCGCAAGGCTCAAAGCTCGGTCAGCACACCACCACCACCAGTCGGCTGCTGGCTTATGATGACAGCGACTTATCGGCAGGCATCATTGACACACCCGGCATTCGCGAATATGGCATTTGGCACTTATCCAAAAACGACATCCAAGCAGGCTTTCCTGAATTAAAGCCTTTTATTGGGCTGTGTCAATTTCGCGACTGTCAGCACACTCAAAACAGCAAAGGCTGTGCGCTGTGGCAAGCTGTGGCAGAGGGCAAGATATTGGCAAGACGCGTGGACAGTCTTGTTGCCTTACAAACAGAGGCGCATGATTGATACGCATGACTGTGCCGTAACGATTACACATCATCAAAGCTATGTCAAAGCATTTGTTTTTTCCAAAATAAACCGTCTTTTGTGGTTTTGTATGCGTGTTTTGTGTGTTAGGATAACCCAATCGTCATAAAATTTTTACAGCAAATGCACAAAAGTTTGCTATAATAATTGTTTTTATCAAAATACTATTTTGGAGTTGGCGTGGAGCGTTGGTTTGAATTTATGGGAAACCATCCCTTTTTGTTTGGCTTATTGGCTGTGTTTGCTGTGCTTTTTTTTATGGTGGAGTCCAAACGCAGCGGCAAAAAAATTACGCCCAATGAACTTGGCTTGCTGATGAACAATCAAAATGCCCGCTTGATTGACATTCGCCCTGCCAATAAATTTGCCCAAGGCTACATTCAAGGCAGTCAAAACATTCCATTTACCGAACTAAAAGAACACATCAGCGAATTAAACGCAAGCACGACACCAATTGTTTTTGTGTGCGACATGGGCCTACAAGCCAGCGCCGCTGTTCATTTATTAAACAAAACGGACATCTATCGCTTGGACGGTGGCATTGCAGGTTGGCAAGCTGCTGGTATGCCATTGGTTGGCACAAAATCAAAGAAAAAATGATTGAAATTGGAAAATTTGCCCCCATTCATTATTAATTAACATTAAAAACAGTCTTGTCTTCACAGTTTTTAATGATTTCATAGCCACAGTCGTCTTAATCACTCACACATTATTAAAGGAAGAGTTATGGCACACGTTTTATTGTACACCAAACCAACCTGTGGATACTGTCATGCCGCCAAAGATTTATTAGACAATAAAGGTGTGGCATACACCGAAATCACCATCACCGATTTGAATGAAGCTGAGCGCGCTGATTTGGCGCACCGCACCAACAATTATCGCACTGTACCACAAATTTTTATCAATGGCAGTTTTGTGGGTGGTTTTGATCAATTAAACACCTTAAACAAACAAGGCGAATTGGATGGCTTGCTTGACAACCCAGCATAATCCATTTTACTGATTTTTAATCCATATTTTAACTCATCATTTATTCCAAAAGGAGCTTATATGAGCGACGAAAATCTACAACCACAATTGGGTCTTGAGCGTATTTATGTCAAAGACATTTCTTTTGAAGTGCCAAGCGCTGAGGTTTTTACCAAAGAGTGGAATCCACAGCTTGACATCAATTTATCCACCACAAGCAATGATTTGGACGAAGATCACAAAGAAATCATCTTGACCGTCAGCGTGACTGCAACGAATGCAGGCAGCACTGCTTTTGTGGCAGAAGTTCAACAATCAGGCATTTTTTTACTAAAAAACATCCCAGAGGCTGACTTGCCCCATCTGCTCAATGCCTATTGCCCAAACATCTTGTTCCCTTATGCGCGCGAGGTCATCAGTGATGTGGTCACTCGTGGCAGCTTCCCACAACTGCTGCTTGCACCAGTGAATTTTGAGCAAGCCTACCTACAAAGCCAGCAAGAGCAAGTGACTGGTAACGCCTAATTACTGGGCTTAAGTCTTGTAGCGCAGATATTGCAATAAAAATACTGTAATATGAATACCGCAACAAAAAAAGGTACTTTTTAGTGCCTTTTTTTGTTGCAAAGCCTTTAGTATCTTACGCTTGTTTTAAAAAGCACATAGGATTTGTCATTAAATTATGCTAAAATGAAAAATTAGGCATCAAGATATCTTAGCCATTTATTTTTGATGAGTTTTTGTGTGCGCATTTTGCTTTATGCGCATTTGAAAAACATACAAATCAAAATCAACACAAGCAACAAGGCGCATCATGCAAGCAGTACAAGTTAAAATCATCCACCCAAAAATCGGACAAGATCCTAATTTTCCATTGCCTACGCGCGCAACCGATGGTTCAGCGGGCATTGATTTGCGCGCCTGCATTGATGAGCCTTTGACCATTCACCCCAACGAGACCGTATTGGTCGGCACAGGCATTGCCATTCATATCGCCGATTGTAATTATGCTGGGCTTATTTTGCCGCGCTCAGGTCTTGGGCACAAACATGGCATCGTGCTTGGCAATCTTGTTGGCTTGATTGATGCAGACTATCAAGGCGAGCTTATGGTCAGTGTATGGAACAGAAGCGGCCAGCCCTTTGTTTTGCAGCCTGCTGAGCGCATGGCTCAATATGTGGTGGTGCCGATTGCACGCCCTGATTTTGTTGTTGTGGATGAATTTGACAGCACCAGCGCGCGCGGTGCAGGCGGATTTGGCTCCACAAGCACTCAATGATAGCGCTTAACATAGGCGTGTGACAATAGGCATTCAATGTCAGTCGCCAAGACAGT
>JBGXSA010000028.1:0-13491 GCA_041811915.1 Moraxella sp. | reverse complement strand
TATTAAAAAAACTATACTATATCACACTATTTAAGGCAGTACACCCTGTGATATTCGGTCGCATTGATATAGGTTACAAAAATTTTATGCAAATGATTTGCCTTTTTGGTCTGAAGTTTTTATAATCAAAGTTCATTATAGCAAGGATTTATTATGAAACTCATCACAGCAATCATCAAGCCATTTAAGCTAGACGATGTGCGCGAATCGCTATCAGAAATCGGTGTTACTGGCATTACCATCACGGAAGTCAAAGGATTTGGCCGTCAAAAAGGACACACAGAGCTGTATCGCGGTGCAGAATATGTGGTGGATTTTTTGCCAAAAATCAAAATTGAAATCGCCGCCACAGATGACATGGTCAATTCCATCGTGGATGCCATCATTCTTGCTGCCAACACAGGCAAAATCGGTGACGGCAAGATTTTTATCAGTCCGCTTGAAGGCGTGATTCGCATTCGCACAGGCGAGATGGATGCAGACGCACTGTAAGTGCGTTTTGTTTGGGTTGGTTTTTAATTTATTGTTACGCCATTCTCAACAAACCGTTGTCGTAGGCTTACGTTGAGCTTGCGAAACCCAACATTAGAAACTTAACTGAGCTTACGAACAATTTTTTATAAAAAAATCAATAAGTTAAATAGAGTTGAGAATGGCATTATTGTTTAGATTATTATTTGGATTGTTGCTTGAATGACTCTTAACTTTTGCTTTGTCAAGCACCATCAGCACGCAATTGACGGAGTCTTTTATTGACCTTTCTTGTTAAACTTTTGCCAAGCTTAGCAACTGCCAAACCCAATGCAACAAAAACCAAAAACCAAATACAAAAACCAAACGCCAAAACAAAAAACACATCGCTTGGATGTGTTTTTTGGTTAAATGTCATCGGTGGATGTTGGGTTTATTTTTTCTGCCAAGTTTGGGTACGTCCAAGTGCAGAAGCGCCTACATAACCGCGCAGCTTTAAAGTACTGCCTGATTGTGTGGCTTTTAGAGAATAGGTTTTGCCACTGACAGGGTCGGTGATTTTACCGCCAGAATACTTGCCACCGCCATCGGCTTTTAACCCTGTGATGACTGTGCGACCAACATATTGCTTGGCTTTGTCGGTATTACCAGAGACGACTACCCCTGTGTACACACCACCAGATTCGCTGATTTTGACCACAGCTTTTGGCTTACCATCTTCATAGGTTTGCCAATTGCCAACCAAATCACTGGCAAATGCGCTCACACTTAAGGCAACGCCTGCTCCCAATACGGCCAGTTTTTTCAACATAATCATACTCCTTGATTTATGATAACATGATAAACACTGAATGAATGATGGCATTGCCACCAATGTCATACATATTTTTTAAATTTGTTGAGTTTTTATTATAATCAAAATTGTGCTAAAAACAAATGCTTTTTTGTAAAATTAAGTGATATTGGCTCACACAATTAATTCAAGCCCTGCCAAAACCGATAAATCATCATCGCAATTTTTTTTAAATAGCTTGCCCAGTCCACCCGCTGCAAGGCTTGTTCGTCCGACAATTCAAATAATTCTGGTGCAAACTGCCCAACCGTAGCAAACGGTACAACGCCTGTTCTTTGCGTCAAAGTCGGCACATCAATGATTTCATAGCTTAAATGCGAAGAATTTGGCGAAAAATACACCGCCGAAACATTTTCGCTTGGGAGATACACCGCCTTATACAAATGCGTTGGTACAAGCACATCGCCTGCTTTGTCCACGGTTTTGCCCTCAAAGACTGTGCCTGTTACCACATAGCTTTCTTGATAGTCCATGGTGAGATTGCGCACATGATTTTCAATATCCGCCCATACGTTGCGATTGTGCTCACGATTTTGTGGAATGATGTTTGCCAAACTAAAGCTGTCAAACTGACTTTGGACGTCCGCCATATCGCCATTGGGCGCCAAATGTCCGCGGTCGTATGGACTGTCTTTATAATCAGAAAGCTTTGCCTTGACAGTATCAGGCAGCCTTGGTTCGGCGCGAAAACTGTCTGTGCGCGGCAGCTTACGCGCCGACTCAATGCGCGCTTGGGTGAGGTGTTCTGCCACAAAAACAGCTGTTTTGGATTCTGGTGAAAATAATAATGCAAACCCTGAATAACAAAGCTGAAAATGCGTCATTGCGCCATATTGTATCGGCTCATTATGCAAAAAATGCTGCGGACAACGCCTAAAATCCATCGCATAGTCATTGTCATAGGCTTCTGTGCTATAATGATGATAAGCGCCTTGACTGGATGCTGTGTTGGACAAAGCTGCCGCACCAGATGCATTGGACGAAGACGCAGTACATATTTGTGCACACAACCACAGCAGTCCTGCCGCCATCCACTTTATTTTAAAAACACGCCTCATAATCCGCCATCAGCCCTTTACAAATTCATAAATCACACAAATCGTCCATTGCGTATTGTAGCAAGGATTTGTTATAGTTGCACTTTTTTGTGCAACTCATTTTATACAGCGCATTGATGGCTTCTTTTTATCCATGACATACCACACTTCTTGGATAATGACGATAAGGATAATGATGATTGATGACACCCAATTAAACACTCAATTAGACACCCAACTATTCAGCAAGCAAATTTTGGCGTGGTTTGATAAGCATGGGCGCAAAAACCTGCCTTGGCAGCAGCTGCACAGCAACACACCCGACCCCTATCCTGTGTGGATCAGCGAAATCATGCTACAACAAACCCAAGTGGCAACGGTGATTGATTATTTTCATCGCTTTATGGCACGTTTTGGCGATTTGCGCACGTTGGCGTTGGCGGATTTGGACGATGTGCTGGCGCTGTGGGCAGGACTTGGTTATTATGCACGCGCCAAAAATCTGCACAAAGGCGCGCGCCAATTATACGCCATCATGCAACAGACAGGCGACTACCCCCAAACCACAACAGACTGGCAAGCCATCAGCGGCGTTGGGCGCTCAACCGCTGGGGCGATTGTGGCAATGGGGTTGCATCAATTTGGTGTCATCTGTGATGGCAATGTCAAGCGCGTACTGACACGTCATTTTGGTATTGATGGCGACATCACCAAATCAGCCACCGACAAAGCCTTGTGGCAACTGGCTACAACGCTCACGCCTGCCAAAAATAGCGGACATTATGCACAAGCCATGATGGATATGGGTGCTACCGTCTGCACGCGCTATCAGCCCAAGTGTCAGATTTGTCCTGTCGCCACAAGCTGTCATGCCCACAAAACAGGCAGTCAAGCTTTGTTTCCCGTCAAAGCCAAACAGAAAATCAAGCCCGCCCACAGCTCCATCGCTTTGATGATTGAGTTTGATGGGCGTGCTTTATGGCTCAAGCGCACACACAACATTTGGCAAAACCTGTGGTGCGTACCGCTCCTAAATGATAAAAGCAGCAGCCTAAATGACGACATCATTTGGCAGATTTTGACGGACAATGATTATTTGAACAATGATTATTTGAACAATGATTATTTGAACAATGATTATTTGGACAATGATTCTTTGGACAACATACCCACCACCCATCACATTCGTCACACACTTACCCATTTTCATTGGCAAATAGCGCAAGCCACCATTGTCATTAATCACGCAACTTATGAGGCGCTCAATCGCGCTTTGATTGAAGTCAATGCACACTTTGAATGGCTTAGCCTTCATCAAGCGCTGGATAAACCACTGCCTACTGGTATTGTAAAATTATTGCAAAACAAGCCTTGAGCGCCACTCAACATTCCAAACGCCATCATGACAAACAAAGTGACATCATTAGAAAAATGGCGCAAAATTGGTTATAATGACTCATCAATCCTTAATTCAAAATCCATATGACTGACATCCAACCAAAAATTCAATCCTTATTAGAGCAAATCAATCACATCGTCCTAGACAAGCCTGACGTGGTCAAACTGGCGTTATCGTGCATTTTGGCAGGAGGGCATTTGTTGCTACAAGATTTGCCTGGCATGGGCAAAACCACTTTGGCGCACGCACTGGCGCAAGGACTTGGACTTAATTTTAACCGCATTCAATTTACCAACGATATGTTGCCTGCTGACATTTTGGGAATGTCCATCTACAATCAAGCCACCCATGAGTTTGAATTTAGAAAAGGGGCGATTTTTAGCCAATTGCTGCTTGCTGATGAAATCAACCGCTCAAGTCCCAAAACCCAATCGGCACTTTTGGAGGCCATGGAAGAGCGCCAAGTTACAAGCGATGGCAAGACGCACCTGTTGCCGCGCCCTTTTTTTGTGATTGCCACCCAAAACCCAAGCCAACAATCGGGCGTGTATCCATTGCCAGAATCGCAGCTTGACCGATTTTTGATGTGCATATCGCTTGGCTATCCATCTGTGCGCGCAGAACGAGAGCTTTTGGAGGGGCACGATAGGCGCGCCATGGTCAAAAATATGCCGCGTATTTTTGACGCTGCAA
The DNA here is from genome assembly GCA_041811915.1 of Moraxella sp. Taxonomy (GTDB): domain Bacteria; phylum Pseudomonadota; class Gammaproteobacteria; order Pseudomonadales; family Moraxellaceae; genus Moraxella. The sequence goes on along the minus strand of JBGXSA010000028.1, from coordinate 9,038 downwards.
GTGTACAAGAGGCGCAAATGGCGGTCAAGTCCATGTATTTTGCGCCTGTGGTTTTGGATTATATTCAAGCGCTGGTTGCCAAAACGCGCAGCAGTCACGAATATCACGGCCTATCGCCGCGTGGCGTGTTGGCGCTCAAAAATGCTGCTGCCGCTTATGCTTATGTCAATAATCAAGACAACGTTGCCATTGATGATGTGCAAGCGGTGTTTGCAGCCGTTGCCGACCATCGCCTAGGACAGCGCTTTATTGCATTTAACGAAGCATCCGCCAATCGCTTGACGATTGCACAGATTATCTTAAGTCAAGTGGCTACCGTCTAAGCTTATCTTGTTATGAAATTTTTAAAAAATTATCTCAATCGTTTTTTTAATCAGCGCGCCGCCATCAGTGATGATGTGCGTTTTGGGCTAAAAAACGTCTATGTGTTTTTTAGTCGGCAAGGTTTGTTGTTTTTGTTGTTGCTTTTGATTACTTTTGTGACGGGCACCAATTATGGTAACAATTTGATTTTGGGGCTGTTTTTTTATTTATTGGCAGTCTGGCTCATCAGCTCGTTGGTGACGTTTAGCCAATTGTCCAAATTGAGTGTGCATTTAAACCACATCACCATCGCACCTGTCGGCGACATCGCATGGGCAAACATCACGCTCAAAACACACGCCAGCAGCGCTCATCAAATTGAGCTTTGTTTTGAGGATGCAAACAGTGCAAGCCTTGATGAAGCCACGTTAATCACTTTGAATGCCAAAAAACGCCAAACCATCGCGCGCATTCATGACAGCACGACGATTGATTTGCCCATACCCACGCACAAGCGCGGCGCCATGAGCCTACCGCGTCTTGTCATTCGTTGCCACTATCCGCTTGGGGTGATTATGTCATGGGCGTATGCACGTTTTGAGAGTGCTGCGTGGGTGTATCCAAAACCTGTCGCTTTTGATTGGCAAGCCATCAAAAATATGCGCGCAGGCGGCGAGGAGGAACAAAGCAATTATTATAACAAAGGGCAAAGCGACTTTGATATGTTGGATGAATATGTAGAAGGCGAAAGCTTGGCGCGCGTATCATGGTCGCACGTGGCGCGTGGCATGGGTATGCTCAGCAAGCACTTTGCCGACCCTGTGGGTGAGCGTTGGCATTTAAATTATCATGACATGCCTGCCCATCATCATGAGGACAAATTGAGTGAGCTGTGCTATGCCGTGCTACAAATGCGCGATAAAAATACACCGTTTATGCTAAGCCTACCAGATGCCTCCACGCCTTTGGACGCAGGTGATGATTTTATCAACGACTGTTTGCTGCTTTTGGCAAAAACACCCTAAATCAAAAAACACAAACCCAAAGATATAAGCTTGCTTAACAATCAAAACCTTGACAAATCATGCTCATGCGCTTAATTGTACACATCACCATGTAATTATATCCATGTTATTGTACAAATTGCATTGACATCAAAATAAACAAACTCAAAAACATAAACCCAAAGACTCAAACCCAAAGACAAACAGCGATAAACACACAATGACGCACAGCACCACCCAAAAAGCTTTTGATTCATTTTATCAAATCGCTACCCATCAAACCAAAGTAAGCACCAATCAAAAAGGATTGCGCAAGCTGTTTGCCTTGCCTGCTTATTATTGGATGCTGATTGGTTTTTTTATGACCACTGTGTGTCACATAGCATACATTCCGCTTTGGCTGTCGGCGCTGTCTGTGATGACCATCGTCTGCCAACTGCCTGTGCTGCGCCATAAGATTGATGGCAAATTTGGGCTTGTGCGCACTTACAAAGCCATACAATTGACTGTGTTTTTTGCAGGCTTGGCGGGCATTTGGCTAAGTTTTGGGCAGATTTTTGGTGCGGATGTGAGCATTTGCTTTTTGCTGTTATGCGCCATCTGCAAACTGTGGGAGAGCTTTAATCGGCGCGACGGCTACATCGTCTTGAATTTAAGCTTATTTGTGCTGGCGTCGGTTTTTTTGTGGGAACAAGGTTTGTTGTTGACCCTTGGTACGGTAGTGGCACTGCTTACGATACTGTTTGCATTTATCGCGCTGAGCGATGATGGCAGTCAGGGTGATGGGCGTCTCAAAACCCTAGCACTCATCGGTGCGCCTGCTGTGCCGCTACTGATTGTGCTGTTTTTATTTTTCCCGCGCATTGCGCCTTTGTGGTCGGTCAATATGGCGGGCAAACAAGCCACCACAGGTGTATCCGACAGCATGTCGCCTGGGGATTTTGCCAATTTATCCAAATCAAGCGAGCTTGCTTTTCGTGTGGAGTTTGGTGGCGACATTCCTGCACGCCATCAGCTGTATTGGCGCGGCTTGGTCTTTAGCCAGTTTGATGGCATTACTTGGCGCCCAACAGATGCCAATCAAAGCTTTTGGCGCGCAAGCGACAATGCCGTACCTGCATGGGCAAGCGCCCTACAAGGGGCAAATGCAGGCAGTTATCGTGTGATTTTGGAACCCACACACCAGCAATGGCTGTTTGGACTTGATTTTTCGCGCCCACAGCCTTTGCGTGGATTGGCATTGACCAGCGAATACAACCTGCGCTCATACCGACCGATCGATCAGCAATTTCATTATGTACTTGATTATTATCCAGACGCCAAAATGGGTCTGGTATTGAGCCAGAGCGAACGGCAAATTAATCTACAGCTGCCACGCACAGGCAATGCCCAAAGCCGCCAGCTGGCACAAACGCTTCGTGCTCAAAGTCATGACAACCCCGAGGTTATGATTCAAAGCATTCATCGTTATGTGCTGGACAATCAATTTACCTACACACTATCGCCGCCGCCACTTGGTGACAATCGCATTGATGAATTTTTGTTCGGCTCAAAAGCAGGTTTTTGTGAACATTATGCCTCAAGTTTTGTGTTTTTGATGCGCGCAGCTGGCTTTCCTGCACGCGTTGTGGCAGGCTATCAAGGTGGAGAGCACGGACGTGACGGCAACAGCTGGGAGGTGCGCCAGATGGATGCACACGCTTGGGCGGAAGTTTGGATAGAAAATGAAGGCTGGGTGCGCGTTGACCCCACCACCTTTGTGTCACCAGATCGCATAGAAGACGGCATGATGGCGCTCACCAATAATTTGGGCAGTCAAATGTTTGGTTCAGGCATCACAAGTCAAATGGCCTATCAGCAATTTCGCTTATTATCAAGATTGCGTAGCTATTCTGATCAGATGAGCTACTATTGGCAAAAAGATGTGGTTGGTTTTGATCAAAACGCTCAAAAAAACTCTTTGCTCACTTGGTTTAACATCACCAATTTGGCACGTCAATTGCAAGTGCTGTTTGGGGGCGTTGTGCTGCTTGTTGGCGCGTTTGCTTTGGTGTATTGGTACAAAAACCGCAAAACTTATCACGCGCTGGACTTGCCCATCGTACAGCTGTCAAAGCGCTTCAAAAAAAATCCCTCCTTGCAGCAACAGACTGGTGAGACGCCTTTGGCTTATTTGGCGCGCCTAACCGAATACGCCAAAAGCACACATCCCCATCAGACGGCTGATATTGATGCACTGTTTGATGAGCTGTATCAAAATTATCGCGCTTTGCGTTACGGCAAAAATGAGAATACCCCATCTGCCCGCGCCTTTGCTCGCCAAATTGCAGCATTCAAACGCTATTTGTAACAACATCAAGCGTCCACTCAATCCAAACATCCGCCCAAAATGCAAAATGACAATCCAGCGATTGTCATTTTCATTGCTATCTTTTTAAGCGCTGCGCCAAATTTGCCCACTGACATAGCGGTTTTCCACCGCTTGCCAATCCATCAAATGATCCAACACCGCGCGCACATAGTCTGCTCGGCGATTGCCATAGTCCAAATAATAGGCGCGCTCATTGAGATTGATGGCAAACAAAGGGGTGATTGTGTAAGATTCAGCCATCCATGCGCTCTCATACAAACAGCTACCAAGCATAAGCTTACCATCAGCGCTCACAAGCCACAATCCGCGCACATCCAGACTTTGAACAGACGACACCAATTTTAAGCATTCGTTATAAAATTTGTCATGGCTACCAAAGTCTTGATACACTCTTGTAAAAAACTGTGAATTTACCAAAGATTCATTGGTTGTGGGGGCGCGTAAGCACGCCTGCGCAAACACATGCTGATAAATCTCATGAGCATAGCGCAGCTTAAGATCAACAGATGTGTGGCGTGCTTGCAGCTGCGCTTGAATCACCTCGTCAATGCTCTGTCCATCCGCCAAGGTCTGCCATGCCGTCATCAAATCAGGCAAAACAGCTTGCGACAAAAAACACACTGTCTGTGCACTCACATAAGGCTCAAGTGCGTCAAGATGATAAGGCAACTGATGCATATCATTCTTCTTCAGCAGCGGCATACACCAGCGTTTCGGCAGGTGCTTGCAAATAATTGCCTTGCAAATAGCGCGCACCAACCGACCATGCCATAGACATGGTGCCCGCGTCTTCAATATATGGCATTAAGCTGTCCACGCCATGCTCGGAAGCTTGCGCCACCAACGTTTTTACTGCCTCCAAATTATCCTGTCTGTCTAAATCTTTGGTGTAGTTTCGCGATAGGCGCACCATGGTTGGTGACAAATGCTCCAAGGTTTCGGCGGATTTGGCAGTAACACCAAAATTGTGAATGCCGATTGGGCAATCAATCTCTTTGAGCGCCATAAATTGACGTTTTGCCACCGCCAAATAATCCACCAAATCTTGCTCATGAAATTGCAAGACCAAAGGATGAACACCATTATCACCCACAGCTCTGACCAATTGGGCGACGATTTTGGACAATTGACCATCCGCCAATGACGCAGAAGATAGCCCCATCAGTAAGCGCGCTTGTGGGTGTGTCTTGCGCGTCATCGCAAGCTGCTTACTGGCATTAATCAAAATCCAGCGGTCAAGCTTGTCAAGCAAATTGTGCTTTTTGGCGACTTGGCTGAATTTGTCCAATGTCAGCTCGCTGCCATCGGCCATCGGCAAGGTGATGTACACCTCAAACAAATCACTGCTGTCTGTATTGATGTCATAAATCGGCTGATATTTGAGCGTGAATTGATTTTGCACCAAAGCATTTTGAATGTATTCTGCCAATGCATCATCGCTATCACTGGCATATTCGCTAATATCAAAGACGTGAATTTTATTGCCCACGCCATCGGTGTCTTGGTGAATTTGACGAACCGTCTCAAGCGCTCTATCAATCAGCACTTGCGACTCTGGCGCATTGCCATCAATCATCACAATACCCACAGACAGCGTCGTTGTTACCGTACGCGTGCCCACCTCAATCAGCAAGTTTTCAACCTTAGTGCAGACCGCTTGGGCAATCGCCAACACTTTGTCTTTGTTGACATCACTCACCACAATGGCAAAGGTAGAATCACTAAAGCGCGCAACAAAACCATCCTCAAAGCTTTCGGACAATAAATTGGCGATGTATTTGACGGTGGTATCCACCCCGCTCAAGCCTGTGCTTGAATTAATCTTACCAATGCCATCAATCGCCACATACACCAATGCCGCAGGTATGCCATGCGTCACGGCGTCATTGCGCACCTCTTCAATTTTTTCATTAAAACCAATGCGGTTTGCCAAGCCCGTCAACGGATCTTGGCGCTCGGCGGCGGCAAGTTTTTTGGCGATCTCAGCGGCATTGGCGTCATTACGCTGAATAATCATTTGAGTAACAGGCTCACCCTCCAACGTCGCTGCCGCCAGCTGCAGTTTGGACGCAAAAGTTGTGCCGTCTGTCTTTTTGCTTTCAAAAGCAAATTCAACCTGCGAACGATCGCCTTTGTCAAACTTTCTTAAAAACTGCTTAAATCCTTTGACATTATCGCCCCCTGAAATCAAATCCACCACAGGCACACCAATGATGTCATCCATACTGTCATAACCAAACAGCTCCAAATAAGGGTCGTTGGCAAAAATATGCATGCCTTGATCAATATAAGCCACCGCTGATTTTGAGTTTTTGATAAGAATGTTGGCACGCTGCTCAGACTCTTTTAGAATGTGGCGCAAATTGGATAATTGGCGGCGCGATTGCACATAAGCAGCTTGCAAGCAGACCGCCATCACGATCTTATCATCTTGCCCAACTTGCAAAGTTTTGATCATATCCCCTTCAATCAGCTCAGGCAAGCCTGCTTCATTGACCATCGGTGCTTCATCTGCGCCAATCAGCTGAATGATGGGCAAATCCAGCGACATTTCTTGAATGATGCCCACCACATCCGTAAACGCCATGTCATAAGCGCGATGGAAAATCAACACATCCCAACTGTTGCGCAAGCCTTTGACCAGCTCGGCTTTTTCATCCCAAAAGCCAAGATTAATGTCATCAAAATAATTGGACAATAAACCAATCAAATGTTCGGCGTACAGCTGCTCTTCATCAATGACAAGCAGGTTCAAAACTTTATTTGACATAGCTGACCTATAATATGGAATAAGAATTAGTAAGGACTGAGTTGATCTGACAATAACTTTAAAAAATCACGCCATTCTCAACTCTATTTAACTCATTGATTTTTTATAAAAAATAAATTGTTCGTAAGTTCAGTGAAAGAATGATACCCAACATTTTTTAATAGATTTTAAATAAAATCAATCATTTAAAATGTTGGGTTTCGCCATCGCGGGGCGCGAGCCTACAAAAACGGTTTAAAGCTTGAGAATGACATAAAAATCACAATATTTTAACAAAATTTGCAACAATTTGCACGATTATCGCCCTCATTCATCCCCTTATTTTTGCGCTTTGGGATTTATTTGCTGCACAACAACCAATAAGCAAACAAAAAAGCCCCAACTGTTCACAATTGGGGCTAATTCATCACACATCACAACAGGTGTTATATGAGACATTGCAACAGATGTCACATAAGACATCACACAAAACGTCAAACCAAGCGCACAATCTCATATTGTTCAAATTCATCGGTGGACAATAAATTTTTCTCCAGTCGCAAGGTCGTCTGCTTGGTGTCCACACGCAAAATAATGGTATCGCCCGTCTTAAAGTGGTAGCGCGGCATAATCAAAGTCGTCTGCTGATTGAGTCCATCGCCTGCCACAAGCAGCGCCTGCACAAAATCCTGACTGCGCATATCATTACTTGCCAAGCGCACACCGCACGCACTTAACAGCCTACCCAAAAAGCGCCCATCCGCGACCACTTTGTCCGATTGCGGCTCTGCCCAGTGAATGATACCAACGCGCCAAGGGTGTTTGTTGGTTGAATTTTCCGAACGCAGCGCAAACAAGCCAAACGCCTGCAAGATGGGACAACTTTGCCATTCTTCATTGGCAGCCTCTTCATCATAATCGCCATAAAAAAAGCGAGAGCCTGATTCTGAGCGCGTGATTAATTGCACTTTTTTGGGCGTTTGCGGGCGGCTGTCAGGGATTCTTTTGGCACGATAAATCTCTGGCAATGAATTTTGTGCAATGATTTGATTAAAACTCTTGCCGCCAGCGATTTGATTATAAATGCCATTAAAACCCGTCAGCATTTGAGCAGAATACTCAAAAATCTTACTGGCTGAGGCGCTGACTGCATTTCTATCAAACGCAAGCAAGACAATCTTAGCCAGCCTTAGCTCAAACATTTTGCGATTATCAAGCTTTTGGGTGACTTGCTGTAAGGAATTAAGATAATCCAGCAAAGACGACACATCCATAAACAAGCAAACATTGCCCTCAGAATATGGATTGATGCTGGCGTGCGGACTGATGAGCTCAGGTGGCATATCGCCTTTGAGATTGACAAATACCTTTAGATGCGCCTCTGGGGTAAAGGTAGTGTGAATATACTGCACCCAAGTCGGCAAGATTTTAAAGATATTAATGATGTCCGCGCGCCGATAAGCAAACAAATTGGCAAAGCTTGCAGCACAGCTTTGTAAGTACTGCATATGAATGCACAGTTCAGGCAAGCCATTGGACAATTTATTCACAAGCGTGCGATCCACAGCTTGACTCACCGCTTTTAGATACCACGCGTTCATCTCGCGCCACATTACATTGGGCGTTTTTTGATAAGTCAATGCAAATTCCATGATGAGCTTATAGTACATTGACATGATTCTAAACACAGATACGGTAAACAGACGTTTTGGCTCATTGACCAAATCAATATTAATGCCGTTGCGCACGACATTGCTGGACAAATTGGCGGTAAATTTTAACAGCCAATTTTTGTTGGCAGGTTTGGATGAGGCTGCAACCATACTGTCACTGGTGAGCACCTCATAAGCACGCAGCGCAACGCCTTGATACACCAAAATCATCAAAAAATACAAACTGCGCACCTCATCAATGCACGTTTTTTGCTCTGGAGATGTGTTTTGCGCACTGTGGATGTAGTCATTGTGCATAAGCGATATCAACCGCTCAAGAGTCGGCATGCTCTGCTCTAAGATGTCATAACGCAAGGTATCGTCAATCGGCGCTACAATAAGCTCGCTCAGCACTGTCTTGCTTTGGCGGTATTGCTCGTGCTTATCCAGATGAGGCAAGCTTGCCAACCACATCGCCAACCGCTCGCCATCTTGCCCAATCAGCCGCATGGCGACAGGCTGCTGTCGTATCGGTGAGGCGATGAGTTTTTCAAATTTTTCAAACGTTAGCATTTTTCATCTCTTATCTGTTTTCATCTTTTATCTGCGTTTTTGCTGTTTTTTATTAATTTTACAGACCCATCCATGTTCCAATCCCCCCCATTCATACGAATAAACAGGCACAGTCTGTTTTTTACATTTTATGACAATAATATAACATTATATGAAATGATTTCATACAAAATAGATGAATGATTTTATAAAATCACGCATTATTTGTAAATATCTATAGGTGTTTTATGTGGTTGATTGGCTAATTCTTGCACAAATTTCGGTACAAGCTAACCCGGCAAGCGCTCAAGCACCTGCCAATACAGCGCATTTGCCATTTCGTCTGCCACCTCAAAATGCGCCGCACCTTGAACCTTATCAAGCTTATGCAAATAATAAGGCAACAC
>JBGXSA010000027.1:0-30968 GCA_041811915.1 Moraxella sp. | reverse complement strand
AACTGGTGGTCTCAAGCGCACTGTATGGCACATAATCTTCGCCATCGATGCCATTGACATAGCCATCACCAGCTTTGAAATTCTCTTCGTTTTTAAAATTATACGAGACCAATGCATCAATATTACCCATACGACCAAAGGCAGTTGCGCCATAGTTGTAGCCATCATTGCTTGAATAGCCTGCATTGATCTTAGCGCCATAATCCTTGTCGCTATCAGCCAGTAGATCTTTGGCATCTAGTGTCTTAGCGATGATGGCACCGTTGGTCGCACCGATACCTGCTGATGCCGATCCTGCGCCTTTTTGGACGCTGACGATCTTCACCAATGATGGATCAAGGATAAATCGGCCTTGATGATACAGAATTTGGCTGTCTGAATAGGCATTATCCACCTTGATGTCCACAGAGTTTTGACCCATACCACGAATGGTCAAAAACTGCGATGCACCGGTACCGCCACCGATATCAATCGCAGGTTCTTCTTCAAGCAAGCCACGCAAATCGGTCGCTGTGCTCTCATCTTTTTCTTGAGCAGTGACCACATTGGTCTTAACTTTAGTGCCTTGACGGTCGATGACAATCGTGTCGCCTTCTAGCACCACCGTTGGCTCGACAGTTTGTTCGATGGCTTGCTCATTGGCAAAAGCGGTGGTTGTCAATACACTCATGACAGCCAAACTTAGGGGGAGTTTTGCAAATTTTTTCATAATTTCCTCTATCATGGTTAATCAGTAGCCAAACACATCACGATACACATTCACCACAAAACCCAAAAAGCAGTAAGACTATCGTGAGTTTGGTAACGCTACGGAAATGAATTTTAGCAGAATAATTCTTAGTTGTAAATGATAATTGGTACTATTTGCTAAAATAAATGGGAATTATTTGTATTTATAGATGTATTAAGATTGATGTTTGGCTATCGATAAGCCACAAAAAAGCCTGTGATACAGTGATTCACAGGCAGATTTGGCGATTGGTGGCAAATAGACAGCTTTATTTATTCCAAATGGTTTTATATTTGCTCATCAGCTCATCAGGTGACTCGACACGCTCGGGGTCTTTGATGATACAGTCAATCGGGCAGACCTTATCGCAGGTCGGCTCGTCATAAAAGCCCACGCACTCGGTGCATAGGTCGGGGTTGATGACATAGGTTTTTTGACCTTTTTGGTCGTAGCTGATGGCATCGTTGGGACATTCTGGCTCGCAGATGTCGCAGTTGATACAGTCGGTGGTGATTTTTAGTGCCATGGGTTTTTGATAAATTATTATTTATTTGTTTAACTTGTGAAGTCTATTTTGGGCAAACTTGGCAAGCTGTTCATAAAATGCCCGCTCATCACAAAACATATCCCATAATGTATCTTGGCTCATCACGCTATATTCGCCGTCTGTGGTCAAATCGCATTCTGCCCCATTTTCTAAGGCTTCGTAATAGCGTTGCCAGTCAGATTGCCCATGATGATTAAAGTAAAAGGCGGATAATTCGTCCGTAATGGCGTTTTGATGGTGCAGACTTGCCATAAGTTTGTCATTATCGGCTTGTAGGGCAAGCCATTCGCGGTATAGGGCTTGGTAGTGGTAGATTTTTTGTTGCATGCTTATGTCAATTCAAAAGGATTAACGGTGGGTATTTCAGTTGGTAAAATTAAGTGGCATTTTAAGTACTACTATCCCAAGGTTTTATACCGTATTTTTAGATGTTTTTTTATCTTTAATGCTGTAATGACTGCCGTTTAGTTGAATTTCAAACAAGTCAATCGCTTTTACCAAGTCACTTAATTGTCGATAGCCATAGTTTTTACTATCAAATGATGATTGATTTTTAATAATACCACCAACTGCTGATAATAATGCCCAACCGTGTTCATCTTGAGCCTCCGAAATAGCATGACGCAGTAAATTCATAAGCTTGGTGTCTTGTTTGAGTTCATGACCTGATTTTTTTGAAATACCTGTGTGATTCTGATTAGTGTCTTTGCCATCTAGATACAAAAAACTTGAGCATGCTTGTACAAGTGGCTTTGGCGTTTTTTGTTCACCAAAGCCAATGACAATTTTGCCCTCGCTACGTACTCGCATAACCAATGGTGTGAAATCACTGTCTGATGATACAATGCAAAATACATCCGCTTTGTTACTATGCAAAATATCCATTACATCAATAGTCATTGCCATATCAGTAGCATTTTTAGATTTAGTATAGGCAAATTGCTGAATAGGCTGCAAGGCATATTCCAGTAAAATACTCTCCCAACCTTGCAGACCATCACTTTTCCAGTCTCCATAAATTTTACGTATATTAATTGTGCCAAATTTTGCTAGCTCGCTTAAAATAAACTCAATCTTTTTGGCAGGGGCATTGTCAGCATCTATAAATAGAGCTACATTTTTATTTGTAAGATTCATCAGATTCCTTAATCAAGTATAAATAACTTCATCAACACTTTTCATAATTAGGGCAAATTGCAAGACATCTTCACCCAAATCCTTAAATGGATTAGTGATTTGACACACCCAACCTGAACCTAATGCCTCATCAATCGGATTTCCTTTTTTATCCCACATTTCAGTCAGTTGATAATTAAGATTGCCTTTTGGCGTCATAATTTCAATCTCATCACCGACCATGATTTTATTTTTGACTTCTAGGGTTAGTCGGTCAGGCGTAACGGCAGAGACTTCGGCAACAAACTGCTGATGGTCGGTTTTTGATGAGCCGTATTCGTAGTTTTGGTAATCAGAATGCACATGACGGCGTAAAAAACCTTCGGTATAGCCACGGTTGGCAAGCCCATCAAGGGCGGTGATGAGACTGGTATCAAATGGCTTACCCGCCACCGCATCATCAATGGCACGGCGATAAACTTGAGCAGTTCGTGCCACATAGTAGTGCGACTTGGTACGCCCCTCAATCTTGAGTGAATGTACGCCCATATTGACCAAATCAGGTACAAGCTCTACCGCACGCAAGTCCTTGGAATTCATGATATAGGTGCCATGTTCATCTTCATACATTGCCATCAGCTCGCCTTTGCGACCTTGCTCTTCAATCAGTACCACCTCATCAGACGGCTTTTCTACATAATCATCACCCATCACCACATCGCCGTTTAGGTTGATGTTGCCGATGGCATTGTCATGTTGCGTTTGATTTGGGATAAAGACCTGTGCATTGTCATTGGTCACTGGGACAATATCGCCCGTTTCGTTTTCGGTGGCTTTGTAGGTGTTGTACGACCAGCGGCAGGCATTGGTGCAAGTGCCTTGATTGGCATCTCGCTTATTGATATAGCCCGATAATAGGCAACGCCCCGAATACGCCATGCACAATGCCCCATGCACAAACACTTCAATTTCCATATCAGGCACTTGCTTGATGATTTCGTCAATTTCCTTGAGTGACAACTCACGGCTGACGATGACACGGCTGACCCCTATTTGTTGCCAAAATTTCACCGTCGCCCAGTTTACCGCATTGGCTTGCACCGACAGATGAATCACTTGTTCTGGGAATGCCTCACGCACCATCATAATCATGCCTGCGTCCGACATGATGAGTGCATCAGGTTTCATCTCAATGACAGGGCGAATGTCCTCAATAAAGGTCTTAAGCTTGGCGTTGTGAGCTTGGATATTGACCACCACATAAAACTGCTTACCAAGACTGTGTGCGTACTCAATGCCACGACGTAAGTTGTCTTCATCAAAATCATTATTACGCACACGCAAAGAATAACGTGCTTGTCCTGCATAGACGGCATCTGCACCATAAGCAAAGGCGTATTGCATATTTTTGAATGTGCCTGCTGGGCAGAGCAGTTCGGCTTTTTTGGTGGGGTGGGTGGTGGACTGGCTTGTCATAAATTTGCCTAAAAAATCAATTGTCAATAAACTGATTATTATAACAAATTTTACAACTAATAGTAAAATTCTGAGTGATATACTCAGCTTTTAGTGAGTTTTATTTTAGAGCTTGCATTCATGCAAAAGCATAATTTAAGCTATATTTAACAACAAATTTTAATGACACCATGTTTTTAATGGTGTCATGTATAAATGCAGGCTCTTAGGCAATCAGCGCTTTAGATATTGAATTTTGCCTTTTACGCCGTCCCATTCTTTGGCGTCTGGCAAGTGGTCTTTCATTTGGGTGATGTTGGGCCAGATGTTTGATAATTCTTCATTGATGGCAATGAATTCTTGTTGGTCTTTGGGTACTTCATCTTCCGAAAAAATCGCATTGGCAGGGCATTCAGGTTCGCACAAGGCACAGTCAATGCACTCATCTGGATTGATGACCAAAAAGTTTGGACCCTCATAAAAGCAGTCTACAGGGCAGACCTCTACGCAGTCGGTGTATTTGCAGCGAATGCAGTTTTCGGTAACAACAAATGTCATGGCTTTCCCCTTTGTTTGGAATGGCTGTTTGTGGCTAAATTGGCTATTTTATCGGTTTTGTTTGTATTTCTCAATCACTTTTTGTGAATATGCAATGCACAGATTGCCATATACCGCACCATCACAAATCATCGTCACCACTTGCAATCCATGCCATCAGTGCCTTTATAATCATAAAGCACAATAAAACACCCAAAGACATCTGCCAATTGCCAAAAAAATCTTTTAATGCACCCATCATCACAGGACCAAAAAAAGCAATGCCATAGCCGACCGCTTGCGCCATGCCAGACAGAGCGGCGGTTTGTAAAGGGTTGTGTGTTTTGAGGCTAAATAGCATTAAGCATAATGTAAACGCAATGCCACAGCCGCAGCCGAGCAAAATTGCCCAAAGATACAGCCATTGACTTTGAAAAATAAGCAATCCTGCGACCCCAAGCACATTCATAATAGATGCACTCATGGCGATAAGACGGATGGATTTGCCTGTTTTTACCCACCATGACAACAAAATTGTCATGGGAATGGACATCATTTGTAGCAACAACACCGCAAAGCCTGCTTGCGTTGCTGGCGTGCCGCCATCCATCAAAATCATGGGGAAAAACGATGCCAAGCTGTAATACAAAAATGATTGTAAGCCCATAAATAAGCTGATTGACCATGCCATTTTGGAGCGCCAAAGACTTGGTGTGGGCGCAGGCGAGTGGTTTGGCGGTACTTGGGTGCTGTGCTGGCGAATCATAAGCCAAAATACAGCCGCCAAGATTGCCATCACGCCAAAGCTTGCCAGTGCCAAACGCCAACCGATGACATCAGACAAGGGAATTAAGATAACCGCCGACAGCCCTGCAAAGCCTGACAGCGCGGTGGAGTATAGCGCGGTGATTTGGCTTGTGTGGTTATGCGCGTGTTTTTTGATGGCGGCAGGGATGATGACATTGCCAAGCGAGATGGCAAATGACAATAAGACAGTACCTGCCATCAGCACAGCCACTCCCCCCACGCCACGCCCCAACACACCAAGTGCAAGCAAAACGCTTGCTAGGATGAGTGTGGTCTCAATGCCGATTTTTTGAGCGATTTTGGGTGCAATAAATGAGCTTAATCCAAAGGCAATCATCGGAATCGCCCCAAAAATCCCAAGCAGCTGGGTGGATAGACCAAGCTCATCTTGTATCAAGTGCGACAGTGCACCAAACCCAATGATGGGCGCGCGCATATTGATGGCAAGCAGCACGATGGCGATGGTCAATATGACATAAAAGTAGCGCTGTTGGCGGCAGGTAAGCTTATTCATGGTTGATGACAATGTTACAGATATTGCGTGATGTCATCAAAAGGGTGGTGCTCATAAGGACTGTCAAAATGCGCCTCAACATAGCCGATAGGCAGCTCTGCCAAGCGGTAGCGCCACTTGGGCTGCCTGTCTTTGTCAATTAATAACGCGCGCACACCCTCTGCAAATTCACCGCTTTGACAGCACGCCAGCGCCACATTGAGCTCAAGTTTTAAAATGTCTTGTAAGGACAATGTGCTCACCTTATGATACATCTGCCAAGTGATGGCAGCGGTTGTGGCAGAGCCTTGTAGGTATTGAGCAATCGCTTGGCTGATGTAGCTGCTGTCGTTTTGATAGGCTCTAAAAGCAGCATCCACCGCCAGCAAATCACCAGTATTCATAAGCTTATGAATACTGGACAATTGTTGTAAAATTTGGCTGTCTTGGGTGAGTGCTGCCTTGTGATGCTGATTGAGCGTGCGTCTGATGAGTGCATGAGCCTCATCTGTCCAGTCAAGCTGACACAGCGCATTGATGACCGCCGATTTTTGGGTATCCTCAATCATAAAATCGCACAGCTTAAGATAATAAGCATCTGCACCATCAAAACGTGCGCCTGTCAGTCCCAAAAACAAACCTATGCGCCCCATCATACGGTTCAAAAAATAAGAACCGCCAGCATCTGGAAATAATCCAATGCTGATTTCAGGCATTGCCATAAGGCTTGTGGTGGTGGTGATTTTGTGATGGCACGCGGCGTGCAGCCCAAGTCCGCCCCCCATTACAATGCCGCTGCCAAGACTGATGGTGGGTTTGGGGTAGTGGTGCAAGGCATAAATGAGCGCATATTCATGTTCAAAAAAATCTTTTACAACGGTCAAATCAGCAGTGCCATCTTTGATGGCGTGATACAGTCCGCGAATATCGCCGCCAGCACAAAACGCCTTGTCGCCACCAACAAACAGCACGGCGCGCACAGCGTCATCGTGGCGATATTGTTTTAATAATTGATGAATGGCTTTGACCATATCGGTGGTCAATGCATTTAAGGATTTGGGATTGTCCAAGGTGATGACAAGCAGATGATTGTGAATGTGATGGTGAATCATAACAATGTCCCTTTGGCTAACTATAATTTTGAATAACTACAACTTTGAATAACTGTAATTTTGAATAACCACGTCATTTTCAAGCTTTAAACCGTTTTTGTAGGCTCATGTTGAACTTGCAAAACCCAACATGATAAAAACATTAGATGTATGGTTTACAATGTTGGGTGTCGTGCCTCCACCCAACCTACCTCATTGATTTTATTAAAAAATTTATAAATAAATGTGCCGTAGGTTGGCGCCCCGCGATAGCGAACCCAACATCAAATACACAATCAAAACCCAACATCAAATACACCCAATCAAACCCAACATAAATGCTGTAATTTTGAATAACCAAATTTTGAATAACCGTAACTTTGAATAATTATAAAATAAAAGCAAATTTAGGTGGCAAAAGCCATTAATGTTTTTTGATGTCATCCAGCAGCTGCAAAAAACCTTGCATATACGCAACATCACGGCTGTCTTGACGCGTGGCGGCGTATAATTGACAAAACACGCCCGCACCAAGCGGACGGCTCACTACCCAGCCTTTTTGCTCATATTCTGCCACGACCCAATCAGGCAAGCTTGCCACACCGCGCTCAGAGGCAACCAGCTGAATAAGCATGGCGGTAAGCTCGGTTGTGCGGGTTTTGATGGGCGTAACATTGGCAGGAATCAAAAAATTTGCCATAATGTCCAAGCGCTTTTGCTCTACTGGATAGCTGATGAGTGTTTGGTCTGCCAAATCCTCTGGCACAATGGTGGGCTTGTTTGCCAATGGGTGTGTGGGCGCAAGCACAAGGCGACTTTCATAAGAAAACAATGGCAAATAATCCACGCCATCAAGCGCCAAGTTGCTTGCGGTAATCAGCACATCAATGTCATTGTCTATCAACATCTGGTGGGGCTCAGGCTCAAATCCTGTAGAAAAATCCAGCTCCACATCGCTCCATTGTTTGCGATAACGATTCAAAATCGGCATGAGCCAATCAAAACAGCTGTGGCATTCACTGGCAAGGCGCAGCTGCCCTGTTTGCCCATGCGCAAGCCGTTTTATGCTGGTAATCGTGCGCGCCACTTGCGGCAGGACATTGTCAGCAAGTCTTAGCATCTCTTTGCCAGCTGGCGTAAAGCTCAACGGGCGAGAGCGGCGATTGACCAAGGTCAGCCCATAGTAATTTTCAATCTCCTTGAGCTGATGCGATACTGCCGAGGCGGTGACGTGAAGCTCTTCGGCGGCATTTGCCAATGAGCCTTGCTCGCGCAAAGTGACAAGCATTTGCAGATGGCGGATTTCAATCATGATGAGTTCTTGGTAAAAAATGTGGTAAAAAACCCACTCAAGGCATAGATGATACCAATCGCCAAGATGCCGACAGGGATGTCATAAAGAGCAATGCTCATCACAAGCACACCAATAATCAAGGCAACAAAAGGCACTTTTTGTTTGTCAAAGACTTTAAAAGAGTAATATTTGACATTGCTGACCATCAGTAAGCCGCACACCACCGTCCAAACAGCGCAGAGGATTGCCAAGGTGGTATCGCCAAAAGCTGCATGATCGCTTGCCACCAACACACTGCTGGCAATCAAAATAGCCGCCAATGGACTTGCCAGACCAATAAAATACTTTTTGTCAACAACGCCAATTTGCACATTAAAGCGCGCCAAACGAAAAGCTGCGCACGCGGTGAACAAAAAAGCACACGTCAAGCCGACTCTGCCCAAATGTTGCAGTGCAAAAAAATACATCAAAAGCGCTGGTGCAAGACCAAAAGCGATGCAGTCCGCCAAAGAATCAAATTGCTCACCAAAAGGGCTTTGTGCATTGAGCATACGCGCAGCGCGTCCATCCATGCCATCCAAAATCGCAGACACAAAAATCGCAAGCGCCGCTTTTGTGAATTGCCCTGTTGCGCCAAGTGTGACGGAAAAAAACGCCGCCAACATGGATGCAGCTGTAATCAAGTTGGGCACAAGATAAACGCCGCGACTGACTTGCTTTTTGCCGCCTTTTTCTTCGGTTTCTACAACTTCAAAGGTAATGCCATCATGATTGTCATCATAATCAATTTTTGACGTGTCGTTTGGGTTGGTATTTGTCATGGTTTTAAACTGTCTAAAAAGTGTGTTGAATTTGTCAAAATAACAGGGTTCAAAAAGATTTATTCACCAACCAACCACTCAACATTGACTTGTTCGCTTGGACTCATTGGTGGTGCTTCACGGTCTTTTAAAATCGGCGCCAAGTAATTCAAAATATCAAAAGCGGCGACATTAAACTGATAAGGCGGATTGATGATGAGCATACCCGTGCCGTTCATGCCCACCGCCACATCATTAGGATAGACGTTCATCTCGCAGATGAGCTGTTTTTTGATGCCAGTGCGCTTCATTTTTTTGTGGAATAATTGCACCGCTTCGGTGTTTTTGATGGGATACCAAAGCGCAAAAGTACCTGTGGCAAACTTTTTGTGACACACGGTTAATAAATCCACCAACCGCGAAAAATCCTTGTGTTCTTGCTCAAACGGCGGATCAAGCAGCACAATGCCGCGACGCTCTTTGGGCGGCAATACGGCAGGCACACCCTCAAACGCATCGCGATGATGAATGCCTATCGGCAATTGATACAATTGATAGTTGAGTGCATCGTATTCATCGGCAATCGCCTCAAAGCTCTCTGCGCGAATATCAATGCCGCTATTGGTGTCCACATGGTGAGCAATGAACCAAGGCGAGCCAGGATAGACGTGCTTGTCATAAATTTGGCGCGCGTCGTCCAGCTGTTTTAGATACAGCGCTACCGCCTCTGGTATGTCTGACGGCTGTGCGGATTGTACAAATTTTTGCAGCGCAAGCACGCCTTTGTCCGCCTCGCGCGTTTTGTTCATCTCATCGCTGTTGAGTGAATACAGACCGCTACCGCCGTAGGCATCCAGCACATAATAAGGCTTGTTTTTTTGGGTGTATTGATTGAGTAGTTGTAATAACAAAATATGCTTGACAACGTCGGCAAAGTTACCTGCATGATAAGCGTGTTTATAATTCATAAGCATCTCAAAATTAATAAAATTATACAAACATTCTCTTTAATCCATGATAATCAAGCATCGCGCGCTTTATAAATGCGCATATGGGCTGTTGTGCAGATGTCATGACATCAAAGCTGATACTGTGGCAATGGATGTTGTGGCAATGGATGCTGTGACAATGGATTGTGAGCGTTCTTTTAGTATGGTAGCATATTGCACGCTGTTTTTGTAATAATTTTTTGAGCAAACATTTGGAGCAAAGCTATGGCGCAAAATAATTTTGCGGTGGATTGGCAGCATAAAATCAGCCAAGCGCAGTTGAGCGAGTTTTATGATTTGGGGTTTTTTGTGGTGGATGATTGCTTTGAGGTGGCTGATTTTTGTGCCTTGCAGCAAGAAAGCGGCTTTGTCAGCTATCAGCAAGCCACGCTGACACAGGGTGAACGCATAAGTCACATCCGCGGCGATAACATTCGCTGGATTGATGACAATTGTGCGGCAGGTGCGCGTTATTTGTCTTGTATGGAGCGACTGGGTGCGCATTTGAATCAAGCGTTTTTTTTGGGCATTTGGCGCGCTGAGGCGCATTATGCTTATTATCCAGCAGGTTTTGGTTATGAGTGGCACAAAGACAACCCCAAAGGGTGCGACGACCGCGTGGTGTCGGCGGTGTTTTATTTGAATGATGAGTGGACAGCAGACGATGGCGGGCAGATTGTGCTTGTGGACAACACCGATTGCGAGCGCAATTTTGTTCCAAAGGGCAATCGCTTGGTGGTGTTTGACAGTAATTTGTTGCACAAAGTTGCCATCACGCACAAAACGCGCTTTTCTATTGCAACATGGCTGCGCCGCGACAAACCATTGTATTGATTGGCTTGAGTTGATTACTTGTGCGGTGTATAAAAATGCGCTTTATCCCAACAGCAGTTTGATTGCAATCGCCCACATCACCATACCAATGATGACATCAAGCACCTGCCAAGATTTTGGGCGCGCAAACAAAGGTTCAAGCAGACGCGCGCCATAACCAAGCCCAAAGAAAAACAAAAACGAGGCACTCATGGCGCCAAGCGCAAAGGCGGTTTTGTCATGAAATTGGGTGGAAATTGAGCCCAAAAAAATCACCGTATCCAAATATACGTGCGGATTGAGCCAAGTAAATGCCAAGCACAAACCCACCACTTTGGCAAAGCTTGAGACATCTTCACCTTTGGCAATGAGTCCTGTATTGGGCTTTAGTGCACTTACAAAATTGCGCGCACCATAAGCAAACAAAAACAAAGCACCAGCGTATTTGGCGATGGTGACGATTTGTGGGTATTGGCTGATAAATTTGCCAAACCCAAACACGCCTGCTGCGATGAGAAGGGCGTCAGACAAGGCGCAAATCAAGCAAACACTGAACACAAACTGGCGTTTTAAGCCTTGTTTTAGCACAAAGGCGTTTTGCGCGCCGATTGCCAAAATGAGCGAAAATCCCATGCTCATGCCATACAAAAAAACAGAAATACTCATATCATCTTCCAAAAATTACGCTTGCAAATTATAGCCCAAAAAAAGCCCCAAGCAAACACTTGGGGTGGGAGAACTGGATAATTCAGGTGTGCAGGACACGACGCCGATGATGTTGCCACTTGATTTAGGCGGTTTTGCGTTTTAGTTGCAAAAACGCTTGCTCAACAGCGTGGCTGTGCGCCAAAATGTTTTGTTCAATGGCGTTTAATTTTTGTTTGAGCGCTGCCTCCGCCTCGTGTACGCTTTCGGACAATTCTTCTTTTTTGAGGCGTACCGCTTCGGATTTGAGCTTGTGCCATTCTTCTACTGTGTGTGTAAATGCTGCGTATTCTTGATGAATTTTGTCTTTGAATGCCAAATAGCGCTCATCAAGGCTCATTTCGCGCTTGGCGATTTCTTTTTGGGCGCGCTTAAATTTCATGGTCAGTTCAGCATGACGAATGGTCAAATCATCAACGCGCTTTAGGTTTTTTGCAAGCCCCACGCTGGCAAGCCCTGCAATCAGCCATTTGGTTGGGTCATATTGCCACCACTTGACACCATTTCTATAATCATATTGAAAATAATGATGATAATTGTGGTAGCCCTCACCCCAAGTAAAAATTGCCAAAATTGGATTGTCGCGTGCGGTGTTTTCGTCAGTGTAAGGGCGTGTGCCGAACATATGGCATAATGAATTGATAAAAAATGTGAAATGCTGCGTCAAAACAATACGTAAAACACCCACCACAAGCAGTGTCCCCCAAACATCGCCAAGCATGAGACCCAGCGCGCCAACGATGCCTACGTTGGTAGCCACTACCCAAAAGCCGTAGTATTTGTGCTGTAACTCTAGGATTTTGTCTTGTTTTAAGTCGGGGATGTTTTTGTAATCAAACTCTCCGCTTGGGTATTTTTTGAGCATCCAACCAAAATGACTGAACCAAAAACCACGGCGCGCAGAGTAGGGGTCATTGTATTCATCATCCACATGGCGATGATGTTCGCGATGACCAGAGCACCAATCATACGCTGAGCTTTCTACAGCCAAAGTTGCACCAAGCAGCAAAAAATATTTGACAACAGGGTGCGTCTCGTAGGCACGATGAGACAGTAGACGATGATAGCCTGCGGTGATGGAAATGCCTGTCCACACCATAAAAAATGCAAACCAAGCCCAAACCGCTTTGCTGACGCCATAAGTCCACAAATACCACGGCACAAGTGTCAATGATAATGCCAAAAGCCCAATCAAAACAATGGCAGGCGCCCAGTTGATGGGTGGGTTTTCAAAATCTTTTGGGTTGTTTTTGTTCATAATGTGTTTTTTTGCTCATGATGGGTGTGTTGTGCGCACTCTTTGTTTTGGTGGATATTTGACAAAAAGTGCTTTATTGTTGTTTTTTTGATTATAACACAAAATACAACTATGTGAACAGTTATAAATTATTTTTTTATAAATTATTTTTAAAATGACAAAGTGAACAGCAGACAATTAAAATTGAGATAAGCAGCCAAATCATTTGACCTTTTTGGGTGATAAACATTAAGTTGGTCGGATGATGGCGGTGGCTAATGTGGGCGGTGATGGGGCAAAAACAGCGATGGGACAAAAGCAGTGATGTGATGCAAGCAAAGCTTGTTACGGCAATGGATAAAAGCCAAAATGGGCTTAATTTACCAAAGGCGCATTCATAGGCTGATAGGTTGTTTTATGGCACATAGCCTGACAGCGCGCAACCAGAGCTTGAAGTCAGAGCTTACAACCAAAGCTTACAATCAAGGTTTAAAATATGACAGCGATTGTGCGTGCAAAATGGCTTGTGATGTGGCATACTATAGCCCATTTTGAACAAATGTTGCGCAGTAATTTTTTGCGTTTGTTTCAATTTTTGTGTTGTTTTTTAGTGTTGTTTTTTCATGGTTGGTTTTTGTTTATGCTATGACAGGTGGGTATGCTAAGTCACAAACAGCAATTTTATGAGCGCCAAGAGCATATTTTGGCGACCGCTGAAGAAATGCTATTGGATTCGGTTGTTGGCGACTTGACTTTGGAAGAGTTGGCAGTGTCGGTGGACATTGCCAAAGGCACGCTCTATAAACATTTTGTGAGCAAAAATGAGCTGTTTTTGCACATATTGATTCGCCACGAAAAAACACTGTACGCCGAAAATCTGATTGACGATAGTCCCTCTGCGGTGCTTGTACGTATGCTTTTGCAAAGCCTCATTAGACCGCGGCGAGCGATGTTGTTTAATCAGTTGGAAGAGCGTTTGGCGGATTCATCCATCGGGCTCAACCGCCTGTTTGATGAGCTGTATGCCATCCGCAAAAATCGCATGGACAGACTGCTTGGGGTGGCAAAAGTTTATCTGGATATGCAGGGCAGCACGCTGTCCACGCGCGATTATTTGTCCAGTATTTGGGCGATTGGACAGGGTGGGGCAAGCTTGTTGAATTCCACATTTTATCAGCGCTATTTGGGCAGGCGTGATACGCTCATGGTATCTTTGATTCATCAGATGTTGGATTTGCCAAAGCTGTATCCTGTCACAACGCGCCCATCTGAAGCACCGATTGTCGCGGACAAGCCCAAAGATGAGTTTAGTCCCTTTGGTAAGATGACGCCGCCTGCTTTGTGATTTATTGTGTTTGTGATTTATTGTGGCGGATTTGCTTTAAGGACTGTATTTAGGCTGTAATTTGATTCAACTGTATTTGCGTTGACGTGTATTTGTTGACGTGTATTTATAGGGGTGTATGTGTTGAATGGGGGGTGTGTTTGTGATTTAAAAACACACCCAAAGTTTTGCGATTTAATTTACGTTATTCAACAGGCTCAATGTCCACACGAATGGTGCCAGCGTTTGTGCTTGCGATTTCGTTGAAAGCGCCGCGCGATAAATCCAATGTGCGCCCATGCTTACTAAAGCCACCACGGTCATTGACTTTGACGATGACGCTTTTGCCGTTGGCGCGGTTGGTGACTTTGAGTTTGGTGCCAAATTTATGAGTGTTGCTGGCGGCGGTAAACGCATTTTGATCAAAAATCTCACCCGATGCGGTGCGTTTGCCGTGGAATTTGCCACCGTACCACGATACAACATTGGCATTGGCAAGTGTGCCAACCATCAATAAGCTCATTAGTACGTATTTCATAAAGTTTTCCTTATGGTTGGACAACATCCGCTTGTGTGCGATGTTGTCGTCAATGTTCTGCCAAATGCCCATCAGCATCTTAACAAGGCTGTCATGACTAAAATTTAATGCAAGTTTAATGCCACCTCAAAGCAAGTCGTTTAATCAAACTGTTTAAATTTTTGTCAATCAAGGGCATTGAGCCATCAAAGCGCGAAAAATTATAATCAAATCTTAAGTGACTGACAAACACTATTTTGTAGCAAACATCACGTTAAGCGCAAAAAGCTCAATTTTTGTTATAATCATGTAAACAAAAATATAAAATTAAGCTTATTTAATAACAAATTGTAATTTTATGTAAATTTAGTCAATTCATTCATTATCGCGCAGACAAGTTGACACCCCAACCTAAGTATGATTGGAGTGTCAGGCAAAAACAGAATTTAGCTTTGTGCAAAGAGCTTAGCTTTGTGCAATCTGTCCAAATTTACCGCTTTGCACATCGTGTATGGCTTGTGCGATTTCTTCACGTGTGTTCATCACAAACGGACCATAGCCTACAATCGGCTCATTCAATGGCTCGCCAGACAAAATCAGTACTTTGGCGTCGCTGTTGGCTTCAAGTTTGACACTTGCACCGCCACGCTCAAAGGTGGCAAGCTCGGCAGGACGTGCGATTTTGTCATCGTTGATTTGAATGGTACCGTCCAGCACCAAAATCACAAGGTTGTGGCTATCTGGCACAGCAAAAGTGTAGCTACCGCCTGCATTTAGACGCACATCCCACATATTGACAGGGCTAAACGTACTGGCAGTCCCTTTGGTGCCATGTAAATCACCTGCAATCACGCGTGCTGTACCAGCACCGTCCAAATCCACGACAGCAATGTCATCGCTGACAATCGCTTGGTATTTGGGCGCGGTCATTTTGTCTTTGGCGGGCAGATTGACCCAAAGCTGTACCATCTCAAACACGCCACCTGTCTGTGAAAAGGCTTCGGAGTGAAATTCTTCGTGCATAAGCCCACTGCCTGCGGTCATCCACTGCACATCGCCTGTGCCAATAACACCGCCACCGCCTGCTGAATCTTTGTGCTGAACCTCGCCTTGATAAGCGATGGTTACCGTCTCAAAACCACGGTGCGGATGTTCACCAACCCCACGGTGCCCACTGCTGTGATTGGCAGGGAAGGTTTCTGGCGCTGCATAATCCATGAGCAAAAATGGGTCCAAATTTTTGTGCGTTTCTTGATAATTGAACATACCATGCACATGAAAGCCATTGCCGACCCAGTGTCTGGCAGGGGCTGGGTAAATTTGTTTGATTTGTTTCATAACATCACCTTTTGTTAAATTGTTGATGTGCTTATTATAAGGGCGTTGTTGTTTTTAAAAAGACGCATTTTTGCAATTTTAGTTTGCTGTTTTTGGAACGTAGATTTATAAAAGGCAGTCAAGCAAAGTCAATGAACTGTGACGCACTGGTTTATAGATAAAGCAAATGTGCCTATTGTGAATCAAGATAGGCTCATTTACAATAGTGTTTTTACGTCTTCTCAAGCTTTAAACCGTTTTTGTGGGCTTAGGTTGAGCTTACAAAATCCAAGATTTAAATGATTGATTTGATTTAAATTTATCAAGTGTTGGGTGTTGTTCTTCTGCCTAACTTAATTTCACTGACGAAAATTGATTTTTATAAAAATCAATTGAGTTAGATAAAGCTGAAAATGGCGTATTTTTGATTATTTTAATGAGTTGGTAAAAACAAGGAGCGCGCAATGACAAACCCCATTCAATTCATCAAAAAACAAATCTCTAAAAAAGTGACGCTGGATAATGCCAATTTTGTAAAGTTGTTTTTGAATTTTTATCCGCCTTATTTGGGCGCAGGTGTGCGTGTGGATGAGATTGATTACAACAAAGGCGTGATTCAAGTGTCCATGCCTTTGACGTGGTATAACAAAAATGTCGTCGGTACGCAGTTTGGCGGCAGTTTGTACAGCATGACTGATCCGTTTTTTATGGTACTGCTCATGCAGCGCTTGGGCGATGAGTATATGGTGTGGGACAAATCGGCTTGCGTTGATTTTGTCAAAGCAGGCACAGGCACGGTCTATGCGCGCTTTAGCATTGATGATGAGGAGGTTGCCACCATTCAAGCGCTTGCCAAAGATGGGCAGGCGGTGTTTCGTGACTATGAGCTGAACATCACAGACAGCAAGGGTGATGTTATTGTTCATGTCAAAAAAACCGTTTATATTCGTTTGCGTGCGTTTAGTCGCTCCAAAGGCTTTAAAAGTCGTGTTTAAAAGTCGCGTATAAAGCGTGGTTGTGGCGGCTATCTAGAAAAATCAAAGACAATTAAAACCAAACACAGTCTTGTTTTTGGCTGTGTTTGGGTGTGTGTTGATGGGTATGTTATTGATATAATTGAAGTAATTTTTGTCTTATGCCGTGTGGCAAATGGCGAAGCGCGCGCGTGTAGAGTGCGTGTTCATGGCGCTGCCATAAAATGCCCAGTGCAATCACAGCAAAACCGATGGCGGTCAAAATCAGCGGAAAAATTAGGCTGTCTGCAAACACCCGATATGCCAAATGACTTAAATAACCGCCCACGCCAAGTCCACCAAACACCGCAAATACCCGCCGTCTTAATACAACGCCGACAATCATCATGCTGATATTAATCATATAATAGATGAATTTGGATAATTCGCTGTCCGAATCTTGCAAGGACAGACCGCCCCAAAACGTCATAACACCCACGATATACAGCCAAAAGGCAAAGTCTTGACCATCTCGGCTTTGGCGATAATCAATCCATATTGCCAACATTGTCATACCAATACCAAAATACAACGAAATGATGCGGCGCATCTCCCAATCGTACCATTCGCGACTGTGGGTAATCAAAGGCAAAATATCCATAGACAAAAACCACAGCGTAACTGCAATCGGCAGCATGACAAAGCTGCGGCGAAAATAATAAATCATCACCGCACCCACAAGCAGCGTGCCAAGCTCCATAGATAGCCATTGCGCGCTGATCCAATGATGGTAGTCTTGATAATGACTGTAATCTTGCCACACACCCAATGTTTTTTGGAGGGCAAAAATAAATAAAGGCACCAAGCACAACAAAAACCCAAGCACAATACTATAAGGCATGAGCAGATTTTTTTGGTACAAAAGACGTGCAATTGCTGAACCAAAAATGGCATACAGCAGACAAATAATCATCATGCCAGCGCCGCCATATTGCTCAAAACCCAGCGTCATAAACAAAGACATGGCACCAATGGCAATCAAGCCGCCAGAATAATACAAAAGATGAGACAGTACAAATTTGGGCGTGTCATTTTGTGTACGATTGTTTTGTTGTGCGCGATTGTTTTGTTGCTTGGATAAGTTGTGAAACAAATCGTCATTGAGCATCATCAGCTGACTGTATTGTGCCTCGCTGATGATGTGTTTGGTTTTGGCGTGTTGTAGCAAAATCTGCGTGTTGTCGGTTTGGTTGGGTGTCATTGGATTGTTCTGGTATAAAAATCAAGAGTAGTTTTGTCATCAAGCCGTCATATATTTTTGTTAGCATGAAGCTGATTTATGCGCATGATGTGCCGCTGGATTTGGCTGATTGGCTTAATACATAAATGACAAAATAAAGTAAATGGCAAAAAGCTTTATGTTGTTCCAATTTCGTGTTACTCCAATTTCATTGAAATATTTTTTATTGAAATATTATTCAATCAACTCACGCCATATTACAAAGCCAAGTTTGTCACATCAAGCTTTATTAATCTTTAATAAATTAATCTGTATCAAAATTCTAGCATGACAAGATGAATTGCGCAATCCATTTGAATGTTTTTCATGCCAAAGCAAAATTTATATTTTTATGTTTTGTTTTTATGTTTGTGGCAACAGATGTTCATGACGCTATGATATCAATTTAGGCTTTGATGTGATTGCTTGACAAAAGATAATAATTTTATTGATGCAATCACTTGGTTTATGCTATCCGTGTTGGGCGTACTTTTATGGAGGTGTTTTGGATGAATTTTAACAAAAAATTGACTTTGGTGGTGTGATGGGGCGATAATTAAATCCAAAATCAGCCGAATGCTAATACAAACATGGGCTTTGGTTAAATCCAAAACCATCATCAAATACAAACTATCAATAAAAGGTGAATCATGGCAACAACAGTGCTTGTGGTAGAAGATGAGATTGCGATTTTTAAGCTGCTGGAATTTCATCTTAAAAAAGCAGGGTTTGAGGCTTTGCACGCAGGCAGCAGCGAACAAGCAAAAATGATGATAGATGAGCGGCTGCCTGATGTGGTGCTGTTGGATTGGATGTTGCCCGCCATGAGTGGGGATGAGTTTGTGCGCGTGTTGCGCCAAGATGCTCGCACCAAGTTTTTGCCTGTCATCATGCTGACTGCCAAAGGCGAAGAAAAAGACAAAGAGACGGGGCTTAATAATGGCGCCGATGATTATGTCGTAAAACCGTTCAGTCCGCGCGAGCTCATCGCTCGGATCAATGCACTTTTGCGCAGACTTAATCCACAAAAAACAAGCGATGTGGTGAATGTTGGACGCTTAAGCCTAGACCCCAATGCGCATACGGTCACGGTGGATGAGCTGACGACTTTGGAGGTTGCGCCCACTGAGTTTAAGCTGTTGCATTTTTTTATGACGCACAATGAGCGCACTTATAGCCGCACTCAGCTGTTGGATTTGGTGTGGGGCGATCATGTGTTTATTGAAGAGCGCACGGTGGATGTGCACATTCGCCGTCTGCGCCGTGTGCTTGAACCGTTTGGTTTGCAAGATTATATCAAGACCGTCCGTAGCGCAGGTTATAGATTTAGTATTAGGGCGTGTTGACATTTCAATTTGAGTGAAAAATTTAGATAAATCGTAAGCCTTTTTAGGCAATAAATGCAGCCAATATGATAATATTGGCAAATTTATTAACGACAAAAGGTAAGATTTAGCTTATTTTTCACCAAAAGCACGACCAAATCCTAATTTTCAATATTTTTTCTTAAAGCGTGTGAAATGTCAACACGCCCTAATTAAGATTGTGTGATGGAACGACTATTTTATGTCATGTTGATGGGTGTCGCCGCAGCGTGCGCTGTGTATTGGCTAAGCTCAGCAGCTTGGGCGCTTTTTGTATTGGCTGTGGTGCTTGCTGTTATCATTGCCAAGCTTTGTTATGATTATGCCAAACTGTCGCGTTGGATTTTGGCAAATAATTTGGAAGATTATCATCATTTTGGCGCGTGTCAGCCGCTGTATGTTGAGATTTTGCGCCAAAAAGCCTCTTCACAAAAAAATCGCGCCCAGCTGCAACAAAATTTAAAACAACTGGAAAGCTTGGTTGGCGCCATGCCATTAGGTCTGATGATTGTGGATGCCAAAGGGGTGGTTGAGTGGGCAAATCGCTTGGCGATGACGCAATTTGACGTGCCAGCCAATAAGTCACACAACTTATGGCAACACATGAGCGCGATGAGTGTGGATGAGGGTGTGTTGCACAAAAACAATGATTTTTTGCAGTGGGTGGATGACTTGCCTGTTGTTGAGCAAAAATTTACACAAATTAAACTGCAAAACGGCCATCAGCTGTCTTCATTTAATGTAACGTTGGTGCCATTTCAGGGGCGGATGAGTCTTTTGATGAGTGAAGATGTCAGCGAAAAAGAGCGGTTTTTTGCCAGCAAAACTGATTTTGTTGCCAATGTATCGCACGAGCTTAGAACGCCTTTGACGGTCATTCAAGGGTTTTTGGAAACCATGGCGGAATATGAGCTTGACAAAGACGAGCAGGCGTACTTTGTTGGGCTTATGCAAGAAGAAAGCGCGCGAATGCTTGCGCTTATTAATGATTTGATGGTGCTGTCGCGCCTTGAAAATACAGAAAACGACCATCAAAGCCAAGATGTGGTGGATTTGTCGGCGGTGTGTCAGACGGTGGTGTCAGATACGCACGCGCTCAATGGCGCGCATGGCGATACGCACATCATCAGCGCAAATATTGAAGAGGGGCTTTATATTCATGGCAGCGATAAGGACATTTACAGCGCTTTGTCCAATCTTGCTTTTAATGCGATTTGGCATACGCCCGCCAAAACAACCATTACCATCACCCTAAAAAAACAAGACAAGGCGGCGATTGTCAGTATCAGCGATACAGGCGATGGCATTGACGAGGTGCATTTGCCCAGACTGACCGAGCGTTTTTATCGCGTGGACAAAGGGCGGGTGCGCGAAAATGTCACTCAAGGCAGTGGGCTTGGGCTTGCGATTGTCAAGCACGCGTTGGCACTGCACAATGCCACACTGCACATTGAAAGCACAAAGGGCATCGGCACGCGTTTTTGGACGAGCATCGCTTTGATAGAATAATTTATGGTTGAATAATTTGTTGGGTGCGTTGTCATCACCAAACAGCTCACCACCAACCAAAGCGATAATAAGGGTGATGATAATAAGGCGCAAATCCCCAATCCCAATCGTGCAGACGTTGGATGCGGTAATATTGCTCAAAGCCCAAGCTGTGCGATTGCTGAATCTCAAGCAAGCCCTCTTCTGGGCATACTTGTCTTAATTCAAGCCCGCGTCTGCCAAGCTCATAGGCATTTGCCTTGGTGCAGTAAGTTTTTAGCCCAAGCACTCGTCCCTCTTCCCACGCTTTGATGTCTTGGCTGGCAAGTGGACAGTGCTTGGCATAATGGCTGTATTCATAAGGATAGGCGCCAAATTTACCGTCTTTTTGCCCTTGTTCATGCCAGTCTGTGTGGCCGCATTGCTCGGCAGTGATGGCGGGCTTAGTGCTTTGACACGCGGACAGCATGCACGCACTTGCCATCAAAATTCCATAAAAAATTTTCATTGTGTTTAATCTACTGTGCTGTTAAATATAGGTCATACTGACACTTCATAACACTATTAACAATTTAGCAATAATTTAGAAATAATATAGCGTTTTTGCCTTAAAAATGGCTAAATCTTGATTTTCATCGTCAAATTGCTTATTGATATTTCAATATCAACTTCGCAATTTTCCTTGAAAATACTTACGATTTTTCTTGATTTTAATGGCAAATACGAAATGTCAGGACGCCCTAGATGACATTGGTATAAAATACCATACAATAAAAATGCTTGCAATCCCATCAAAGTGTTCATTGCAAGCATGATTCGCTCTGCTTATAAAGGCACGCGATTATTGATAAAATAGCGTTATTTATAAGGATAGCTTTGAGTATTGGACAGACCATAGCCTGCTGCTGCACCAACCGCAGCCCCCACTGCTGCGCCTTTGCCGATGTCGCTTCTGTCGCCATCTGAACGCGCCAAAGCACCAATGGCAGCGCCCAATGCCGCGCCAGAGCCTGCGGCACGCACCGAGCTGTTATTGGTATTATAGGCTGTGGTGGTGCACGCGCTGATGGATAATACACCAAGCATTAATGCGCAAATTGAAAAGGTTTTTTTGAACATGATAAGCTCCTTTTGGCTTGTATTGGAGTGCGTTGCTATTTTTGCGCGGCTATTTCACACGCGTAAAAATATGAATGTTAAGCTTGTAAATATATGACCGATGATTTGACGCTCATATTTTATTTACTCACATTTTATTTAAATGCGTGATTTAAATGTACGATAGTACGCATGATATTTTAATTTTAAACTTGTCAATTAAAAAACTTATAAATTAAACACAATGCATTAAAGACACTGCATTAAAGACACTAAATGAACGCAATGAATTTAAAACAATAAATTTGACGCTATGATACGGCAATTTTTGTCACTCAATTGTTGATATTTGGTGGTAACTATTGCAATATTTTGTAATGATTATTGAACAATTGTTTATGGTTTTGCGCAAATGTAGCGCCTAATCAATGCGGTGCCAAATAAATGTTGTGTGCCATAAGCGTAAACACAACAAATATCCATGCAGCAAATGCCATACAACAAATGCCCATAAATCGTTATTTATCCCCATTGCGTCTTTAATCATTGCGCCAAGTGGGTGGGCATATAATATGTGCCATCGTCTTTTGAATCGTCGTCCAAGTCGTGATAGCTGTATTCTGTGAGCAGCTGCTGGAAGTTTTGGCTAGGCTGTGTGTGGTGGATGTTTTGTAGGGTGCGGTGCGCCATTTCGGTCAAGCCAATCAGCGCTTGCATATAATTGCCAAGCATAAGCGCGGTCAGATGGCTAAATTCAGCATCAAAAGACAGCTTGGCGCGCACATTGCCTGTTTGCAAATCAAATTCCACACTGCCAAAGCTGATGGAATAATTGATTTGGTTAAAAGCGATTAATACGTTGAGATGATAAGTCTCATCAATCTCGCCAAGCAATACGCCATACATGGTAACCAGCTGATTTTTTTCAACCACGCGAATCACGCAATTCCAAGCAAAATCATCCTCTTCTGCACCTGAAAAGCCAATGATGATGTGATGAGTGCGAAATTTGTCATCCGCGTCAGGTTGGTGATGGGTAAAATGCCAGTCATTGAGCTTTACCCATTCTATGATGTGATTGGTGATGGGCTGTAAATGGTCATCTGCACGCGCATTAAACTTATCCGATGGGCTTTGTGCGCTGTCGGATGTATCGTTTGAGGGCTGATGGTCGTCATTGCCTGTCAATGCTTTTTTGAGTTTGTGAAAAAGTGCCATATTATCCAAAACAATAAATTTATTCTAATTGTGCCACAAAAAATTGCAAATTTGTATATAATATTGATGAATTTTTCAAGCATGGCATACGGTTGCCATCATTTTTGTTGATTTTGTAAGGCGAGGTGTCATGAGTCAGTCCAATCCCATCTTATCACTGCACAAGGTGGACGTCATGCGTGGCGAGATGGTGCTGTGTTCTGGGCTTGATTTGACGCTGATGGCGCATGAGATTTGCCACATTATTGGCGAAAATGGACTGGGCAAAACCACTTTGCTCAATCAAATCATCGGACTTTTGCCCACCGAACAAGGGCAAATTCACCATCACAGTGCGTACGCGCCAGTGTGTGTGCTGCACCAAACGGGCATTCATGACAGCTTGACCGTGCGACAAAATTTAACATTTTTGGCAAGCTTGTATGGTGTGCGCTTGAATGATGAAAAAATGCTGCAAGCGCTGGAGGCGGTGGGTTTGTTTGGTTATGAAGATGTATTGGCAGCAAAGCTGTCGGCAGGTCAAGGCAAGCGTGTTGGGCTTGCGCGCTTGTTTTTGTCATTGCCCAGCAATCTGTGGGTGCTCGATGAGCCATTGACGGCGCTGGATGTGGCAATGATTGACAAGCTACAGCTACAAATCAAAGCGTTTGCACAGGCAGGTGGCGCGGTGCTTATGACAAGTCATCAGCCGATAGACATCGCCACAACAACGCTCAACTTGAGCGCATACGTCCACGATACTTTCAAGCAATGTGATGAATAATGACAATCAATTCTACCAATGACATGAGCCACAGCGCCTATCACATCAGTACGGCTGACTTATTTCGGCGCGAATGGCAGGTCAAATACAGCGGTCTTGACTGGCTGTATCCGCTTGTGCTTTTTTTAATCATCGCAACCATGTTTCCTTTGTCTGTGGGTGCAGAGCCGCAAATGCTCTTGCGCCTTTGTGTGCCGATTGTGTGGATTGCAACCTTGCTGTCGCTTGTGATTGGCGTGGATGGTTTGTTCAAAAGCGATTATGATAATGGCGTGCTGGCTCAGCTTGTCGCCGCCAAGGCAAGTTTGCCGATTTGGGTGCTCACCAAAATGACGGTGCATTGGCTGTTGTCTGCGGGCATCATGTCGCTGCTGTCGTTTTTGGCGGTGCCTTTGTTTGGTTTGCCGATGTCTGATGCGCTTGTTTTGTCGTTGTCCATTGTGGTTGCCAGTCCTATTTTGCTTGGTTTGTCGGCGATGGCAAGTGCATTGACGCTTGCTATCAAAAATGGCGCGATTTTGGTGCCACTCATTGCACTACCCATGCAGCTGCCTGTCTTGATTTTTGCCACAGGATTGACCGAGCGCGCGATGATGGGCATGGCGTATTTGCCGATTTTGGCGATGCTGTTGGCGGGCAGTATCATTGCGGTCATCATATCGCCTTGGGTGATTGCGTTTTCTTTAAAATTGGCTTGGCAGGGCTAAATGATAACCGATGGAATAAAGTTGCCTTTTGAATGATAATGACCATGATAATTTTTTGAGATGATAAACCATGCCATCAAATCGCAAAACAATTACCCATATCATTTTTATATTATTATGTTTGCTGATATTGTATTTTGCTGTCTTTAGATTTTTTATTCATATCAATAGTGTCAAACACTTTTGCGAATATATCAAAAGCCATGATTTAAATAATCATGATATTATCAAAAAAGCCAGTGACAAAAGCTTGTCTTTTGTAGAAAATAAAGAGGACAATACTGTGATGATTTATGATGAAAAAACACTTGGTAAAGCAACTTGTCATATTGATTTCAACAAACGAGAGATTGTTTATCAAGGTTATGATTAAACCAAAAAAGACGATTAAATACAATCGTCTTTTTGTTTATAAAAAAGGGTTATTTATCAAAAAAGTTATTTATCAGCAGGGAAAGCCTTGGGTTTGTCGGTGGGTGGTGGGGCAAAAGATGGCTTGGAGTTTTGCTTGGGCATTTGTAATTCATAAACCACCGTGCCGATAATGCCGACATTGCCAATATCGCCTTGGGCGGAGTGATTGGCATAAGAGTTTTCAGGTTTGCTAAAGGTAAAAGAAGCGACCGAATGTTCGTCTTTGCGAAATCCTTTGATGGTCAATTCACCGCGTGCATCCAAGATATAACCTGTAGGGCTATATTTGGAGGCGGCATTTCCTGTCAAAACATCAATGCCGTCCACGCTTGCGATGATTTCATAGACATTGCTGCTGCTGTTACGATAATGCAAATAATAACTTTGGTTTTCTTTGGCTTTTAGATAATAATTGCCATCAAGCCGATAAACGGGCAGCGGATTGTATTGGTCGTCCAAAATGCTTAATTGAACTTGACCTGCCAATAATGAAATGCTCTTAACCGCGCTGCCTTGAAATTCTTTGCCTGCGTAGCTGATGGCAATCTCGCCGATGGGCTCATCGCTTAGGCGTTTGGCTTTAATGCTTGTTACAGAGTCGTCAATTTCATCGCCCCATTTGGTGCCAAGTTTTTCGTCGGCATGGACAGAATCGTTGTAGTTAGGTTTGCTCATCTCTGCGCTTGCAACACTGTCTGGGATGGCAACGTCTGCACTGGTGGCATTGGCTGGGTCGTCTTGCCTGACTGTAGATTGTTGGCTGTTTGATGAGCAGGCGCTTAAAAATAACAAACTGAATATACCCACCCATACCGCAAGCAATCGCCATAACGAGATAGCCATGATGGATGTGTGGATGGTGATTGATTTCATGATAAGTTCCTATATGATAAGCTTGTGTAATGACAAGCCAAATAGTGACAAAATGCTTGGCGGTGGATTTTATGCAAAAATCTGATAAACAGATTTTAAATTCATTGTTAAAAAATTATAACAGCACAAATGAGCACACGCAATACTCAACTACGATGAAAAATAAATTGGTAAACTTAAAACACACTGGCAAAAGATGATGTCATGGAGACAAAAAATTATTCAGCCCAAAAATAGGCTGAATAATGTGAAGCTTGGTAGAAAGATTAGGGGGCTGGATAATAAGTTGCCGCACTTGGGCCTACTGGCAGACCAAACACAAATACCCAAATATAAAACAACAGCGTCCAACCAAACAAGAATATCATGGAATAAGGCAACATCATTGCCATTAACGTGCCAACGCCTGTGTCTTTTTTGTAGCGAATGGCAACTGCCATAATCAGCCCAAAATAGCTCATCATGGGCGTAATGATGTTGGTTGTGCTGTCGCCAATGCGATAGGCGGCTTGAATCATTTCAGGCGCATAACCTGTCAGCATGAGCATGGGCACAAAAATTGGTGCGGTAATCGCCCATTGTGCTGAAGCTGAACCAAGCATTAAATTAACCAGCGCGCAAATCAAAATAAAACCAATCAGCAGCAAAGGCCCTGTTAATCCGATGGTATTTAGAAAATTAGCGCCAGATACCGCCATCACCGAGCCTAGATTTGACCAATTAAAATAAGCAGTGAACTGCGCGGCAAAAAACACAAGCACAATATACATACTCAAAGAGCTCATGGCATGGCTCATGGCATCTACAACGTCTTGATTGTTTTTTAGGCTGCCTGTGATTTTACCGTAAATATAACCAGGAATGGCAAAAAACACAAAAATAAACACAACAATACCGTGCAAAAATGGTGAGCCTGACACAAGCCCTGTTTCGGCATTTCTCAAAACACCATCAGCAGGCACAATCGTCCACGCCAATAGTAGACAAAAAACAACCATGGCAACGCCCGACCAAATTAAGCCTTTTTTCTCAACGGCAGTCAAGCGCTCAATTTTGCTGTCCAAAACTGACGGATCGTCTGCGTCATTGGGATTGTATTTGCCAAGATTTGGCTCTACAATTTTTTCGGTAACAAAATAACCCAAGCCGCTGATTAAAAAGGTGCTGATTGCCATAAAATACCAGTTTGCTTCAGCGCCGACAGTATAATCTGGATCAATAATACGCGCTGCTTCTTGGCTGATGCCAGACAATAACGGATCTACCGTGCCCAATAATAAATTGGCGCTATATCCGCCAGACACCCCAGCAAATGCAGCTGCAAGACCCGCCAATGGATGACGACCCAAAGAGTGAAAAATCATCGCCGCCAGTGGAATCAAAACCACATAACCAAGCTCAGAGGCGGTGTTTGACATAATCCCTGCAAACACCACAACCAATGTCACCATTTTTGGTGGAGCATTCATGACAAGCCCGCGCAATGCTGCAGATATCATGCCTGAACGCTCTGCCACACCTACGCCAAGCAGCGCCACCAAGACCGTGCCGAGTGGCACAAATCCTGTAAAATTGGACACCGTGTTTTCAACAATGCGCGCCAAGCCCTCGCCATTTAATAGATTGGTAACATAAATCATACCATCTTCGCTACGACCTTTGGCACCTTCGGGTCTTGGATCGGCAACAGATACACCCATGGATGATAAAATGGCAGATAAAATAAGCAGCAGTACAGACATCCAAACGAACAAAATGGCAGGGTGGGGCAATAAATTGCCCAGCCATTCCACGCCTTTTAAAAAACGCTGCATACGGCTACTGGTTGCCGCTGTATTAAATTGATTATCGCTCATAAATAGTCCTTTTGTTGCGATTTCATCAGTCAAATCATCAGTAAATTTGACCTTGAAATAAATCAGAAACAATCTAAATACATTTGAGCAAGCATTAAATCATATTTATGGGCTAAGAGCAACCGTTTATCGGTAAAATTAACCGATTTTTGTAGATAAAAGTTTGTAGACAAAAGAGTGTTGTGACAAAACAAAACACCTCAAACTTACAACTCATCCAGCCATGCCATTTGAATCGCCTCCAAAATCCGCTCATTGGATTTGTTGGGGTCGTCACAAAAGCCGTCCAGTTCACAGACATAGCGGTGTAAATCGGTAAAGCGAATGTACTGCACGTCCACATCGGGGTGCTTGTCGGCTAGGGCGATGGCGATGTCCAGCGTGTCTTGCCAGGTAAGTTTCATGGATTTTCCTTAAAATTACAATGAATTGATGATGAATTGGCAAAATGAATTTGCCATGACAACAAAGCCATGACAACAAAATTGTAACACAGACTTAAGATGGAACAAAGACAAACCCTTTTTGATTAAAATTATAAATCAATATTTTATAATTATTTTGTTTTACATATCAACAAAAGCCAAGCATAATAACAAACAATTGTAACACAAACGTCTTTTGACTGTGTTATGATAGCCTTGAGCTGATTGAATGCACTGCTGATTAGCAAAACCACAAAGCGAAATTTTCATCACAAAGCCTTTATGGCAAAGCATTTGTGATGAAACGACAGCCTGTCAATGCACATTTGGCACAAAGCACCCAAAACCCATTAGCCAAAACCATTTACCAAAACCATGAAGAGGATGTTTTATGAAAGACGAAGCAAAATGCCCCTATGACCACACCCATTTGACCATGAGTAACGGTGCACCTGTTGCCGATAACCAAAACAGCTTGACCGCAGGTGTGCGAGGTCCACTGCTTGCCCAAGATTTGTGGCTCAACGAAAAATTGGGCGATTTTGCCCGTGAGGTGATTCCAGAACGCCGTATGCACGCCAAAGGCTCAGGTGCGTTTGGCACTTTTACCGTCACTAATGATATTACTAAATACACCAAAGCCAAAATCTTTAGTGAAGTTGGCAAAAAAACCGAGATGTTTGCCCGTTTTACCACCGTAGCAGGCGAGCGTGGTGCAGCGGATGCGGAGCGTGATATTCGTGGCTTTGCCCTAAAATTTTATACCGAGGAGGGCAACTGGGATTTGGTGGGCAACAACACGCCAGTATTCTTTTTGCGTGACCCAAGAAAATTCCCTGATTTGAACAAAGCTGTTAAGCGTGATCCACGCACCAATATGCGTAGTGCGACCAACAACTGGGATTTTTGGACCTTGTTGCCAGAGGCGTTTCATCAAGTGACGATTGTCATGAGCGACCGTGGTATTCCAAAATCGTTCCGCCATATGCACGGCTTTGGCAGTCATACCTTTAGCTTTATTAATGATAAAAATGAGCGTGTTTGGGTGAAATTTCACTTGCGTACCGAGCAAGGCATTCAAAACTTAAGCGACAGCGAAGCTGAAATGGTGGTGGGCAAAGACCGTGAAAGCAATCAACGTGATTTGTTTGAATCTATTGAAAAAGGTGATTTCCCACGTTGGAAGATGTATGTGCAAATCATGACCGAAGAAGAGGCACGTCAGGTTGATTTTAACCCATTTGATTTGACCAAAGTGTGGACCAAGAAAAAATGGCCGCTCATTGAAGTGGGCGTCATGGAGCTAAACAAAAATCCAGAAAATTTCTTTTTGGATGTGGAGCAGTCTGCCTTTGCCCCAAGCAATCTTGTGCCGGGTATCAGCGTAAGCCCTGACAAAATGCTACAAGCACGTCTGTTTAACTATGCTGATGCACAGCGTTATCGTTTGGGCGTCAATCGTAATCAAATCCCTGTCAATCGCCCGCGTTGCCCTGTCTATAGCAACCAACGTGATGGTCAAGGTCGTGTGGATGATAATTACGGCGGTCGCCCACATTATGAGCCAAACAGCTTTGGGCAATGGCAAGAACAACCTGACTACGCCGAGCCACCGCTGGCGATTGATGGCGACGCTTACAATTACAACTTCCGCGCAGATGACAGTGATTACTTTAGTCAGCCACGTGCGTTGTTTAATTTGATGACTGATGAGCAAAAACAAGCCCTATTTGGCAATACTGCCCGTGCGATGGGCGATGCCCCTGATTTTATCAAATATCGCCATATTCGTAACTGCTTAAAATGCCATGAAGACTATGCCAAAGGCGTGGCGGCTGCGTTGGGACTTACGGTAGAAGACGCCATCAAAGCTTATGACACCGACCCTGCCAAGCATTTGGAAAGCTGTTTGGCTCCGTAATTTGATGATTTTTTTATAAAATTATTAAATGCAAAAAAACCACGTTTCGCAATGGACGTGGTTTTTTTATTAAAGGCTGATGATTTATTTTATTTTTGCCTAAAAATTAATCAAGAGTAGGTTTTTAAAATGGCGAACCTGCACGTTGCACCGCTTGAATAAAGCCTGCTCGTGATTCACATCGCTCAAGCCATGCCTGTGTCGCACTCTCACCTGCCAAACCCACACGCTGTCGTGCTGCCGCCACCGCAAAATACATCTGAACATCCGCCCCTGTAAACGCATCGCCTGCAAACCATGGCGAGCGTGTCAGCGTCTCTTCAATCAAAGACAGTGCCGAATCAATGTTATTTTTGAGAATCAGTTGGTCAATCCCTGCCTTTAGCTTGCGTGCGATGGGTCTGACCAACAGCGGTGCTTTTTGACCTGCTTTGGTCAAAATCAATCCCATCACCAATGGCGGCATCAATGACCCTTCGGCAAAATGCATCCAAAAAGTATAATCACGCCACGCCTTATCACCCACTGGATAAAACCGCTGCTTGCTATCATAAGTCTTTAATAAATACTCAATAATCAGTGCCGACTCTGCCAAGACCTGCTCGCCATCAGGCAAGCTATCATCCACCAAAATCGGTGCCTTACCCATTGGATGAATCGCCTTAAAAGATTTGGGCGCAAGATAAGTACGCTCATCTCGCTCATGGCTAATCAGCTGATAATCTAAGCCATACACCAATTTCAGCTCTTCTAATAGCCACACGATACGAAACGAACGGGATTTTTCTAGGTGATATAAAGTAATCATAAATTTTTCCAGATGAATATCGTTCATTT
>JBGXSA010000026.1:0-4303 GCA_041811915.1 Moraxella sp. | reverse complement strand
TCACACGCTTTAAGAAAAAATGTTGAAAATTAGGATTTGGTCGTGCTTTTGGTGAAAAATAAGCTAAATCTTGCCTTTTGTCGTTAATAGCTGTTATTAACAAGCTTGCCAATATTATCATATTGGCTGCATTTATTGTCTAAAAAGGCTTGCGATTTATCTAAATTTTTCACTCAAATTGAAATGTCAACACGCCCTAGATAAATTAAGAGGTGGTTATGTTACAAATTACCTTACAGTCTAATAATCAACTGGTGTTGCCCGATGTGATTGTGCGTCAAGCCAATTTGCATCAAGATGATAAGTTTTATATTCATTATGAGCATAATGAAATTAGACTCATCAAAATTGAATCGTCCGATGCCCAAAAAACAAGCATTATGGATTTTTTGGGCTGTGCCAAAGGGGTTTATGGTAATAGCGATCAAGAGATTGATGGCTATTTACACAATGAACGATTGTCTTGGGATAATTCATTGTGAGCATGACACGCTTATTGGGCAAAAAATGTTATTTTGATACCAATCCGTTAATTTATGCATTGAGCGGACATCAAATCTATCTGCCCATTATGACCCAGATTTTTTCAAGCTTGCACGCCAAAGAATGCATTGGTTTTGCAAGCGAATTGGGCTTAGCAGAATTATTGGTCAAACCCATCAAAGAAAATGACGAAACACAAATCAAAACCATTCAGGCGTTATTTGATCAAAAGTTTTTGGGATTATTGCCACACAATCGTGCCTGTTTTGAATTATCGGCAAAAATACGAGCAAATCATGGCTTAAAAATGCCCGACGCCATTCACATTGCCGCAGCTGCTTGTCATCAAATGGATGTATTGATTACAGCGGATAATGCCATTGCTCAAAAAATAAGCGATATTGAAGTTTTTAACCTCAATGATTATATTTCAATCACCCCTTGATTTTTAAAACCCAAACAACCATTAATATTGGTTAAGAAAAGTTTTTGCCCTTAGGCAATTTGGAAAACAGATTATGTTAGCAAAAATTATTGGCAGTGTCATCGGCACCAAAAACGAACGTGAACTTAAACGTATGCACAAAATCGTGGATAAAATCAACGGTTTTGAAAACAGCATTCAAGCATTGTCCGATGAGGCATTACGCCAAAAAACCGAAGAATTTAAAAACCGCTACAACAACGGCGAAAGCTTGGATGATATCTTGCCAGAAGCGTTTGCGGTGTGCCGTGAAGCATCCTTGCGTGTCAATGGCATGCGGCATTATGACGTGCAGCTCATCGGCGGCATCACCTTGCACGAAGGCAAAATCGCCGAAATGAAAACAGGCGAGGGCAAAACTTTGATGGCAACGCTTGCCATTTATTTAAACGCCATCAGTGGCAAGGGCGTGCACGTTGTGACGGTCAATGACTATTTGGCGCGCCGCGATGCTGAATTAAACCGTCCTTTGTTTGGCTTTTTGGGGCTAAGTGTTGGTGTGGTGTACAGCCAGCAAGACCCCAACGAAAAATTCGCTGCCTATCAAGCCGACATCACCTACGGCACCAACAACGAATACGGCTTTGACTACCTAAGAGACAACATGGTGTTTAGTCTTAGCGAAAAAAAACAACGTCCGCTCAACTACTGCATCATTGACGAGATTGACTCCATTTTGATTGACGAGGCACGTACGCCGCTCATCATCTCAGGGCAAGCCGAGGATTCTGCACATTTATATACGCTCATCAACACCATCATTCCACGCCTTGTTCGCTCACAAGACGAAGAGGCCAACAAAAACAACACCGATGGCGATTTTTGGATTGACGAAAAAAACCGTGCCATTGAAATCAGCGAAAAAGGCTATGAAAAAATTGAGCATTTTTTGATGGAAGTGGGCGAATTGGGCGAAAACGAAAGCCTATACAGTCCTGCACGATTGCCGCTATTGGCTCATGTGCAAGCGGCTATCCGTGCTCATCATATTTTTATCAAAAACATTCACTACATCGTCCAAGATGGTGAGGTCATCATTGTGGATGAAAACACAGGGCGTACCATGCCAGGCCGTCGCTGGTCGGATGGCTTGCACCAAGCGGTTGAGGCCAAAGAAGCGGTGGAAATCCAAGCCGAAAACCAAACGATGGCAACCACCACTTTTCAAAACTATTTCCGTCTTTATGACAAATTGTCAGGCATGACAGGCACCGCCGATACCGAAGCGGCGGAGTTTAAATCCACTTATGATTTGGATGTGGTGATTATTCCAACGCACCGTCCGATTGCGCGGATTGATTTGGATGACCAGATATTTTTGACCAAGCTTGGCAAATACAAAGGCATTATCCGAGAAATCAAAGAAATCACCGCCAAAGGTGCCCCTGTGCTTGTTGGTACGGCAACCATTGAGGCGTCCGAAGAGCTGTCGTATTTACTTGATCAAGAGGGTATTAAACACAATGTCCTAAACGCCAAACAGCACGAGCGTGAGGCGGAAATCATTGCCCAAGCGGGCAGACCTGCTACCGTTACCATCGCCACCAACATGGCAGGGCGAGGCACGGACATTATTTTGGGCGGTAATTGGCAAGCTGAACTTGAAGACATTGTGCAGGCACGTACCGAGCAGCTGCAAGATGAGTTTGTGCGGGCACGCACTGAAGAGTACAATCGCTTGGCACAGCAAGCCCAAGAGGCAGGTGAGCCCATGCCTGTGATGTCGCCCATCTCTGATGACGAGCTGCCTGTTGCCACCATCAGCGATGAGGAAAGACAACGCCATCAAGCCGCTTGGCAACAAAAGCACGATGCGGTATTGGCGGCAGGGGGCTTGCACATCATTGGCTCTGAACGCCACGAATCACGCCGCATTGACAATCAGCTGCGTGGACGTGCCGGCCGTCAAGGCGACCCTGGACAATCTCGCTTTTTCTTGTCGCTTGAAGATGATTTGATGCGTATTTTTGCAGGGGAACGTGTGGTTGGCATGATGCGCGCCATGGGACTCAAAGAAGATGAGGCGATTGAGCACAAAATGGTGTCACGCTCCATTGAAAACGCCCAAGGCAAGGTGGAGGCACGTGATTTTGACGCGCGCAAACAGCTGCTCAAATACGACGACGTTGCCAACGACCAGCGTAAAGT
Source organism: Moraxella sp. (assembly GCA_041811915.1). Classification (GTDB taxonomy): domain Bacteria; phylum Pseudomonadota; class Gammaproteobacteria; order Pseudomonadales; family Moraxellaceae; genus Moraxella. Next base: position 1,188 of record JBGXSA010000026.1, on the reverse strand, counting down.
CATCTACGGACAGCGTGATGATTTGCTTGCTGAGGCTGATTTGCAAAGCAGTATTGAGGTCATGCACCATGAGGTTTATAATGCCTTGATTAGCCAGTTTGTGCCTGAAGGTTCGGTGGACGACCAATGGAACATTGATGGATTGGAAGATGAGATTGAAGAGGCGTTTCGCTTTTATATGCCCATCAATGATTGGTTGGATGCTGACAGCCGTCTTGATGAAGAGGGTTTGCGTGCCAAAATCATTGACACCGCCATCGCTCGCTATCACGAACGCCGTGCCCAAATGGGCGAAGAGTCTGCCGCGCGTCTTGAACGCCACTTTATGTTACAAAGCCTAGACCGCCATTGGAAAGAGCATCTCACCCAAATGGATCAATTACGCAAAGGTATTCATTTACGCAGCTATGCTCAAAAAAATCCCGAGCAAGAATACAAGCGTGAGTCCTTTGATTTGTTCCGCTCCATGCTTGGGGCGATTAAATCAGACACCATTCAAGATTTGTCCAGAGTGCACGTGCCAACTCCAGAAGAGCTGGCCGCCTTAGAAGAGACGCGTCGCCGCCAAAGCGAAATGATGCATATGCAGTTTGAGCACAACGAAATGGGGCTTATGGGTGAAGAGGCAGAAGATGCGCCAAGACCGCGTCAAACGCGCCAAGCCCAGCGCATTACAGTCAGTTTGGGGGGCGGCGCGCCGATTACAGGCACCAACATTCCTGTGGCAGCAGATGAGTTTGGTAAGCCTGCCGCCAGCGATGATGCTGCCATTCCCAGCAACACAAATCGCAACGCACCATGCCCTTGCGGTTCTGGGCTAAAATACAAGCAATGCCATGGTAAGTTAAGCTGACTTGTCGCACCCAAATCCAGTCTGTTTAGGCTGGATTTTTGGTAATAACCATATCCCAAATTGACATTGATTTTGCCCATTGAGCTGTTACAATAAATGTCCGCGGATGATGTGTTGGCAAGATGGCTTAGTTAAGACAAATCCGACCGACATTTAAAATACTGATTAAAATCAGATTGGCGCAAACACGTGCGCTCAGCAAAAAATAAGGTGATAATTATGTGCCAATTGCTTGGCATGAATGCCAATACGCCGACAGACATTGGCTTTAGTTTTGCAGGCTTTCGCCAAAGAGGCGGTTTGACCGATCACCATGAAGATGGCTTTGGCATTGC
>JBGXSA010000025.1:0-8388 GCA_041811915.1 Moraxella sp. | reverse complement strand
AATGTGCGACAAAAGAACAGCTTGGCACGACTTTCTTATCATGCTCGATGGCATAATCTAGGGCAAATTTGGTCAATGCTGAGCCGATGCCACGACCGCCAAGTGCGCTTGGGACGATGGTATGGTCATAAATCAGCGTGTCATCGCTAGCCACTTGATAGCTCAGATAAGCGGTAATGCCATCGATGGTGGTCTCAAAGCGTTGTGCGGTGGTGTCGTGGGTGATGGTCATAAGCATTCCTTATTTTGTGCTCTAAGTGCCTCATCTTGTGCGATGAGTGGCTGCTCTTGTATCCAGTGATCCTTATTATACTCATAATCAGGGTATAATTCATCCAGTGTCGTTTGCCGTGTGATGAGCTGTTTGGCGATGTCAACCAGTCGATTGGCGTCATCTTCGCTCAGCACTTCGATGGGTGCGCACAGATGCACACTGCGACACCAAGTTAACTGCTTAATTTGTATAAATGGCTTAGCAGTGATATCGCTTGTGGTTAATAGGGCGTCTAAAGCGGCTCGTTTTTGCTCTGCATGGGTCAAGAACTCTGGATGAAACTCACCCATGGTATAAGACATCACTTTTTTGCGGTTGCCATTTTTGCCAAGCTGTTTGTAATTGATGGTTTTGATGGGCAAAATATCCTTGGCAGGGATATCAAGCGGCGGCATTTGATGATCAATGAACTCTTCGCACAAATCCTGATAGTGCTGGCGTGGATGAATCCATGACAGGGAGATGATTTGCGATCCTAGCTTAAAAGACACATCAGTCCACCACGATAGCAGTCTTGGCGTGTCATAGTCGTGGACAATGTAGTTGCCTTGGGCGTTTAGCCTGCGTTGATGCCCCCAAGTCTTGGCGTAATGTTTGGCTTGACGGATGCGGTGTTCGATGGCTTTATTTTTCATGATGAGTTGCCGATATCCTGCGCCGATATTATGGTCTGTGTTGTTTATGATAATACAGTTTTTAACTTATGTAAATGGGCAGCATAGATTACACATCATCAAAATGCTTAATCCCCTCAATAATTTGACAATGGTCAATATCCTTGGCATGACAATCTATCATTGACTCAAGCAAGGCTTTGATTTTTTGGCATTGTGCGATTTGATGGTCAATCTGAATCAGGTGCTGTTTGGCAAGTGTATCGGCGATTTGACAAGGGTTGTTTGGATTGGCTTGTAAAATAAGCAGTTCACGGATTTCATCCAAGCTAAAGCCGATAGCACGGCACGCCTTGATAAAATGCAGTTCATCAAGCTGCACCCGACCAAACGAGCGATAGCCATTGGCATCTCGCTTGGCAGGCGTGATGAGCTCCAGCCGTTCATAATAGCGAATGGTCTCAAGATTGACACCGCTTAATTTGGCAAGTTCGCTAATTTTCATCGTATTTTCCTAAGTTCGCCTTATTTAACCCTTGACTCTGTAGTTGCTACAGGGTTTATAGTATATCTCATCCAATGAGTGATTGCATGGGAGAAATAAGATGGCTTGCACTGCTTGCGCACATGATACACACGATCGGCAATTATCATCACGCTACAAAAAAGCGCTGTGGATTGCTTTAGGGCTAAATTTGGCGATGTTTGTCATTGAGATTTTGGCAAGCATCAGCTCAGGCTCGGTGTCGCTTTTGTCCGACAGTTTGGATTTTTTGGGTGACAGCGCCAATTATGTCATCAGTCTAATCGTGCTGCCGATGGCGCTGTCTTATCGTGCTAAGGCGTCTTTGGTCAAAGGGGTGACGATGGGCGGATTTGGCTTATTTATCTTGGCGACCACGCTGTATCGGCTGTGGTATGGGCAAGTGCCAAGCCATAGCCAGATGAGCATCGTCGGTACGCTTGCTTTATTTGCCAATGTGACGGCGGCGTGGCTGCTGTATCATTTTCGTGATGGCGACAGCAACATGAACAGCGTCTGGCTGTGCTCTCGCAACGATGCCATCGGCAATGTGGCGGTCATCATCGCAGGCATCGCCGTGTATTTTAGCAGTTCAAAATATCCTGATTTAATTGTGGCGTTTATCATGGCGGCGTTGGCGCTAAGTGCCAGCGCCACCATCATCAAGCAGGCGATGGATGAGCTTGGTTATGTTTAATCCGCGCCCAAACACCCATTGCCAAGCCCATGGATAAGTTGATATCTGGGCTTGTGTTGTGGGCTTGAGAGCTTGAGAATTTGGGGGGCTTGTCAATCAGCGTTGTGATTGAGCAAATTGTTTGGTTGGTTTTTTAATCACTTTCAATCAAAACAAGCGTTCAATCACTTGAATAAAATCCACCGCAATCTGCGTGCCGCATTGATCGTCAATCTCGCGCACGCAAGTAGGGCTTGTGACATTAATCTCGGTGATGTAATCGCCAATCACATCAAGTCCGACAAACAAAAGCCCTTTTTGCAATAAAGTAGGCGCGACCGATTCGGCAAGTTTGCGTTCGCTGTCAGACAGCGCCATCGCCACCCCTTGACCGCCAGACGCCAAATTGCCGCGCGTCTCACCCTCGGCAGGAATGCGCGCCAAACAATAATCCACAGGTTTGCCGCCCACAATCAAAATTCGTTTGTCGCCTTTTTTGATGTCTGGAATGAATTTTTGTGCCATTACAGGCAAACGTTCAAGCTTGGTCAGCATTTCAAGGGTGGCGCCGATGTTTGGACTGTCTGCTGTCAAGCGAAAAATGCCCATGCCGCCCATGCCGTCCAACGGCTTGACAATCACGTCTTTGTGCTCTTTGATGAATGCGCGAATGTGCGCTTGTTTGTTTGACACGATGGTGGGTGTCATCAGGTGGGGGAATTGTGTGGCAAACAGTTTTTCATTGCAATTTTGAACGTGTGTTGGGTCATTGATGACTTTGACGCCAGCGCGTTTGGCATATTCCAACAGATATAAACTGTACAAAAATGGCATATCAAAAGGCGGATCTTTGCGCATCAAAATCACATCAAAGTCGGTTGCTTTTTGGCTTATTTTTTCGCCCAATTCATAAAATTTATCAGGGTTTTGAAAAGCATTTAAAGGCTGGCTGTCAATGTGCAGCTCGCCATTTTTAAGCCACAAATCTTGAATTTGACAATAATTGAGCGTATGTCCGCGCGCCAAAATTGCCCACATCATCGCCAAGCTGGAGTCTTTTTTGTAATTGATGGTGCGGATATCATCCATCACAATCAAAAATTTTAATGAGTTCATAAATTATCCTTTTTGTCGGATTTGTTAAAAACAACGGTTGCAAACAGCCTTCAGGCTGACACGCCATACTGCGCGCGGTACGCATTCATATCGTCTTGCTGCTGCTTTGTGCCATGCTTGGCGACATAATGAACAATGTCATCCATATTAACAAGCGCAAGCACAGGCACTTGTAGGCTGTCGGCAAGCTCTTGAATGGCGGATTTGTCGCCTTGCCCTTTTTCTTTGCGGTCAAGCGCCACAATCACGCCAGCGACTTTTGCCCCAGCTTCATTTAACAGCGCAACCACCTCGCGCATGGCAGTGCCTGCAGTCATCACATCGTCAATCACCCACACCGATTTGTCACGCAGCTGCGCGCCAACAAGCACGCCACCCTCGCCATGGTCTTTGGCTTCTTTACGGTTGTAGCCCCACTCGGCATTGATGTTGTGGTTATTCCACAAGGCTTGCGCGGTTGCAGCCACAAAGGGAATGCCCTTGTAGGCTGCCCCAAAAATCACCAAGTCATCGCGCGCGGCGTGCTTTGCCAAAGTGTCGGCATAGCCATTTGCCAATAAAGACAACAGCTCGCCTGTCGCCAAAAGCCCTGCATTAAAAAAATAAGGACTGACACGACCAGATTTTAGGGTAAATTGTCCAAATTTGAGCACCTGATTGTCAAGCGCGGTTTGGATGAATTGCTGTGGGTCAAAAGTAGGCGTCATCATAATTCCTTACAAAAATCAAAAGTGTATCATAAATAAGTGGTGTTTGTCTGATTTATTGCTTTATTTTTTGTCAAGTGAGTTTTTTGTCAATTGACGGTGCTTATGCGCCAAACAACAAATAAAACGCCATCGCACAGCCATTATTAAAAATATGCAAAAGTGTCGTCAAAATCACCGATCCTGTCAGCGCGCGATAATATCCCCACGCCAAAGCCATCAAAAACAGCAAAAATAATGTCAATAAATCATACTGAAAATGCACCAAAACAAACACAGCGCTTGTCATAATAATCGCAACAAGCTTGCCAGTTTTGGCATCAAATCCACGCTGAATAAAGCCAAACATGGCACCGCGAAATACAATCTCTTCACAAATGGGCGCCATAAATACCACCGCAACAATCATCGCAAGCAAGTTGCCATCTGCCATCAGCTCATCCATAAACAGCATGGGCATGGTGTCTGTTTGGCTAAGCACAAGCCATTGTAGCGCCATTAAGGCAATGACGACAAGTAGGCTTTGCCCACCCAGTTTTGATGAAAATGGACGTATGCCCAAAAGGTTTTTGATGTCAGTGTTTAGATTGTGTTGATTTAGATTGTGCTGATTTGGGCTGGGGCGTAAAGCGCGGTGATTGATGTTGTGTTTTTTATAATAAGATGTGACAAAAAATCTTGCCCCAAGCACAGACAGCACAATTATCACCGCGGTATTGATAAACATGGATAAACTGACGATTTGACCGTTGGCAGCACCTAAGGTAATGAGCTTGGCTGTGTCCAAATAAGACGGCAGCAACACGCGCGCCACCGCATAAATGCTTGCCACCTGCACAAACAAAAACAAAATAAAAATAACAAAGCTACAAAACAGCGCAAACAGTGCTGAATGTCTGATGGTAGGAGTGTGGTGGGGCGCGGGTGTAGGGGGTAAATGATTATGATTCATGGCAAACATCTGCTTGCTTGGCAATCAAACTAAGCACCAAAGTCGCCACCGAATCAGGCTGTTCAAGTGCAAACATATGACTGCCTTGGTGATAAATGACATTCAAACCCAAAACTTGCTCTGCCAAGGTATAACTGCCCATTTGGGTAAAATGACTGCCATCACCCACCACAAGCGTAATCGGTGTGGTCGTGGTCGGCTGTTTGTACCATGTCCATGTTGGAATGTTCCTAAAAATCGCCACTTCGCTATCACGGCTGATTGTGAGTGTGACTTGATTGGGATTGTCATCGCTTGGCAAATCCGTCATACCAAAATTAATATAACCCAAAAATGCCCGCTCATCAAAGCCCTTAAATAGCCCCTTATTCCGAAAATTATCATACGCCTGCTTGCGACTGTCAAACACATCTCGGCGACGCTTGGATAGTTTTGATGGTGAAATGGTGTCCATCATCGCATGATTGCCTCGCTTGCGGTCAAGCATTTTGGCAAGATACCAAATGGCACTGGTACGCCCCATGAGTAAGGGTGGGTCAAGGGCAACAAGCTGGCTAATTTGTGGATTGCCTTGCAAAGTGGCTTGTAGGCTTGTCATACCGCCCACCGAATGCCCAACAGCGACAAGGCTTGGCACGCCGTGCGTATCACACGCCTGAGCAATGCTGTCGGCGACTTCAGCGGTCAAGCCTTGCCAGTCATTATCAATCGGATAATTGGCATTCATACCAAACCGCATAATCGCCACCACGGTAAAATGCCTTTCCCAAATCTCAAATAGCGGTGCATAACACTCACCAACAAAGCCGTTGGCATGAACAAAGTGCAAAACGGGCTTTTGGGTAAGTTTGGATTTGGGCAGAGTGTCAATCGCAGAAAGTAATGATTTGTCATCAAAATGCATATGAAAATCGCTGATGACATTGGTTGGGTTTGGTTTGGCGGTGGATAATTGGATTGGTGGTGCTGGACGGCGTGGCATAAACTATCCTTGTTGTGTTGTATGGAGTTTTATTTTAATTAAGTTTTGCACAAAATGTATAAAAAGTCCAGTTTGGCATGATAATTTTTGGAAAATATCAAAGTGGTGATGGGTGGTGGCTATGTGCTTGATATTGGGGTGATTGTATGGGGGTGTAAAAAAAAGGGGGGTTGGGAGATTTTGGATTAGTTTTGTGTTAAGTAAATGGTTTCAGCTTGTTCTAAACTTAATGCCTTTTCATATGCACTTTGAGCCATAAAACTGCTCACCGATGCGCCTAGTTTTTGGCTTGCTCGCTCAATTAAGGCTTTAGCATAGGGGGTTGTACGAATATTAATACGTTTTGTTGCTTGCATTTTGATTGTCCTTTTTGGTGTCATATTGATGTACAATTATGGCAAAGGTTGGAAAGAGCAAGGAGTGATGATTTTACTTTACACTTAATAAACCAATAAAATATTGTAGACCAATAATTCAATAAAAAAATCAAGTATCACCCTGATTTCATAGTTTTATTAAATTATCAAACCGGTAAATTCCTGAGAAAATTTACAAGCTTGAGCTAGATCATATAAATTTTTCAACAATAAGTAATTTTCGCTATCATCCTCTTTTGCATCGAAAAAATAATCTATTTTATTCAAATTAAGATTAATGAAAAATCTACCAACTTCATAGGTTTCATCAAAACGATATTTTAAAGTTACACTTAAACCTGATTCACGTAAATCTAAAAATACCGTACTATTTTCATCATCATAAACCCAAGTTAATTCATTATTTTCTGTTTTTTTAATTAATTGGTTAATCAAACTAACTATTTGTAGTGGAATCATTAGATCTCTCCTTAACTCTATCGCTCAAATAAGGTCTTGCTTTAATTACTAATTCACTAACTAAAGAGGTGATATCTTTAATTAACAACTCTTTCAAATATTTCTTTTGTGGTTTGCTAAATCTATTTTGAGCTTTATAGGCTGTACTCAACTGCAATTCAGCTTCTGTAAGTTTATCATCAGTTATTGAAAAATCAATAAATATTTTGTTTAAAATCCTAAAATATATCAAACCCTCTGTATATTTTTCATTTTCAACTGAACTAATAACATGATCCAAAGTAGATTGTAAAAACGACAACTTACGTTCAATATCCAAATCAGTAATTTCATCTATCTTTTCCTTCAACTCTTGACTCAAAGTCATTGATCGAAATACTTCACACATAGTAATAATTAGACCAATCAAGGTTGCAAAAGTTCCTATATATGAAAACACATCAAAAGGTTTTGGAGTTTCCCCCAAAACCCAATCTTGTATATAATAACCAATAAAAGATACAATAATGCAAATACAATAACCAACAAACCTAATACTGAATTTAGGCTTGATTTTTTTCAATAATTCATTATTAGGTTTTGGTTTTGTCATTTACAACCCCTTCAACTGCCCCATATTTCCCTTAACTTTCTCAATCTGTCCTTCCAATTCTGCCAATTTTACTCTTTCTGCTTCCACCACAGCAGGTGGAGCTTTTGCCACAAAGCCTTCATTAGACAATTTATTTGCAATTTGGTCATATTGCTTTTGCACTTTATCCAACTCTTTTTGTAGACGGTTAAGTTCAGCTTGTGGGTTAATTAAGCCTTTCATCGGCACAAGCACACTGACACTACCCACCATGCTTGATGAGCACAGTGGTACTTCGTCAGTATCAGCGACGATGGTGAGTGTCTCTACTTTTGCTAGTGCCTTGAACTGATTGGCGATACGGCTGAGCGATGCTTGCTCGGTGTCGTTCGCCCCTTGCAGTAGCACAGGCAGACGCACAGCATTACCCAGCTTCATCTCGCCACGGATATTACGCACCGCACCGATGAGTGCTTGTAGCCATGCCATATCTTGCTCGGTCTGCTCACTGATATCATCGGCATTTGCCACAGGGAAATCAGCGATGACGATACTGTCAGCAGATTTGCGGTCAATCAGTGGCGCAACCGTCTGCCACAGGCTCTCGGTCAGATACGGCATGATTGGGTGGGTGAATCGCATGGCGACCTCAAGCACATGAATCAGCACATAGCGAATCTGCGCCTTGCGCTCATCGCTGACGCTGTCGTCATTGAGCGCTGATTTGGCAAGCTCGACATACCAGTCGCAATACTCATTCCAAATAAACTCATAAATCGCTTGGCTCACCAAGTCAAAGCGATAAGTCGCCATCGCCTCATGGATGCTTGCGATGGTTGAGTTTAGACTGCTGACAATCCATTTTTCGGGCAGCTCCCACAGCTGTTTGTTAGCGGTTTTGTCAATTGGCAATTCATTACCTGCTTTGTCCACGCAGTTCATCAGCACAAAGCGGGTGGCGTTCCAAATCTTATTACAGAAGTTACGGTTGCCCTCGATACGCTTGATATCAAAGTTAATATCACGACCAGTGCTCGCTAGACTTGTAAAGGTAAAACGCAGTGCATCGGTGCCAAATGCCTCGATACCATCGGCAAATTCTTTACGGGTGGATTTTTCGATTTTGGCGGCGTCTTT
>JBGXSA010000024.1:0-45561 GCA_041811915.1 Moraxella sp. | reverse complement strand
TGTGTGGAATCAGTGGAATAATTTATCGCTTGCCAATGTGATTTTTGCCGTGCTGCTCATTGGCTTGATGGTTATGGTGATTGATATGCTGTTTGTCGTGCTACAAAAAAAGGTGAGCTATGTTGAATAATGATGGCAAATTGATTGAAGTTGGTAGTCTGTCCAAACGCTACGGCGATGGCGATAATGTCTTTGAAAATGTCAATTTTGATATTTATAAAAATGAGTTCATCTGCTTGATTGGACATTCAGGCTGTGGCAAATCCACAATTTTAAACGCCCTAGCAGGGCTTGAAAACGCCACATCAGGCAGTATCACCATGAATGGCAAAGAAGTGGTACGCCCAAGCCTTGAGCGGGGCGTGGTGTTCCAAAGCCATGCCCTGCTCCCATGGCTGACTGTCGGTGAGAACATCGGCTTTGCTCTCAAGGCAAAAACACCCAACATCAGCGCCAATGACCTTAGCCAAAAAATTGATTTTTATCTCGCGATGGTCGGACTTAGCAAGGTCAAAGACAAAAAGCCAAGTCAGCTATCAGGCGGTATGAAACAGCGTGTAGGGATTGCTCGTGCCTTTGCCACGCAGCCAGAGCTGCTACTGATGGATGAGCCATTTGGGGCACTGGATGCGTTGACCCGTGGGGTGATTCAAGATGAGCTCGTTAATATCATCGATGAAACGCAGCAGACGGTGTTTATGATTACCCATGATATTGATGAAGCGATTTTGCTTGCTGACCGCATCTTTTTGATGAGCAATGGCCCACGGGCGTTTTTGGCGGAGATTGTCGAAAATACCATTCCCAAGCCCCGCCACAGGGATAATATCCATCATCATGCGCATTATTATAAAATTCGCAATCATCTTTTGGATTTCTTGGTGCATCGCAGTAAAGCACTACAACAGCAGAGCGAACGACCGAGCACGCCCAAAGTGGTGAATTTTAATGAAGAAGCGTGGAGTATTTAATAACAGTGCTTAATAACAATGCTTAATAATCAAGCTTTGATTGTCTTTGACCAATCAAAGCTTTTAATCAATTAGCAAAAACCCCATCAATCAATTTAAGCCTTAACCTTACAAGCATTCAAAATATCCAAATCGGCATTATAAGTGCCTTGCTGTTTCATATCCATCGTAGCAAACAAAGTACTGTACAAATAATCGTGCGAATAGGCGTTGTTTTTGGCATTTTGGAGCAGGCAGTCGTGGCTGATACCTTCGTTTTGTTGCCAAGTTTTGTTAAACCACATCACCATCGGCACGTGCGTTTGGGTGTCTGGGGCGATGTCGTATGGCGTGCTGTGCAGATAAATGCCATTTTCGCCCAAGCTTTCGCCATGATCGGAGACATAAATCATTGAGCTTTCCCAATCATCACGCTCCTCTAGGCGATTAATCACTTGGTTCAAAAATTGGTCAATGTACAAAATGGTATTGTCATAAGTATTGACAAGCTGTTCATTGCTACATTTATTGATTTCGTTGGTGTCGCACGTTGGTGTAAACTGGCGATACTCATCGGTATAACGCTCATGATACGTCGGTCCATGACTGCCGATGGTGTGCAGTACAATAAAGGCATCTTTTTTGGTCTTATCCACCTCTGCCAGTGCTTCGTCAAGCTTTGGCAGCAGCACATTGTCCAAGCACTCGCCATTATGACAAAAATCTGCATGCTCAGGGGCGGACACATCAATCACAATGGTTGGAATGCGTGTGCACACCCCCTTACAGCCACTGTCATTATCAACCCACAAAGTCTGCACGCCAGCTCGGTGCAAGATGTCCAGCAGATTGTCCTGCTTTTCGGCACGGTCGGCATTAAATTCAGCACGCGTCATGCTAGAAAACATACACGGCACCGACCCTGCCGTAAAGGTATTACAGCTTTTTACGTTGCGAAAATTCACCACCTCATCACCACGCTTGGCAAGCAGTGGCGTGGTTTGGCGGGCATAGCCATTGAGCCCCCAGTTTTGTGCACGCGTGGTCTCACCAACGACAAGCACCGTAACGTGCGGATAATCATCAGGCTTAGCAAGAGTAGCATTGGTGTCCAGTATCATGTGCGGGATTTTGGCTTGACTGTAACGGCGGTATTTGCTTATGCTTGCTGCAATAAAATTGCTTGGTACAATCAAATGCTTCACCGCCAAATTATTACGCCCAAACGACGCATAATCTTGATAAAAAAGCCCTGCAATCACCCCAATCCCAGCAACAGCAAGCAGTACACAGCCAAGCCGATACAAGATTTCTTTGTACCATTTTCTATAATGAATTTTAACTTTGGCATACAAAACAGCAGGCACAACCCCAAGCCCAATAATCCACGCCACAAACGGCAAAGTCATCAAACGCCGACTTTCTGCAGGGGTGGTTTGTAATACATTGGTGAGCATATCGCGATTAAAATACACATCAAAAAAAATCGCATTATACGCAATCGCCGAGCTGATGACGAGCAACAACGGCACAATCACCTTGTGCACAAAGGGCAATGTCAATAGACTAAAAATCACATAACACGCACAAAAAATAAACACAGGCACACTCAGCACAAACCAATCTTGATTAGCACCAGTAAACGGATGTGCTTGCCACACTTTGGCGTACAGTGCATAATTAAGCACAGTTGCAAAGTATAGCGACAGCCACGCATTGAGCCGAGTTTGCGTCATGTTGAATGAAAAATACTTGGTCAGTGAATTTAAAAAAGAGGCTTGTTTCATTGATGTGTTTTCGCTTAAATTGGAACTTTTATAAAAAATTGCCCAGTCACATGCGCAATTTTTGTATTTTACAGTAAGACAACTGCCGATAATAGCAGATTACAAAAGATAGTATTGTTAAAAATTTAAGCAAACTTTAGGTAAGTTTTAGGTAAAATTCACTTTAAATGAATCAAACCATGCGTTTTGTGACATCAAGCTTTTTAACATCAAACTTTATGAAATCAGACTTATAAAAAACACCTCAGGCAAATCCCAAGGTGTTTATGCGATAATTAACTTCAATGACAGAATTGACTTAAATTATGGCGCAAAAGCTTGTAATTCTGGATTGATGTCGTTTTGGGCGACATTGTTGGCGTAGTTACACAAAGTTGCCAACGCCACGCCCAGCACCACATCTAGGATGTTTTGTTCGCTGTAGCCTGCTGCTTTGATGGCTGCCAACTCATCGTCAGACACCTTGCCGCGCTTGTCAATAAGCTGCATGGTGAACTGCGCCAAAGCTTGGTATTTGGTATTGTCCTCAATGGTGGTACGCGCACGCAAGGCGTTTAGCACATTTTCAGGCATTTTTAATTTAAGCGTGCCGATTTTGGTGTGACCTGCCACACAAAAATCACAGCCATTGTGCGCAGCGGCAGTGATTTGCACCACTTCAATCTCTTCAGGAGTCAAGCTGCTTTTGCTGTTGAGCTTACCCACTTCTTGATACATTTCAAGCGCTTGTGGTGAATTTGCCAACACGCCGATGAGATTGGGGATAAAGCCATTGGCTTTTTGCACCATCTCCATGCGCTCTTTGGCTTGTTCTGGGGCGGTTTGCAAAGTATTGACGGTAAGACGAGCCATGATATGTTTCCTTATGTTTGTAAATAACTGGTAAAAATATGGGGATAGATAATCATTTTACAAGGGATTATAAATCCCATCGCACAATAAATGTTTTTTGGAGTGCTTATCGTTTAAGGCAATGATTTAAAACAATGATATTAAAACAATTTTATCACAATGATTAAATTTTCATATTTTATAAAATACAAAAAGTCGCTGGATTTGTCAAAAATCAATCATAAACAATTCTAAGATTGAAGCTCTTTGGGGTTTAGCGCATAAACATAAGCCTCTGTTGTGCTGCCGTCCTCAAGATGTGCATTCACCACAACACGCTCATAGCCCTCGCCCTCAAAATCATCCAGCCGCTGCCAATGCGCTGCCAACTCTTTTGAGCGAAATATCAATCCCTCCACCCATTCGCCGTCATCACTTGGCACCACCGCAGGATAACCCAAAGCTGCGCCCCAACCGTTGGCATACAGCTTACCACGAATGGCAGCCTTGACCCACACACCTGCCACATCCGCCAAGATGTGCGCATTTTCGCGATTTGGCGCCAAAGTACCGTACACAAAAAGCTGCTCTGACATAAATTCTCCTTTTATTTTGCGGCAATTGAGCAGGCAAACCCTGCGCGCATAAGTGTTTTGATGACCACACTGTTTTGATATAAGACAGATGGCTTTTGATAATAACATCTAAGATGAGTCAAATATTTCATCTGCATAACTACAGCCATCAGACCAATCAGCAAAATTATACCAACAAATACCCATCAATCCAATCAAAATAGTAAGTCATCAGCGCTACTAGCGTATCAACATCACAACAACAAATTTTAGACCATTTTGGTTTTAGATTGTTTGGTTTTAGATTGTTTGGTTTTAGATTGTTTGGTTTTAGATTGTTTGGTTTTAGATTGTTTTAACCATGACAATTTTTTAATCGCATTATCAAAAAGCTACAGACATCTGTGGGGAAGTTTGCTACACTAGGCATTATTTTTTGTCAGTGACACAGTTTTGATTAACAAAGCCACTCTTTTGCCAACGCAGTTTGTTATTTATGGTGACGCAGGCTATGACAGCCATGTGTTGCGTTGGCTTATGTCCGAAAAACAGTTGGATTATGAGTTTTGTTATCTGCCTTACAGTCCGCGCCCTTTGGAGCTTGCTGAATTAAATCCCTATCAAACCTTGCCAATTTTGGTCAATCGCGATGTTGCTTTGTATGATTTTATGACGATTTTTGAGTATTTAGAAGAGCGTCACCCTGCCATCAAGCTGCTGCCCAGCACCCCCAAAGACCGCGCAGAGACGCGCCAACTGCTGTTTCGCATTCGCCAAGATTGGTTATCGCTTGCGCGCACACTGCTCACTCATCCAGACAGCCTAGAACCAAGCGCTCATGCTCATGCCAAAAAGACACTGACCGACACACTCACAACACTTTCGCCTTTATTTGCGCGCAAAGCTTATTTTTTGTCCGATAATTTGGGCGTGTGCGACATTGTGCTGCTGCCCATGCTGTGGCGCTTGAACGAAATGCAAATTGAGCTGCCACGGCATTTGTGCCAAGCGATTTTTGCTTATACAGAGCGGCTTGGCAAACGCCCTGCTTTTCAAAAAACCTTACATCTACCACCACCCATGGAGTTTGATGATGACTGATACCACATACACCCCCAAACACCCTTATTTGTTGCGCGCTTTTCATGAATGGCTGGAAGACAACCAACTGACGCCCTATCTGATGATTAATGCCCATCATGACGACATCATTGCACCCACCGAATATGCACATGATGGCAAATTGGTGCTCAACATCAGTTATGACGCCACCAAAGATTTGTTGATTGACAATGACGCCATTTCTTTTTCGGCGCGATTTGGCGGTATATCCAAAGACATTTGGCTGCCCATGGTGGCGGTGCTCGCGCTTTATGCCAAAGAAGATCCCAGTCAAATCATCGTTTTTGATCCAAGCGAGTATGCCAATCTTGACACCCCTAAACCCGAACCCTTGAGCACCAAATCTGACACACCAAAAAATACAAACAGCAAGCTTAAAATCATTAAATAACAAAAAAACTTCCTGCACCAAACAGGAAGTTTTTTAATTCAAGCACAGCAACGGCTAATTTGGCAGACAGCTTAAACTCCATTCATAACATCAAGCCTGCCATCAGCTCATCTGTAGCCGCCACGGCAGTGGCAGGATGGATTTGCTTAGCATTTGGGGCAGCAGCCCATCAGCAATCAATCCCACCGTCCACGGCAAGAGCTGATGTTCAAGGCTGTGTACACGCTCTTGCAAAGACTTGGGCGTATCACAACTGCCCACCTCAAGCACCGCTTGGGCAATCACCTGCCCTGCATCAAGCTCACTAATCACCAAATGCACACTACAGCCGTGATATTTTTCACCAGATTTTAAGACACGAGCGTGCGTATCCAAGCCCTTATAATTAGGCAAAAGCGATGGATGTAAATTAATCATGGGGATTTTTAAACCGTCATTAACACCATCAATAAACAGCGGTGTCAAAATCCGCATAAATCCCGCTAATACCACCAAATCAGCTTGCCACTGGCTTAAGATATCCAAGGCACGGCGTTCAAATTCGGCACGTTTGTATTTTTTGCCATTCTCATCACGGTCAATGATGGCAGTTGGGATATTGGCATTTGTTGCACGAGTGAGTGCATAAGCCTCGCTATTATTACTAATCACGCCAACGATTTGTATATTTAATTGACCGTCCAATTGCTTGTCAATCAACGCTTGTAGATTGCTACCACTACCAGAGACAAGGACGGCGATTTTTAGGGGAGTTTTCATAGATTAGCTATTTATATAATTAATGGGGTATTTGATAATATCATCATCAATAGTTAATAACGTTAAGTTTTCAATCATGGATTGACTGATGATTATTCTATCAAATGGGTCTTTATGATGATATTCTAAGTTTTGTAAATTTAGAATATGATGTTCGTTAATTGGTATTATTTCATAAAATTTATATTTTTGTATTTCAAAAATCAATTCAGCGATTGTTTTTGTTAGAGGTAATTTGCCAAGCTGATATTTGATTTGCATTTCCCAAAAAGTCGCCATACTAATATAGAAATCATTGTTGGGATTTTCTAATAATTTTATGATAGTACTTGGCAATTTTTCAGGGCTACAACTTGCCCAGATAAAGATATGGGTGTCTAGCAAATACTTAGCCATTACACATTTTTTCCTAGCCAAAATTCATCACCCAAATCATCACCAAAATCATCACTCATTGCCATTGCACCTTTAAAAAACCCTAAGCGTTTTTTGGCAATTTCTTCACGACTTAATGGTAATTCTTGTGCATTAGATTTTGGCGTGATTTCTTTGGCGTTGGTTTGTTTTAAGCTTTGAGCAATCGTTTCAATCGCCCACAGTCTTTCATCATGACTTGCATTTTGAATTATTTGATAGACAGCTTGTTCAATCATGGCTTTGTCCTTATTGATATTAAATTGGATTGAAACTAGGGCGTGTTGAACTTTGGTATTTGCAATGAAAAATGAGAAAAATCGCACGTTTTTCAAGGAAAATCGTGCAGTTAATATTAAAATATTAACAAGCGATTTGACAAAGAAAAACAAGATTTAGCCCCAAGGTTTTTAAAAACAGTTCATGCAAAAATTGATGAAAAGTATTAAATTTTTATCATATTTTATGACAATGTTATCAAGGTTTAATACGCCCTGTCATCAATCCAATTTAATTTTTTATTTATTAAACATAAGTGACCGCATTGCCTTGACCATTATCAGAACGCTCAACGATTTCGCCCAATTTCCAAGCAGTTTCACCTTGTTTATTTAGAAAATCAAGCGTTTCATTGGCTTTGTCAGCAGGCACAACCACCACAAAGCCCACGCCACAGTTAAAGGTGCGTACCATCTCCATCGGCTCAATGTTGCCTGTTTGTTGTAGCCAGTTAAATACCGCTGGAAACTCCCAAGAATTTAAATCAATTTGAGCGGTCAAATCATCGGGCAATACGCGTGGCAAGTTTTCGGTCAAGCCACCGCCTGTGATGTGTGCCATGGCGTGAATGTTAGCGTTGCCTAGGTGTTTTTGTAGGGCATTGATGGACTTGACATAAATGCGAGTCGGTGCCATTAGGGCGTCTTTTAGGGCGACATCGCCAAGTTTGGCGGTTTTGATGTCGGTATTGGATACTTCAATCACCTTACGCACCAGCGAATAGCCGTTGGAATGCACACCGCTAGACGCTAGGGCAATCAGCACATCGCCTTTTGCCACATTGTCGCCTGTGATGACTTCACTTTCTTCCACCACACCCACACAAAAGCCCGCCAAATCATAATCATCGCCATGATACATACCAGGCATTTCGGCAGTTTCACCGCCAATCAAGGCACAGCCTGACAGCTGACAGCCATCGCCAATGCCTTTGATGACTTTTTCGGCAACGTCCACATCCAGCTTGCCTGTGGCATAATAATCCAAGAAAAACAGCGGCTCAGCCCCACAAACTAATAAATCATTGACACACATGGCAACCAAATCTTGTCCGATGGTGTCGTGATGATTTAAATCTAGGGCAAGCTTTAATTTAGTACCCACGCCGTCTGTCCCTGATACTAGTAAAGGCGACTTGTAGCCTGTTGGAATACGGCACAACGCCCCAAACCCACCCAGTCCGCCGACCACTTCAGGGCGAGTGGTGGCTTTGGCGACTGATTTGATGCGTTGAACCAATGCTTCGCCTGCGTCAATGTCCACGCCTGCGTCTTTGTAACTTAAGGATTTTGCCATAGATTGAGAGTTCATAATTAACCTTAAACTAAAGATAAAATAACATAAAAACAAACTCCATTCTCAACTTTATTTAACTCAATTGTTTTGATAACAAATGAATTTTCGTAGGTTGGGTAAAAGAATGACAACCAACATTTTTTGATAAATTTAAATCAAATCAATCATTTAAAATGTTGGGTTTCTAATGTTGGGTTTCTATCACGTGACATCAACCTACAAAAACGGTTTAAAGCCAAAAATGGTGTAAAAATAAACAAAATAACTTGCCTAATTATAGCAATAATAGCGCATTTGCGCCATTCATTTCATCAACAAATCATGTCACAAACAAACCAAGTCTGCCGATTTTGATTGTCAAAAAGTGCAAGTTTGCTTACGCGCAATTTGACTGCATGGCGCTTTATTGCCTAACAAAGCTACTTTGCAACATTTATCACTGAATTTAAAAATGAATTTTGTCAATTGAGTAACATACTCATGTCCAGCATTTTTTATAAATTTATAAATAAAATCAATGAGTTAAAAAATTATATTTTGCCATCGCGGGACACAAGTCCACAAATCCCACCTTAAAACACAAAAATATCATTGACAGCTTATACACTTGTTTTATAATTCTTGTTTTTGTACCTTTTTATTTATAGCCTTTTGCGCCCTATTTTTACGCAGCTTTATTTTTACATAGCTTTATTTGTACGCAACCAACATTTTTACGCAACTGACCAATCGCCATGCTGACACGTTCTTTTGATATTTTTTTTAAACGATTATTTATTTTACTTGCGCTCATGGTTTTTTGCTATGTGCTGTACTTAACGCGCATGGTCATTGTGCCATTTGTTGCTGCGTTTATTTTGGCATATCTGCTCAATCCCATTGTTACAACCCTGCAAAAATACATGAGCCGCTTTACCGCGATTTTGATTGTGTACGCCATGGCAATCGCTTTATTAAGCATCATCATGCGCTGGGCTGTACCTGCCATTTGGGCGCAATTACAAACCATCTGGAATTATCTACCCACCGCGATAGAGTGGTACAACAGCACAGGGCGCGAATGGCTGGGCAAATACACCGACGATGAGCTTTTGGTGCTCAATGAATCGGTCGTGCGCGAACACATCACCGCTTATCTACAAACCAACTACCAAATCAGCGACGCGCAGTCCATTTTGATGAAAGTCATGTCCTCTGGGCTTAGCGTCATTAATTTGGTGGGCTTGTTTGCTTTGATTCCCATTTTGACCTTTTATTTTTTGATGAATTGGCGCGCACGTTTGGAGATGTGGCTACACGCCATTCCCAAGCCCTGGCAACTCAAAACCGCCGTCATCGCTCGCGATTGTGATGTTGCCTTGATGTCTTTTGTCAAAGGTCAGCTGCTTGTGATGATTTTGCTTGGGCTTGTTTATGCGGTGCAGCTGCAAATGATTGGGCTAAATGTTGGGCTTATTATCGGCATGATTGCAGGCATTGCAAGCTTTGTGCCTTATTTGGGCTTTGGCATTGGCATCATTGCTGCTGTGGTGGCAGGCTTTTTTCAGTTTGGGTTAGATTGGGTCAAGCTTGGCATGATTGTTGGTGCCTTTATGGTGGGGCAAGCGGTGGAGGGCTATTTATTGCAGCCTTTATTATTGGGCGACAAAATTGGATTGTCGCCGCTTTGGGTGATTTTTGCGGTATTGGCAGGCGCTTCTTTATTTGGCTTTGTCGGTATGCTCATCGCCCTACCCTTGGCGGCAGTCATCAATGTGCTGTTTCATCATGCGCTGGATGCTTACAAAAACAGCGAATACTACAAAGGACGCCGTCAATACACCTTGTTTTAGTAGTCAGTTGTTAGCAATCGGTTTTGACAACCAGTGAATACAGCAACAGCACCAAAATGCCCATTATAAATCTTGGGTATTTTGATTGCGTCTTTGAGCAATCATCTATCAAATGATAATTATTTTCAATTAAAAAGTAAATAAACAAATGATTTTTGTTGATTTTTTAAGGTCTTACTTTTTTTAACCATGGCAAATGCGGACATTTTATTGTAAATAATTATCGTTTACAATAAATTCCCACAAATTTTAGGGATTTTTACATTTTTTTTATCTTTTTTTTACAAGATTGCATGATAAGAATTTATTTTATTACAAAAATAGCTTAAAATAGTAGCATTGCGTAAAAATAGGCACAGCAACTGTGGTTTTAAATAATAAAAATCCTTTGTTATAACCACACACCCAGTATGGGATTACCCATTCATTTTCTGGAGGAAGTTTTAATGAGCCATGCCGAGGGCGTCAATGTCAAACGCCGTAGAGTCCTAATTGCTTCCACCGCTGCCATTGGTGCAGTTGGTGTGGGAGCCATCGCCACCCCTTTTGTGCGTTCTTGGTATCCAAGCGCCAAAGCCGAGGCGGCAGGTGCTGCCGTTGTTCAAGACATCGGTGGTGTTGAAAGTGGTCAAATGATTACTTTAAAATATCGCGGAAAGCCAATTTTTGTGGTCAAGCGCACAGAAGAAATGATTGCCAATCTTAGCAAAGTAACACCAAAGCTTAGCGATCCAAACTCTGATGCCTCCGTACAACCTGACAACTGCAAAAACGAAACCCGTTCCATTCAGCCTGATGTGTTGGTAGTGGAAGGGGTGTGTACGCATTTGGGTTGTGCGCCAGCATTTCGTCCTGAGGTGGGTGCTGCTGATTTGGGTGGTGCTGATTGGTATGGCGGTTTTTTCTGCCCATGTCACGGCTCTTTGTATGACTTGTCTGGTCGTGTTTACAGCGGCGTTCCTGCACCATTGAATCTGCCAGTGCCCGTCTATAGCATAGAAGGCACAACCTTGACCGTGGGAGAAGCATAATGAGTATCGCACAAAAATTTATGAACTGGGTGGATGCGCGTTTTCCTGCGACAGAAACCTATGAATACCATATGTCAAAATACTACGCACCAAAAAATTTCAACTTTTGGTATTTTTTTGGCGTATTATCCATGGTGGTATTGGTCAATCAATTGGTCACGGGCATTTGGCTGACCATGATGTTCAACCCAAGCGCAGAAGGCGCGTTCGCCTCTTTGGAATACATCAATCGTGACGTCAAAGGCGGTTGGCTCATTCGTTATATGCACTCAACAGGCGCCTCCGCTTTCTTTGTGGTTGTTTATTTGCATATGTTCCGCGGACTGATGTATGGCTCGTACCAAAAACCGCGTGAGCTTGTTTGGATCATCGGCATGCTCATTTATCTGTGCTTGATGGCAGAGGGTTTCTTTGGTTATCTATTGCCTTGGGGTAATATGTCGTTTTGGGGTGCGCAAGTTATTCTAAACCTACCTGCCGCCATTCCTTTTATTGGTCCTGAGCTTGCCGAATGGGTCAAAGGCGACTACATCATCTCTGGCATTACCCTAAACCGCTTTTTTGCGTTGCACGTTGTTGCTATTCCGCTGATTTTGGTTGCGCTTGTATTCATGCACTTGGTGGCGTTGCACCATGTTGGTTCAAACAACCCAGATGGCATTGAAATCAAAAAACTCAAAGACAAAAACGGTGTACCTTTGGATGGCGTACCTTTCCATCCTTACTATACCGTGCATGATTTGGTGGGTATTGTTTTTTTCTTCATCTGCTTTTTTGCGGTGGTTTTCTTTGCGCCAGAAGGCGGTGGTTATTTCCTTGAAAAACCCAACTTTGAAGTGGCAAATGCCCTAAAAACACCTGCTCATATTGCACCAGTTTGGTACTATATGCCATTTTATGCCATGTTGCGTGCAACACCATCCATGTTTGGTTCTGCGTTGCCTGGCGTGATTGTCATGGGCGCTGCGATTGTCATCTTGTTCTTCTTACCATGGCTTGACCGTTCACCTGTCAAATCCATTCGTTACAAAGGTATTTTGTCAAAAATCGCATTGGCTATTTTTGTGGTAAGCTTTATTATTCTTGGTTATTTGGGTGGTATTGCCTCTTCTACAGGCGCAACATTGGTTGCTCGAGTCTGTACAATTTTATACTTCTTGTACTTTTTCTTGATGCCGTTTTACACCTCCATAGAAAAATGCAAGCAACCGCCAGAACGTGTTACAGGAGGTCACTAATGAGCACTGTTAAGACATTAAGTAAGCTAGGCTTGGCTGCCATCATCGCCATCTCAAGCCACTCTGCTCTTGCAGCAGGTGGTGCAGGCTGTGGCACTTATACTGAAGATGATAAAGGCACGCCTGATATTGCCGATGACGTTGTTGTAACTTTGGAATGTAGCAAAGCGCCGATTGATTTTAGCAACAAAGGTTCATTGCAGCGTGGTGCTGCCATGTTCATGAACTACTGTGCTGGCTGCCACTCGGCACAATACGTGCGCTATTCACGCATTGCCAAAGACTTGGATATTCCGCCAGAGCTTGTTGAAAAATACCTCATGGTCACAAGCGACCAAATCGGCGACCATGTCACCGCAGGTATTGATACCGAAGTACAAGGACAATGGTTTGGCGCAGCGCCACCTGACCTATCTTTGGAGACGCGTTTGCGTGGAGATGATTGGGTTTATACCTATCTATTGACTTTCTATGAAGACCCAAGCCGCCCATGGGGTGCCAACAACTTGGTATTGGCAAACGCTGCGATGCCACACGTTTTGCATGACATGCAGCAGCAGCTTGGCAAAGAAGAATACGAAGCGCGCGTTGGTGATTTGGTGAACTTTATGGCGTGGATGGCAGAGCCTGTGCGTGAAGACCGCAAAAAATACGGTGCTTTTGTCATCATCTTCCTATTGATTCTATTGATTCCTGTATATCTATTGAATAAAGAATTTTGGAAAGACGTCAAATAACCATTTGCATCCACCAAAAAAAACTGGCTATGATTAGCCAGTTTTTTGCTTTTTATGTTTTATGTTTTTGCTGACAGCTGCAATGCAAAGTTTTTGTTTACCAAACAATTTACCAAGCAAGCCAATTTCAATCAACCTGCCAACTCTGGGAACACCGCCTTAAACCCATTAACAAAAATTTCAACCGCCACCGCCGCAAGCAGCATACCCATAATGCGACTCATGATATTAAGTCCTGTATCGCCCAAAAAACGGCTGATTCTGCCTGCCGCCATCAATGACAAATAACAAAACACACTGATCAAAAAACCTGCAATCAAAATGGTAATCATGGCAGATAAGCTGCGGATTTGGCTGGAATAGATAATCACCGTTGAAATACCGCCTGGTCCTATCATCATGGGAATGGCAAGTGGCACAACCGCCGAAGCGCTCAAAGATGAGTACACCTCAATCTCATCTTCTTTGGGTTTGACAGGATTGCCACCGCCATTCATCATATTAACGGCAATCAAAAACACTAAAATTCCGCCTGCAATCTGAAAAGAACCGACAGAAATGCCAAGCACCTTAAGCAAGCCTTCGCCCAAGATGGTAAAAAATGCCACCGTGGCAAAAATGGTGACACAGGCAATTTGCGCCACTTTGCGCCTATCGGCAGGCGTATAGCCTTGAGTTAAGTTCAAAAACAACGTCAGCGCGCTAAAAGGATTGATCAGCACCACAAACGCAAGAATAATTTTGATGACTTCGGTATCCACAAGCAGTTCTCTTATTGGTCACAGTTTGCAGGCTATTGTATCAATTGTTGATACAATTTGCGATTATTTTGCTTAATTTTCACTTTTGCGGTAAGATATCATCTTTGTGATTGTCCGCGCTAGTCGCCGTATAATGCGCATAGTCGCCGCGCAAACAGTCGCCGCGCAAAACAGCAAATATTCATTGTATTTTAAATCAGCACAAACCATCTTATGATTATAAATCCCTTTGACTCTTCCCATTCATCTGCCTTTGCCAACAAAACGGCGGTTGTTTTGTTTTCTGGCGGCCTTGATTCCACCACGTGTCTTTATTGGGCGCATTCTGTCTTTGAGCAAGTGATTGCCATCAGCTTTCGCTATGGACAACGCCACAGCAGTGAATTGCTTGCTGCTACTTCGATTGCCAAGCAATTAGGCGTTGTGCATAAAATTATTGACATTGACATCGGTGGTTTGGGTGGTTCAGCCCTTACCGACAGCAGCATTGCTGTGCCAGATTTTGACAGCCATCAGCAGTACGACACCACCACAACCAATGTGCCCGTCACTTATGTGCCTGCGCGCAATACCATTTTTTTGTCGTATGCGCTTGCTGTTGCTGAAGTGCATCATGCCAATCACATCGTCATTGGTGTCAGCTCAGTGGATTTTAGCGGCTATCCTGACTGCCGCGCTGATTACATTGCCGCCTTTGAAAACATGGCAAATCTAGCAACCGTCGCTGGCAGACAAGGCAATGCTCTTAAAATCATTGCGCCCTTGCAACACCTCTCCAAAGCACAGACCTTGCAGTTAGGTTTATCATTGGGCGTGGATTATGCCATGACCGTCTCTTGCTACCGCGCCAGTGCAGATGGCTTGGCTTGCGGCGTGTGTGACAGCTGCCATTTAAGACAGCAAGGCTTTGTGGAAGCTGGTGTCAGCGACCCAACACGCTACCAGTCCTAATTGTCATTTTACTTTCTAATTGTCGTTTTGCTCTAAAAGGTTTGATATGATAGCTTTTCCCAACAATAATGTCACATTGGTGCAGCCCTCTGGCGATGTACAGACGGTCAATTTATCCGAATATACCGCCAATAAAGCGGTGATTTTATATTTTTATCCCAAAGACAACACCGCAGGCTGCACAGTGCAAGCGCTTGATTTTAGTCAAAAAATAGACGATTTTGCTGCGCTTGGTTATGTCGTCATTGGTGTCAGCCGAGACAGCGTAAAATCCCATCAAAATTTTATTGCCAAACACAAGTTATCCATTGATTTAATCAGTGATGACGATGAAAGTTTATGCCGTCATTTTGATGTCATCAAGCCAAAACAAATGTATGGCAAAACGCACTTGGGCGTGGTGCGCTCAACCTTTGTATTTGACAACAATCATCAATTGTTGCACGCATTGTCCAATGTCAAAGCCAAAACACACATTGAACAATTATTAAACTTATTGCCCCATGAATAGCGCGTCTTTGTCATCATGAACTCATCATCCAGCACTCATCACCCCATGATTGTCATGCAGCTGCTCTCCTCACTAAAGCATGACGATGCCGAGCGAGGCATCTATCACATTGCGCATACGCTAGTCAAAGATGGACACAAGTCAATCATTGTTGCTGGTGCGCCTGATGACGATGATTTTGTGGCGCGCCTCACCAAAGATGGCAGCCACTATCACCATCTGGATATGACCAAAAAATCATGGTGGTCACTGCGTCAAATCCTCCCACTGGCGCGGTTGATTGAGCATTACAAACCAAACATCATTCATGTGCATTCGCGCACACCTGCTTGGGTGTTGTACTGGACGCTAAAGCTGCTTAAAAAAAAGCAGCAGCTGCACACCAAAATCTCTTATACATTCAAACACAAGCAAGCTTATGAGTATGCCAATTATGAACCAAAAATCATCAGCAGCATGTATGGTTTTTATCCTTTAAATTCGTACAGCAAGGCACTGTTTTTTGCTGACATCATGATTGTTGCCTCACAAAGCATTGAAAAATATATCAACGAAGCCATAAGCGACATGGACGATGGTGAGATTCAAATTTTGCCCAAGATTGTACGCGTGCGCCGCGGTGTGGATGTGCGCATATATCCATACAGACATCACTCGTCCGTCCATTGGTTGCAGCATATTTTTACCGAATTTCCTGAACTTGAACACAAAAAATGGCTTGTATTTCCCACACGCATTGGCGAAGAGTACGGGCAAGAATGGCTCATTGACATCATTGGCAATCTAAAAAACAAATTCCCCAACATTCATGTCATCGTCATGGATAATGATTCCAACGAAGGACTAAAGCACGCCGAATCGGTGGTTTATGATGATTTTAGGCAAAGATTGATGGCGCTAAACTTAAACGAATACGTCAGCTTTGTTGGACAAAAACCTGTTGATTTGAAGGATTGGCTGTCGTCTGCCAATATGGTGCTTGCGCTTGCCAATCAACCCGAAAGCATCGGCATGACCGCCCTGCAAGCGATTCATCTGGGCACGCCTGTCATCGGTTGGGACAAAGGGGCGTTTGGCGATATTTTGACCAATTTATACCCGCGCGGTCTTGTCACAACCAACAGCGCGCACGCTGTGTGCAAAGCCATCAGTTGTCAGCTGGAAACAGGTGTGCGCCCTGTCATTACCAACGAATATGAAATTGACACCATGGTTGATGAAACCTTACAAGTATACCAAAACGCATTGTCAAATGCGGTGATGCCATCAAGTCAGCCATAAATCAGTCAGCGACAGCAATCAACTCATTTTTGTACAAATGAGATTTGTCAAGATTGGATTGCGTCTATTTTGATATTATGATACAATATTTATAATTATTATTAAATTAATAAATTTTTGTTATAAATGTCAGTTTTGATGTCTGCTTATAGACACTGATTTGATAGGAGCATATCATGGTTCAGTTAAATGAGGGCGCAACTGTTGGTTTGGTTGGTTGGCGCGGTATGGTGGGTTCGGTATTAATGGCGCGTATGCTTGCCGAACATGATTTTGATGGCATACAGCCCATCTTTTTTTCAACCAGCAACGCAGGCGGCGCTGCACCGACTTTTGACATCTTAGCGCCAAGCACTCTAAAAGACGCCAACGACATCAACGAACTTGCCAAATGCGATGTCATCATCACCTGCCAAGGCGGCGACTACACCAAAGCTGTACATCAGCCGTTGCGCGACAGCGGCTGGACGGGCTATTGGATTGATGCTGCCAGCAGTTTGCGTATGGCAGATGACAGCGTGATTGTATTAGACCCCATCAATCGCGATGTGATTGACAAAGCACTTGCCAATGGGCAAAAAGACTTTATTGGTGGCAACTGCACAGTCAGCTTGATGCTCATGGCAATCGGCGAGCTGTTTAAGCGCGATTGGGTGGAATGGGTATCTGCCATGACCTATCAAGCAGCCAGCGGTGCTGGCGCCAATAATATGCGCGAGCTCATTGCTGGCATGGGCTACATTCACGATGGCGTAAAAGACGAATTGGCAAATCCTGCCAGCGCCATTTTGGATATTGACAAAAACGTTGCCAACTTGCAGCGTTCGGCAGAGTTTCCAAAGCAGCATTTTGGCGCACCTTTGGCAGGCAGCCTGATTCCTTATATTGATGTTCAGCTTGACAATGGTCAATCCAAAGAAGAATGGAAAGGTTTGGTTGAAACCAATAAAATCTTGGGCAAATCTGCCGACAATCAAGTCAAAATTGATGGTGTTTGTGTGCGCATTGGCGCGATGCGCTGTCATTCACAGGGACTCACCATCAAGCTTAAAAAGAACATTCCCTTAAATGAAATTGAAGACGCTCTAAAAAATAGCGGCAATGAATGGTTGGATGTGGTTGAAAACGACAAAGCCGCCTCTATGGCGCGTCTTACCCCTGTGGCAGTGACAGGCACGCTTAAAGTGGCTGTCGGCCGCTTGCGCAAGATGAATTTGGGCGATGAATATCTGTCCGCATTCACCGTCGGCGATCAGTTGCTGTGGGGCGCCGCTGAGCCTTTGCGCAGAACTTTGGCGATTATTCGCGGCAAGTTGTAATCCAGTCTTAAAGCAAGCAGGATGGGGTTTGGTGATTTTCATCAAGCCCTTTGATTTTTATACCACCCTCACCACCAACCCATCTGACAAAACGACATCCAAACTCCAAAGTTTTTACAAGCACATGAATTATGACAATTTATCCCAATCGCTCGTTAATTCATCAAAATTTAGTGGAAATTTTGATGAAATTTTGTTATAAAGGCAGATGAAAAACCATTTTTTGAATTTGTACAATTTTTAATCAATTCATAACACAATGGGTGAATCATTCTCATTTATTTAAAACGATACAATCTTGCCATTTGAGCTGCGCATGATTGTCGCGTATATTTGATACGTATTAATTTTGATAAAGGATACTTATGTCTCGGCAAACTTCTTATCGCTTGTCTGTTATTCATCAAGCTATTTTGGCAACCACTCTTGGCGCAACTGCATTCAGCGCTCATGCGGTTAATTTAAGTCAAGCCGATATTCAATCTGCTCAACATGAGCCTTTGTCAGCAACCATCAATGTATCAGACATTGATGCCAAAAATTTTAATGCCAAACTGGCTTCTGGTGCCATATATCAACAAATGGGGCTTAACCAAAACGCCAATATTCAGGTGCAATTCACACCAACCTCCGAAACCACAGGGCGCATTAAGCTGTCCTCATCTACTCCGATTTCTGCGCCTTTTACCGATGTGGTGTTATCGCTTGATAATAACGGCGAGCAAGTAGTCAAACCCCAAACATTGCTCATGCCAGTCTCGCAGAACACCAATGCCATTGCCCCAGATTTGACAACCCCCATCTTGGTGGCAGCCGAAGAAGAGCAAAATTTGCCTGTGGTGAGCAATTTGCCCATTGACAACAGCAATGCCGTCATCAGCGGCGAGCCTTTGCAGGTGCAAAATACTGCGCCACCGCCACTATTCCCAGAAGTATCCGACAATGAAGCTAGCGATGACAGCGCCGTCATCGCTAGCAGCACGCCAGCTGTAGAAAACACACCACCAAGCACAGCGCAAGTTGCACAAGATTCATCCGTTGCACCTCAAATCATCAGTCAAGAACAAAAAGTCATCGCAAGCATTGTGCCAGAAGGCAGCAACAAACAGCTTGAAGTCTTGACCGAACAGATTACTCAGCGCATTTATCCGGCAGGTACAGCGCCAAAAACACCGTTGATTTTTGACAAGCAAGACGAGCAACAAGACGAACAAATGGTTGCTAAAGACAACCAAGACACCGCTTTGCCGACCGATGATGAACAAGCGCAAGCTGACATTGACACACAAAATTCAGTGGGCGCGGTGTATGTGGTGCAAAGTGGTGATAACTTGTGGAGCATCGCCAATCAAATCGCCAAAGCCAACAACATGGATGTGGCGGATGTTATGAAAGAGCTGTTTAGTCAAAATCCCGATGCGTTTAACAACGGCAAAGCAGATCAACTAAAAGCCAACGTCTCTCTTGCGATTCCAAGCTATGATGTTGTGCCTTCACAAAAGGCAATCAGCGACGCCATCGCCGCCTCGCATAAATCAAAGGCCAAAAAACAGCAAGCCGTCACAGCAAAAAGCAAAAAAGCAAAAACGCGCAGCACAGCAGCTACCAATACCAAAGCTCAAGCGCGTAAATCCACCGCTCGCCCACTGCCAAAACCACAGGTAACATTGGTTACTCCCAACCAAAATGGGCAAGCCACAGGTTCGCAAACACGTGCAAGTGCACCAAGCAGCACAGCAAGCAATGGCAATCAAGATTTGGTCACATCGCTCAAAAATACACGTTCAAAAACTGCAGGCAATGCCCAACGCGTCAATAGTCTAAATCAAGAATTGTCAAGTGCAACCCAAAAGTTGCAGTTGCAAAACAAAAAATTAGCCGAGCTTGAGGCGCGTTTAAAAGCCTTGAAAGAGAAAAAATAATCAAAACTAAGCCCAACTTAGTTTGCGGAGTTTTTTATGGAAATTATATTAATTGCAGTTGCAGCTGTTATTTTGGTCGCTATCATAGGTCTGCTATTGCTCAAAAACAAACAAAAAGCAATTGACAATACGCCAGCAGCACCTGTGATTGATCGCACAGCCGATCGTACACAAGCACCTGATGTTTCGCCTGACACCTTGTCATCTGGCGCAGCCCTACAAACGCCTGATGTTGCAATCAATCCACTGGATAAAGCAGAATCACTCATCAATGATCAGCGCTATGATGATGCTGCTCACGAGCTTAAGCGCCTACTGATGAGCAATCCATCCAACTCAAATGCCATGCTCAAGCTGCTGCAAGTTTATGGCATTACCAACAATCACAATGCCTTTAATCAGCTGCATCAAAAAATTCACGAGCTTGACGACCCTGACATCATCAAACAAGCAGACTTTTGTCGTTCACTGCTGGAAGATGATTTGACCACAAGTGTCTCAGCGCCCAGCCCCGCCCCCAAAGAAGCCATTCAAGTTGATAGCTTGGATTTTGATATCGAGGACACTCATCAAAGTGCCGTCTCCTTAACAGATGCACCTGAGCAAACATCGCCAAATCTAGAAGAAGAAAGCTTTAATCTAGAAGAGAGCTTGGATTTAGAAGAAAGCTTTGATTTGACATTTGATGAGCCAAATGCGCACAGCGCTGATACTCCAGTCCTAGAGCCAATCACGAGCCTTGAAAGCCGCACCGAAGAAGATGTTGATTTTGACTTTGATTTTGATACCCCCTCCGAGAGCAAAGGCGATGCCTTGACACTGGATGATACACCATCAGCATCCGCGGCAAAGACACAAGATCTGACAGATGACTTTTCTTTAGATTTTGAAGAAAGCACTCTCACACCAAGCGAAGACGCGCGCACAGCAAGCGATGAGTCTGCTGAATTTGAGCTTGGTGATTTTGATTTTGACTTATCCGAGCCATCACAAAGCGCAAGCGAGCCACAAACAAGCTCCGACAGCTTATCTGATGACAATTTGTTTGACTTGGATGATTCATTTGAATTGGACAACACGCCATCAACCTTGCAAGAAAGCACCTTGATTCAAGACAGCCTGTCTGATGACGTCACTACAGACAACGACAACGCTTTGAGCAATGATGGTTTGGCTTTGGATGGGTTTGATTTTGATTTATCCACCGACACAGTCTCATCAAACAATGACTTGTCAAGCACTGCCACAGATTTTGCGGTGGAAGCCACTCAAGACGATTTTGTTTTTGACGACACAGACAACACGCTTGTCACTGATAACAGCGCACTTATTGCAGATGCGTCCGCCACTCAAGAGCTAATTGCCGACAGCACCCCTGCAGATACATCCATCAGCATGGATGAGTTTGCTTTTGATTTGGATGACTCACTGAGTGCAGACTTAAGCCAAGCCAACATCTCCCAAGACGATGTTCAAGCAGCGTCTACGCAAAGTGACTTTAAACCAACGCTTGATTTTGAACAGACAATTGAAGTTGAGCAAAACAATCTTGGCTTGGACAGCACTTTTGAACAAAATTTTGCGTCAGATGAGATGCTCATTACAGATGACTCAGCCGCAGATATCGCAGAAACAGATGCCACAAAAACAGATATCGCAGCAACAGATATTTCAGCAACTGAATCGCTTGCAGTCAGTGAGCCGACAAAAGATGAATTGGCATTTGCATTTGATGAAAAAGCCTTTGATGATGATTTAAGCTTTGCACAGCCCAAAGCTGTTGAGATTGACAGCGTACCAGCTGCTGTTAGCGCGCCTGTGTCAAATTTGGCAGATGATTTAAGTTTTGTTGCCACCAATGACAGCGCACAAGTAACTTTGGAGCTTGCAACGCGCTATCTCAACCTCGGTGAGCAAGACAGTGCGCGCCGTTTGTTGGAAGAAGTGTTGCACAGCGGCAATCCAGCACAACAAAAAAGCGCATCGGATTTGCTTGCACGACTATAAGTCAGCAAACTTCAAAAAAGACATAATCCAAAAAATTATGTCTTTTTTTATGTTAAAATACAGCCTTGTCACTGTGATTGACTCTTGTTTGATTGGCTCTTGCAAAAAAATCTATTACAAACTGAGCCTGTCATGATGTGGCATTTGATAAATTTTAATTTTGATAGGCATTTTAACTTTGATAGGCACGTTCATGCACGCTTCAACCTCAATCATCTATGCTGGCGGCACCTTTGGCTCACACGGCACGCCTTTGTCTCCACTGCCTGTGGATGAATTTTTACCTGCACTTGAACAGCATTTAAAAGCGCAAAATTTCAACACCCAATTTATCAAAAACACCATCATCAAAGACAGCAGCACGCTCACCCCCTATGATTTTGTCAGTTTTTATCAGCTGATTTTAACTCATCATCACAAAGGTGCACGTCATTTTGTTGTCGTCACAGGCACCGATACGTTGAGTTATTTGGCGGCATTTTTGTCAGTTGCGTGTGCAGATTTAGCCATCAGCCTTGTTGTGACAGGCAGTATGTTGCCGTTTTTTCAGCCAAACACGCAGCCTTTGAGTCTTGATGATGACAGCGACGCTTGGGATAATTTACAATTGGCACTCAACTTTTTATCAAGCGCACCGCCTTGCGGCGTGTTTGTCAGCTTTGATGGCAATATTTTTCACGGCTTGAGCACACAAAAAATACACGCAAGCGATGTTCATGCTTTTTTCGGCATCGCCATCACCGCAGCAGACCCAGCAACAACCAAATACAGCCACCCAAAAGCCAATGATGACATCGCCCAATTGCTTGATAAGGCGCGCACAACGCACATACACACCTTTTATGCCACGCCAAGCAGTGCCGACATCATCGCGCATCAGCTGTCGCATTTGCTCCATGAGCCGCCCAGTGCCTTGATTTTGATTGGCTATGGCGCAGGTAATTTACCCACATCAGACCAGCTCGTGCAGCTATTGGCACAGCTGATAGACAAAGGTTTTTTAATTGTTATGACCAAAGCACCGCCTTTTGGGGCGATTTCGCAAGCGTACAAAGCAGGCGCTTGGCAATACGACATCGGCATTGTATCTGGCGGCGCCATGCCCATCAGTGAGATTTATGCGCGCTGCCTATGGATTTGTCTGCACAATGTACCCAACAAAAGTGCAGCTTGGCACGCATTGGCAGACGCACTATGAACACTTACGCCATTGGCATTGAATTTATTGGCACGCAGTACCGCGGTTGGCAGCGCCAAAGTCATGACGAGCAAACCATACAAGCACATCTTGAACGCGCGTTTGGTCGCGTTGCCAACGAGCCAATAGAACTCATCGCTGCGGGGCGCACGGACAGCGGCGTACACGCAAGCAACATGATTGCGCATTTTTGCACCCAGGCCAAGCGCGATGCTTATAATTGGATTCGTGGGGTCAATAGTCTACTGCCCAATGACATTGCGCTGCGCTGGCTTGTTGATGTGCCTGATGATTTTCATGCGCGCTTTATGGCGACATCTCGACGCTATCGCTACATTACTCTCAATCAAACCCATCGCCCTGCCATTTTGTACCAACAAGTCACTCATCACCATGCACCGCTGGACATTGACGCCATGACAAGCGCCTGTCAGTATATTGTTGGCACGCATGATTTTACAAGTTTTCGCGCGGCGGCATGCCAATCCAATCGCCCTGTGCGCCATATTTACCATGCCAATTTATTCAAGCATGGGCAATTTTTGGTTTTTGACATTGAAGCGGACGGTTTTTTGCACCACATGGTGCGCAATCTCATGGGTACACTCTTTGCAATTGGTGAGCATAAACTGCCCACAAACGCCATCGCCACACTGATTGCCCAAAAAAATCGTGCACTCGCCCCACCTACCGCCAGCGCTGATGGGCTGTACTTCATCAATGCCACTTATCCGCCCAAATATCAAGCTTATTTGCCAAATTTACCCTTGACGCCAAGTTGGTTAAATTTGCCAAATTAGTTTTTTTTTGATAAAATAGATTTTTTAATTTTATTTGACAAATTATGGCAAAAAAAGACGATATTATTGAGTTTGAAGGGGAAGTGATTGACACTTTGCCAAATACCTTATTTAAAGTACGCTTGGACAATGGGCATGAAATCATCGCCCACATCTCAGGCAAAATGCGCAAGCATTACATTCGCATTTTGACAGGCGATAAAGTCAAAGTTGAAATGACGCCTTATGATTTAACCAAAGGTCGTATCACCTATCGCGGCAAATGACATCATAAACTGATTGCTGCATCTAGCTTAGCTTGATCATCGCCCTGTTTGATTGTCGTCCTGCTTGTCGCTTAGTTTGACTACCATGCCAGTCCCACATCCGCCTGTTTATGTCGTCCATGGGTTGCACCAAAATTCATGGGCGATTATGCCATTGGTCAATAAATTAAGACAACATCAGCTGTCTGCCAAGTCTTTTCGTTACTACAGCCTAAAAGACGCCATTGACATCCACGCCAAACGCCTTCATGAATTTTTGATGAACAATCACCCAACACACAGCCCTTTCAATCTGGTTGGGCACAGCTTGGGCGGACTTGTTATTCGCACATTTTTGGCACAATACCCCAATTGGCAGGTGCACAGAGTGGTGACTTTGGGCACGCCTCACAATGGCAGCACGACCGCGCATTATGCCCATCGGTGGCTCAAACCGCTGATCGGGCAAGCCTATCACAACGCACTTGACGGCAATTGTCTTGCCATGCCAAGTCACATAGAGCTTGGTATCATTGCAGGCACCAAATCTTTTGGTCTTGGCTTGCCGTTTTTGTATCATCATCAGCGCAAACACGCCTTGCTTGACCATGCACACGATGGCACAGTTTTTGTGTTTGAAACCAAACTTGCCTGCGCCAAAGAACACATCACACTGCCTGTGACACACAGCGCACTTTTGACCAATCAACTGACGGCGGATTTGACTGCCAATTTTTTAAAGCATGGACAGTTTTATATCAGCGGCACTTAAGCCAAGCAACTTACCATCTCAATACATAAAATCAATACATAAAAATTGCCTTAATTATCAAACAATAATCAAGGCAATTTTCAAAAATGCTTTAGCTGTTTAATGCAGCAAAAATTTGATTTTTAATCTCATCAATGGGCTTTGTGCCATCAAATTTGTGATAGCTCGGTGCGTTTTGACCAGATTTGGCAAGATTTTGATAAAAATCAATCAATGCTGAAGTTTGATTGTGATACACCGCCAAGCGATCGCGAATGGTTGCTTCTTTGTCATCATCACGCTGCACCAATGGTTCACCTGTCTCGTCATCCACATCCGCCACTTTGGGGGGATTGTAAATGACATGATAAGTGCGTCCTGATGGCAAATGCATACGACGACCCGACAGACGATTGACGATTTCATCATCAGCCACCGCAATCTCAATCACTTTATCAATAGCAACGCCAGCCTCGCTCAACGCCTGCGCTTGAGGAATGGTGCGCGGAAAGCCATCAAAAATACAGCCGTTGGCACAATCAGGCTCAGCCAAACGCTCTTTGACCAAATTAATAATCAAATCATCAGACACCAATTGACCTGCATCCATCACAGATTTGGCTTGTCTACCAAGCGCTGTGTCTGCCTTAATGGCGGCGCGCAACATATCACCTGTTGAAATTTGGGGAATAGCAAATTCTTTGGAAATGAGCTGAGCTTGCGTGCCCTTTCCTGCGCCTGGCGGTCCAAGCAAAATAATTCTTAACATAAGCTCTCCTAAACAATAAAAATAACAAATCACAAAAACATCACTATAAATCACAGTGTAAGATTATGCAAGAAAAATTTTACATTTCTAAAAACCCAAAAAATCATTTGATTATCAATCAAATCCTACCAAACTGGACTGACTGTACCCATACGCTGACCAATGCTGATATTATTACCCAATAACACGCTATAAATGGCGGCATTTTCCATAATGTGCTTCACATAAGCGCGCGTTTCGGCATAAGGGATTGCCTCCACATACTGATCAGCACTCATACTGCCTTGCTTGGGCAGCCATGCGCGTGCAGGCGTAGAACCTGCGTTATAGCCTGCGGTTGCCACAACGATTTGATGATTAAAATCACCCAGTTTGTCCGCCAAATATTTTGTACCATAACGAATGCTGGTATCTGGATTATACAAATCCCCTGCGCTCTCACCAAGCGAACGCGCCACTTGCTTGGCGGTGCCTGGCAGCATTTGCATAAGTCCGCGCGCATCTGCCGATGAACGCGCGTGGGCGACAAAACGGCTTTCTTGGCGCATAATGCCATAAGTCCAAGCAGGGTCAATGCCCACACTGCGACTGTAATTCACCACTTGATTTTGATAAGGTGTGGGGTGTGACAACGCAGCATTGCGCACTGAGTCGGTGGTCTCAATCGCTTGAATGCTGCGCGAATAGTTGCCCATGCTCTGAGCAATGGCAGATGCCCACAAAATCAAATTGACGTCATTGTTTTTGCGCGCCTCACGCACCGCCCAATTCCATTCACGATTGACATCGCTTTCAGCAGCATTGACCTCCATCAGCTTTAATGCGCGCGCAAAACTTGGATTGCTGTAGACATAATTGCGCTCAGCCATGCCCACCGATGGCAACACATTGCCACCCACATCTTGCAGCGTTAGGCGCTGACCCAGTCTGTCTTTGGCAAGCAGTCCATAATAATCAATGCCGACAGACAGCGCCTGATAAATGCGCTTGGCAGCAGCTTTGTTGTTGGTCATCTCAAGCGCGCGCGCCTGCCAATATTGCCAATTCCGTTCATTTTTTTGCACATTATCCATGGCATTGACGGCATTTAACACATCTTGCCATTGTCCAAAATAAATCGCCGCTTGCGCATAATCCTCCGCCTCCTCACGATTAAAAGGCACGCCCAAACTGTTTTTAAAATAAGTCACCGAATCCATACCAAACCCATGGTCGGTATTCATGTTCATGCGCATGACAGCAATGCTGCGCCAAGCATAGCGAATGATATTATCCTCCAAAAAACGCCGGCTTTGGTTTTGCTGCACATCGTAACTAAGCTGTGTGGCAGCCTCACTATAAGACCTCAAAGCCAGCTGATTGATGGCGTACAAATACAGGTATTGATTAACGCCTGTTGGATTTTGATAAAATTGGGTGATAAAGCCATTGGGATTGGCGCGAATATTACTGAGCTGCGCTTGTGTGATGGGCAGATTAAGCTGTCCTGCCAGTTGTACAATTTCAAACTCTTTGTTCACGGGCGGGCGCTTTGACGACAGCTGACGGCGGTCAATGCGCATCATACGCACCAATCTGTCATAGCGGTCATTTTGAGTAATGCCTTTGTTATAAGCCATCTCATAGGCGAGCTTGTCACACAACTCAGGCTGACCTTTATTTTCGGTAAACAGCCAAACATCGTCTTTTTTGCCAAGCGCTTGTTGATATTGACTGCTTTGATTATAACCAAGTGCAATCGCGCAGCTTTCAGAATCATCAGCGTTGCTGATGTAGTTTGCCACCTCGCGCACTGACGCATAATCGCCCACGCGCGCCTTATCTTCGGCAAAATCAGCAACCAATTTTTCGCCCATGACCGTGTTTGGATATTGGCGCGAAAAATTGATGACATTGGCAGGCGATTGATAAGACAGCTCTTCATTCAATCGGTGGTAGGTGGGATACATGGCAAACAATGTACCTTGCATACTGCTTTCATAATTATACAAACTGTTCATATCATCTTGACTGGCAGCGCGTTTAATATCTTCAAAATTATAAACACTTGTATCATTTATATAGTTTACAGACGTATTGGCACAAGCAATTTGCGCGCCCAAGCCAACACAGGCGCTCAGCATAGATATGGTGAATTTAGCAGTCATAAGATTACCCGATTGTGTTTGAAAATTATGATTTGTAACTTTTTGTCGTGGTACTTTATAAAATCATTACACACATCAAAAAGCCATACAAAGCGCGCTTTGATGACAAAGCATTTTGTACAGCTTTTTGAATTAACACAATTATACACATAATTGAATTAAAATAACTTGCTGACTGCTTAATAAATTGTTTAAAAATGTTGCCATCCATGCGCAACCAATGGCTTAACAGCGTGTTAATTTTAAGTGCATCATTCAGTTGTACCATCATTGCAAAACATTCAATCATTCAACCATTTATCATTTAAATCATCAAACTATGAATTGTTATCAAACGATTGATTTTTTAAATCAAGCGCAGATTGATGAAAATCATGGCAAAATTTGTTATAATAATAAGTTAATTCAAATTCATCACCCAAATTCATAACCATAGGTAGCCTCATGACTGTCGCTGTTTTTGACCCAAAAACTGTCCAATCCGCCCCAAAAAACATCGCCTCTGATGATTTTGCACAAAGTACGCACCCAAATGCCAAAAAAGTCTATATTGAGACCCAAGGCTGTCAGATGAATGTCTATGACTCTGAAAAAATGGCGGATGTACTGGGTGATAGTCACGGCATGATTTTGACCGATGACATCAATGAAGCGGACGTGCTCATTATGAACACCTGCTCTATTCGTGAAAAGGCCCAAGAAAAAGTCTTTAGCCAATTGGGTCGCTGGCGAAAACTCAAAGAAAAAAATCCTGATTTGGTCATTGGTGTGGGCGGCTGTGTGGCAAGTCAAGAAGGCGATAACATCCAAGCACGCGCGCCGTATGTGGATATGGTGTTTGGGCCACAGACCTTGCACCGTCTGCCAGAGCTGTACGAAAAATCGCAATCACAAAGCGATGTCAAACCCAAAAACCGCATTGGCGTGGTGGATGTGTCCTTCCCCAGTATTGAAAAATTTGACTTTTTGCCAGAGCCAAAGGTGGAAGGCTTTAAGGCATTTGTATCCATCATGGAAGGCTGTTCAAAATACTGCTCGTTTTGTGTGGTGCCGTATACGCGTGGTGAAGAAATTTCGCGTCCTTTGGACGATGTACTCGCTGAAATTGATAGCTTAGCCGAGCAAGGCGTGCGCGAAATCAACCTGCTTGGACAAAACGTCAACGGCTATCGCGGCGAAAAGCACGATGGCACGATTTGCCGATTTAGCGAATTATTACACTATGTATCACACATTGACGGCATTGACCGCATTCGCTTTACCACAAGTCACCCTTTAGAATTTACCGATGACATCATTGATGCCTACGCCAAAATTCCAAAGCTTGTCAATCACTTGCACTTGCCTGTGCAAAGTGGCAGTAACCGCATTTTGCAAGCCATGAAACGCAATCACACCATTGACATTTATATCAATCAAATCAATAAATTGCGTGCGGTACGTCCTGATATTTTGTTGTCCAGTGATTTTATCATCGGCTTTCCCAATGAAACGGACGAAGACTTTAATGACACTTTACAGCTTGCTCGTGATTTGGATTTTGACCATTCTTACAGCTTTATTTATTCAAAACGCCCTGGCACGCCTGCTGCTGATTTGCCAGACAATGTGGATTTGGCAACCAAAAAAGCACGCCTTGCCACTTTTCAGCAAGTGATTTTGGACTCCACCTTTGCCAAGACGCGTGCCATGATTGGTACGGTTGTGCCTGTATTGGTGGAAGAAAAATCCGACCGTATGGACGGTCATCTGCATGGCAGCGCCGAAAATACACGCTCGGTGATATTTGTGGGGGATGATGAGCTTTTGGGGAAATTTGTTAATGTCAAAATCACTGAATTTGTCGGTCCGCACATGGTCAAAGGTGAGCTTGTGGATGTCATTGGTTAATGCTGGCTTGGCTAAGGTGTGTCGTTATTGATAGCTTTGACACACCTTATAGCCACCAGCCAATCATCATCAGCACGCTTATTGTATTGACAGCCCTCACGCATATAGGGCTTATCTATAAAACCAGCCATATCCATAAACAATCATTCTGTCATGCATATTTGCATCAACCAAACACCACCTCCCACAGCAGCCCCACCGCAATCAGCACAAACAGCACACCACAAATGCGATTTAGCCACACAAGCCGATTGCTTGCTTGTAACCATCCTGCCAAACGGCGCCCACCAATCACATAAACGAGCTGACAGAGCGTCTCACTGACAAAAAACCCCAAGGTCAAAAGAATATATTGCACCAATACAGGTGCTTGAAAATTAATGAATTTTGGAAAAAATGCCACAAAAAACAAAATCGCCTTGGGGTTGGATAAGGACACCCAAATGCCCAATTTGAATAATTGCCACGGCTTGGGTGTAGCCTTTATGGGCAGATGAGTCGCGGCATCCACCGCTTTGGTGGGCGCATCAAAGCCAGAATCATCGCGCCAAGCTTTAACGCCCAAATACGCCAAATACAAGGCGCCAACGACTTTAATAATCACCAAAGCCCACGACGCTTGACGATTAATGACATCAAGACCAAACAAAGCCACGAGTAGCAGCGCAAACAAGCCTGCACTAAGCCCCAGCAATGTCCACAAAGTACGACGCACACCAAAATTAACCCCATGCACAAAAGCAAGCAACATATTTGGGCCTGGTGTCGCCGAAATCATCAAGGTGCTGACAAAAAACAATAAAAAATGCTCAATGCTCATGGAACATCATCAACTCATCGCTTAACAATCGCCTTTTGATTTAATTGATAAAGCCGTTCATCGCATCAACAATGGGTGGCAGCGCTGTGGACGACTGTGTTTTATGATTGACGTCTGCTATACCATTCATTTCATGCGCGGTTTTGCGGTCGGTCGCCAAGCCTTTGATGAGCGCAAGACTCATGACAGACTTTTTGTTATACACCGCAAGCGCAACAGGCACCATGCGCGCAAATTCATACAAATGCAAATAATGCTCTTCGGTCGCCTCCGACTGCTCATTGATACGAATGGCGGCAATCTTGGACAAATCGGCAATCATTTCGCGCTCATCGTCTTGTAGCCGCACATCCACCATGCCAAGCCCACTGATAAAACCACCTGCCCAATCTTTGAGCGCGCGCAATCTTTCGTGCAAATCGTGTTCATCATCTGGCAATAATGGCAAATATTCATACGCCTCTTCTTTGTCACCAAGGCTGTGCGCCACATCTTCGCCATATTCTGTCAAAAGCGCCAGCGCCTCTTCGTTTGGCACATCAAAAGACAGCTCCGACAAAAATCTTGCCCATTCATCTTGCTTGGGCGCATGACAAACACAAACCACCGCCGTCATCATACCATGCAACTCACTGATGGAAACATCCGACCAATCCGCAAAAGCCGACTGCCAATCATCAAAACCTGACAAATAATCATTCATAAACCAAACCTTGATTAAAAAATTAAGTGTTATAAAACTGTTATAAATGAGTGCGATTTTAAAAATCACAAGGCAAATTCTTTTTTTTGCGCCAAAAATTTGTTATGATGGAGTCATTTGATATGCAACTACACACTTTAACTGCAAACTTTTAAAGGTTTTTTATAACCATGACTCAATTTTCTTTAGACGACAAAATCAATCAACTGCAACAAGCGACCGAGGAGCTGTCACGCCGCTACCATGTGACCGCCACAGAGCTTGCCAATTTAAAAAACAAGCCCAACAATGAGCCTGTATATCAGCGCACCATCAGCGAGCTTGAAAATAAGCTTGCCAATCTGACGCACGAACACAACGAGCTGACTCAAATTCACGACAGCACCGCCCAAAAACTCAACGAGCTTATGACACAAAACACCGAACAAGCCCAGCTGATTGAGCGCTTGAGCGAAGAAAACAAAGTCCTAAAACAAAAAAACCGCACCGCCATTGAGCGCGCTGAGCTGATTCAAGAATGGCTACAAAACATTGATAACGGTACGGTGAATTAAAAGCCTTACCATAATTAAACCTTATCAAAAACCACACAAAATTGCCTAAATTTAGCCCATCAGAGACTGCTATGACAAACACACAACGACCGCCCGCCATGCCCTCACTTGACCAACTATCCAAGCCCACCAGCAAACCTGAAACGGTGGTGAAAGTGGATGAGAATCTATTAAAAAACAAGCTTGGCGAAAGCACCGCAAAGCCCACCGACAATGCGCCAACAAGACTGACACCGCCTGTGTCTGAGTTTAAAAATGTGGACATTGTCATCTCAGGCACCACCCACCGCATTAACGCGCCTGTCAATCTCATTGACACACTCAATCACAGCGCCGACAAACTAAACGACAGCTTAAAGCAAATGCGCAAAAACGTACGCGGCAAAAGCCCGACCAATGAAGAGCTTTTGGTTTTGCATTGTTTGGATTTGTACGACACCATCGCCGAGCTGGAAAAATCATTGGCAGCGGCGGCGGCAACTGACCGCACAGCCAGCCAAACCTTGGACAAAATCATTCAGAACATTCGCGGAATTGGTCAATAGATAAAACGATGACTAAATAAGCGATGACGCACAACAAAAATGCACCCATACAAATTTGGGTGCATTTTAGCTTTTATTGCAACTGTGGGCGATTCAAATGTTGGTTGGGGCAAGTTTTAACTTAATACTTGGAATAAAAAAATACTTGGGATAAAAAGCCATCACAACAACAAATGCTTAAAGCGACAAAGATTTATGATTACAAATATTGAGGTCTGATTGTACCATGAAGCTTATCATAAGGCACGGTAAGCTCAATAAATCCTGCTGCAAAAGATCCCATCTGATACGGATCATAAACAAACACCAAGCCTTGCTCATTAAAATAAGCATTCTGCGTCATCTCAAAAGGCCACATCTGCTCATATTCGGCGATTTCTTCAGCGCTTGTAATGCCCGATTCCAACAAATATGCCAAAAACTCCTCGTGCAGCAGCGTATAAAGACTGTCATCTGCCGTTAATAAATCAGAATAATGAATTTGGCTTTGCAAATCCATATCAAACAGCAAATAAGTACTGCTTGGTATGTTGTGCGCACCGCCCAAAAACACATCGTCATGAATGGCAATCTGCACAAGGTTTTTGTGATTGAGTAAGCGCTCAATGGTGGTGTGCGTATAATAAGCGATTGTGCTTTCTTCATTAATTTGACTTTGAGCAAATTCATCCAAGCTTTGGCGAAATTTGATTTTTTGCGGATTATCATCATTGGTCACCGCGCGATTGACCACATCAGCAATAAAGCTTGGCTGGCTTTTGGCAAGCTGTATCTGCACCTCAGGACAACCCATTTCGCCATCTTTGGGCTCAATTTTGCAAGCATCGGTGACTGATTTTGGCAACTTATAATCAAAATCAAACACCTCAAATTTCACTTGAGAGGCTTTGGTTATCTTGCCTGCATTGCTTAAAGTTTTATCAATATGCTTGAGCGTATCGGTTGGGCTTGGATTGGTTTTGGGTTCATCAGCGTGGGCGGCGTTTTTGGTGGCAGAATCATTTTGGGCACACCCTGCCAATAAAGCAATCAAAACCACCCAATAAGCAGGTTTTTTTATGAGTTTATTCACATTATTTTCCTTAAAACCAATCATCATAAACCATCATTCCAAAATCATCACTTTAAAATCATTACTTTAAAATTATTTAAAAGCAATTCATCAA
This sequence comes from Moraxella sp., assembly GCA_041811915.1. GTDB lineage: Bacteria > Pseudomonadota > Gammaproteobacteria > Pseudomonadales > Moraxellaceae > Moraxella. The sequence goes on along the minus strand of JBGXSA010000024.1, from coordinate 11,979 downwards.
CACATTCCAATTCTAACCAAAAATATAAAAATATCAACCGTTATTTGCATTTTGTCAAGCCAAAACACCAATTCAACGCAAAAGCGATTTGATGCGGCGAATATTGTCCAAAAATACACATTGTAACAACATAATTGCTAAATTTTACCCAATTTTGTCAATTGTTTGGTAAAATGCGGTAAATACCAATCAATTTTCATGTTTACTATGGTTCATTTACTCAATAAATTGCCTTTTGCACATCATCGTTGGTTCATGTATTTACGTCTGCTCACGCGCCATTTTTTGGAAGACAATTGCACGCAAAAAGCAGCCAGTCTAACCTACACCACACTGCTGTCGCTTGTGCCGATGATTACGGTATTGCTTGTGATTTTTGCCACCGTACCTGCGCTGTCAGATATGCGCGAGCAAGTCCAAGCCGCCATCTACAACAATCTGTTGCCCTCATCCAGCGCACAAATCGCCGAATACATCAACAGCTTTGCTGAAAAATCAACGGGGCTGACCACGATTGGTATTGGCTTTTTGTTTGTCACCACCATCATGACGCTCATCACCATTGAGACGGCATTCAATCAAATTTGGCGCGTGGAAGAAGAAACAGGCGGCGTGGTGAGCATCATGCGCTATCTTGTCATGGTCATTGGCATTCCTTTGGTGCTTGGCGTGGCGTTCATCGCCTCAAATGCCGTGCAAAGTCTTAATTTTTTGAATCGTCAATTTGCAGGATATGGCATTGATTGGGGCATTTGGGTTGAAATTGTGTCATTTTTGGTGACCATTGCAGGCTTTATTGCCATGTATTGGTTTATTCCAAAAGTCAAAGTTCCCATCAAAAATGCCGTCATTGCAGGCGTTATCATCGCCATCATTTTTGAGATTGTCAAGCGTGTGTTTGGTCTTATCATTGCCAATTTTACAAGCTATGAAGCGGTATATGGCACGTTTGCCGCCTTGCCTGTGTTTTTGATGTGGATTTATTTGTCGTGGAATTTGATTTTGCTTGGCGTGGAAATCAGCTACACTTTGACGGTGTTTGACACCAAAGAAGTACCTGTGCGCCATCCGCTATTAAGCTTATTGGATATGCTAAACCTGATTTACAAAAATCACCAAAAAAACAAAGCCACCACCGAACAGCAACTGCGCAATGTGCTTGGTAGAAAAGAGCTGCCAAAATGGCAAACCTACATCAATCAGCTTGTACACAATCAGCTCATCAGCAAAACCGATGAGGGTTATGTATTAAAAAAAGACTTGGACACCATCAATTTGTGGCAATTTTATAAAAGTCTGCCCTACCCTCTGCCCATCAAAAAAGAGCTGGATGCGCTAAGACAGGCTGATTATGATCCGTGGTTTGTGGAACTGTATGACAGCTTGGTCAAAACCGAAGAAAGCGTCAAAGACACGCTCAATATGCCTTTGGGTTATTTGTTTGAAACCACGCCCATCCGTCCAAAACAAGAGCTTGGCAAAATCAGCGCAAGCAAACGCGACAGCGAAGCGGACAATATTGAGCAGTCTGTTGCCAGTTACAATGCCGACGCGCGCTACGCCGAACCAAGCAATGACAGCGACAGCCGCCTCATCATTCCTGATGGTCAAGCTGCCTTCACCCAAGGCAAAGTTGGTGCTTGGATTCAAAAAATCAAAACCGTGCGCCATTTGTTTGGCAAGGGTAAAGGCATCGCCAAAGACATCAAGCGCAATTTATAACCTAAGCATAACCTAAGCCATTCACCAAAAAACCATCCATTTTTACTTTTGGATGGTTTTTTGACACATTTACTCTTATGCTGATTGCAAACTCAATCAAACACCGCCACCACACGTCCTGATAAGGTTTGATTTAAAAATGGTGTATTTTTACCGCCAGACAACAGCGTTTTTTCATTGACCTGCCATGTCAGATGAGGATCAACCAAAATCGCTTGCGTGTGCATGGACTGGATGTCAAGCCCAATAATTCGTGCAGGATTTAGGCTAATCTTATCAATGAGCTGCTCTGTACTCAAAATACCATGAGACACAAGGCGACACGCCAGCGACATGAAAGTATCCAAAGCGCTGATGCCCGCCACGCTGTCTGCAAAGGGCGCTAGCTTATGGGTTTTTGAGACAGGCTCATGATGGCTACAAATGGCGTCAATCGTGCCATCTTGCAGCCCTTTAATCAGTGCCTTTTGGTCGGTATTGCTGCGCAGCGGCGGAATCACATGCGCAAGCGTGTTGTAACCATCAATGGCATCATCCGTCAAAAACAGTTGATGCATTGCCACATCGCAAGTCACTGGCAATCCTTTGGCTTTGGCAGTGCGAATAAGCTCCACAGAGGTGCGACAGCTGAGCTGGCTAAAATGCGCCGATACGCCCGTCTCTTCAACAATCAGCAGTTGCTTGGAAAGCGCCACCGTCTCTGCAATCCACGGAATGCCCGCCAAGCCATGATAGCTTGCCACATAGCCATCGTGTGCCACGCCATTTTTGGAAAGGCTTGGCTCATCTGGATAAAAAAAGACTTTCACCTCAAAAGTCTTGGCGTATTCAAGCGCGCGCAGTAGGACATCATCATTATCAAAACCCGCCCGACCATTGGATACAGCAATCGTAACAGGCTTTAAACTTGCAAGATTGGCAAGCTTTTGACCGCCAAGCGCTTGCGTCAGCGCCCCCACACAATGCAAATGAATGCCATTTTTTTGTGCTTTTTGGCGCACATCATCCACCATGGATGGGTTGTCCAAAGCACGCGCCATGCTGGGTGTGGTAACCACGTGCAAAAAACCGTTTTGATGTGCGCACCGAGCTTCTGTTTGAATGTTGGAATGCTCATCATCAGCAATCATCGCGCCCAAATCCACAAGTGGCGGTAGCAGCCATTTATTGTCCGTAGCCACACCATCTAATTGGGCGATATCAAAATTCCAGCTTTCTGGCAGATGGTTTTGTAGTGTCATAATTTACCCTTAATAATCTTATTGGTCTTAAATAATAGAGCCTGTTCACAATTAATTACGCTTACAAGTAAATATTTCATTAAAAATGATTGCTTTTTTGTCAAAAATTTTTAAGCAGTCGCATTGACTTGGCGCCAATTCCAATCAAGTAATTGGCACCAAATCATCTTGGATGCGCTGCCTAAATTCATGAGACAGACTTGCCCAATCGCTAATATCTGTTTTGAATACCAAATCCGATTCATCAAAATCATCCCTAAGCTCTGCCATCACTGCCAAATCAAGTGGCTCATCACTCATCACCACCAAATCCAAATCCGAATAAGGCTTGCATACATCACCCTTGGCACGAGAACCAAAGGCATAGACAGTATAATTAGGCACAATCTTGTTTAAAATTTGTTGCACCAACATCAATTCATCTTGGCTGAGTTTGAGTGTATTCATTGAGATTTTTTATTATCCTGTGTGTTTAGTTTGTTTAATAAATAATCACATTCTTTGATAAAATCAGGAATACCCTCTACCACCAAAATGGCAATCTTTTCGTTATAAGTATGACTGGTCATATTTCGCATTTGTCTATAAATTCTCCATTTTTCCCAATCATTGAGCAGCAAACCTTTTTCATTGGCTGTGCGAATCAATTCAGCAAAACTCATGACATCAATCTCATCGGCATGAGCAGAGGTTTGTTCCAAATAACGCTTAATCAGCTTATGACTCAATTCATAGCTAAATTCAAATCGCTGAATCAAACCATCACGAATTTGCTCATCGTCTGTATCTATTTGATACCGCTCCCAACCTTCTTTTAGGCGAGCCAATGCTTTGGATAAAGGCGTAGTAATCACATCACCCCCTGTGTGTACACTTGTTTTTGCCCCTGCACCGCCATTGCCATCACCGCCATACGCACCGCGATGCCATTATTAACTTGCTTTAAAATCACCGATTGCTCACCATCAGCCACCTCAGAGGCAATCTCAACCCCACGATTCATCGGGCCTGGATGCATGACAATGGCATCAGGCTTGGCAAGCTTCATGCGCTCACTGGTGATGCCGTACATTTTGTAATACTCGCTGGTGGAGGGTAGCAGCTGCGAGCCAATGCGTTCATTTTGAATGCGCAAACTCATCACCACATCCACATCTGCCATACCGCGCGCCATGTCGTCATACACGCGCACATCGTAGCGCTCAATGCCTTTTGGCAGCAAGGTTTTGGGTGCGATAACCCGAATGTCCTTAACCCCAAGTGTCTGCAAAGCACAAATATCAGAGCGCGCCACACGGCTGTGCTTAATATCACCGATGATTGCCACCGACAGCTCATCAAAAGGACGTGGCGCTTCTCTATAAATCGTCAGCATATCCAACATGGCTTGGGTGGGGTGTGCGTGCTGCCCATCGCCTGCATTGATGACCGCGACATCTGGGCACACATGGCTTGCCATAAAGTGCATGGCGCCACTGGACGAATGGCGCACCACAAACACATCCGCCGTCATCGCCTGCAGATTCCACAAAGTATCGGCAAGACTTTCGCCTTTGGAAGTGGAGGATTTGGCAATGTCCAAATTCAGCACATTTGCGCCCAGTCGCTTTTCGGCAACTTCAAAGGTTGTGCGCGTGCGCGTGGAATTTTCAAAAAACAAATTCATCACCGTGCACCCTGCCAGTTCATCTGAATTTTGAATTTGCCCGCCCTCCAGCAAATAACCATTTGCCTTATGAATGATTTGCATGAGTAAATCACGACTCAACCCCTCCACACTCAAAAAATGACAAAGCTTGCCGTCGGCAGTTAATTGAGGTGCTGATTGAGAACGGTGAAGCTGTGCGGTTAAATCAAGCATGACTAATCCTTAAGACAGACAAAAAACAAATTGACTTATTTTAACAAAATTCTCTACAAAAATCATAACAACTCACCGCCATTTGCATGTTTTTTTGAGTAAATTCCCCATTATAGCTGCAGTCACTGACTGCACAGCACTTTGGCAAAATTACAGATGAACTCACCACCAAATCATGCTAAAATATTGCTCAAATCTGCGCACACTGTAACTTAAGTGCAATTTAGTCGCAACTATTTGTTTGACCCAATTTGTTTGACACGATTATTTAAAAAGATTAGCAAGCCATCAGGCAATCACTTTCATAAGGAATTTGTTATGTTTATCAACGTCACCACACTGACCGATTATTTAGAAGAACAAGGTGCACAAGGCACCATCAAGTCCATCATTCACACCATCACCCACACAGGCGAACAAATCAGCGATTTATTACGCCGAGGGGCGTTGGCGGATATTTTGGGTGATGCTGGCAACGAAAACGTGCAAGGCGAAGCCCAAAAAAAGCTGGACGTCATCGCCAATGATTTATTATTAAATGCGTTGAGTGCCAATACACATTGTGCGGGTGTTGCGTCAGAAGAGCTGGATCACGCTACCTGTGCCAATCCAGATGGCGAGCTTTTGGTTTTATTTGACCCATTGGACGGCTCAAGTAATATTGACATTAATATGGCGGTGGGTACGATTTTTTCTATTTTGCCTTATCACAATCAAGGGCAAAAAGCTTGCGATGATGATTTTTTACAAAAAGGCACAAATCAGCTTGCGGCAGGCTATCTGCTGTATGGCACCTCCACCATGCTTGTGCTGACCTTGGGTGATGGCGTGGCGATGTTTGGTTTTGATCCTGCTTTGCGTCAGTTTGTACTGGTCAATGACAAGGTCAATATCGCCGCTGATACCAAAGAATACGCCATCAACGCGTCCAATTATCGTTATTGGTTGCCACCCATGCAACGCTATATTGATGAGTGCAACCAAGGCGAAACCGGTGTGCGTGGCAAGGAATTTAATATGCGCTGGATTGCGGCGATGGTTGGTGATGTACACCGCATTCTCATTCGTGGTGGGCTATTTACCTATCCATTTGATACCAAATTTGCCAATAAAGCAGGTAAATTGCGTCTCATGTACGAGGCAAACCCAATGAGTATGATTGTGGAGCAAGCAGGTGGTGCCAGTACCGATGCGGTGAATCGCATTTTGGATATTACGCCCACAAGCATTCATCAGCGTGTGCCTGTGGTGCTGGGTGCCAAAAATGAAGTGGATTATATCAAAAAATTGCACGAAGAGATGCTGTAATGCTCATCACTTCAAAGGATAACCCCATCATCAAAACCGCCCATGCGTTACTCACCCAATCACGCCAACGCAAAAAAATGGGGCGGACGGTGATAGAAGGCGTGCATTTATTGGATGCTTATTTAAATGCCAATTTGTCGCCAAACACGGTGATTGTGAGTGAAAATGGCTTACAAAATGCTGAAATTAATACGCTAATTGCACGCTTAAACCATTTAAATAATGGCATAAAAATTTTAACCATATCCGACAATCTTTATAAAGACATTCGCACACTTGGCGAAAGCTTGCCAATTATGGCAATCATTGATATGCCAAATTATCAATTCAATCAAGAGATTAAAAGCGACTGCCTAATCATCAACGGCGTGCAGGATAATGGCAATTTGGGCACGCTCTTGCGTACTGCCTCTGCGGTGGGCTTTGATACGGTGATTTGCACAACAGGCAGTGCCCAAGCCTACAGTCCCAAAACTTTGCGAGCGGGCATGGGGGCAAATTTTAGCTTAACCATTTATGAAAATGTGTCGGTTGATGAAATTTTACAGTTTGTCAAAGTGCCGTTTTTTGCCACAAGCTCACACACCAACAAGGTGATTTATGAGCTTAATTTAACACAGCCTTTGGCGTTAATCATGGGACACGAAGGGCAAGGCGTGGACGATATACTTTTGAATATCAGCCACAAGCTTGCCTTACCCCAACCAAACGGGCAAGAAAGCCTAAATGTCGGTGTGGCAGGATCGGTGTGTCTGTATGAGATTTTAAGACAGCGAAATTATGCTTAATGTGTATGGTGTTTTGGTTTATAGAAGATTTAAAACACGGAATACTTAAAACACAGAAAGATTTAAAAATTCAAATCTTGCCCTGCTGATATTTTGTAAAATGCGTAAAATCTCAACACATTCTAGGCTACACGCTTTTTTTGAGTACAGAAATCATCAAGCCTTAATCCACACCTTTTGGTTTAATCCAATCAACACAACCCTCTACATCAAATCAAAAAGCATTGAATAAAAATCAGTTGCAAAAAATGAGTGGTTTTGTTACATTGACAATATTTTAATTTGTGCGTTATTCAATCCATCAATAGGACAATATATGTCAGCAACGATTCTACAAAATGTTCCCGTCGGCAAAAAAGTCGGCATCGCCTTTTCAGGTGGTCTTGATACCTCAGCAGCACTGCTTTGGATGAAGCAAAAAGGCGCCGAGCCTTATGCTTATACCGCCAATTTGGGGCAGCCTGACGAGTCTGATTATGATGCCATTCCAAAAAAAAGCAGAAAGCTATGGCGCCATCAAAGCACGTTTGGTGGATTGCCGTCTGCAACTTGCGCGCGAGGGCATTGCCGCCATTCAATGTGGTGCCTTTCACATCAGCACAGGCGGTATGCCTTATTTTAACACAACCCCATTGGGGCGCGCAGTGACAGGCACCATGCTTGTTACCGCCATGCGTGAAGATGATGTGCATATTTGGGGCGATGGCTCAACCTATAAAGGCAATGACATTGAGCGCTTTTATCGTTATGGCTTATTAACCAATCCCAATCTGAAGATTTACAAACCTTGGCTTGACCAAGTATTTATTGATGAGCTTGGTGGTCGCAGCGAGATGAGTCAGTTTTTGATTGACAATGGCTATGACTACAAAATGAGCAAAGAAAAGGCTTATTCCACCGACTCTAATATGCTTGGCGCTACGCACGAAGCCAAGGATTTGGAATTTTTGGATGCAAGCATCAATATTGTTGAGCCAATTATGGGCGTTGCTTTTTGGCGCGAAGATGTGGTGGTAAAGCCAGAGACCGTCAGTATTACCTTTGAAGAGGGTACACCTGTAGCGATTAACGGCGAACGCTTTGACAGCCCTGTGGATTTAATCCTAAAAGCCAACGAAGTGGGCGGACGTCATGGACTTGGCATGACCGACCAAATTGAAAATCGCATCATCGAGGCCAAATCGCGCGGCATCTATGAGGCGCCTGGCATGGCATTGTTGCACATTGCTTATGAACGCTTGGTGACAGGCATTCACAACGAAGACACCATTGAACAATATCGCATTAATGGACTGCGTTTGGGGCGCCTACTTTATCAAGGGCGTTGGTTTGATTCTCAGGCTTTAATGCTGCGTGAAACAGCTCAACGTTGGGTCGCTCGCGCCATCACAGGTACAGTAACGCTGGAGCTGCGCCGTGGCAATGACTATACGATTTTAAATACCGAATCACCAAACCTAACCTATGAAGCAGAGCGCCTGACCATGGAAAAAGCCGAAGACGCTGCCTTTACGCCCATGGATCGCATAGGACAGCTGACCATGCGCAATCTGGACATTACAGACACCCGTCAAAAGTTGGGCATCTATACTCAGTCTGGACTGCTTGGTCTAAGTGGTGGCAATGCCGTTCCACAGCTGACCGACAAATAATTTGATTGAATTGGTGTGCACTTTTGTACATACTGATGTGCAATAATTTCTTGCCAAATTTTGCCATTTTGGGTATAGTACACATAGCATATTTAGGGTGCACTGACATTTTATACGCTTTTTGAAACGTCAGTACACCCAGCGACTTGATTTATTTTTTTTAACCAACGGAGATTACAATGACAAACGGTCATGAACGTGTCAAACACGAAGGATTACGCAGTAAAATCATGTCTGCCGAGCAAGCGGCTGATTTTGTACAAGATGGCATGACGCTTGCCATCAGTGGCTTTACAGGCGCAGGCTATCCAAAAGCATTGCCCACCGCCATTGCCAACAAAGCAAAAGCTGCGCACGCAGACGGCAAACCTTTTGCAATCGGCATGATTACAGGTGCCTCCACCGCGCCTGAATGCGATGGCGTATTGGCAGAGGCAAATGCCATCAGCTTTAGAAGCCCTTTTCAATCAGATCCAACCTTAAGAAACTCCATCAACGCAGGCAATACCGCCTATCAAGACATGCATTTGTCACACGTTGAGCAACAAATGCGCCAAGGCTTTTATGGTCCAATTGAAATAGCAATCATTGAAGCCTCTGGGATTACAGCCGATGGCAAAATCATTCCTGCCATGGGCATTGGACATGATACCGAAGCACTCAAAGCCGCCAAAAAAGTCATCATTGAAATCAATCTTGCTCAAAACGAAAAGCTAGAGGGTATGCATGACATCTATGGCGAGGTTGGACTGCCTCCCCACCGCAAACCAATCCCAATCACAGGTCCTTTTGATCGCATTGGCACCCCTTATCTTGAGTGTGAAGCAGACAAAATCCTGGGCATTGTCATCACAGATGCCAAAGATCGTAACAGCAAATTTGCTGAACCAGACGAAATGAGCAAGCGCATTGCCGCTCAAATCATTGACTTTTTTAGCCATGAAGTCAAAGCAGGTCGCTTGCCCAGCAATCTATTGCCTTTACAGTCTGGTGTAGGCAACGTCGCCAATGCGGTGTTGGCAGGTCTTTTAGATGCACCGTTTGAGAACCTAACAGGTTATACCGAAGTATTGCAAGATGGTATGCTTGATTTGATTATTGCAGGCAAAATGAAAACTGCATCTGCCACGGCTTTGTCATTTAGCCCAGACGCTTTGAAGCGCTTTAATGACAACATTGAGTTTTTGCGCGACAAAATCATTTTGCGCCCAATGGAAATCACCAACAACCCAGAAGTGGTGCGCCGTTTAGGGGTGATTGGCATGAACGCAATGATTGAGGCGGACATCTATGGCAACATCAACTCAACGCACGTCATGGGCACCAAGATGATGAATGGCATTGGCGGCTCTGGCGACTTTACACGCAACGGCTTTTTCTCTATGTATGTCAGCCCATCGGTCGCCAAAGATGGTGCGATTTCTTGTATCGTACCAATGGTATCGCACCACGACCATACCGAGCATGATGTGATGTTCATCGTCACCGAACAAGGCATGGCAGATTTGCGCGGTAAATCACCTCGTCAGCGCGCCAAGCTCATTATCAACAACTGCGCGCATCCAGATTATCGCGATATGTTGAATGATTATTTTGACCGTGCAGAAAAATCAGGTGGCGGACTACACACCCCTCATCTACTCACCGAGGCATTGTCATGGCACCAACGCTTTGTTGAAACAGGCGATATGCGCATTAAATAACCATATAAGACATTGTTTTATAAAGATTTATAAAAAAATGTCTTTGATTCACTCACAAAAATACCGCTTACATAAGCGGTATTTTTAATTTATCAATTATATTACAAATTCAACAAACTCATCACACGCACAATACACCGATAGCACCACTACTGGCGTCGGTCACATGAATTTGGCGTGGATTTGCTTGTTCCACCACCAGACCCAATGACTCTATCAACGCATCATCATGATTGGTGGTGGCATTATCAGTGGTCAGCAACTTGTCGCCATAAAAAAATGAGTTGGCACCTGCCATAAACAGCAATGCCTGCTCAGCATCGCTTAGACTTTCTCGCCCTGCAGAGATGCGCACATAACTGCTCGGACACGCCAATCTTGCAACAGCAATCGTGCGCATCCACTCAAGCACAGGCAGTCGCGTCTCACCAAGCTTGTCTGCAATCGGCGTGCCTTTGATGGGCACCAATAAATTAATCGGAATTGACTCAGGGGGTTTTGGTAAATTTGCCAACTCAAACAACAAATCAATGCGATCTTGACGGCTCTCACCCATACCTATGATACCGCCAGAACACACATGAATCCCAGCATTTCTGACAAAATCCAGCGTATTTAGCCTATCCTCAAAGGTGCGCGTGCTTACGATGGATTGGTAGTATTCACGTGATGTGTCCAGATTGTGATTATAATAATCCAAGCCAGCCTCGGCAAGCAAATTAGCCTGATTTTGGCTCAACATACCAAGCGTCATGCACGTCTCAAGACCAAGCGCTTTGACTTGGCGAACCAGCTCCAACACATAGGGCATGTCTTTGTCGTGCGGATGGCGCCAACCTGCGCCCATACAAAAACGGCTTGAGCCCTGCGCTTTGGCACGGCGCGCCTCAGCCACCACTTTTTCAATGGACAGCTTTTTTTCAGGGCTAAGTTCCGTATTGTGATGACCCGATTGTGAGCAATAACCGCAATCCTCAGGACAATTGCCTGTTTTGATGGACAGCAATGTGCTAATCTGCACATGGTTCGGCTCAAAATGCTGCCTTAAAGTCAGCTGCGCATTTAACACCAAGTCCATCAGCGGCGTATCAAACCACGCCTGTATTTGCTCACGACTGACGCGCGGATTTGTTTGTATGTTTTTTTGATCACTCATAACAACCATCCTTAAAATTTGCGATATAGTATAACAGATTTTAAGTTTATAAGTGTTTTTTATTTTATTAATCAATCGCTATGATGAGTCTTTGGTCAAACCATCCATCGCCTCGCCCTCAAAAAGCGCACTCTTAAACAGCACAAACCATCACAACAATACACACAAAAGCGCCTTTATGCCCAATCAAAATACCTTCTTAACGCCTTGACCATGCATTTTACTAAAATCAATATGACATTGCCCAAAAAGGGCGATTTTGCTTTATTTTTTATTCAAATTAAAATGCCAATACGCCCCAACAAGCCAATAAAAAACTCAAAAATCACCCTTGATAACACAAAAATCGCCCCAAAGTCAATTGTGCCAATAATTTTTTGGTGTCAATTTTAAGGAATTATTATGAATATGAAAGTCGCTCGCTGGTACGGTCAGCGTGATATCCGTGTCGAAACCGCCCCTATCCCAAGCCCAAAAGCCCATCAAGTCAAGATTGCGGTGAAATATACTGGCATCTGCGGTTCTGATTTGCACGAATATCTGGGCGG